>JBGCFP010000123.1:0-50863 GCA_045107005.1 Gammaproteobacteria bacterium
AGATCATCATTCCCAATGGGCAGGTGATGGATGGCAAGATCGTCAACTACACGGAGGCTGAAGTGCGCCGTATGGACCTGGAAGTCGGCATCGGCTACGGCGATTCCATCGATAAAGCTCGTGAAGCTTTGCTAGCGGCGCTGCCAGCCAGCGAATACGTGCTGGACGAACCGGCGACTAAGGTGACCGTTGCATCGCTTGGTGACAGCAGCGTCAATCTGGCGGTGCGGCCCTATGTTAAGTCGGCGACCTACGCGCCAGCGTCACATGAGATCACTGAGCGAATCAAGAAAGCACTGGATGAAGCGGGCGTGAGCATTCCGTTCCCGCAGCGCGATGTGCATTTGATCAAGGAAGACTAGAAAGCGTCAATCGAACGCGAGGCTCCGCTGTCCAGCAGGATGGCGGAGCCTTTTTTCGTCAGGCTGCGGTAACGCCCAGGTAGCGGGCAATGCCGCGTGCCGCCTCGCGCCCCTGGAATACGGCGGTAACCACCAGATCGGCGCCGCGCACCATATCGCCGCCCGCGAAAATCTTCGGATGCGACGTCTGCATGGCGAAATGTTCGCTTACACGCGCTTTGACGCGCCCGTTGTCGAGACAGTCGACGCCGGCGTCAGTCATCCACTGCGGTGGACTGGCCCGAAAACCAAACGCAATGACCACGGCGTCGCAAGGCACAATTTCGTCGCTGCCTTCGACATTGACCAGAGTGCGCTGGCCACGCTCGTTGGTGACGATTTCGGTGCGCAACATGCGCACGCCGGTGACGTGATCGTCGCCCAGGATCTCGACCGGTTGGCGATGGAAGAGAAACTCGACGCCTTCTTCGACGCTGTTCGCGTAGTCGCGTTTCGAGCCGGCCAGATCGTCCTCGCCGCGGCGGTAGGTACACACGACCTGCTCGGCACCTTGGCGAATCGCCGTTCGATTGCAGTCCATACTGGTGTCGCCACCGCCGAACACCACGACGCGCTTGCCCGCCAGATCCACAAAAGGGTGCCCGTTGTCCGGGAGCGCGAGTCGTTGATTGATATTGCCAATCAGGTAATCCAGCGCCTGGTGCACACCCGGCAAGTCCTCGCCTGCAAATCCGCCGCTCACGGCGTTATAGGCACCCAGCCCGAGAAACACCGCATCGTACTCATCGACCAGCGCGTCGATCTCAATGTCGCGGCCAATTTCGACGCCAAGTCGAAACTCGACACCCATTCCCGTGAGCAACTCGTGCCGCGTCTCGACAATGCCCTTGTCGAGTTTGAACGGGGGGATACCAAACGTTAGCAGACCACCGATACGCGGATAGCGATCGTAGACCACCGCTTGAATACCGTGACGCGTGAGCACGTCAGCGGCCGCGAGCCCGGCCGGTCCCGCGCCAACCACGGCGACGCGTTTGTCGGTCGCAATCACCTGCGACAGATCCGGGCGCCAGCCCTTCTTTAACGCTTCATCCGTAATGTATTTTTCAATGTTGCCAATGCTGACCGCGCCGTGACCGTCGTTGAGCGTGCAGGCGCCTTCGCACAATTTGTCCTGCGGGCAAATGCGTCCGCAGATCTCGGGCAGGGAATTGGTCTTGTGCGACAGTTCCGCCGCTTGCTCAATGTTGCCTTCCTCAATGAGCCGCAGCCAGTCCGGAATGTAGTTGTGCACAGGGCACTTCCATTGACAAAACGGGATGCCGCAGTCCAGACAGCGCCCGGCCTGTTCGGCCGCCGCATCCGCGTCATACTGTCCGTAGATTTCCTTGAAGTGAGTGACACGCAGGCCAGCGCCATCTTTGTCTGGGTCCTGACGCGGGACCTCAAGGAATTGAAGGGGATTGGTAGGCATAACGGGTGTCCGGGTCAGGCGGCGTTGCGCAAGGTGCTGAGCAGTGAGTTAAGCGCCGTCGCTTTGGGTTTCACAATCCAGAACTTTTTCAGGAACGAGCGGTAGTCGAGCAGAATGGCTTCCGCCCACTGGCTGTTGGTCTCGTTAACGTGATCGGTTAGCAGGGCGCGCAGGTGTTGAACCTGAGCTTCCGTATTTTCCATGCTCAGACGATGGATATCGATGAGTTCGTGGTTGTAGCGATCAACAAAATCGCGTTTTTCATCGAGCACGTAGGCAAAGCCACCGGTCATCCCGGCGCCAAAATTGGTGCCCGCTTCACCGATCACTGCGACCACGCCGCCGGTCATGTACTCGCAGCAGTGGTCTCCGGCACCTTCGACGATGGCCACGGCTCCGGAATTGCGCACGGCAAATCGCTCGCCCGCGCGACCCGCGGCGTAGAGTCGTCCGCCAGTCGCCCCGTACAAGCAGGTGTTACCGATGATGATGTTCTTACGTGCGACAAATTGTGCACGCGCGTGCGGGCGCACGACGATCTTGCCGCCGGTCATCCCTTTGCCCACGTAATCGTTCGCGTCTCCGTCGAGCACCATGTGCAGGCCGCCCGCGTTAAAGGCGCCAAAGCTCTGTCCCGCTGTGCCGTTCAAATTCAGCAATATGGGCGCATCGTCCATACCGTGATCGCCGTGAGCCCGCGCGATGTCGCCGGACAGGCGCGCGCCAATGGATCGATCACTGTTGACGATGTCGAACGCAAATTCGCCGCCGCTTTTGCGCAATACGTGTTTCTGAGTCTGGTCGTGGATGCGTTGTGCCAACTTGCCCTGATCGAACGGATCGTTGGCGCTTTGCGTGCAAAAGCGCGGACCCTGGTCTGACAAGCCGCGGCCGTCGATCAACGGCGTGAGATTCAGTGTTTGTTGATGCTTGGTTGACCCTTGACCGGCGGCCAGCAAATCGGCTCGTCCGATAATGTCGTCGATGGAGCGCGCGCCCAGACTTGCCAGCGTTTCACGGACATCTTGCGCCACCAGTTTGAAATAGTTCATCGCGATTTGCGGTTTGCCGACGAAGAACTTTTTGCGCAGCACATTGTGTTGCGTAGCGACGCCGGTGGCGCAGTTGTTCAGATGGCAAATTCTCAAATACTTGCAGCCCAATGCGATGAGCGGAGCGGTACCAAATCCAAAGCTCTCAGCGCCGAGCAGGGCGCCCTTGATCACGTCGAGACCGGTCTTCAATCCGCCGTCCGTTTGCAGGCGCACGCGCTGACGCATATCGCGCTCGCGCAGCAGCTGATGGGCTTCGGCCAAGCCAAGCTCCCATGGCCCGCCCGCGTATTTCACTGATGTCAGCGGACTCGCGCCCGTGCCGCCATCGTGGCCGGAGATCGTGATCAGGTCGGCATACGCTTTGGTCACGCCAACCGCTACCGTTCCGACGCCGGGTTCGGCGACCAGCTTGACCGACACCATCGCGTCGGGATTGACCTGCTTCAGATCAAAAATCAGCTGCGCAAGATCTTCGATCGAATAAATGTCGTGATGCGGCGGCGGCGAAATCAATCCGACCCCGGGGTTGGCGTAGCGCAAGCGCGCAATCTGCTCGTTCACTTTGTGGCCCGGCAGCTGACCGCCTTCGCCGGGTTTTGCACCCTGTGCCATCTTGATTTGCAGCACTTCGGCGTTGACCAGATATTCTGGTGTGACACCAAACCGGCCCGAAGCGATTTGCTTGATCTTCGAGCGTCGCTCGGTGCCGTGACGTGCCGGGTCTTCGCCGCCTTCGCCCGAGTTTGACCGACCGCCCAATCGATTCATCGCGATCGCGAGCGCTTCGTGCGCCTCTGGTGACAGTGCGCCCAGTGACATCCCGGCGCATTCAAAGCGCGGCAGAATGTCTTCGATCGGCTCGACATCGTCAACGCTGATCGGATCGCCCAGCGGCTTGGCCTCGAGCAGATCGCGCAGAGCGCTGGACGGACGCTCGTTGACCAAATCGCGAAACAACTTGTAGTGATCCCAGTCTCCGGTCAACGCCGCCGTTTGCAGCGCACCGACGACTTCCGGGTTGTACATGTGGTACTCGCCGTCGTGCACATAGCGGTACTGACCGCCGTGATCGCGCATGCACGAGGGATCGAAGGCGCGCGCGGCGAGGACGCTCTGGTCTTCATGAAGCTCGCTCAACCCGACCCCTTCGATGCGACTGACCATGCCCGGGAAGCAGCGTTCGATCACGTCGTGGTTAAGGCCGATGGCTTCAAACAATTTGGCGCTGCGGTAGCTGCTGATCGTCGAGATGCCCATCTTCGACATAATTTTCAAAAGGCCTTTCTTGATACCGCGCCGGTAACTGCGACCCAACTGACGCCATTTTTGATCGCGCGAAATTTCGCCCGTGCGACGCATGTCATTCAAGCACTGATACGCCATGAACGGGTAGACCGCCGTGGCGCCGCACCCGATCAGGCAGGCGAAATGATGCGGATCGCGGGCCGTGCCGGTTTCGACCAGAATGTTGCAGTCGCAGCGCAAGCCCTTGGCCACCAGATGATGATGGACTGCGCCAGTTGCGAGCAGCGCGTGAATCGGCTGGTGTCCTTCGCGCACTTCGCGGTCGCTTAGCAGTAGTACCATCTTGCCAGACAGCACTGCCTTCTCGGCCGCGTCGCACAGCGCGCTCAGCGCGTCGTCGAGCGACAGGTCCGCGGGCTGGTTCAGATCGAAGAACGCGTGTTCAATACCCGCGTCGGACAGCGCCATGATTTGACGCAGTTTGCTCTGCGACAGAATGGGCGAGTTAAGTGCGATGTGATGCGCGTGCGCAGGGTGCGGCGAAAACACGTTGCCCTTGCGACCGATGCGCGTCTGCAAAGACATCACGACGGTTTCGCGCAGAGGATCGATCGGCGGATTGGTCACCTGTGCAAAATTCTGGCGGAAGTAGTCGTACAGCGGGCGCACCGCGTTCGACATGATGGCGATGGGCGTGTCGTCGCCCATCGAGCCCACCGCTTCCGCCTCGGTTTCAGCGAGGGCGCGCAGCACGTCGGCGCGCTCTTCGGTGGTGATGTTGAACATCTTCTCGAAGGTTGCGAGCGTTTGGGCGCTCATGGGCTCCGCGGCCAGCGAGGAGTCGAACAGCAGCGAGTCGAGGTAGGTCAGGCCGTCTTTGAGCCAGCGTTTGAACGGGGCGCGCTGCTTCAGTTCGTCTTCAATTGCGTCGGTATCGAGCAACGTGCCCTGAACCATATCGACGGCCAGCATTTGACCTGGCCCCAGTTTGCCCTTGGCGACGATGCGTTCGGCCGGCGCATCGGTGACGCCAGTCTCCGAAGAAATGGTCACAATGTGATCGTCGGTTACCGTGTAACGCGCGGGTCGCAACCCGTTGCGATCGAGCGCGCACGCCGCGTAGCGCCCGTCGCTCAGGACCACGCCTGCCGGGCCGTCCCACGGTTCGATATGAGCGCCAAAAAATTCATAGAACGCCTGGACATCGGGATCCATCGAATCGACGGTTTCCCACGCCGGCGGCAGCAGCATACGCATCGCTTGCAAGACGTCGATGCCGCCAGCCAGCAAGCCTTCGAGCATGTTGTCCAGACTCGATGAATCCGATCCGGAGGAATCGACCAGCGGCAGAACATCGTCCCAGCCCGGAAAATCTTCCGGGTGCAGTTTCGGGCCGCGGGCAACCGCCCAGCTGCGATTGCCGGCGATGGTATTGATCTCGCCGTTGTGGGCCAGCAGACGAAACGGCTGCGCCAGCCACCACGCCGGAAACGTGTTGGTTGAAAAACGCTGGTGAAAGACGCAGACACTGGTCGCCATGCGCGGATCGGCCAAATCCGGATAAAAACGCGCCAGCGCGTCGGGCATGACCATGCCTTTGTAGACTATGTTGCGCGCGCTCAGGCTCACCACGTAGAACACCGGGTCGCGCGGATAGAGCGATTTTTCGGCCAGCCGGCGGGCGCGGAACAACTTGCGTTCAAAGCCCACGCGTCCATCGCGCGCCGTTCCATTGACAAAGACCTGTTCGATGCGCGGCAGCGTTTCGAGCGCTCGATCGCCACAGTGCGCCGGGTCGGTCGGCACCACGCGCCAGCCCGCGCAAGGCAAGCCCACCGCAGCCAACTCGTTCTCGAGGCTTGCTCGACAGTCCGCGGCTTGGTCTTCGTCCTGTGGCAGAAAAACCATACCTGCGGCGAATCGCTCAAACAGCTCAATATTGGCTTCGAGTGCGACACTGCGCAAAAACGATTCCGGCTGCACCAGCATGACGCCACAGCCGTCGCCCGTTTTCCCGTCGGCGGCGATCGCACCGCGATGGGTCAGTCGGTTCAAGGCCGTCAGGGCCGAGTCGACCAGTTCGTGACTGGGATGGCCGTGGAGATGGGCGACCAGCCCAAAACCGCAGGCATCGCTGTCAAATTCAGGGCGGTGCAAAGGGCTTTGGCTGGGTTTCTCTCGACTCATAGGACCATAGTCGCACTGCGTCATTTTATTGTAAACGTAAGGTGCGCACCCTTGTGGTGCGCGATTAGGAACAGTTGAAACTATCGTCGCTGGGCCAAAGATACCGCGTCCACAGCGTCAGCCCTCCAATCGCGATGGCGCTGAACCCACCCCGATCTGAGGTCTCGTCGGCCGTTCGTGCTGGTGATGGAAATTCCGCGGACCGCTTGGGAGCCATTCCATTACCAGCACGAACGGCCGGCGAGACCGACCAGACGGCGCGAATATTGGCGGAGTCCGACCAGCCAGCGGAAACGGCCCGCAAACCGGCAAACGAAGAGAAGTGCTAGTGATCCCGCCGCACAATGTATCCTGCCAGCCAAACCAGCGGATCGATGTTGCGGTCAATCGAGCGCAGAATGCGTAACGATTCATCGAACAAGTGGTCAGCCCTGCGCTTGGCCTCGTCCATGCCCAGAATGGCAGGGTAGGTGGCTTTGTCATTGGCCAGATCCGAACCTTGCGGCTTGCCCAACGTGTCGGTGTCGCCTTCCACGTCCAGAATGTCATCGCGAATCTGAAACGCCAGCCCGATCAGTCGGGCAAACTCCGCCAGGGCCGCGCCTTCGCGCGCGTGCTCCGCACTCGGTGTTGCGCAGTGCCAGGCCATCAAGATCGCCGCGCGGATGAGCACGCCGGTTTTGCGCTCGTGCATGCGTTCGAGTTCGTGCAGCTCAAGACGCACCCCCGAGGACGCCAGATCGAGCGCCTGGCCGCCCGTCATGCCGTCCACGCCTGTCGCGTCGCCAAGCGTTCGAACCAATGCAATCTGCGTCGCCGGCTCGTTCATCAGCGATTCGTCTTTGGCCAGTACGCTGAACGCCAATACTTGCAGCGCGTCGCCCGCCAAAATCGCCGTCGCTTCGTCGTAGGCTTTGTGCGTGGTCGGTCGTCCGCGACGCAGGTCATCGTCGTCCATGGCCGGCAGGTCGTCGTGCACCAGCGAAAACGCGTGAATCAGTTCGACTGCCGCCGCTGCCGCGTCCAGACGCTCGGGTGCCACGTCAAACACTTCGCCCGTCGCGTACGTGAGCAGCGGGCGAACGCGCTTGCCGCCACCAAGGACGCTGTAGCGCATGGCGGCGTTCAGGACTTCCGGGAACGTATTCTCAGCCGGGAGTACGCGGGCGAGCGTGGTGTCGACGCGCTCACGGTAGCGCGCGGCGCGGTCGCGAAAAGAGGAGTCAGTGGTCACGGGCAATCAGAACAACAGGACATTGGGGGTTACTTGAGCGACGGTAAGAGCGAGAGTTTGCGGTATGCTACGGCAATGTTACCCACCCGGCGATGCCCGGCGACACTTATGCAGACACGTTTATCCGTTCGGGCGCAGGCGCACCCGAATATCGCGCTGATTAAATACTGGGGCAAGGCCACGGTCGAGGGCAACATTCCGGCCGTCCCGTCGCTGTCGATCACGCTTGACACACTGTACAGCGACACCACGGTCACACTGGATCAACCCGGCGCCAACAGCGTGATGCTCAATGGCGAGCCTGCGTCGACGGCGGTGGCCAAGCGCATTGGCGCATTCATCGCGCTGCTTCGCGAGCAGGCAGCGAGCGACGCCTCGGTGCACGTGAGCACGACGAACAACTTTCCAACGGCAGCCGGACTCGCGTCGTCAGCGTCAGGGTTTGCCGCGCTGGCACTGGCCACGAGCCGGGCGTTTGCGCTGGATCTCGACAGGTCGGCGCTGTCCGTCCTCGCACGTGTGGGCTCCGGGTCGGCGGCCCGCTCACTGTTTGGCGGCTTTGTCGAAATGCAGGGCCCGGATCACCCGTCACCGCACGCCTTCCCGTTGCAGGGTCCGTCAGCGTGGCCGTTGCAAGTGGTGGTCGCCATTACGTCCACTGCTGCAAAAACGCATTTGTCGACCGACGGCATGAATCTCACCCGCGATACGTCACCGTTCTACGCGGCGTGGATCGACAGCCACAAAGCGGACATGGATCGCGCTCGCGAAGCGGTCGCCGCGCGCGACTTCCAGACGCTGGCGTCAGTCAGCGAACACAGCTGCCTGAAGATGCACGGGCTGATGCTCTCGGCCGACCCGGGCCTGGTCTACTGGAACGCGGCGACGGTGGCGTGCATCGAGCGCGTGCGCGCGTTGCGCGCTGACGGGCACGACGTGTTTTTCACGATCGATGCCGGGCCTCAGGTAAAAGCGGTGTGTACGCCCACCAGCGCTGCTGCCGTGCGTGACGCGCTGGCTGCCGTGCCGGGCGTCGTCGAGACGCTGTGCGTTGGTCTTGGCGGTGACGCCCGTGTCATCGACTGACGGACCGATGACGGCGCAAGCGCCGGGTAAGCTCGTGCTGCTAGGCGAGTACGCGGTGTTGGACGGCGCGCCGGCGGTGGTCGCGGCCGTGGACCGGCAGGTGCGTGCGACGGCGACCGTGGCACCAGCCTGGTCGATTGAAGCCGCCAATCTTGATGTGGCGCCCAGAGCGTGGCCCAGTGCTGGCGATCGACCGGAAAACGATCCGCTGGCCCTGCCAGCCGCGCTGCTCGATGCGCTGTCGAGCCGCGATCTGCTGCGAAATATCCCGCCACAAAGGGTGTCGCTCGATAGTGCCGCGCTGTTTGTCGACGGTGCCAAGCTTGGCGTTGGTTCGTCAGCGGCTGTGCTTGTCGCGCTGTATCGGCTGGTGGCGCGCGAAGACATCGCGTGGAAAACCGCGTTTGCGCTGATTGATGCGGCGCATCGAGCGTGTCAAAAAGGCCTGGGCAGTGGCGTGGACATCGCCGCTGCCCTGCACGGTGGCGTGATCGTATTCGAGCGCGATCCGCGGTTTGCGTTGGCCAATTGCACACCGATCTGCGTACCCAAAGACCTGCACATGACGAGCGTTTTCACCGGGGCGGCGACGTCCACCGCGACGTTTCTGGAAAAAATTATCGTGTGGCGTCAGCGCGCAGGATGGGAATACACCGCGCATCGAGATGCCCTGGCTGGCCTTGCCAGTGCCGGCGTTGGAGCACTGAACAATGCCGATGCTGCCGAGTTTTGCCGCATCGCGGACCGCTACTGCGACGTGCTCGAGGCCTTCGGCGTAGCGGCTGGCGTCGAGATTGTCAGTCCGATTCACCGGCAACTGCGTGACTTGGCAAGGGATTGCGGCGTCGCTTATAAAACCAGCGGTGCCGGCGGGCGCGATCTTGGCGTGGCGTTCGCCACCGATGCGGCGGCGCTGGTGCGTTTTGGCCAGCTGGCCGATCAGCTTGAGCATTGCCAGACCCTGACACTGGGAGTCGCACCGCCAACCCCTTTGTCCGCCTGAAAAACCGGGGAAGGCCGCCGCGCAAGGCCCGGTTTGACGGCGTTTGCAGCCGTCGTCGGCGCGCAATGCAGGCTAGAGAAAAACCCGCGGCGATGGTAGCATCATGGCGCTGTTCGCGACGCACTCAACGCGGCTCTAAACGCCTAATCTTGCAGAGTTTTCGGATGCCCACACTCGACACCAGTGACGCTTTTGCGAAGCACATGTTGCCGCAGGTCTCGCGTACCTTCGCGCTAACGATCCCGCAGCTGCCTGCGCCGCTGCGCGATACGGTGACCAACGCCTACCTGCTGTGCCGCATCGCCGACACGGTGGAAGACGAGCCGACACTCGCGGTGGCACGCAAACACGAACTGCAGGCTCTGCTGCTCGACGCTATCGAAGACCCGGTAAAGGCGGAACGCTTCAGTCAGGAACTGGCACCGCTGCTGTCCTCGCACATGCTCGACGCAGAACACGAACTGATCGGCGGCGCGGCGAAAGTGATCGCGACGACACAGGCTCTGCCGTCGCGTCAGCGCAGTGCGCTGACGCGATGTTTGCGCATCATGTGCCAGGGCATGTCGCGCTTTCAGGAACAAAAAAGCGCGAGTGGTCTGGCGACGCTCGCCGAATTGAAAGAATACTGCTACGTCGTGGCGGGCGTGGTCGGTGAGATGCTGACTGAGTTGTTCTGCGATCGCAGCGAGGCCATCGATTCGAATCGTCAGCAGCTTATGGATCAGTCTGTCGCGTTTGGCCGTGGCCTGCAGATGACCAACATTTTGAAAGACGTCTGGGAAGACCGGGCGGCCGACACCTGCTGGCTACCGCGCGAAGTGTTTGCGCAGCAGGGCTTCGACCTGGCCGATCTGGCGCCGGGTAAGCAGAACGGCTCCTACCGTGAGGGTTTGCATGCGCTGATTGGCGTCGCACACGCGAGCCTGCGTGAGGCGTTGGCGTATACGCAAACCATTCCGCGCGATGAGGTTGGCATTCGCCGTTTTTGTCTTTGGTCGATTGGCTTGGCGGTGCTCACCTTGCGCAAGATCGCGCACGACCCTGACTATACGTCCGGGCAGCAGGTAAAAGTGTCTCGCCGTGCCGTGCGCGCGACGATACTGATGTCCAATTTTGCCGGGCGCAGCAACCGCGTCATCGGTGGTGTGTTCAATTGGCTGGCGCGCGACTTGCCGTTGGCGCCGTCGAGCACAACCACCGCGCTGCACGGTGCCGCCCGAGGCTAACTGCCGAGACCATTTTATGAGTCGATCTCGATTTCCAAAATTTTACGCGATGTCTGTTGAAGAGCGCGTCAGCGCCATTCGCGAGCGCGGGCTCATAAACGAAGACGACTTCCACGCACTGACGCGCGGCGCGCACACGCTGTCGCTTGACGGCGCCGATAAGATGATCGAAAACGTGGTCGGCGTCATGGGTTTGCCCGTCGGTCTCGGACTGAATTTCACGATCAATGAGCGCGACTACGTGGTGCCGCTGGTCGTCGAAGAACCCTCAATCGTGGCGGCGCTGAGTTCAGCTGCCAAGCTGGCACGCGAGAACGGTGGCTTCACCGCGACCAGCACCGATCCGATTCTCATTGGCCAGGTGCAACTGGTCGACGTACCCAACGTGGCAAAGGCAACGCATCGATTACTCGAACGCAAAGCCGACATTCTCAATATTGCGAACTCGCTGCACCCGAATATGGTCGCGCGCGGCGGCGGTGCCGTCGACATTGAAGTGATGACGCACACCACGGGCAGCGACGTGGGCGATTTGCTGGTTGTGCATTTGCTGGTTAACACCTGCGACGCGATGGGCGCCAACCTGGTCAACACGATGTGCGAGGGCGTGGCGTCGCTGATCGAAGAAATTACCGGCGGCAAAGTGTTCCTGCGCATATTGTCGAATCTGACGGATCGCGCGATGGTGCACGCCAAGTGCACGATCGACGTGACACGTTTGGCGGGTAAAGGCTTCGACGGCGAGACGGTGCGCGACGGAATTATCGTTGCCAGCGAATTCGCACGGGTCGATCCGTATCGAGCGGCGACGCACAATAAAGGCGTGATGAACGGTGTGGATGCCGTGGCGCTGGCGACCGGTAACGACTGGCGCGCGATTGAAGCCGGTGCACACGCCTACGCGGCGCGGGGGGCGTCGTATACGTCGCTGACGCGATGGTATGCCAACAGTGACGGCAACCTTGTCGGAGAAATCGAGATTCCGATCAAGGTCGGCACGGTAGGCGGGCCGCTGCAGTCGAATCCAACGGTTGCGCTAAACCTGCGTCTGCTCGGCGTTTCCCGAGCCACTGAGCTTGCGGAAGTCATGGGCGCCGTGGGACTGGCGCAAAACTTCTCGGCGCTGCGCGCGCTCGCGACGGACGGCATTCAGAAAGGTCACATGACGCTGCACGCTCGCACGGTCGCGATGGCAGCTGGCGCCACACCGGACATCTTCGATACCGTCGTTGATCGCTTGATTCAGAGCAAGGAAATCAAGGTCTGGAAGGCACGCGATCTGGTCGACGAAGTGCGCACGCAGTCCGATTCGGTCGGCGAGGCGCAACCCGTTGCCGGCACGTTGTCGAGTGGATACGGCAAGATCATTGTGCTCGGTGAGCACGCGGTGGTTTACGGCCGTCACGCGATTGCCGCGCCGGTGCCCATGGCGATTCAGGCCCGCGTCGCGGAAAATAATGGCCCCGGCGTGGTCGTATCGATTGCGCGATGGGACGTACGCTATTCGCTGACTCGCGATCCGGACAAGCAGCGCGGTTTTGAAAAGCCGGCAGCGATGATTTTGCAAAAGCTGGGTCTGGACGATCATCCCATGACCATTGATGTCTTTCCCGGCTTGCCGCGTGCGATGGGCTTGGGCGGATCGGCGGCGCTGGCCGTTGCGATCATCCGGGCTCTGGACGAGAAATTCAGACTCGGCCTGAGCGACGAACGGGTTAACCATCTGGCGTTCGAGGCGGAAAAAATGGCTCACGGCACGCCGTCGGGCGTCGACAATACGGTCGCGACGTTTGGTGAGACTCTGTTGTTCAAGAAAGGGGATCCGCCCGACGTCACGCCGATCCAGCTGAGCCAGCCGTTGCCGCTGGTGATCGGCATGACCGGGGTCGAGAGCCTGACGGCCAAAACCGTCGCCACCGTGCGCGCGGCCTGGGAACGCAATCAGACGCAGTATGAGCGCTTGTTTGATGAAATCGATGCATTGACACTCCAGGGCCGCGACGCGATGGTGTGCGGTGACTGGGGTAGCCTTGGCGAAATGATGAATATCTGTCAGGGTCTGCTTAACGCGCTGCAAGTGTCGTGTTGGGAATTGGAAGAGATGGTGCAAATTGCAAGAAAACACGGTGCACTGGGCGCAAAGCTGACCGGTGGCGGTGGCGGTGGTTCCATGATTGCGCTGTGCCCGGAAAACGCTCAGGGCGTGATGCAGGCAATGCAGGCAGCGGGATATCAGGCGATGGAGGTGTCCCTTGGCTAGTGCCAACGTCACAACGTTGCGCCGCGAAATTGTCTCCAGCGAGTCGGAGTCCCTGATCCTGGTCGACGAATTGGACAACGAAGTTGGTTTCGAGACCAAAGGCCGTTGTCATGACGGTGATGGCCTGTTGCATCGAGCGTTCTCGCTGTTTGTCATCAACAGCAAGAATGAAGTGCTGTTGCAGCAGCGCAGCGCTGACAAGCGTTTGTGGCCAATGTTCTGGTCGAACAGCTGTTGCTCGCACCCGCGCCAGGGCGAAAGTCTGGCTTACGCGGCCGAGCGTCGGTTGTATGAAGAACTGGGTCTAACTTGCTCGTTTGAGTTTCTGTACAAGTTTCAGTACCAGGCGCCCTTTGGTGAGCTCGGCTCTGAAAACGAACTGTGCTCGGTGTTTCTCGGGCGCACCGACAATCTGCCCAGCGTCAACGAAACCGAGATTGCCGCCTATCGATATTTGTCGCCGGATGCGTTGAGCGCAGAACTGGAAACCCACCCGGAACGGTTTACGCCCTGGTTCAAACTTGAGTGGCCGCAAGTGCTGGCGGCGATTGACGCGGCTGTCGTCTGAACGTTGCGAAAGATCTTATCCCGGGTCGTGTTCAGGCCACGAGCTCAATAGGGGATCCCTGCTCGATAAACCCGCTGTCACGCGGTATCAGGTTCACCCCGAACATCACGCCGGGCGCCGATCGGTCAAGGCGATAACCGCGCAGTGCTTTTAGCGGCTCGCCGTCAGCGCGCCGTTCGCCGGTGACTAGATCGACGGTCGTAAACACGCAGCGCGCGCAGCGTTTCGCGACGTCGAAGTGGATATCACCGATGCGGATTCGTTCCCAGTCGTCCTCGATAAACGCGGTCTCGGTTCTCGCGACGATGTTGGTACGAAAGTGGGCCATGGTCACCGCGTCGGTCAAACGCGCATTCAAGTCATCCAGCGACGCCGTACCGATCAGCAGTACCGGATAACCGTCGGCGAAACTGACCAGGTCGTCGGTCGTCGTCTGGCGCGCGGCTGCGACCACCCGGATATCGTCGTCGTGCTGAAAAACCAGTCGACAGGTTTTGCCCAGGAACGCGGTGAACCAGGCGTCCGCTGCGGCGCTGACGCCACGTGCCTGGACATCGTCGCGCCAAATACGCACGTCTATCGCCGGTGCCGTCGCCCGTGGCGCTTCAATTTCCAGGTGGCTCTGGCCGGGAGCTTCAATGACAAGGCCCGTTGGTGTCGGCGTTGCGCGCACCTGAACCAGCTGCGGGTTTTCGCGCCCCGTCATGAAGCGTCCGTTTTCGTCAATGAGCAAATAGCGACGGTCGCCGGTCAGCCCCCGCGGTTCCACCGCTGCGCGCGCGACGTCGACGGCGGCGATGGATTTGACGGGATAAAAATGAAGGCTTTCAACATGCATTGGGTATCAACTCCGGCTAGCATGGTCACGGTGATGAACATACTAACCGCATTGCTCGACCGTGTGCTGCTCGTCGCGTCCATCGGCGTCGCGGGCGCCACACCCAGTTTTATCCAGCAGTATCGCCAGCAGGTCAGTGGTCGCCTCGATCAGGCGACCGCCGATCTCCAGCCGTTCGCTCAAATCGCGCAGCAGCGCCACGACGGCGACCTGAACGCGTTAATCGGCCATCATTTGCAGAGCAACGACGCCACGTTTGTGCGCGAGGGCCAGGCCATCTCGGACATGATGCAGACGGTGCAAAACTTAAGCGGCGCCAATCAGGCGCTGGATGGGTCGCTGTGGTCTCAAGCGGCTTACCTGATTCGCCACGGTGACCCGAACGTCGCAAACGCGACGTGGGGTTTGTTCGAGCCGGCGTTTGCCCTGTCGGGGCAAGGCTTGGTATTTGCGCTTACCGTTGGCGTCGCGCTGTGGTTTTTTGTCGTCGCGTGCGCGAAAGTCGGTGGTGCTGTGTGGCGTGCGCTTACGGGTTCGACTCGAAGCGTTGCGCGCTGAGATTTTTGCGCGTATTGCCCGGGTCAAAAATCTGGCCGTGCATCGCGATGTAGACACCCGGGTCCAGCATTTGCGCAGCGATGACGGCGCAGCCAATGTTGAACACGGCGTCTGAACTGTGAATGCGAGCCGGCTGCATCGCGCCGGTCAACACAACCGTCTTATTGGGCAGTTCGCCCAAGGCGCTGGCTGTGTGCACCATCGTGTCGGTGCCGTGAGTGATCAACACGCGCTCGTCGCTCGATTCCTCAACATGCTGGCGAATCAGAGCGCGATCGTCATCATTCATTTCCAGACTGTCTTTGCGCAAAATGGAACGCACGTCGTAATCAAAGCTGACGTTTGCTTCCTGCAGCAGCCGAATTATCTGCGGTTCGCCGACCTGAAACTCGCTATTCGCGTCGAAATAGATCTTGTCGATCGTGCCGCCGGTGGTGAGAATTTGCATTATGGTGAAGTCGGTGAAGCGCACGGCGCGGTGGGGTATCATTTTACTCTGATCTTATCCCAAGGGCGCAACCCATTAACGACACTCCGGCCAACTCAAATATTACCGTGCTGCTCAATCGGTGGGCTGACGGCGACGAAGGCGCCCTGACGTCATTGACGCCGATGGTCTATGACGAACTCAAACGCCTGGCTCGTCAGCTCTTTCGCAGCGAAGCACCGGGGCATACCCTGCAGCCAACGGCGCTGGTTCATGAGGCGTTTTCGAGCCTCGTACGATCCAACGTCTCGGTCAACGATCGCTCGCATTTTTACGCGCTGTGCGCGCGCATGATGCGTCGGATTCTGGTCAATCATGCGGTGGCCCGCAAGGCGGCCAAACGGGGTGCCGGGGCGACCCACCTGAGTTTCGAGGAGCACGACGCCAAGACTGACGCGCCGGGCGTTGAAGTGCTGGCGCTGGACGAAGCACTGACCGAGCTGGCGGCTGCCGATGAGCGCAAGGCGCGAATGGTGGAACTGCATTATTTCGGGGGGTTGACCTACGACGAGCTGGCGTTAACGCTGGCACTGTCGACGAGCCAGGTGCACCGGGATTTGCGCGCGGCGAAGGCGTGGCTAAAAGTGAGGCTGGCCGCCTGAGTAGCGGGCCTGACACGTTCGAATCACACAGGTGGGTCGTGTACCATACGGTCATCGAAGTGACGGATAAAAAAGCGTTGTGAGCGTCATTTTCCAGGGCCTTGGACTCATCGCGGCCTGCGCATTGGCGTACTGGTCGTTTCGTCGGCGGTCGCTCAGTCTGGGCGAAGAGCCGACGCTCCCCGAGTATTTCACCCGACAGCGCATGTACTGGCTGGGCATGGCCACTTACATGGGCATAATCGCGTTTCTGTTTCTGGCGTTGGTCAACGTGTGGATGCCCATCAGCCCGTTGATCGACGCGCTGCGTGAGGGATTCGCCGAGGGTGATCTTGCCGGCCTTCTGGCGCGACTCGATGGGGGTCTTCTGGTACCGTGGCTCATGGCCGGAGCGTTTGTCGCGCTGGTTGGTTTTGAGAGCCGCTTCAACCCGTTGCTGATCATCCGCGATGCGGTGCTTGATGTGTTCGCTATCCCGCGCAAGGCGGTCGACGTGTACAACGCATTGCGCGCGTCGAGCATGTCGCAAATCGATACTGAGACGCGACGTGAAGTGATCAGCTATCTCATTGCTGACACGCTCGACGAGGGCGATTTCGACAAGACGAAGGAATCCATCGAATACAAATGGGCGCGTGCATCGTTGCTCTACGCGAAGATTCAAAGCTACGCGCGTGAGCCCTCCTATCAACGATTCTTTACCGAATCGTCGCTGCGCTGGGGCGACATCTGCTTACTGGTCAATCAAAGCTCGGAACAGTTGGCGGTATGGAAGAGTCAGCCGCCGCACTATTCGAAAACGCTGCGGGTGATTAACGATCTGAACGATCTCGATCGCCTGCTGTGCCGTCTTCTGGCCTGCCTGGTCATTTTTGGCAGTCCGAATGAAAAGCAAATGTGGGAAACGGTCGAACGACTGGGCGGCAACCCGCAGCGTTTGAAGCTAAAGCACACGTACAAGTACGTGCTGACGTTTGCTGGTGCCATGGTCGCCGGCGTTATCGTGGGTCGTGAGTTCGCAGTGCTGCTGCAGCGCGCGGTGGATCCGTCGTCAGAGTTGCACCACTTCAGTTTCGACACGATGCGTTGGGTGTTGTACGGGTTGTTTATCTACGTGGTACCGCTGGCGATCGTGTTTGCATCGCGCATCGTCGCCGACCGCACGGTGACGTCGGAACCCGAGCGTCGCTACTACGGGTTTTACACACTGATGATGCTCATGGGGTTTGTCGTCAGCACGACCATGTCTGCGCTGGTGCTGGGACTGGCTGGTACCATCGGCGAAGGCGCCGGGTTCGATTTCCTGCAAAGCGTTCGCTTCTCCAATCGCTGGGGCATTATGCCGGCGCTGCTGTGTGGCTATGCGGCGTTCCAGATGGATACGCCGGTCTCCGATGAGGAAAGCAAGTCGCACATGGTGCTCCTGGCCCTCGCGCGCTTCGCCGTTTGGAGCGCCATTTCGCTGGTGATTATGCTTTACGCGACGGACGGTTTGCAGGCGCAGGCCGCGACGTTGCGATTCACCATCGTGGTCACCACGGCGTTCGTGGTTGGCGCGATGGCCGCCGTGACGCGCTTCAAAACGGTCAACGCCAAAACATTGCGCGCGCCGGTTGGTGTGCCCACGTGATGACATCACGCCGTCACTGGTATCGGTCGCTGGCGCTGCCTTTGTTGCTGGGCGCCAGCACCGCTTGGGCATGGGAACAGGTGCCCGATACGCGTCTGGATCAGGTTAATCCGTGTCCGTCGGACGAGTGTGAATACTCTGGCAACATGGGGTTTCGCGCGGTGGTCGAAGCGTGGAACGGCGCGGCGTTCGATCAGGCGGGCAATCGCATGTTGGTCTACGGCGGTGGCCACACCGACTACTGGGGCAACGAGGTCTACCAACTCGACGTAACGACATGGCGCTGGTCGCGCTTGTCCGAGCCCGCCGCCCTGGGTGACAAGTTTCGCGACATTGAAGCGGAGCGTACCGGGCGTTTGCCGGACGGTAGCCCGCGGGTTCCACACACCTACGATTCATTAGTGTATGAGCCGACTCTGGACGCCTTACTGGCGATCGGCGCGCCGGGTACCTCACCCAAATCGATTGGCGGCCACAGTCACATTGAACGTTTTGATTTGACCGACGGGCGCTGGCTTGAGCCACTGGCAAAAGTCAGCCTGCACGGCTACTGGCTGGGCGGAACGGCCCGCGATCCTGACAGTGGATTAATCTGGGTGCACACGTCGAGCTCCGGACAGCTGGCCGCCTACGACCCGCGCCGCGACAAGTGGAAGACGGGTCGGCGCAAGGCGCTGTTCAAGAATTTCACGGTGGCGGCGGGCGGCGGGCAACTGCTGATGCTTGGCGGTTGCGGCAACGGTCGCTGCAATCACTGGGTGCAGGATTTGTCCAAGCCCAACGAGTCGCCGCGCGACTTGCCGGATCTCGCGCCCATCGCCCGAGTCCAAAGCCCAGGCCTTGCCTACGACAGCCAACGTGGCGTGTTTGCCGCTTATGTCGACGGCGTTCTCTATCACATCGATACCCAGAGCGGTCAGTACGAGCGCGTTGCGGCCGGGCCGCCGAGCACCAAGCTCGGCGTCTACGGACGCTTTGCTTACGCTGAATCGTTGGACGCTTACGTTTACGTGGCGGCAACGGACCAGGATGTCTGGGTGCACCGCATGAGCGAATCTGCGCCCATCGACGACCCGTCCGCGCAGTGACCCCCGGTTCCGACGATTTGTGGTTCCTGCCGCTCGGCGGTACGGGCGAAATCGGCATGAACATGAGCCTTTACGGGCACGACGAAAAGTGGTTGATGGTTGACTGCGGCATCACGTTTGCCCGGGAGGGCGAGGACGGTCCGCGGGTGCAGATGCCCGACCCCATTTTTATCGAAGAACGCCGCGAGCAACTGTGTGCGCTGCTGATCACGCACGCACATCAGGATCACATCGGAGCCGTGGCGCACCTGTGGCCGCGGTTGCGTTGTCCGATTTACGCCACGGCCTTCTCGCTGGCACTGCTGCGTCCAAAACTGGCTCGGGCGGGATTGCTTGAGCAGGTTCCGTTGTTTGAGATCAAACCCGGCACGCGCCATCGCATCGCGGGTTTTGACATCGAGTGGCTCAACATTACGCACTCGACCATCGAGTCGCAGGCACTGGTACTGCGCACGGCGGCAGGTAACGTGTTTCACACTGGCGACTGGAAGCTCGATCCGGCACCGGTCGTCGGGCCGCGCTATGACGCCGACGTTTTCAAGCGACTGGCTGACGAAGACATTGTGGCGATGGTCTGCGATTCCACCAATGCGCAGGTTCCCGGTCATTCCATCAGCGAGGGCGCGCTCTACCAGGGCCTTTATGATGCGGTCGCGAGCGCGTCCGGCCGCGTCTTTGTCGGATGCTTTGGCAGCAACGTTGCGCGCTTGAGAACGTTGGCAAAAGTGGCGCGGGATACCGGCCGCTACGCCGGATTGCTCGGACGTTCGCTCGACGAATACTTCCGCGCCGCGCAGTCAGCGGGCTTGTGGGACAACTCGTTGTCCTTCATTGCCCCCTCGCACTTGGGGTATTTGCCCGGGAAAGAGGTCCTGGCCATCGCAACGGGCAGCCAGGGCGAGCCCGGAGCCGCGCTGGATCGTCTTGCCGGCGATCGTCACCCGGCGGTGACGCTTGAGGCGGGCGACACGCTGGTGTTGAGCTCGCGTGTGATCCCGGGCAACGAGCGGGTCGTCGCGTCGCTGATTGAGCGGATGCACGGCTTGGGTGTACACGTCATCGATGAAGCGGCCAGTGAGCAACCGATTCACGCGTCGGGTCACCCCGCCATGGACGAACTGACGCAGATGTATCAGTGGGTGGCGCCGCGTACGGCGTTGCCGGTGCACGGGGAACCGGCGCATTTGAGCGCCAACGCGCGCGTGGCCGAGCGGGCCGGCATTGGTCGTCGTATGGTGGGTCGCAACGGCGATCTGTATCTTCTCGCCCCGCAGCGCGTGCTGCGCCGCCAGGCGGTCCGTGTAGGCCGGCTTGGTGTGGACCGTGAGCAATTGGTATCCGTCTGAGCTTAAGTCACGAGTCTGATCGCGCTGTCCAGGGAATGAGCGTGACGGTGCGTCACGCCAACCCACAGGCGATCGACAAATCGACTGCGTGGTCGCGCCAGCTCTGGTGCGTTGCCCTCAGGAGCGAGTTGTCGTCAACTTTTCGGTCTATTGGTCGCTATACAGAGCGGACGGTGGATTTGCCAAGGGATGGCCGGACGATGAGTACTGCTGAAGCGTGTGATACCCGGCCATTGAGCGGTTTGTTCGCCAGCGCCTATCGCGACATTATGACCAGTAAGAAGCGGCTTCCGAGCATGCCGGATGTCGCGATTCGCCTGCGTGCCGCGATGCAGGATGAAAATCACAGCGTGCGTACCGTGGCGCGTGTCGTGCAGGCCGATGCCAGCACGGCGGCTTATTTGATTCATGTCGCTAACAGCCCAATCTATCGCGGTGTCTCGCATGTCGAAGACGTCGAGATGGGCATTAGCCGGCTCGGTCTGCGCACGACGCGTAACCTGGTCACGGCGCACGCCATGCGGTCAATGTTTCAAACCAAATCCAAGGCCCTCGCGAAAATTATGCATCACACCTGGAAGCAGAGCGCCCGAACGGCCGCTTTCGGGGCGATACTTGCACGCCGTGATCGGCTGTTCGAGCCGGACCGGGCGATGCTTGCAGGCCTGTTGCAGGACATCGGTATCCTGCCGCTGCTCGGTGCCCTTGAGGGCAACCAGCGCGCGTTGCGCGACCTGAATCGCATCGTGCCAACCATGAACGAATTCTCGCCGAAAGTGGGCGTCGCATTGCTGAAACACTGGGGGTTTGACGGCGAGTTGATTGAAGTGGCGCGCAGTCGGCTTGACTATTCACGCGACCCGCAGCCGGCACCACAGTTGGCCGATCTGATTCTGGTGGCGCGTGTTCTGGCCAATATCGTGCAATCGAAAAGCGACGAAATGCCCAACGTCGAGAAAGTGCCGGCGTTTGCCAAACTAAAACTCGGGCAGGAAGAATTCGAAGAGTTGCGCGTCGTGCTGTCCAGCGGCGATGAAGAAGTCCGTGAAATGCTGCAGTTGCTCGGCGTCGGCTAACGCGTCAGTGTAAAGCTGGCGCGCAACGTTGTGGCGCTACTGGTGCCTACCCACACGTGGAAGTCTCCAGGTTCCACGACGAATGTGCCGTCACGACCGTAAAATCCCAACTCCTGCGCATCCACCTCAAACGTAACTGTCGCGCTTTCTCCGGCGCCAATCAAAACTCGCCGGTAGGCTTTGAGCTCACGCACCGGGCGGGTCAGGCTACCGACCAGATCGCGGGTGTACAGTTGCACCACTTCCGTCGCATCGACGACTCCGGTGTTGCGCACTCGGACTGATACGCGTAACGCTTCTGAGCTTGTCAGTCGCGGCGTATGGACGGTCAAGTCGCAATAGTCGAACCGGGCGTAGGACAAGCCAAACCCAAACTCGAACAGCGGTGTGTAGTCGGTGTCCAGATGAAAAGCCGTCATGCCCAACGAGGTTTGCGGTGCTTCCTCGGCAATGTCGTCGATGTAGACCACCTGCTCGGGCGACGGTGGCTTGCCCGTGTTTTTCTGATTGTAGTAGAGCGGAATCTGACCCACGACGCGCGGAAACGACACGGGCAGTTTGCCTGAGGGCACGGCGTGACCGAGCAACAGGTCGCTCACGGCCGGTCCGCCCATCGCGCCTGGGTGCCAGGCGTAAAGCAGCGCGTCGACGTGATCAACGATGTTGGTCAGCGTGAGCGGCCGCCCTGCGAGAATCACGGCGATCAGGTTTTTGCTGGCCGCCCGCAATCGTCGAACCAGTGCCACTTGCGCGCCCGGTAAATCGATACTGGCGCGTGAATGGGCCTCGCCCGAAAGGATGGATTCTTCGCCAAGAAAAACAACCGTGGTGTCAGCCGTGTGCGCCAGAGCTTGTGCCTGATCAAACGCGGTTTGATCCAGACTGCGCGAGTTGTGCAATGCGCGCTCGTAGTGGACGTCAACCGAGTCGGGCAAAGCATGGCGCAGGGCATCGAGCGGCGTAATGACTTGCGACCGGTCACCGTCGAAGACCCACGTGCCCATTTGCTCGTGTGGCGCGTCGGCAAGCGGGCCGATCACGGCCAGCGACTGGATCGTCGTGGCGTCCAGGGGCAGGGCGCTCTCCGCGTTTTTGAGCAATACCGCGCTGTTGAGGGCCACGTCATGCGCCGTGCGCAGGTCGGACTCCGGACTCGCAGGTCTCGCTGACGCATAGGGCTGCTCAAACAGCCCCAGACGAAATTTCGTGAGCAGTATATTGGCGACCGCGCGATCGATCTGAGCCAGTGAAACCTTGCCGTCGTCAAGCAGCTCGCTCAGATAGCGCAGAAACGAACCTCCGACCATTTCCATATCCACACCGGCGTTGAACGCGGCCAGTGCCGATGCCTTGTCGCCGTCAGTCAGTCCGTGGATAGCGAGCTGCCGCACGGAATCCCAGTCGCTGACCACGAGACCGTCAAACCCCCATTCGTCCCGCAACACGGTACTCAGCAAAAATGCGTTGGCCGTCGCGGGAATGCCGTCGACATCGCTGAATGACGTCATCAACGTCGCCACACCGGCTTTGACCGCGGCGTGGAACGGCAGCAGATAGTAATTGCGCAGCTCGCGTTCGGTCACGTCGGTGGTGGCGTAGTCGCGGCCGCTTTCCACCGCGCCATAACCGGCGAAATGTTTCGTGCAGGCGGCGATGGAATCCGGGTCGGCAAGGTCGTCGCCCTGAAATCCTTGCACCATGGCTGCCGTGAGGTCGCTGGCAAGAACCGCGTCTTCACCAAAGCTCTCGGCAATGCGGCCCCAGCGCGGATCGCGCGTGACGTCACTCATTGGCGCGAAAGTCCAGTTAATGCCAGCGGCGGCGGCTTGCGTTGCCGCCACTCGCGCGGCAGCTTTGACCAATTCAGGGTCCCAGGTGGCCGCTTGTCCCAGTGGTATCGGCATGACGGTTTGAAACCCATGGATGACGTCGCGACCGACCAGCAGGGGGATACCGTGTGCCGACTCTTCCACCGCGATGCGTTGCAAAGCCGCTACCGCAGCAGGGTCTGGCTGGTTGATGATCGACCCGATCTGACCCGCTGCGACCGCGTCATGCAGCTCGTGAACCATGTGCGCGCCTTCGGCGTGCACTTGATGCATCTGACCAATTTTCTCGCTCAAGCTCAGCGTCTCGAGCAGCGTTTGAACGCGTTGTTCAACAGCAGCAGCGGTTGTCATGTCAGGGAGTTCCGATTTCGGCCAAGTCGGGGCAATGGTGCGTGAGCGAATTTTGTGCCATTCCTTCCGCAGACACAACGGTCGCTGACGTTAGCGTTCGTAGCGGGCATTGTCGAGAAGCACAGTAGTCGGTGCACGCCAGTCCTCGATGGTCAGCGCATAGCAAAACGCCGGTGCGCAGAGCACACCGGCGTGTTGTGCGCCGCCAGTGAGCGGCTCGATCGTGGCGCGTGCTAGGCTGGGCTAGCCGTCATTGACCGATACGACGCCGTTGTCGAAGTTTGGCCCCGTCGCCGGCTGATAGGTATAGCCCCATTCGGCCAGCAGCGACTGCGCGAGCAGCGGGTCGCCGGGAACCAGACGTTCAAAGCCCGTGGCCTCGGTACGGTACACCGCGTCGGCGGTCAGCTCATTCAATGGAACCGAGAACGGCACCGGGTTGCCGTCGGGATCGATGTTGGCACAGCACTCAAAGAACACCACGGAACCGAAGAAGTTGTCGAGCACTGAGCGGTAGGCTTTCAGCGCCTGATCGCGAATTAGCGGGTCTTCATTCAGATCGTAAAGCTCGTGCAGTGCTAACGCCGTGAAGTATTGATTCTCACCCGACGCGCGCCGTGCAAGCGCTGTGGCCCACAGATAAAAACGCGCTTTCGCACCGGTGGGCCCGGCGGGAATCGCGGCGGCCAGCACGAACTTCGTCTCGGCGTCCGGATTGTTGACGTCGAACTCAAGAATCGTGGCATTGAGGTACGGGTTTTCCACGTCGGTTAACACGCAGCTCTCCGTGTAAATACCCACGTTCTCGCAGTTGAGATTGAGTAATGTATCGGTGGGCAGCAGGATCTCGTTGATAATCTCGCCTTCATCGATGCCCGGCTCCTCGCAACCGCCAAGCCCAAACAGACTTAGACACAGTGTGGCCAGAGTGAGCCGTTTAAAAAAGCCCGTTTGAGCGGTTTTTTCGCTTGAAAATCGCATGGTCTTAAATCCTCGTCAAAGCAGGCTCAGTCTAGAAGTTGTACTGGAAGAAAAACGTGGTCTGGAACAAGTAGTCGTTCGTTCCGTTTTCCGATTCGCTTTCCGGCGAGTTTTCGTCCAAGCCGCGGTAAAGCGTGCGCACGCCAATTTTGGTGGAACGCAACTCGTCTCCCAGCTCATCGAGCAGGAACGAGTACTGGAACAGAAACTGCTCGGGGTAGGTGATGTTGAACTGGCGGTGGAAATCGTAAGGTCCCCACGCGTCTTTCTTCGCGTAGCCTTCCACAATGTGCCGATTCTTGTACACCATCTTGCCGGCAAACTCGACGAACTCACGTGATCCGCCGTTAGGGTCGCCGGTCGACTGCTGGAACCCGGTGTGCAGATTGCCGATCAGTCGCACGTCGCGGCTGGGATTGAACACCATCCGCGACGATGCCGACCAGACTTCTTCCGGCGGCAGTCCAACGCCAAACGAGGCATTGAAGCCGCCTTCGTCAAAAAAGAACAGATTGGCATCGGTGAAGGTTGGGAAATTCGTGTAGTTCAAGCCGATGTTAAACGCAAACCCCGCATCTTCGCGTACGTCGTTATCCCACTGATAGAACGGCGTGGCGCCGGTGGGATCGTAGGTGATGAACAGTTCTGCGGCACGCGCCTCGCGGTTGTCGAGGACGGCAAAGGGATCCGAATCACGATCGCGTGCTGCCACGCCAGGTCGCAACAGCAAACCGTCAATCTCGGAGGCAATGTTCGGGTTGGCGTGCACCAGGTTGTCGCGATACAAAATGCGCGGGAACACCATGATGTTGCCAAAGTTCATCATCATGCCAAATTCATATTCCTGAGTGTTACCCAAACTGGAGTAGGGCAGTCGCGTGCCAAATTCGCGCAGCGTGTCGCCGCCTTCGGCAACCAGACCGGCATGGTTGGTAGCGATATAGGCCTGCGAGCCCAACAGTGGGAACGTCAATCGGGTTTTGAGAGCGAGCGTGTCCTTGAACTCGATGTCATCGCGAATGATGGTGCCGCGAGAGTAGCGATCATAAGAGTCATTGATACGCTCGGTACTGGCGATCATACCGCCCACTTCCAGTTTGACGACGCCGCCAAATTCGGTGGCTGTGTACAGCGTGGTCTGGCGGGACTGAACCACCGTCGCCTGCGTCGCGGACGCCGACTCGCCCTGGCGCGCGACGTCTTCGGAGTGAATAAACGTCCACTCGGTGTCGGCCAACTGGTTTGTGTATTTGACGACGACTTTTGGGTTGGCGCCCCAGTAGACTTCCGGACCAAACAGCAGTTTCAAGCCGTCGTAGGCGCCTTTTCCCTCGACCTCAACGCCCTCTGGCGCTTTGGCGTTCCAGATGTCGGAGCCGGCCAAATCGGTGGCTTCACGGATCAGGCCGAAGAAGTCACCTTCGTATTTCCAGTGAAAGCGAGGCACGTGATAGAACGTGGTGATATCGAAATTCTCACCGCGGTAGGTCGCTTCGAAATCGTAAATTTCGACGCGTTCTCGATCGAGAAATTCCTGCTCTGTCGCGACCGTCACGCCGAACTGGTTCGTGCCGACGGTTTCGACGGTGACCGGCAAGCCGCGACGACCGTAGACAATCTCAAGCGGCTCCAGATCGGCCACGTTACCGAGCACGTTGACGGTGAACTGGCCGTCAATTTTATCGGTGGGCGTAAAACCAAAGTCGAGGAACAGCAGTTGCCCGTCGGAAAACTGGACCCCGTTCTCACCACGCTCATCCAGCGACCGTTCGCTGCCCTTGAGCACAAATCGCGTGAGCGCGCTGCCGCCGGTGAAGCGCAGAATACTGTTGTCTTCACTCTGTTCGGTCTTGAGCAAGCGCACGTCGCTCTTGAGCTCGAAGTAGTCCATGTCCATGCTGTTGATGTTCTGGTTGAACGCCGTCTTCTTCATCGAATACGGATCCATGGCCCAGATGGCCTGCAGCACGTCATAGGCCATGCGCGGTCGCGCCGTATACACGCCGGCGGAGTTGGCTTTGCCTAGCGCGGTTATCCCGAACCACTCCTCGTTCATGTTGTTCTTGCCCTCGGCCCAATCGAACGGGTAGCCCTGGTTTGACCACGAGGCATTGTTGTCTTGAGTGTCGAGGTTTTCGTCCTGCAGGTATTTCCACCATTCGTCGCGCCACTCGAATACGAAACCGCCGATGGAATTGCCTTCCTCGCCGTTGCCGTAGCTCTTGTTATACATCTCCTGCCACTGATGGCGCAGGATTTTGGCTTGCGCTTCCTGATCTTCCCGAAACTCGCGAGCGTTAAACGCATCGGAGCCAAATTCAAAAAACACGACGGGCAAATCGAGTTTTTCTTTCACCTCACGCCACAGCGAGGTAAAGCTCTGGCCGCGGTAAACGTTGCTGCCCAGAAGGTCCATATCGACGCAGTATTCCTTGATCAGGTCGATGTACTGGATATCGCCGTTGACGATGGTAAAAGGGTGGTTCGGCGCAATGCTCTTGCCCGCCTTCATGACTTCGTTGAACAGGCTGTACAGGTAGCGTGCTTTTTCCGTGTTGCGCTCACCTTCCGGCAGGTTTTCGATCTCGAAGCTGCTCCACGACAAGCCGTAGTTGCTTTCGTTGCCGAACGCGAACATCAGAACACCGGGCACGTCCTTGTAGGTATTGACGATTTCGAGCATGTCCTTTTTCAAGGTGGCCCGCGTCAATTCGTCCGAATAATCGGTGTTGGGAATCCAGCGACCGCCGATGCTGTAGCCATAGCGGCCCATCAGCGGGTTGATCACCGTGCGAATGCCGTGCTGCTGGAAGATGTAGGTCACCCATTTGGGCGGAATCATGGCAAAGCTTCGAATGGCATTGACGCCGCCAGCAGCCATCAGACCGAAATCGTAGTCGAGCACGTCGCGAATGTGTTCGTCGGGTTTGCCCCACAGGTTGAACGTGTAGTTCTCGTTGCGCGGCGTGTAGCCCCAGACCATACCCTTCATGTAGAAGTCTTTGCCATCGACCTGCAGCTTCCACCCATTCTCGTCTTTGTAGGTGGTCACCACTTCCGTGGCGTGGCTGGCCCCGGCGGTGAAAAACAGGGCGAGCGCCCACAGTACACCGACGCGTTTCACGCGACTAAGCAAAAATACATCCGACATGAGCAACACTCTTCATTTTTTAAGGTTGGATCGTTTGAGATTTCGATCGACGCGTTCGCAGCCAGGCACAAACGCGTCGATCGGTTGGAGAAACGCTTACTGAGCCGGCGTTGGCTCGGCTTGCAGTTCAATATTGTCGTAGAAAACGCCTGAGGGCTGGAACTCCTGCGCGAAATTCTGGAAGCCGTACTGCAATATCTGTCCTTCGCCGACTTCAAGATCCGTGACGTCAATGGAAATGGTGTAGCGCAGCCAGTTGGGATCCATCGCAATATTCTGGGCGGGATCCTCTAACACGATTTCGCTGTTCAAGACCGTTGCGAAACCGCTCGCCGGGGCGAGAACCTTAATAAACATCTTGGCGGCGCTCACGCACGGGCAGCCAGCATCGGTCACGTCGTTGATATTGCCGCGTTTCGCGTCAACGCTGAATACCAGGCGCTGCCCAATGTCATCTTCGGTCAAGTCACGCTCGCGGAACACGTTCGCCTCAATGCGGCGGTCGGGATTGCCGTGATCGGCGTTGTTGTAATCACTATAGATCACAAGAACCTGGTCGCCCTGTTCATCACCACCCTGTTCAAGAGCAATGCCGGAGAAACCTGGGCCGCCGTTCGGAGCGACAAAAGACCCGTAGTTGTATTGCAGCGTACCGGCTTGATTAAAGACGTTGGCAAACACCAGATAGCCGTCGTTTTGCAATGCGGTGGGTTCGTCCTGAACCAGACCCTCGAAGTCCTGCTGATACTCGGGCGGTGCGCCGCGCGACGTTGCCGCACAGTTGCCTTCCTCGCGACAGGCTACCTTGACGCGAATGTTATCGACGTCAAAGTCAGCGGTGCCGGCTGAGGCTTCAAGAACAAACAGGTCTTCAATGTCGGTCAGTTCGAGGCCGCTGCCGACCGGGTTGGCGACCAGGTCCGCAATTTTCACGGAGTACGTTCGCCACTCACTGTCGGTTGGTAACTCGAGCGCCACACGGCCACCGTTGTCGTTCGGGCTGTCGAGTCGAGCGGCGAGAACGGTTCCCGCCGTGCTGGCGGTAACCCTCAGGTCAAACAACAGCTCGCCGGCAGCGTCGCCGCCGAGCAGCACGAAGCCGGAATCGAAATTGGTGTTTCCGGCAAGGTCTTCGGTGCTCAGGAATATTTCCCCTTGCTCGCCCGCGCCGGCAGCCGCCACGCTGACGCGCCAGAGTGTGTTGCCACCGTCATCTTGGGCGATTTCGTTTTGCGTGACGACGGATGCGTCCGGAATTCCGGCGACGCCAGGGACCAACGTGTTGGTGACCGAAGCGCCGTCGTCATTGGTAAACATGAGCGCCGCTGGCGCGTCCGTGTAGACCTCCAGCATTTCGCTGTAAGGCTCCGACGGCGCTGACAACGGCGTGATGTTATCGCCAGTACTGCAGCCGGTGCCGGCATCGGCATCGGTCGCAAACATGCATTCGTAGACGCGTACCGCGTCGATTTGGAGCGTGCGTGGGAACTGCGCGGTGTTGGCAACGCTCTCGTCGACGGCGATGCCCAGCGCCACGTAGAACGCCTGATCGAACGGCTCGGCGCCCGTGGACGGCATCAACACGCCATCGGCGTCTTCAAGGTAGGCGTACCAGTTGTCCTGGGTCTGTGTGAATACATGAACGTCATCAACGAACCAGCGAATCTCGCCAGCTTCCCATTCGATCGCATAGGTCAGGAAGTTTGCATCGGCAGCGGTGGTAGCCGCCGCTTCACCGGTCGTGGTGGTGTCTTCCGGCATTGCCAGGCCGTAGCGCAGTGAGTGCTGCAGCAGATTGTTGCCGTTGACTCCGAAGTTCGGCGCTGCCATTACGTCGATTTGACCGGACTGTGGCCACGCGCCGTACGTCTCAGCCGCCGGTAGTAAGCGCAGTGACGGACGCAAACCGTCATTGCCCGACACTTGCGCGTCGATTTCGACCCGGCCATAGGTGAGTTCTTGCAAACCCGCGGTGTCGACCAGTCCGCCGGTGTATTGTCCGAACACATTGCGCGCCCGCAGCGTCAGAACACCATCAGCGATGAACGCATCTTCGGTGCTTAACGTTTGAACGCCTTCGCATGGAGGTGGGCAGTCCATACCTGCGCGTACGTTCCACGTGTTGGCATCGATCTCGGTGCCGTCAAATTCGTCAGACCAGACCAGTGTCCATACCGGCAGCAGATCGAGTACGCTGGTCTCGGAGGCGGCGAGGCTGCCGTTGCCGACGACATCAATCGCGGCATCCGCTGCAATCGTTACCGTCAGGTTGGCGCTGCCGTCCGGAACGGCGGTGAACGAATAGTTCGCGGTGTCGATGGCGACGAAGTTATCAGCGGCGCCACCGGTCACCGTGACATCCGATGCCTCGAAGCCGCTCACGTCTTCGCCAAACGCGATGCTCACCTCAATACTGTCGAGTGTTTCAATGCTGGACGGGAGCCCCCCGATGGTGGGTGCAGGGCCGGTCACGTCAAACGTGACACTGCTTGAATCCGTGGTCACCGTCGCTTGAGGGCCCGGATTGCCGCCAAGATCTTCATACATGACGACGAAGACAATCGCGCCTTCGGTATCACCGGCCAGCATGGTCCGGCTGGCTTGCCACGTCGTTCCCGCGCCCGTTACGACGTCGGCTGGCAAGCCGCCGATCGCAACGACAGGTGCCAGGATGTCTTCACTCGCGACCATGTTCAACGTCACTACATCGCCGGTGGTCGCCACATCGCCAAGCGTATTGCTCGATGAGATGCTGACCGTGGTGAGAATCGGAGCATCGGCGTCAAGTACGTTCGTAATGGTGATCGGGGCGACGGCCAAGCTTACGTTGCCGGCGCCGTCAACCGCAGCGCCAGCGGGCACGGCGACAGTCAGATCGGCGAGGCCGTCCGGCGTCACATTGACCGTGTAGATGACATTGTCGGCGGTCATCAACTGGCTGGCCGCGCCACTGGTGACGATCAAATCCGCGGCCGTCAACCCAGTCACGGCTTCGCTGAACGTGAGCGTCAATTCGATTGGATCGAGGCTCGAGAAATCGGCCGGTGCGCCGCTTATGATCAGTGTGGGCGCCGTCAAATCGAGGGTCACCGTGCTGTCGTCCGTCGTTGCCGCGACGGCCGTACCCGCGTTGCCCACCAGATCGGAGAATGCAATCAGGAAACCAACATTGCCTTCAGTGGCGTTGGCGTCAAGCGTACGCGTTGCCACCCAGTCGGTGCCAGATCCGGTAATGGTCTCTGCGGGCGCGCCGCCAATAATGACAGCCGGCGAGTTAATGGCTTCGTCGGCCGTAAACGTCAGCGTAATGACGCTGCCGACGGTCGCAATGCTCGGGTCGGTAAGATCCGATGCCAACGTGACTGCAGTCAATGTCGGTGGCGTTTCGTCGACCACGGGGGCTTCGACGCCGAATTCCACGTCGTCCCACAGATAGGTTTTCTCACCGGCGGTATCGCCGTCAGTACCGAAATTAAAGAAAATCGACAGAGCCTGATAAGACGCCTGCGGATCGAGCGCGTCGCCTTCCACTTCGTTGGCGAAATCAAAGACCAGCGTCTCCCATTCGTTGGCGACGGTGGTCAGCACTTCGGTCTCCACGGCAATATCGCCGCCGATCATGTTCTCGGCCTTCAGTCTCACCGGTATGCCGGCATCGGGTGAATAAACACGCACGCCGATGGTCGTCTCGGTCGGGCTGAAAGGGATGACTGACGCGAAACCGTCTTCGGTGCTCATCGTGGTACCGGACCACACGGGTGTGCCAACCGGCTTCACGGTCTGCGCCACGGTATTCGTGCCGTCTTCAGGATCCACGATCAAGGTCGTGACGTTGGTGACGGGGTCACCAAAGTCGATGACCGTGTAGTCAACCGTCAATTCTTCAAAAGTGATGGGCAGATCAATCTGATCGAGCGCCGGCGGCGGAGGCGGTTCGATGTCCATCGGTGGCACTTGCGTGATGTCATCGAAGTAGAACGTCCAGTTGTCCGGATCGGAGTCGCCGGCGCCGACGATACCCAAATCAAAGATCAGCGTAATGCCTTGGGCGACGCCGCTAAACGTGCCGAAATCGAAGGTCATTTCTTCCCAGCCGGTGCCGCCGTGGCGTAGGTTGATCTCTGGGCCCGGCGGTGGAATGTCTTCGCCTTCGAGTTTGAACAGCACGTCGACCGCGCGTGGCGAATACACTTTCATGGTGAACGACGTGCCGGATTCCACGGTGATGGGTGCGGGCAGCTCGAACAGGGCTCCGCCGAACACGTCGCCAGGGAACTTGATCATCCGCCCAACCTGGGCGCTGGTGTTGATACCCTGGGGGAAGGGGTTAGCGACGACCGCAGCGGCGCCGCCGCCAAAACCACCGTCGGTACCAAAGAAATAGGAATCCGGGGCGTCTTCAAAGTCGGTCGAAAACGCGACCGGAGTGATCTCGCCGCTCGGGAAACCAATGTCGTCGAAGTAGAACGTCCAGTCGTCAGGGTTGCCCATGGCATCGCCGACCGTGCCGTTGTCAAAAATCAGCGCAATGCCTGCAACGGTGTCCGTGTAGTTTGTGAAGCTGAAACTCAAATCTTCCCAACCGGTACCACCGTGGCTGCTGACCACCTCAGCCTCGGATGCTCCTTCGAGTTTGAACGTCACGGCAACCGGTCGGGGCGACCAGACTTTCATGGTGAAGATGCCGCCGTCGACGGCGGTTGGCGTGGCCAGTTCGAGGCGCGACCCGGCAAACGGCTCGCCGGCAAACTTGAGCATGCGGCCTACCTGGGAACTCACGTTGATGCCTTCCTGAACGGGGTTAGCGATGACTTCCGCCGCACCGCCACCGAAGCCGCCGTCCATCCCGAAGTCGTAGGTGTCCGGTGAGTCTTCAAAATCAATGACGTTGCCGCCGCTGTTGACATCACCGACACGCTGGAACACACGCACGTAGTCGACGAGCATCGTTTGTGGCCACACTTCGTTGCCGTTGGGTGGCTGGTTGTCACTGCCCAGTGTGCCGCCCATGGCCACGTTGAGAATCATGTAGAACTCGCGCAGAAACTCTTCCATGGTGGTGGCATCGATAGCGCGTTCGAAATAGGTGATGCCGTCAATTTTTCCGATGATACGGTCTTCGTTCCAGTCGGCTTCAAACACGTGGAAGTCGTCACCGAGGGATTCATCAAACTCGCGGTTCTGCGAATCAAACATCCAGCCGTCGGGGAACGAGCAGGTGGCGGGTGCCTGGATCGTTTGGTCACACCAGTGGACCGTAAAATGCGTGGTCCGCTCATTGGAAAACGCATTGTGCATTTCCATGAAGTCGATCTCGCCTGAACGAGGCCAGCCGACCTGCGGGTGGTTGGCGCCGAGGCTCCAGAACGCGGGCCACGCGCCGTCCCCAACGGGTGGCTTGATGCGTGCCAGCACTTTGCCGTAACGGAAATTGAATTTGTTCAGCGAATTGATCTTGCCCGACGTGACCGTGCCGTCGCGCGATCCACACGGTGGTGTGTCGCAGCGCGCCTGGATCACCAGATTGCCGTCTTCCACGCGAACGTTATCCGGTGATGTGGTGTAGAGCTGCCACTCGTTGTTACCCCAACCGTCGTTACGCGGGCCGTAGCCCGTTTCCAGCGTCCACTTGTCTGCTGCCGGGGCGTCGCCGGCGTTGAATTCGTCAGAGAAAACCAGACGGAAGGCTTCGCCACCACCGACGGGCGGGAAACCGGGAAACAGGAAGTTCAGCGCGTCAGTACCGCCCAGTTGGAGATACGTGTCATAAAAATGCAGCAGTGCTTCGGTTTCGCTGACGACGGTGTTGTCGGGTTCGGTAATAGCGGCCACGACCGTTTGGACCTGCGAACTGAAATCGGGTGAGGCAAAATTCAGTGACTGGCCCTGGGCCAGATTGACCGTGTCCGCGCTGATCGTGATGCCGTTTGACGGGTCGGCATCGCTGTCCAGGCTCTGCAGGAACACCAGTTGGTTCATCGTTATTTGCGCGTTTGGATCGCTGCTGCCGGTCAATTCGACCGACGTGATAATCGGTGCGCCAGCGGGCGAGCCCAATGTGATGCCGCCAATCGAGAACGTCACGCTGTCGCCAGGCAGATAGGTGAATTCGCCCAGGGAGTTGGTGACGCCGCTTTCGCCGCTGGTGCTCATGAAGGACACCCCTTCGACCGCGGAGTCGACCAGAATCCCGGTGACCGCCGGCGGCGGCGGGAGAGGAGTCCCGGCGATGCTCTCCGGCCCGCTGCCATCGCCGCAGCCGATCAGGCCAGCGGTGATAATCAAGGGCGCCACGATCCGTCGGAGGTTCAGCGAAATCGATGCTTGCATGGACTTATTTCTCTTGCTTTGTAGTTGTGGCAGGGTGCCGACTGCGTCGCTAGGTTTAACAACAATTGACAACGCTGTCAATTCTGCGGACCATGGCCCCAAATGTATCAGTGATCCGAGCCCCAAGGAAAAATATGAGCCAGGCGACGCACTTCGAAACGGCACCAGAAGATCGAATTCCGTTTATTCAGAAGCTCATCTACGGGATGGGCGCTTTTGCTAACAACCTGCTCGCCGCTGCCAGCGGCGGACTCCTTATTGTACTGAATCTCGCTCTGGGTATGAATCCGGCGCTGATTGGGCTGCTCGGACTGATTCCACGCATGTTCGACGCGATCACCGACCCGATGATGGGCTATATCTCTGACAATACGCGCAGTCGGTGGGGCCGACGTCGTCCGTACATATTTTGCGGCGCCATCCTTGCCGGGCTGGTGTTTGCGCTGATTTGGCAGTTGCCGCGAGGCCACAGCGAGAGCTTTTACTTCTGGTTCATGCTGGTGGGCATGCTGGTGTTCTTCTTGTTTTACACCATGTTCGCGACGCCGTGGGTGGCGCTCGGCTACGAGCTGACCCCGGACTACAAAGAACGCACCCGGCTGATGGGAACGCAGAACTTTATCGGTCAGTTTCCTTATCTTCTCTCTCCGTGGTTCCTGTATTTCGTGCAGCGCGAGTCGTTGTTCGATGACATGGTCGACGGCGTGGGCAGTCTAGCGATCATGATCGGAGTTGGCACCATAATTATTGGCATACTCCCGGCCGTATTTCTTCGCGAAAGAGAAACCACGGCGCCTGACGTGGCGGACGCGAAACTCAAAGGGCCGGCGAGACAAGGTGAATCGAGCCTGATGCGCAACATGCGCGAGTTTTTCGCCGGTTTCCTCGAAACGGTCAAATCCAAGCCGTTTCTTAAGTTGTGTGCCGCGACATTCCTGATTTTTAACGGTTTTATCATGATTGCGGCGTTCCAGTTCTACGTCATTGCCTACTATATCTTCGACGGCGATACGGATCTGGGTGCAAAATACGCCGGCTGGGTTGGCACGGTGAGCTTTTTCTCGACGCTCGTCGTCATCCCGATCGTGACGTGGTTGGGCACTCACGTGGGCAAACGCAAGGCGTTTTACGTCGCCATCGGCCTGTCGATGCTCGGTTACGCGCTGAAATGGCCTTGCTATAACCCCGACTACCCGTGGTTGATTTTTCTGCCTGCGCCGTTGCTGGCGTTTGGACTCGGCGGGTTGTTTACGCTGATGCCGTCGATGATCGCCGATGTGGTGGATCTGGATGAGCTGGAAACCAATGAACGCCGTGAGGGCATGTTCGGGTCGATTTTCTGGTGGGTGGTCAAACTTGGGCAAGCCGTCGCGCTGTTTGCGGGCGGTTTGTTGCTCAACTGGACCGGCTTTGATGTGAACATTGACGGCAGCCAGGCAGAGCAAACCAAGTATCTGCTGCGTGTTTGCGACGTCATGTTTCCGCTGGTGGCCTACGGCTTAGCCGTGTGGGCGGTGGCGAGTTTCTCAATTACCGAAAAACGTGCCAATGAAGTGCGTGCGTTGCTCGAAGAACGTCGTGGTAAATCGGCACCGGCAGCAGGCGCGCTATGAAACAATGCAACACGCAATCACCGGCCGTTAGCGGTCGGTTTATGACGCTTGACGATGAGCGCTACTACTTGATTGAAAACGTCGATCAGATGCCGCCGTTCTTTATCAGTCTGGTGTCGGACGACGACCACTGGTTGTTCGTCGCGTCCAACGGCGGATTGACTGCGGGGCGCGTGTCGCCGGAAACCGCGCTGTTTCCCTACGTCACGGTCGATCAGGTTTACGACAGCACACCGCACACCGGTTGCCGCACGATCGTCCGCCGCAAGACCGCGACACAGATGCAGCTGTGGGAGCCGTTCAACAGCGCTCACGACGGGCTATATGCCGTGCGACGCAATCTTTACAAGAACACCCTTGGCGACAAGATCCTCTTTGAAGAGATTAACGATGATCTGGAACTGGCGTTCCGCTATTCATGGCGAACCAGCGATCTCTTTGGATTTGTACGCGAAGCACAGCTGCACAACACATCGTCAGAGAGCTGTGAGGTTGAGGTACTGGACGGATTGCAAAACCTGTTGCCTGCCGGCACGCCGCGGGCCACGCAAGCGGCCGGCAGCAACCTCGTTGACGCGTACAAATGGAATGAGCTCGATCCGGCAACCGGCGTGGCGCTCTACACCCTGTTCTCCGGCATTACGGATCGGGCGGAACCGGCCGAATCGCTGCGCGCGAATACCGTGTTCAGCTATGGTCTGGACGACCCTGCGATATTGCTCAGCAATCGTCAGCTCGATGCGTTCCGTGCCGGCGAGACGGTGCAGACCGAGACGCATAATCGTGGCATTCGTGGCGCCTACTTTGTCGTGGACACCCTGACGCTGGCGGCGGATGGAAGACACGCGTGGTATCAGGTTGCCAACGTCGAGCAGAGTCAGGCGGATGTGGTCCAGCTGCGCGAGGCGTTTGATAATCCCGGTGACTTGCAGTGGTCCGTCGATGAGAGCATCGAGCGTGGCAGTGACGCGCTGGCACGACTGATGGCCGCCGCTGATGGTTTTCAGGAGACCGCAGAGGAAAACGTTAGCGTGCATCATTACGCAAACGTGCTGTTTAACGTGATGCGCGGCGGGTTGTTTAACGATCAGTACACGATTCAGACGGCCGATTTTTCTCGCCACGTCGCAAAATTTAACGCCGCCCTTGCCACGCGCTGCGCCGGATTCCTCGAGCAACTGCCCGAATCGCAAAGCGTGACCGACTTGCTCGCTCAAGTGGGCGAGCACAACGATGCTCAGTTGCAAAGACTGGCGTTGGAGTTTTTGCCAATCACATTTGGGCGTCGACACGGCGACCCCAGCCGTCCCTGGAATCAGTTTGCGATCCGACTCAAAGATGCACGCGGTCAGCGATTGCTGTCCTACCAGGGCAACTGGCGCGACATCTTCCAAAATTGGGAAGCGTTGCTGTTGAGTTACCCGGCGTTTACCGAGCAGATCATCGCCAAATTCGTGAATGCATCGACGGTGGACGGATACAACCCGTACCGCATCACCGATGATGGAATCGATTGGGAGGTGGAAGAGCCTGATGATCCCTGGAGCTATATTGGCTATTGGGGCGACCATCAGATTATTTATTTACAAAAATTCCTCGAGTTGTCGACCGCGTTTCATCCTCAAAAACTCGCCGACTGGTTGCGCGCGCCGCTGTTTAGCTACGCCAATGTTCCCTACCGGCTGCGGCCTTACGACGCGTTGGTCGAGGATGCGAAAAACACGGTGGATTACGATCACGACCTGGCATCACGGATTGAACAGCGGGTAGAGCGCCTCGGTGCCGACGGCAAATTGCTGCTCACCGCTGATGGCGAGGTCTATCAGGTCAATCTGTTCGAAAAATTGCTGGTACCCCTGTTGTGCAAACTGGGCAACCTGGTGGTGGACGGTGGAATCTGGCTCAACGCGCAGCGACCGGAATGGAATGACGCGAATAACGCGCTGGTCGGGCAGGGCTTGTCGATGGTCACGCTGTATTATTTGCCACGCTACGTGCGAACGCTGCAGGGGCTGCTCGAGGGTGAGTCGGATTCGATCGAGGTGTCGAGCGAAGTCGTCACGTGGCACAACCGCACCGCAAAAGTGCTGCGTGGCCTGGCCAGTCAAATCGCCGACGGCCCCGTGGACGATGCACGGCGGGCGGCCGGTCTTGACGGTCTGGGTCGCGCTGCCAGTGACTACCGTGCGGCCCTTTATCAGAATGAAGCCTTCAGCGGTCGCGAATCACTTGGCATCGACGCCGCTCGCCAGATGCTTGACGATGCGCAGATCATTCTGCAGCACTCGATGCAAAGCAACCGACGACCGGACGGTTTGTATCACGCGTACAACCTGCTTGAACTTGACGCGGACGGTGCGCACGTGGAGACGTTGTATCCGATGCTGGAGGGCCAGGTGGCGGCGCTGAGCGCGGGGCTGCTCGATTCGACGGCCGTCATTGGCGTGCTCGATGCGTTATTTGACAGCGGTTTGTACCGTTACGATCAGAAGAGTTTCCTGCTGTATCCCGACCGAGAGCTGCCGTCGTTTCTTGAAAAGAACTGCGTGCCCGAGTCGCAGGCGCAAGCCATTGACCTGGTTCGCACCTTGCTCGACGCCGGTGATCGTCGACTGATCCAGAAAGACCGGGGCGGGACCTATCGTTTTCACGCGGACCTGCACAACGTAGGCGCGCTCAATGCGAGGCTTGACGCCTTGCGCGATGAGTACGGTGCCGCGGTCGATGATGATCGTGCGGCACTGTGCGATGTTTACGAGCAGGTGTTTCATCACAAGGCGTTCACCGGTCGCTCGGGGGGGATGTTCGGCTTCGAAGGTCTGGGCAGCATCTACTGGCACATGGTGTCGAAACTGCTGCTTGCCGTGCAGGAAAATTTCTTTGTCGCTGACGAGCGGGGCGACCCTCTGGCGGCACGTCTGGCAGAGTATTATTACCGGGTTCGCGAGGGCATCGGGTTCAACAAGACGCCGGCACAGTACGGTGCGTTTGTGACCGATCCTTATTCGCACACGCCTGGCCATGCGGGCGCGCAGCAGCCGGGCATGACGGGCCAGGTCAAAGAAGAAGTGCTGACGCGTTTTGGCGAACTGGGTGTCCGCGTAAGCGGCGGTGCGGCGCGTTTTCGTCCCTCGTTGCTTCGGGCGCGTGAGTTCGTCACGACCGCGCGCGCATTCCGTTATCTCGATGTCGCGGGCGAGTGGCAGGAATTGAGCTTGCCGATCGATGCGCTGGTGTTCACCTGGTGTCAGGTGCCGGTGGTTTACCAGTTGGTCGATGCCGGCGCGGGCGGCATGAGTGTTACCCTCGATGACGGAAGCGTGGAAACGTTCGACCAGTTAGAACTGCCGGCGAATCTGACGGAATCGTGGTTCGAACGCAGCGGCCGCATTCAACGTGTGGACATTTCATTAACTCGAGATCAGCTGTTGACCAGCGGTGACTGACGGCGGAGCGTGAGCATGCAGTATCGGACGTTGGGTAACAGCGATCTTCGTGTCTCCGAACTGGCCCTGGGTTCGTGGTTGACCTACGGCGTCGGCGTCAACGCGGATATCACGAAGCGCTGTTTCCGCGCCGCGTTTGACGTGGGCATCAATTTTTTCGATACGGCCAACAGCTACGGCCAAGGGGCGGCGGAGACGGCGCTTGGCAGCTTGCTGGCCGATTACTCCCGAGAATCCTACGTCCTTGCCACCAAGCTGTATTTTCCGATGTCAGAGCGCGACAGTGGATTGTCTGCGGAGCAGGTGCACAAACAGATTGATGGCTCGCTCAATCGCCTGAACGTCGATTACGTCGACTTGTACCAGTGTCATCGCTACGACGAAGACACACCGCTCGAAGAGACGCTGGCGGCGTTGACCGAGGTCGTGCAAGCGGGTAAGGCGCGCTACATCGGCTTCAGTGAATGGACACCCGCCCAGATTCGCGCCGCGTTAGCGCTCACAAATACCACATCTTTTGTCTCGAGCCAGCCGCAGTATTCGATGATTTGGCGCGAGCCGGAACGCGAGGTCATGCCACTGTGCGCGTCCAACGGCATTGGTCAGATCGTATGGTCGCCCCTGGCGCAGGGCGTGTTGACCGGAAAGTATTTGCCCGGTCAAAGTTTGCCGACCGACAGTCGTGCGGCGGACGACCGCATGAATCAGTTCATGCAAAACGCCTCTGATCAACGCCTGCTTGAAGCGGTACAGCAGTTGCTTCCCATTGCGCAGGGCTTGGGGCTGACGATGGCGCAGCTGGCCCTGGCATGGGTCCTGCGCAAAGACAACGTTGCTGCGGCGATCATTGGTGCCAGTCGCCCCGAGCAAGTGCACGACAACGCCGCGGCATCAGGGGTCACTCTTGACGCCAGCACGTTGAGCGACATCGACGCTGTCTTTGCAAGCGTTTAGCGATGCACGCAAGTGCGGGGGTAGCGCTGACCGCAGGAAAAGTTTGTTAAGCTGGCGTTCTTTTCCAGCGGCTCGCGAATAACGACCATGAACAGTTCGAAGCAACGGGCGGGCCTGTGCTAGCGCAGTGGATCAAAGTGGCCGTCGTTATCTATGTCGGCCTGTGCGGGTTCTTGTTTCTGGTGCAGCGTAATTTGCTGTACTACCCGCAGCCTGGCTCGATGAACCGCTCCGCGGAAATGACCATGGTACAGCCGGACGGTACGTCGATCCTCGTCACCACGCGGTTTCTCGATGGCCCGGAGGCGGTGATCTATTTTGGTGGTAACGCCGAGGACGTCACCGACAGCTTGCCGGATTTTTCGGCTGTTTTTCGCGGCCGCTCGCTCTATTTGATGAACTATCGCGGTTACGGTGGCAGCGGCGGATCGCCGTCTGAACAAACGCTGTTTGCCGATGCCATTGCCCTGTACGACCGGATCAGTCAGGTACACCCGCGGGTCACCGTGATTGGACGCAGCCTCGGCTCTGCGGTCGCCATTAAGTTGGCAAGCGAACGACCGGTGACACAGCTGGTGCTCGTTACGCCGTTTGACAGCGTTCAGAACATAGCGGCAAGCCAATTTCCGTATTTGCCGGTGCGTCTGCTGCTGCGAGACAAGTTCGAATCCTGGCGTTACGCACCGCAAGTTCGGGCACCAACGCGTGTGCTCGCCGCGGCCAACGATAACGTTGTGCCTTTGAAACGCACCGGTGCGCTGCTCGAACACTTCCCGCCTTACGCTGTCACGCTAAAAGTCGTGGAAGGTGCCGATCACAATTCCATCGCCAGCGACCCGCGCTATCTGGATTGGCTGGCGGCACCCCCCAACGTATCTTTGGACTGATTCTGGCGGCTTTCCCGTCACAGCAAATCGGCCAGCGTGTCGGCGCGGGGGCGGCTGCGCTGGTCGCGCGCGGGATATCGATCGGCGGGCAGCAATGTCGCGATCGCGGACGCAGAATTGTTCTGCCTCTCGCGTCAGTGCGATACTTCGGTCAATACAATAACGATAACAGGCAAAAACTATGAATTTCGCTCTATTCAAGCGTATTACCGTGATCGCCGCGTGCGTTTTGGCGATGCTCGGCGTCTCGTCGATGACTTACGCGAAGGACAAAGTCTCGCAGCCCGCTGTCACGGCGGAGTGGCCGGATTTTTTGCGCGACGCCATGAAGCGAGAGCTGCGCGTGAAAAAGTCCACGCCGCTCAGTTTGGCGGACGGCCTGGTCACCGGCACCGTGCCGGGCGAATTCAATGACGCACCGGAAGAGGTTGAAGAAGGTGCGTGGTATTTCAGTCTTGATCTGGGCGTTGAGGACCGGGTGCAGTGCTGGGTGTATCTCAACGAGAGTCATCTGACCACGCTGCTGTCGCAACTTCACGACATATTGATTACCGGCGTTGCCGAGTACCTGAGCGAATCGCCTGCGGTGCGCAAGATGCCGTACTACGTGTATTCCGACATTCTGGATGGCCAGCCCATGCTGACTTCTGAGTGGTTTTTCCTGGTAGGCGAAGAGCAGCCGCAAGCCGGGCTGTCAAAAATCCGTGTCGCGCAAAAAGACGGTGCAACGCTGGCGTGCGCTCAGGTGGCTCTTGGCTATCGCAAAACGTTCGCGACGTTATTCGAGGACCTGTTGGGCAGCTTGACGGTGTCGCTCGATAGGCCGAAACCGTACTATCGCGAAACCTACCTGGTGAAAATCGCGGACCAGCGCGCGGGTGTGGCTTTAACATCGTTTTACCCCGGCGACGATGACTCGACGCTGGCTATCTCGACGACGAGCATGTTACTTCAAGCGGACGAGAATTCTCTGGTTTCCAGCGATAGCGAGGTCACTTCGTATGCCAATCCCGACGGAACGGTAATTCGTGCCTACGACGTAACGATGGAAAATGGCGAGTTGAAAACGGATCTTTCCCTGGAGCGAAACAACGAGGGTAACTGGATGGTCAGTGGTCCATTCAACGGCAAAGAGATTGCGGTGGAGATCGAAACACAAACCGCTCCGATGTCGCCACTTGGGCTCATGATCCTGACACGCGATGAGTTGGCAGCGAAAAACAAAGACGCGGTGTCGTTCCCCATGTGGCTTGCCGATGCCGACCCCTCGTCTTTTCTCGAGGGCTCCCTGAAACTCGACAAGATTTCACGCAAGGGTGGGCGCGGCGTCATTACGACCGGACCTTTGGCCATGAACGCCAAGTTTGATAAGAGCGGTTCCGCATCATCCGTGGATGTGGCACTCGGGCCCAACACGATGCGCATGGAGCGCGTAACGGTGAGCGGTGAGTTGCGCAACAGTGCCGCAGAGTAATAGCGCATCGACGTGGCAGCGGCTGGGCGCGTCCATTTTTCTGTCCACAGCATCGGCAGTGGGCTTCGTCAGTGCCAACGCCGCCGAGCGCGAGCTCTACTCCTATGAGGTGCCAGTGGTGTTCAAGGGCGCGCAGCTGCCCAGGCAAAGCGATGTCTTGCAGATGCGGATCAAGAGCGCCAACGCGGCGACGCTGGCTGAAAATCTAAAGCACTCGACCGTTGTCATCGACAAGATCAAGCGCCGCTTTTTGACCGTTACGCTCGAGGGCGCAGATACTTTAAGCGGCGAACCAGAGGCGGCCCATCGCTCGGCGTCCTATCTGGTTGATTACCGTGAACCGGCGATGGAAGCGTTTTCGGGCAAGTTCGCCGCAACGCAAAGTGGTGACGTCAGCATTTCGGCGATGACCGAATTTGTCCACGGATCGATGGGGCCCTCGCCCTATATGAGGAGTTTTGACATCGCGTCGGTGGTGGCGGCATCGGGGACAGGGGACTGCACGGAGCACGCGTTACTGCTGACCGGGCTGGCCCGGGCGCAAGGGTTTGCCGCACGGGTTGTGCTAGGTAGTGTCGTGGTCAGTTCAACGGATCGCGCTCGGGCCTACGGCCACGCGTGGAGCGAGATCTGGCACGACGGCGCGTGGCACATTGCCGACGCAACGGTGGCGGCGGACGGTAGTGATTTCGCGATGCACTACTTACCGGTTGGCGAAGTGCGCAATGAAGGGCTTGGTTTTGTGCTGGGCCTCGTGGGTATCACGCAGCTTATGCCCGAAGCGCTGGAGCGCGTGCGTATCGTGAACTAGAGGCTGCCGCGCTCCGTCCGTTAGGGCGGAGCGCGGCTGTCGGTTTAGTGATCCCCAAGCATCGAATTCATGCGCGGGTTTTCGAGCCATTGGGCGATGTCTTTGCCGATCGCTTTTGTACAGCGACCCAGAATGGCGCAGGTGCCTTTGTAGCCACCAAAAGCGCCACCCCCCGAATAGCGGCCGGCGCTGAACGTGCCAATCACTTCGCCGCTTGACGTCGCGAGCTGACCTTTGACTTTGACCGCTTTGGCACCGGACCAGGCCCCGCCGCCTGCACCGACCACCTCGACTATCTCTGCCGTGAGTACGTGATAGGCGCCGCTCGCCGGGCGTTCGGACACAATGGTGTAGTCCTTTTTCTTTTTGCCGAAGTCGACGATGAACTTGGCGATCTTGCCCTCCAGATTGCATTCGTCTCGCACTTTGTCGCGCACCATCGTGTCAGCGCCAAACGGCACGTCCTGCGGCGCGACGATGACGTCTGCGGCGTACGCGTGGATGCCCACAAACAGTTGAGCGGGGAAGAGTGCGCAGACCAAGGCAATACGTAGTCGTCGAAATGTCATGTTGTTCTCCTGGTACAAATTGGTGTTGTTGTATCGGTCGCGGGATAGATCACCGCGTCCCGGCAAAGTTGTGCTCGAGCTTACACGGAATGAGTTGGGTGACAAGCGCCGAGCCTGACTCATACTGAGTCTTACTGCTTAGTGCGATGAGACCGGAAGAATTCCCACATGACGTCGAGTGTTTCGAAGCGGCCAACGGTGGTGAAGTCCGCTTTGGTCTGCGGCGACTTGCCGGCCCATCGGTGGCCCCAGTCCTCGAGACGATAGAGCTGAACGGGATGACCGCTTGCGCAGTTGAGCCACGACCAACCGGTCACGTTTTCAAACGCCGGGTTGTTCTCAGGTTCAACCGGGCAGCCGTTGGCTCGCGCCCAGAACCGCGCGCTGTCGAGCACCGGAATCATGCCGTTGCCACCACGACCCTCGCTTGGATCGAGGAGACCGTCGAACGGCAGTCGCGGGTCGGCCGACCCGTGAACGATGAGCATTGGCATGCCGTCAGCTGGCGGCGCGTAGAGCCAGTCAAAGTCGCCGGTTTCGGTGACCCGCCCAAACGTCCCGGAGACCGCTGCGGCTGCGGCGATTTTGTCCGGATGTCGCGCGGCGATCTGATAGGTCAGCATTGCGCCGTTCGAAAAGCCGTAGACGTAGACTCTGGACCGGTCGACCGGTAGAGACTGGGCCAGTTGATCGATGACTTCGACAACGAATGCGGCATCGTCGATGCCTTTTTCCACGGCTTTGCCGCAGCAGACGCCAGCGTTCCAGTGCAACAGTTTGCCCAGCAGGCCGTTACCTTGCGGGTAGACGGCGATCAGTTTTTCACGCTCCGCCAGATCGTCCAGACCTGAGCGCAGACGAATATTGCGCGGTTTGCTCAAACCACCGTGCAGCGCGATAACCAGCGGAACCGTTTGGTCGGCGGGCAGCGCGCTCGGCACGTAGTAGAACACTTTTCGCCGCTGGCGCAGAAGGCCGCGTAGCTCTAGCTTGACGTCGTGCAACCCGGGCTGAGTTGGCCATTGTTGTGCGCTCGCACTCGGCGCGAAGCACAGCATCAACCCGAGCAGCCACGCGCGTCGCCACGTCATGATTTCGGCTGCGGCAGGTTCAGCCGCGACAGGTTGTCAAAGTGCTTCACCAGTTTCCAGGCCTCGCCGCCAGCGCAACCGTTAGTTTCGACCAGCGTGTCCACGGTGGCGTAGTACTCGGCGATTTGCGCGCTGATCTCGGTGTTAATCTGCGCCGTGCTGTGCGTCGGGTTTTGTGCCGCCAACGCGCGTTCGGCGCGCCATCGAGTGGTTGCGTAATTGCGCGCGAAGCGCTCTTGCTGATCGGCATTGGGCGTCGCGCAGAGTTCGGCGCCGCGCGCCGCGCTGGCGAATTGACCGAGAATGTATCCCGGCTCCATGCGAAAACCGCTGCGTTTTACCGCGTATACCTCGAAGCCGATATAGCCGACCACCACGACAATGGCGGCGATAGAACCTGCGTTCATGGGGCGCTCCGCGCTTGAGTGAAACAAAAGAATATCGTGCCACGAGCATTTCGGCCGAGTCCATCCGGCAGATTCGAACGGTTGGGTCGCGGGGGCTGACGCGGCGCATCGCAGCTGCTAATCTGCGCACTCACCTTAGGGGGTGGCCAATCCAGTGTGAGTGGCCTGAGATCTGACGCGTCAGGAACCCTTTGAACCTGATCCGGTTTGTACCGGCGTAGGAAGAGGCAATCCCAACATGATTTCGATACGTTTCTCGTATGCGGCCGCGTTTGTGCTGACCGCTACTGTGTTTTCGTCCACGGCGCGCGCGCAAATCGCTTCGGACCCTGGCGAGCTCGAAGAAGTGATCGTCAGCGACTTGCGTACGTCATCGCGAACCGCCGTGCCCTCGAGCATCGCGGTACTCAACGCGCAGTTCATCGAAGAAACCGCCGTACAGCACTTCGAGGAACTCACACAATTTGTGCCGAACCTGAATTGGGCGGGCGGCGTGTCGCGTGCCCGGTATTTTCAGATTCGTGGAATCGGGGAGCGCAGTCAGTACGAGGGAGCGCCGAATCCGTCCGTGGGTTTCCTGATCGACGATCTTGATTTCTCCGGGTTGGGAGGGATTGCTACGCTGTTCGACACGGCGCAGGTTGAAGTTCTGCGTGGCCCACAAGGTACCCGGTTTGGCGCCAATGCACTGGCCGGATTGATCTATCTCAAATATCAGGAGCCCACCGATACGTTTGACGTGCGGGCGACGACGACCGTTGGCAGTGACGATACGCGCGGCGTGGGCATTGCGTTTGGCGGACCGCTGAATCAACAGTGGGCGTATCGCGCGGTCTTTCAGCAACAACGCAGCAACGGCTTCCGCGACAACGCCTTTCTGGGGCGCGAAGATACTAACGGGCGCGACGAGCGCTCAGCGCGCTTCAAACTGCGCTACGCACCCGGTGATGCGTGGCAAGCCGATCTGACGGCGATGCATACAGATCTGGATAACGGTTATGACGCGTTCGCGGTGGACAACAGTTTCACGACCCAGTCGAATCGTCCCGGGCGCGATGCGCAGCGCACCTCCGCACTGGTGCTGTCGATTGAAGCGGACGTCACGGACACGCTGACGGCACGGAGCATCAGCGGTTTCGCCCGCTCGGACGTGGTCTTTAGTTTTGACGCGGACTGGGGCAACGACACGTTCTGGGACCCGGTGATTTACGACTATTTTTCGAACACTCGTCGTGATCGTGAAACGCTGAGTCAGGAGTTTCGCTTGCTGTCGTCGCCGACCAGTGAGAGTCGGGTTGACTGGGTGATTGGCGCACTGCTGAAGAACGAGCGCGAGTCGAACATTACGGTCGATGATGGCAACTTTGAAGGGTTTCCTGACAATGGCTTCATCGCGCGTGAATACGAAGCGCGCAGCTTGGCCGCGTTTGCCGATCTGGATATTGATGTGGCCGATCGATTGACACTGAACGCCGGCTTGCGCGTTGAAAACCGCGCGGCGGACTACGTTGACAGCGGCGGAGACCGTTTTGATCCGGACGAATCGAATGTCGGTGGTCAGATCGCCCTGACGTTCGCTGCCAATGACGACCTGGGTCTGTACGGCAAAATCGCGCGCGGCTACAAGGCGGGCGGATTTAATCTCGGTTTGCCCGACAGCGCAACGAATGACGCCCTGCTGTTCGACGGCGAGTTCTTGTGGAACTACGAAGTGGGGCTCACGGCGTCGGCGCTGGATAACCGGCTTAATGTCGATGCCAATGTGTTCTGGATGACACGCACGGATCAACAGGTGCAGACATCGCAACAACTGGATCCCAATAATCCCACCACGTTTGTTTTTTTCACCGGCAATGCGGGCGAAGGGCGCAACCGAGGGCTTGAGCTTACGGCGGATTTTCGCGTCACCGACAGTCTGTCGGTGTATGCCAACCTTGGGTTTCTCGATACGCAGATTACGCAGTTGGCCGACGGCTCTTCGCGTGAGGGTCGCGATCAGGCGCACGCGCCGCGTTACTCCTACGCACTTGGTGGGCGTGTGGATTTTGCCGACGGCTGGTTCGCACGTGCGGACATCACGGGAAAAGATGCGTTCTTTTTCTCTGACAGCCACGATCAAAAATCAGAGGCTTACAGCCTGGTCAACGCCCGCATTGGGTTTGAGCGCGGCAGCTGGCTTGTGTCCGCCTGGGGACGCAACCTGCTTGATGAGACCTACGCGGTGCGTGGCTTTTTCTTTGGCAACGAACCGGCTCGCGACTTCGCACCGACACTGTATACCCGACAGGGCGACCCGCGCAGCGTTGGTTTGAGTGTCGAATGGCGTTTCCTCTGAGCTGACATGTCCCTGTCGCTGGAAACCGTTGCCGTTGGTTTTGCGCTGTTGTATCTGGTGCTGGTGATCCGGCAGAACATTTGGTGCTGGCCGGCGGCGCTGGTCAGCACGTCAATCTACGTCTACGTTTTTTTGTCGGCGCAGCTGTACATGGAATCGGGGTTACAGATTTTCTACATCGCGATGGCGCTGTACGGGTGGTGGCAATGGCACGCGGGTAAAGCCGAAGATGCGCTACCGATCACGCGTTGGTCCGCGCGTCAGCACGCGGGAGCCGTGTCGGCCATCGTTGCGCTGTCTTTTTTGTCGGCGGCGCTGCTTGCGCACTACACGTCGGCGGCGCTGCCGCTCGTCGATTCGCTGACCACCTGGGGTGGCATCGTTGCAACGTACATGGTTGCGCGTAAAGTGTTTGAGAATTGGCACTACTGGTTTGTGATTGATGCCGTGTCGATTTATTTGTATCTGAACCGCGATTTGCACCAGACGGCGCTGCTCTTTGTCGTGTATCTGGTCATGATTGTCGTGGGCTATCGCGCGTGGCGCAAAGCGCTTCTGGCGGGCTGACGGTGCACTCGACGATTGCACTGGACGCGCTGGCAACGCTCGACGGATGGGCGGATCGCGATACGGTCGTCGGCGCCGAGCTTGGCGGGAGCAATACCAATCGAACCTGGCTAGTTGAGCGCTCCGGTGAACGCTTCGTCTTGCGCGTCGACACTCCTTTCGCCCAGCGCGTTGGTCTCGACCGCCAGCGCGAGAGCCTGATTCGACAGGCGGTTGCGCGCGCGGGACTGGCCCCGGCTTTGATTGTGGATGACAGCGCGCGCGGCGTGACGATCAGCGAACACAAAACGGGGCGAACGTGGAACAGCGACGATTTACAGGATCTCGAGAATCTTCGTTTGCTGGCCGCAAGACTGCAGGTTCTGCACGAGCTGCCGCCGGTTGGCAGTGCGTTCTCGCTGCGCGACGCGGCAGCGAGTTACGCCCTCCAACTGGGTGACGAGGCTTCACGTCAAGCCGCCGGTGAAGTGGCAACTCTGCTGGACGGGGTGCACCAACGACGCCTTGCACTGTGTCACAACGACCTTGTGGCGCAAAACCTGATCGCCGGCGAACGGCTGTGGCTGATTGATTGGGAGTACGCCGCCGTTGGTGATCCGATGTTCGATTTGGCCGTGGTGATTGAGCACCACCAACTGGATGATGGGTTGGCGCGTTCGTTTCTCCGTCTCTGTTTGGGCACGGACCGGCGGTCCGATTTCGAAGACCTGGCACGCTATCGGGCGATCTATCGCCGTATCGCAGCGCTGTGGCGAGCCTTGGTCTGAGCGGAACGAAACTTCGGCCCAACGCGCGGACTGACCGGGTTGCGCATTTTCTTTTGAGCCTCTTGTCAGATTTCGCGGCACTCGCTCGAATATCCGAGCGAACCCCCGTGCAGGGAATCACCGCAATCACAAGGAGGCTCATCATGAGTCACGTTCAATCCGGCGCGTCTTGCCGCCACTATTTTCTGCCGCTCATCGCGGCACTGTTCCTTCAGACCCCTGCGGCATTGGGCGCGCCCGATGACGCGATCGATTTGCCTGACCCGGGCCAACTGAATCCGAACGCTGAGGCTTATCGCATCGTGCGTGAGCGCGTACCAACGCTAAATCGGTTTCGCCTGGTGCGTCTGGACACCAGCACCCTGGCCAGCCGGGCCCGTGACGGGAAGCCGGTGCGTTTGCCCTTTGCCGGTCACGCGGATTCGCGCCTCGCCAGCATCCAGGCACCGGTGCGCGATGTCGTTATCGACTTCAACCCCGTGCAAATCGTTGCACCGGGTGATCGCGGTCTATTGATCTACGAGTTCGGTCGCGGTGAAATTCAGACTCAAAGCGTCGATCGGCCGGGCCGATTTGGTTTCGTTGGTCAAGTACGAGGCCAACAGCGCACGACGGCAGGCTACATCCTGCAACCCGACATGGTGTTGGGCACCACGTTGATACCGAATCCGCCCGTCGGTAGCAGCGGCATCTCCGTTATCGAACCCGTTAAGCGTTTGCTCAGCAGCAACGGTGCCACGCCACAGGAAGTGGAGACCGTTGCGGCCAGCTTTAACCACGTGGTCTACAACAGCGCGGCGCTGGAGACCTACCAACTGATCGATGAAGAAGACACCGGCCGCGTCGATTCTGCCAAGCATCACCATGAAAAAGACGCTTCACGTGCCCGTATCCATGAAGACATCAGCATCTATATGATGGGCGACACTCAGTACACCGGTAACTATGTTGACACCGACGCGGCGTTTGACGATCAGCTGTGGACGCTGTTTGGCGTCGAGCTGATTACTGCTGTCGGCGAGGACGGACCCAATGGGAACGACGAGTTTGACATTAACATTGATGTGACCGGACAGGCGCTGTGGATTTCCGGCGGCCCGTCTTCCACGGATCCGGCGACGCTGCTCGAGCAGAGTTACAACCAGTTCCCCTGGAGTGCCATCAGCACAGCGGTCAATGACATCGGCCTGGTGCACCTGTTCACGGGCAAAAATCTGGACGGCAATGTTATTGGCAAAGCCTGGAAGATCGGTGGTTTTGACGATGCCTGTGGCACCGATTACAGCGTTGACGGTCCGTGCAAACAGTCGGTTGGCCAGCCCCAGTTCGGCGGCAACACCTGGTACACCGAAGTGATCCTGATGGCCCACGAGCTGGGGCACAACCTGGACGCGGTGCACGGTGACAGCGACGCCAACTACTGCGCCGGTAGCACGTGCGGTCCGAGCATCATGAACAGTTCGATTTCGGCCGGTCAAGTGCTGTTCTACAGCGAAGACAATGCGGAAGCAATCGCCGATAAAGTGGACGCAGAATGCGCGAATGACGATTGCTGATGGCCGCTTCTGGCCCTTGGAGCGAGGTTGCGCTCCGAGGGCCAGTCAGAGCATCGGGGGGCGACGCACAGCAGCGATCAGGTCAACACCACCGTACGATTGCCGCGCAGAAATACCCGATGTTCGGCATGCCATCGCACTGCCCGATTGAGCACTATGCTTTCGATATCGTTCCCGATTTCGGTCAGTCGTTTGGGATCCATGGTGTGATCGACCCGTTCCACCGCTTGTTCAATGATCGGTCCTTCATCCAGGTCTTCGGTGACGCAGTGACTGGTCGCGCCGATCAGTTTGACGCCGCGATCGTAGGCTTGATGATAGGGCCGCGCGCCTTTGAACCCGGGCAGAAACGAATGATGAATGTTGATGCACCGACCGGACAGAGCGGCGGTCATGGTCGGTGACAAGATCTGCATGTA
>JBGCFP010000124.1:0-4761 GCA_045107005.1 Gammaproteobacteria bacterium
TGATGATCGGCCCAGAAGCACGTCGTGGCCGCAGACTGGATCGTAATCCCGCGCTCCTGCTCCTGCGCCATAAAATCGGTCGTCGCCGCCCCATCGTGAACCTCGCCGATTTTGTGGATCTTGCCGGTAAGCTTAAGAATCCGCTCGGTCGTGGTGGTCTTGCCCGCATCCACGTGGGCGAAGATGCCAATGTTTCGATATGTGCTGAGGTCGGTCATGTCTTGTCTCTGATTGTCCACGGCCGTATGCGACCGGGGCCGTAGTGGTTAAAAGAAGCTAAGTGATTAAAAAACTTACGTTTTTTGAAAAGCTTTGCGCTTAGCCGACGAATGCTATCAGAAACCGAAGATGGGGTCGATGGCAGGGACATCAAGAAGCGGAAATAAGCGGCGTTTTCGGCAGGATTCGCGGTCCGATTATGTTGCGTCCAGCGACGCGCGCAAACGCGCTACACGGGGGTCACTGGCCAACGCCGTTTTCCCGATAATTTTCAGTTGCGCGCGGGCCAGATCCAGCTCGTTGGTTTTCTCGGTGGCGTAGACGGCGCACATCAGTGCCGCGGCGCCCGCTTGAGCGTGGTCGGCGAAGCGCGTGCCGAAGTCGCTGAGCAGCGCCGTGACCACGCGGGGCCGGGCCGAATTCCGGGCGATGGACGCGACTTTAAGCGTTGCGTTAGCGCCTGCTGGGCGGAATTTGGCGGCGCGAGACAGCCCGTAGACCGACAGCTCCAGCGCACGCGTCTCGTTGCCGAGCATCAGATGCCGGTTGATCAACTGCTGGGCCAGACGCAGAGGGACCATTTCGCCGGGCCAGTCGCGGGCGTATTCAAAGGCCCATTCGCGTTGCTCGAGCGTGTCGTTGTCACCTTTGAACAGCTCTTCCACCGCGGCCAGCGCGCGCTTGTGGTCCGTGCGAGATTCGGCAAAGGCCACGTCCATCTGCGCTTTGCGATCGTGGTCAACCTGGCGCTCGATCATGGCGTCGCGCACGCTGGTTTCATTGGTTTGTTCCAGACCAATCCGATCTCGGAAGTGATGCAGCAATATGCCCCAGGCGCTGATGACGGCGACATACAAATAGGCGCCAATAAGATCGTTGAGCAGAGACGGCAAGCCCGCTGTTTTGATCAGCGCGAAGGCGATGCCAGCGACCAGTGCCGTTGCCGGCATCAAAAGGTAGGGCGCGCCGAGCAACGCCATGGTTTGTATCACCTTCACGGGATTGAGCGCATCGGCCAGAGACTGGTTGAGAATCATCAGCGACAGACTGGCTGGCAAAATCACCGTCAGGCCGGCCTGTGCCATCAGTGCCGCTGTCGGGCTCAGAAACGCGTTCGCGTAAGTCGCTGCTACGGACGCCAGGAGGACGAGCAGCAGCGCAGACAACACCTGACTCGAGCCAAAGAAGTTGGTTTCCTCCGCGCTCATGGCCGGCACTTTGTCGCGGCCGTTGGCGGCGCTGCGGAAGATAATGTAGGAGTACGCAAAAGCGCCGACGTTAACGAACCAGCGCAGCGCGAGGCCAAACAGGCCGCCAAACTGCGCGAAGGCATCCAGCAGCACATAGGCAATGATGGCAAGCGCAACGCTGCCTTGCAGTGGATATCGCAGCGCTTTGACAATAGGTGAGCTCATGACGCGAAACTGTAACGCAAAAAAAAGGGCCGACGAAACCGCCGGCCCACGAAAGCGTGGAATCAGTCTGGTTTGGACGCGCGTTAGCCGGCGACGTAGTCGATAACGAGCGCGACGCGGCGGTTGGCGCTACCGGCATCGCCCCAGGCGCCGGGCGTAATCTGGCGGTTGTCATCTTCGCCGTAGCTCACGGCGCGCACTTTGTCCGCCGGCAAGCCGTTCTGGATTAAGTATTCGCGTACCGCTTTAGCGCGTTCCATGCCGAGCCACTTGTTGTACTCGGCGTTGCCGGCCGGGTCGGTAAAACCTTCGACGGTCACAATGACGTTGTCGTGGTAGCTGGTCAGCACGTCGGCAAATTCGCCCAGCGGTGCTTTGTCTTCTTCACGCAGCGTTGAGTCGTCGTAGGCGAAGTTCGCGGTCATGTCGACGTGGATACGTCCCTGCAACTGGGCGATCTGGGCATCGTAGCTGGAAAACCGCGACTGCAGGTTGTTGGTCAGTTCACCGAAGCGAAACTGCATTTCTTCCAGCTGGCCACGCAAATCCTCGTTGACGCCCGCTTGTGCGGTGTCAGCGGCGCGCAAATCGGCCACGGTGCTGTCGAATTCGTCGCGCTTGATGAAGTTGCTGCAGGCACCAAGGCTAAGTGCCACGGCACAGATGACGAGTGTCTTAATACGGTTCATGTCGATGTCTCCCGACGATTGTTCGGCGACCAAAAAGTGTGGTCGTGAGCAAACGCTACACCGACTCTCGGAAAAATAAACCTGACGCCATTTTGCGACACTTCGCGCTCGCGCACCGGGTTACCGCCAGGCTGGCAACCGTAAATTATTGATTGATCGAATTTTTGCTTGCGTCTTGCACGCCATTGACAGCCCGTCCACCGGTTAGCCAATACACCACAAGTCCCACAGCGATGAGTCCGAGGGCGGCCAGACTGCGCATTGGGTTGTCCAAAAACACGAAAACCAGTGTCCACAACGTCAGGGCCAGGAACAAAACGGGCGTTACCGGATAGCCCCAGGTGCGATACGGGCGCGGCAAGTCGGGGCGCCGAATGCGCAGCACGATCAGGCCAGCGACGGTGACCAACGTATTGAGCGCCATTATGAAACCCGAGAACAGCAATATCGTTTCGAACGAGCCGCTGAGGACAAAGCCGATCGCGATGGCGCCTTGTAGATAGATGGCCACCGCGGGCACGCCGGCTTTATTGGTGCGTGCCAGCCGGCTGAAGAATCGATAGTCCTCACCGACCACGTGCAGCACGCGCGGCGCTGCCAACAGCATCGCGCTCACCGTCGACATGAGCAGAGCGCCCAGCGCCAGCGCGATCAGTGCTGCCGTTCGCTCGCCAAAGACGTGGCGCGCGGCAATGTGTCCGACCTCGAGTTGCCCGCGCAGGGCGTCCGCGGGCGCGGCCACCAGGAAGGCAGCATTAAGCAACAGGTAGAGCAAGGTAACGATCAAGGTGCCGCTCGCGAGAATGCCCGGTAATGACCTTTGGGGATCATCGAGTTCGCTGCTCAAATAGGTGGCAGCGTTCCAGCCGCTGTAGGCGTAGCTGACGTAAATCAGTGACACGGCGAATGCGCCGGTTGCCACTTGCTGCAGATCGCCGGTAGCCGGAAACAACGACGTGGGTGGCGGCCCGTCAACCAATACAAAAGTGGCAATGCAGAACCCAACAATCATCATCAGCTTCAGCGCGGTGAGCCAGGTTTGCGCGGCGCCGCTGTGCTGTCGACTGATGGCGTGTACGCCGGTCAGGGCCCCAATCAACGCGACGGCCAGCGCGCGCTCGTGCAGCGCGGGCAAGGCAGCCTGCACGTAGCTGCCAAAGGTCACGGCGGCGAGCGCGGTGGGCGCTGCGAAGCCAACCGTTGCCGATACCCAGCCCGACGTAAAGCCCAACGCCGGGTGGAAAATTTCGCCGACAAAATGATACTCACCGCCCGAGCGCGGCAACGCGGCGCCGAGTTCGGCGTAGCACATGGCTCCACACAGGGCGATGAGCCCGCCAACCAGCCACAGCAGCAGAATCACGAAGCCGCTGTCGAGGCTTTGGAGTTGAAATCCGAGGCTGGTGAAGACGCCCGTGCCGATCATGTTGGCGACGATGACGGCTACCGCCGTGCGCCGATGGAAGGTTGCTTTGCTCACCGGTGCAGCATGGCCAAAGCCCCACCCAAACACCAGCGCCATTGCCCGTGGTGATGGATTGAGCAACACTTGACCCATGGAGCATGAGTTTTGGCACGAACGCTGGCGGTTGAATCAAATTGGCTTTCACGAGCCTGAGGCGCACCCAATGCTGGCCCGCCACTGGTCGCGATTGTCAGCTTCGGGCGAGGGCGATGTGTTGGTGCCACTGTGTGGCAAATCGGTCGACATGCACTGGTTGGCGCGGCAGGGACATTCGGTCGTTGGCAGCGAGTTGAGCGAGGTGGCGGTGCGCGATTTTTTCGCGGAGTTGGAGATCGCTCCGAGCCGCCACGGGATCTTGCAGCGTTTCCAGCACGGCCGGTATCGATTGTGGTGCGGCGATTTTTTCGAGCTGACTGCGCAACACGAACCGCCGCTGTCGCTGGCTTACGACCGCGCTGCGCTGATCGCGTTGCCCGCAACGCTGCGTCAGCGCTATGCCGCACATCTGCTGTCGCTGCTCGCACCTGGTGCCAGCGTGCTGCTGATTACGCTGCAGCACGATCACCCCGACCTCAACGGTCCGCCGTTTTGCGTGACCCACGACGAGATTGATCGGCTCTTTTCCGACGCATGTCGCATCGAACATCTGGAACAGTCGGCGGCCACCGTCAAAGGTCGTTTCGACGTACAGGAAACGGCGAGCTGGTTGCGCAAGCGCGGTGGCTAGCGTCCTGCTATGCTAGCGGCGTCTTTGGGATCTAACGAGCAGAATCGCAGCAGTGTCTTCACGCGGTCACCGATCCGCCACCCCGATATCACCGGACCTGACGGTCCGGCGCGGCCGCCTCTCCGGGTTCCGTGTCCCTTACACCCGCTATCGCCGCGAAGACGGTCTGCCAAGTGGCCAGGTTTTCGACCTGGCCCAGGACATTCACCAGGTTATCTGGGCTGCCACGCCCGGCGGATTGGCGCG
>JBGCFP010000125.1:0-2812 GCA_045107005.1 Gammaproteobacteria bacterium
TGGATGACAAACTCACCGTGATGGCGCTGATGGAGGCGTTGGAACACTTGTTCGCCGGCGGGGAAAGACGCGCACGCAACGGCGATTTTGCGTGCGGTCACGATGAAGAGGTGGGCGGCAAAGAGGGCGCCGCAAGAAGCGCCGAGCATTTTGCCAAACAATCCCTGCGCTTTGAGTTTGTGCTCGATGAAGGTGGCGCCGTGACCAACGGGCTGCTGCCTGGCATCGACAGGCCCGTGGCCATTGTTGGTATTGCGGAAAAAGGCTACGTCAATTTGCATCTGGACGTGGACGCACCCGGTGGCCATTCCTCGCAACCGCCCGAACATACCGCAGCCGGCATTCTGGCCGCGGCGCTCGTCAAAGTGGAAGCCAACCCGTTCCCGCCAGACCTGTCGACGATGGATGCGCAAATGGATTATCTCGCGCACCACATGCCGTTTCGTTCGCGTCTGGCGCTGGCAAATCGCTGGCTGTTTGGCCCGATTATCAAGAACACGCTGCTGGCCAACCCAGCCACCGCGGCCAGCATACGCACCACCACCGCGGTCACCATGCTTGAGGGCAGCACCAAATCCAACATTTTGCCCACTCGAGCGAGCGCCGTGGTCAACTTTCGGATTTTGCCCGGTGATACCGTGGCATCGGTGACGGCACACATCGAATCGGTGGTCGACGATGAGCGCGTCGCCATCACCGCCGAAATGGCCAACGAACCGTCGCCCGTATCGTCCACCGAATCGTTCGGTTTTGAGCTTCTGCAGAGAACCATCCAAGGCATGGACAGCAGTGTCATTGTGGCGCCGTACCTGGTCCAGGGCGGCACCGATGCCAAGCACTTCGTGCATCTCTCAGACAGTGTTTATCGCTTTTTCATGGTGCGCATCGACCGCAATACGATGCGCAGGATTCACGGCGTCAACGAGCAGATTGCCATCAGCGACTACGTCGAAGCCGTGCGTTTTTACCACGCGCTCTTGATCAATCTGGGCCCTTAGTCCGGCCTGTTACCGTAGCAATTGCGGCAGCGCTCGATCCAGCAACCGTTCCAGTTTCAAACCGGCCTCTCCGACTTTGCTCTCGTCGGCGTCATCGCCCGGCACCGTTGCGCGCGCCAGCAACGTAAATTCTCGCCCGGTCTTTCCAACACGTGGCAAACAAACGTGCGCGAGCATGACCACTTCGGATGTGCCGCGCGTCTCGCTGGGACCCCAACCGACTTTTTGATAGATACGCCAGCGTCCGTTCGTCACCGCGTCAAGGGTGTCTTTCGCGTTGTCTCCAGCACCAGGTGTCACAGCGCGTGCCAGCGCCTGCGGCAAGAAAACGGATATGCCTGAGAGCATGCCACCCACTTCGCCTTCCCGCTGTTGTTGACCGCCGAAAAAAAGCGTTTCCACATCACTGATTTCGAGACCGGGGTGACGCACTGACGAATCGCGCGCGTGACTCGCCAGACGCTTGAGCCACTCGGTTTGCGCGAGTGCGGTCATCGCCTTGTTGCCATCCGTGCCGCATTCGTCGCAGCGATACGTTCGATATCCCGGGTCGTTATTGGCCGGGTTGTAGACGCTTCGCGTGACCCGAATCGTTCCGTCACTCGCTACAAACTCGTTGGATGGCGGTGCGAAAGTGGTTGGGCCGTAAGCACCGCGGAGACGGACGTCCGCGTTCGCAAGTTTGAGCCAGTTTTTGTGGAAAAGAGCGGTGGCGTAGTCCCGGCCTGCGGCACTCAGCAAGTAGGTGGCAATGGCATTAGAGTCGCCGCTTACGTCGCCCGACGGGGCGTAAGTGTTGATGCTGGTTATCAGGTCTCGCAATTTAACACCGCCGACCGACGCATCGGCGCCGATGCCCTGCTCGCGCAGCGCAGAAACCGCCGCAGTGAAAGCCTGGATCTTTGACGAACTCCACGGCTCGTACAGACGATCATGACTGTCGTCGTTAGCAAGGTAACGATATGCGAGACGATCACCGACGCGCCGAAAATCGATCACGGTAAGCCAGCCTTCGCTGGCGGGCGCGTCGAAAAATCGCCAGTCGGCCGAGAGACGTTGCTCCCATCCCAGTCGGTGATAAGTGACGTCACTCGACGTGCGATAAAGCTCGGTCTCGGGCTGACTCTCGAGTTCGCAGTTGATGCTCAGATCGCTCAAGTCGCGCGGCCGTATGGCAGGCGCTAACAACGAGCGCTCAAGATACTCCAGGCCGGCCTCGGTGTGGGTTGTCACTTGGCTCGCTGTATCCAAAGACGGCCCGGGATCGCTGGTACCGCAGCTGGCTAACGCGACGAAAAGGACGATGGCCCATGGACGAGCGACGTGGTCGCAATGCGTCGCTTCGACTGCACCAACAAATGCGTGTCGTCGCAGGCTACTCACTACAAACTAGTCGACAGCGGATTTCGAGAACTCAAACTGGATACCACCGAACTGCCTGGCCGCCGCATTGTACGACCAGCAGGCGACGGCTATTCCAACGTAAAACACAACCCCGTAAACGGCGGGCAGCATGAACGCGGATTTCCAAAGAGAGCCGCGACCCTGCAAGCCCAGGAGCGGATCAGGATACCCGGCACCAGCGAGGACCACCATCGAATACAACGACGTGATCAGTGCCGTCGACAGCGCGATGGAAAAACTCGTAAACATCACTACCGTAGCCACAATGGCCGCGCAGCGCGCAGCGGGGATTTACTCCAGTCGGAATTTCATTTCGGTTTTCCTCTTGTGCGCACAAGACACGCGATCAGGCGCATCCCGCAACCAAAACGTTAAGCGTGTCTTCGACACACCCGGCTTCTCCTACCCTC
>JBGCFP010000126.1:0-14579 GCA_045107005.1 Gammaproteobacteria bacterium
CGATCCAGCCCTTCGGGCTTCGCGGCAAGGCCGCTCGTCTGCCATTGCTGGCGCAATGGCTCGAACCTCTTTCGGTTCGATTCCTTCCGGGGGTGGCGGACTTGGATAGATCGCTGGCGTTATGCATTTATCATCGGGGTCGCCGACAGTGAAGGTTTGCCTGAATCGGCTTTGGCCGATTCAGCCATTCGGGCTTCGCCGGAAGGCGCCTTTTCTGTCATAGGTGGCGCAATGCCCCGAAACCCTAACGGTTCAAATCCCCCCCGGCCGGGTGAGCTATGTAAAAAAAAATGCGGTGAGCCCGATGGGTCACCGCATTCTTTCAACATTTGGCGCGCCCGGAAGGATTCGAACCTCCGACCGCCTGGTTCGTAGCCAGGTACTCTATCCAGCTGAGCTACGGGCGCGTTGTTTTGTTTCCAGCCAACACCACTAGTGCGTCGACCGGCCGTGGATTATAGAGGGGCTAGGCGAAAATATCTAACTCTTTGTTACGGCTAAAGCTGCATTTCCGGCACGGTGTCAGGAATCACCAGTTTCCCTGCCGTTTTTGCTTTAATTTCAGCGACTTCAATGCCCGGCGCGCGTTCCACCAAATGAAACGCACCGTCACGAATTTCAACGTAGGCCAGGTCGGTCACAATCCGCTTGATGCAGTTGGCGCCCGTGAGTGGCAGCGTGCATTCGTCCAGCAGCTTTGAGTTTCCGTGACGGTCGGCGTGGGTCATGGTCACGATGATGTTATCCGCACCGGCCACCAGATCCATGGCCCCGCCCATGCCCTTGATCAGCTTGCCCGGGATCATCCACGACGCGATGCTGCCGTGAACATCGACCTCAAACGCGCCAAGCACGGTCAGATCAACGTGGCCACCGCGAATCATCTCGAACGACTCCGACGAGGAAAAAATCGACGCGCCTTTAATCGCAGTAACGGTCTGCTTGCCCGCGTTGATCATGTCAGCGTCTACCGCATCGTCGGTGGGGAAAGGACCCATGCCGAGCAATCCGTTTTCAGACTGGAGCATCACTTCCATGCCTGCGGGCACGTGGTTGGACACCAGCGTTGGGATACCAATGCCCAGATTAACGTAGTAACCGTCGCGCAACTCCTGCGCAACGCGTTTGGCCAGTTGATCGCGTGACAGTGCCATATCAGCCCTCGCTCACAGTGCGAAATTCGATGCGTTTCTCGAAATCGCCTTTGATCAAACGATCGACATAAATGCCGGGCGTGTGAATGAAATTCGGATCCAGCTCTCCCGGCTCCACGATTTCTTCGACTTCCATCACCGTGATCTTGCCGGCGGTGGCGGCCATGGGATTAAAGTTGCGCGCCGTATTGCGATAGATGGCGTTGCCATAGCGATCTGCCTTCCACGCTTTGACCAGCGCGAAGTCGCCGCGGATGCCCTCTTCCAGCACATAGTGTCGGCCGTCGAACTCGCGCGTCTCTTTGCCTTCCGCGACTTTGGTGCCGTAGCCGGTCGCGGTGAAAAACGCCGGGATACCGGCACCGCCAGCGCGCATGCGCTCGGCCAACGTGCCTTGCGGCACCAGTTCAACGTCGATTGCTCCGTCGAGAAAGAGTTTTTCAAACAACTTGTTCTCACCGACGTAGGAGCTTTTGACGCGAGCGATTTGCTGCTGCTCAAACAAAATGCCCAAGCCAAAACCGTCCACACCGCAGTTGTTGGACACCACCGTCAGATCCTTGACCTCACGGCGCCGCACTTCGGCAATCAGGTTCTCGGGGATACCACACAGCCCAAAGCCCCCGCAGATCAGCGTCATGCTGTCGGTCAGGCCATCCAGGGCGCTTTGGTAATCGGGGACAACTTTGTCAAAACCGGACATCTGCACGCCTTATTCATTGGAGTTAGCGGAGTGTCGGGAGGAGAGTTCAAATGTGGTGGCGGACTGGCGGAGAGGGAGGGATTCGAACCCTCGAAGGGCTTTTAACCCTTACTCCCTTAGCAGGGGAGCGCTTTCGACCACTCAGCCACCTCTCCGGACACCGTCTCGCGACTTTCGCTGCGAGGTCGGTGATCATACTGGCGAGCGTGCAGCAGGTAAAGAACCTTGAGGGCGATATTTAGGGGTTTTGCGTCGCGGCATAAAAAAAGGCTCCGATGCCGGGAGCCTTTCTCAATTTATGCCGGTAGAACGTGATCAGGCCGTCGCCGCATCCTTCTGTCAGGACGCGCCGTCTTCCTCTTTCTTGATCCGTTCGTAGATCTCCTCACGGTGCACTGCGATATCCTTTGGTGCATTCACACCAATGCGCACCTGATTGCCCTTGACCCCCAAGACCGTAACGGTCACTTCGTCGCCGATCATCACGGTCTCGCCGACACGTCTGGTCAATATCAGCATCCTTTTGGCTCCTCAATCATCATGGCGTGGTCTTTATTGTTTTCAAGCGGGCGCCCCCAAATCCGGGTGACTTTCCGCTCCACTGCCTTTTGTTTTTACTTCCAATTTACACGGGCTCAAGTGAGCCCGAACACAACCAAGCTGCTTCGGTTGTGCGACGCGATTCTACTTCAAGCACAACCCTTTCAAAAAAAGGGCCGATAATCCCAAATCAAAACGATGCTAAAACGCTGAAGATACAAGAGTTTACCGTGCGAGCGCTGACAACGTTAAATTGTGTAACCCGTCACCTTGCGCTTGTTTTTGTACTTTAACATATAAACAAATGGCGTCTGCGAGAGCCGTCACAAAATTGACGCAATGCGTTAAGGGACTGTTTTGGCCTCAACCCAGGCGTAGACACTGTCCAAGGCCGCCGGGAGCTTGTCGGGCTGCGAGCCACCGGCCTGCGCCATGTCCGGCCGTCCGCCCCCGCGTCCACCCACTTGCTCGGCGACGGCACCGATCAGCTCACCCGCTTTAACCTGATTGGTGACGTTTTTGCTGACGCCGGCGACCAGTCGGACTTTCCCGTCATCCACCGAACCCAGCACGACAACGGCATTGGCCATCTGCTCTTTGAGCTGATCGACGGCCGAGCGCAGCTGACCGGCATCGGCCCCGTCCATGGCAACGGCCAGTACGTTCAAGCCACCAATTTCCCGCGCCTGGGATTTGAGATCCCCGCTTTGATTGCCCACCAGTTGCTGCTTCAACTGCGCGACTTCTTTTTCCATGGCGCGCGAGCGAGCGATGGCTTGCGCCACTTTGTTGACGACATCGTCACGCGTGGCTTTGAGCTGGTCGGCGATCTGCTGAACCAGGGTATCGGTTTGCGCGGTGTAGGTGAGCGCCGCCTCGCCCGTGACCGCTTCAATACGCCGCACGCCGGACGCAATGCCGGTCTCCTGTGTGATCTTGAATAAGCCGATATCCCCGACGCGCTCGACGTGGGTGCCGCCGCACAACTCCGTTGAAAAATCGCCCAGCTTCAGCACACGAACCTTGTCGTCGTACTTTTCGCCAAACAGAGCCATGGCGCCAGACTCGATCGCATCCGCGTAATCCATCAAACGCGTGTCTGCCGTCGCGTTGCCGCGCACTTGAGCATTGACCTGGCGCTCAATGTGATCAAGCTGCTCCCGCGTCACCGGTTCGTAGTGTGAGAAATCAAAGCGCAGTTTATCGGGGGCCACCAGTGAGCCTTTTTGCGTCACGTGATCACCCAGCGTCGCGCGCAGCGCGGCGTGCAAAAGATGCGTCGCCGAATGATTGAGCACGATGTTCTGTCGTCGTGGCACGTCGACGTTGAGTGAGACGGCATCGCCAACGGCGAGCGTTCCGGCAGACACCACGCCACTGTGACCGTGGGCATCACCCAGTTTCTGTGTGTCACTGACGTCGAACTGCGCTTCTGGCGAACGCACCGTGCCGGCGTCGCCCACTTGCCCACCGCTTTCCGCGTAGAACGGTGTGCTTTGAACGACCAGCGTTGCCGCTTCGCCTGCACTGACCTGTTGCACCGACTCGCCGTTAACGTAGAGCTCGACAATCTGGCTGTCGCCAACCGTGCTGTCGTAGCCCTGGAAATCCGTACTGACTTTACTGCGAACCGACTGTCCGTCGTCGCCACCAAACTTGCTGGCGGCGCGTGCGCGGTCGCGCTGCGCATTCATTGCCGCTTCAAAGCCCGGGACATCCAGAACCAGGTCGCGTTCACGCGCGATGTCCGCCGTGAGATCCATCGGAAACCCATAAGTGTCATAGAGCTTGAAGACCGTGTCGCCCGGGATTTCTTTTCCGTCGAGATTCTTGATGGCGTCCTCGAGCAAACCCATGCCTTGCGACAGCGTCAGTGCAAAGCGTTCTTCTTCTTGCTTCAACACGCGCTCGACGTGCGCGCGCTGTTCGCCGATTTGCGGGTAGGCCGCGCCCATTACGCTCTCGAGCGCCGCGACCAGTCGATAGAAAAACGTCTCGTTGACGCCCAGTTTGTAGCCGTGACGCACGGCGCGTCGAATGATCCGCCGCAGTACGTAGCCACGTCCTTCTCGCGACGGCAACACGCCGTCCAGGATCAGGAACGTGCACGCACGAATGTGATCGGCGATCACCCGCAGCGACGCGCTGTTTTTGTCTTTGGCGCCGGTCACGTCGATCACCGCGGTGATCAGCGACTGGAACAGATCGATATCGTAATTACTGTGCACGCCTTGCAACACCGCTGCAATGCGCTCCAAACCCATACCGGTATCGACTGACGGCTTGGGCAACGGCGACATGCTGCCGTCCGAGGCACGATCGAACTGCATGAACACGAGGTTCCAGATTTCGGTATAACGATCGCCGTCTTCGTCGGGCGAGCCCGGTGGACCACCCGGCACGTCGGCACCGTGGTCATAGAAAATCTCGCTGCACGGTCCGCACGGGCCGGTGTCACCCATCGACCAGAAATTGTCTTTCTCGCCCAGACGCGAAAACCGCGTGGGATCGATGCCCATGGTGTTGATCCAGAGGTCAGCGGCTTCGTCATCGTCTTTGTAAACCGTGACCCACAGTTTCTCAGGCGGCAAACCCAGCGTATCGGTCAGGAATGCCCACGCAAAACGAATGGCTTCTTCTTTGAAATAGTCGCCAAAACTAAAATTACCGAGCATCTCGAAAAACGTATGATGGCGTGCCGTATAGCCCACGTTCTCGAGATCATTGTGCTTGCCGCCGGCGCGCACGCAGCGCTGCGATGTGGTCGCACGCACGTAGTCGCGCTCATCGTCACCGAGGAACACGTCCTTGAATTGAACCATGCCCGCATTGGTAAAAAGCAGAGTTGGATCGTTAGACGGTACGAGCGCGCTGCTCGGCAAAACGCGGTGGCCCTGGCGCTCGAAATAGTCGAGAAACGCCTGGCGAAGATCGGCGGTATTCATGGTCAGTCCTGGAAACCCGGGGTGGTCAGTTCCTGCGCATGATAAGGATCACCGGCGCATTTGTCGCGAGCAATTCACCTGCCGCCACTAGCAAAGTCGGAGGCGCGCCGACGCGCACTCGCCGCCGAGGTGCGATCCGGGGCTAATCTTTGATGGCGCGGCGCGCGGTTTCCGACGAAAACCCGCGCTGAAGCAAAAAACGCATTTGCCTGGCGTGCTCTGCGGGATCCGTAGCCGGCTCGTCCCCAAAACGCTTCTCGCGCACGGCCAGCGCCTGTTCCAGCCAGTCGACCTCAGCCGCGGCCAGCGCCCGCTCGGCAATGCCCGACGCGATGCCGGACTGGCGCAAACCGTGAAGGATATGCACCGGACCCTTGCCCTGACCGACCCGCGCGCTCACGACGCTCTCCGCGTAACGTTCATCGCTTTGCAGCCCTTCATCGGTAAGCCGCTCAACGGCCTCGCGCGCGCACCCGTCGGTGAACCCCTTGCGACACAGCTTGCCGATCAGCTCCTCGGCGGCGTGTTCACGCCGCGCGAGGAAGTCCATCGCAGATTTACGTGCCTTTAGCGGGTCGTCCGGCGCCGGATTTTCACGCCTCTGAAACAGCCTCGGCCTCGTCGCTTTCGCTGCTGTCGTCTTCGGCTTCACCCAGCTTTGGCAGCAGCTTGTCGCGCAGGATACGATCGAGCTCCTCCATCGTCTCAGGGTGCTCGCGCAGATAGTTGCGCGCATTATCTTTACCCTGGCCAATGCGATCTTCGCCGTAGGAATACCAGGCACCCGATTTCTTCACCAGACCGTGCTCGACACCCATATCGATCAGCTCGCCTTCGTGGGATATCCCTTCGCCGTACAAAATCTCGAATTCGGCAATCCGAAACGGCGGCGACACTTTGTTCTTGACGACCTTGACCCGGGTCTGGTTACCAATGACTTCATCACCGCGCTTGATCGCGCCAATACGACGAATATCCAGACGCACCGATGAGTAAAACTTCAGTGCGTTACCGCCCGTCGTGGTTTCCGGGCTGCCGAACATGACACCAATTTTCATGCGGATCTGATTAATGAACACCACCAGCGTGTTGGAACGCTTGATGTTGGCGGTAAGTTTGCGCAGCGCCTGCGACATCAATCGGGCTTGCAGGCCCACGTGGCGGTCGCCCATCTCGCCTTCGATCTCGGCCTTGGGCGTCAAGGCCGCCACCGAATCGACAATCACGACATCCACGGCACCTGAACGCACCAGCATGTCGGTGATCTCGAGGGCTTGCTCGCCGGTATCGGGCTGGGAAACCAGCAGGTCTTCGGTATCGACACCCAGTTTTTCAGCGTAGGACGGGTCGAGCGCGTGCTCAGCGTCGACAAACGCGGCGGTGCCACCCAGCTTTTGCACTTGCGCCACCACTTGCAGCGTAAGCGTGGTTTTCCCTGAAGATTCAGGGCCATAGATCTCCACGACACGCCCGCGCGGCAAGCCACCAACGCCCAGCGCGATGTCCAAACCCAGCGAACCGGTGGAAACGGCATCGACTTTCGGCAGCGCCCCGGGATCGCCCAGACGCATGACTGAACCCTTGCCAAACTGCTTCTCAATTTGCCCCAGCGCGGCGGCGAGCGCCTTTTTTCTATCGTCATTCATGGAAAAACACCTGATCGTCGAAAACCAAAACTACTGTATGTCTATACATAGTATTGCATAACTCGCCCCAGATGGCAGCTGTGTTTTGGGTCAAAAAAAGAAGTTTTTGCGCTCGCGGTTCGCGAGCGGCTCGCGCAAACTAAACTGGCGAATTATTGATCAATTCGTCGAGGGTCGCCAAAGCCATTTCAACCGTCAGGCGGCGAATCGCGTCTCGGTCACCGGCAAACAGGTACCGGGCGGTCCGCACGTCGTCAGCCTGCGCCCAGGCGATCCACACCGTGCCCACCGGCTTGTCGGCGCTGCCGCCGCCCGGACCGGCTACGCCGGATACCGCGATGGCGTAGTCAGCCTGCGACCGCTGGCGCGCACCGTTGGCCATGGCCACCACTACCGGCTCGCTGACCGCCCCGTGCTGCTCGATCAGCGCCGCGTCAACGCCGAGTTGACGAGTCTTGGCCGCGTTGGAGTAGGTAACGAAGCCGTCCGTGAACAGCGCTGACGAACCGGCCAGATCGGTCAGGGTCTTGGCGATCCAGCCGCCGGTGCACGATTCAGCAGTGCTCACACTCTCGCCGCGCTGGCGCAGCGTTTCGCTAACTCGCGCGGCGAGTTGACTCAATGTGCTTGCGGTCATGTCAGGCTCCCAGCAGGCGTTGATACACGGCAAGATTACCGTCGGTCATGGCATCGACCGAAAACTGTTGCACGAGCAACTCACGCGCAGCGCTGACAAACGCCGCGCCGCGCGACGCATCCTCGAGCACGTCGAGCATGGCCTCAGCCAGCGCGTCGGCGTCACCGGGAGCCACCAGGCGCCCGGTTTTCCGGTCGATGACAATCTCACCGATCCCACCGGCATCACAAGCAACCATCGGTACACCGGCCGCCGCGCCTTGCAGCAACGCCACGCCCAAGCCCTCAGCCAGCGCCGGGTGCACGAGCAGATCCAGTGCGCCATACCAGCGTGACAAATCATCGCGAAAACCGGCGAAGACCACGTTGTGCGTCAGACCGTCAGTCTGCACGCGCTGCTGAATGCGCTCCTGCTCGCGTCCTTTGCCAAACAGCAGCACTTGCACGTGCGGATACTGATCCACCAGCTTCGGCAACGCGTCGAGCAGGACATCGTGACCTTTGCGCCGAATAAACTGCGCTGCCATGCCGACAACCGGCTGGTCGGGCACCAGCGAAAACTCGTCGACCAGCGCCTCGCGCGATGCGGGGTTTTGCCAAGCCTCTTGCTCGACCGCGCTGTGAACACAGGTCAGCTTGCCGGCATCCAATCCTTGCCCGATGAGCACTTCGCGGATGGCGTTGGAAATCGTGATCACGTGATCATAGAGCCGGTATTTGAGGGCAATCGCCAGCGCAGACTCCGGATTGTCGACGCGGCGCGATAACAGCACTTTCGCACCCGTGCCCATGGCAGCCAGCGCACCAAACGTGTCGGCGCCACGGCGCGAGTGCAGGTGCACGACGTCCGGTTGCTCAGCCTTAATGACCTGGCGCACGCGGCGAATCGAGCCAACATCGAGATCACCGCCGAGCGGCAGCGGATGCACTTGCGCATGTTCAGACGGCACCGCTGTGGCAATCGCGCTGCCGGTCGCGCACAGCAATACGTTGCGCACGTCGCGTGCGGCCAGCCCTTCGAGCAGGTAAGCCACCTGACGCGCGCCCCCGTACAAATGGCGTCCAGCCTCGACATGCAACACTTTCATAACCCGGAGTATGACAAAGCTGGCCCCGTACCGGGCAAACCTCGTATCCTCTGCTTCTTCACACGCCTTGCTACCGCCGGATTCATGAGCAACGACCGTTCTGCCCACACGCCAATGATGCGCCAATATCTGGCGCTCAAAGCCGATCACCCGGACATCCTGCTGCTCTATCGGATGGGCGATTTCTACGAGCTTTTTTATGACGACGCCCGCCGCGCCGCCAAGCTGATCGACATCACTCTGACGGCGCGTGGCAAAAGCGGTGGCTCGCCCATCCCCATGGCCGGCGTGCCCGTGCACTCCATTGACACCTATCTGGCGAAACTGGTGCGCCTGGGCGAATCGGTGGCCATTTGCGAACAAATCGGCGATCCGGCCACCAGCAAGGGACCGGTGGAACGCAAAGTCGTGCGCATCGTCACGCCGGGCACGCTGACTGAAGAAGCCTTGCTCGACGAGCGCCGTGAAAACCTGCTGCTGGGTGTGCACGCCCAGCGCGATCAATACGGTCTGGCGTGGCTGGACCTCGCCAGCGGCCGCTTTCGCGTTATGGACGTCGAGGGCGAAGGGGCTCTGTACGCGGAAATCGAGCGTCTCGCGCCGGCGGAAGTGATCGTCGAAGAACAAACTTCGCTCGCGCGCGCGCTGGAAAACCGGCCGGGCTTGAGCTCGCGACCGCCGTGGCACTTCGATCGCGAAACGGCGACGCGCCTGCTGTGCGATCAGTTTGGCACGCGCGATTTGAACGGTTTTGGCGTTTCCGATACCGCACTGGCCCCGCTCGCCGCCGGTGCATTACTTGAGTACGTCCGCGATGCACAGCGCACCGCCCTGCCGCACATTCACGAACTGCAGGTTGAACTGCGCGACGACGCGCTGATGCTCGACCCGGTATCGCGGCGCAATCTTGAACTAACGCGCAACTTGAGCGGCAGCGAAAACTTCACGTTGGTGTCAGTGTTGGGGACGACACGCACCGGCATGGGCGCGCGCCGTTTGCGCCGCTGGCTGGAACGCCCGCTCAACGACGATGCAACGCTTGCCAAGCGTCATCAGGCGATCGCCGCGCTGCTCGACACGCACGCTCACAGCGATCTGCGCGACACATTGAAAGGCCAGGGCGATGTCGAACGCATTCTCGCCCGCATCGCACTGAAAACGGCGCGCCCGCGCGACCTGGCGGCGCTGCGCGACACTCTCGAAGCCCTGCCCGCTGTGCAGGCTCAGGCGCACGCGGCCGGTGACGAGCATCTCGCGACGCTCTCGGCGCAACTCGGTCCGCATCCGGAACTGGCGACGCTGTTGGCAAGCGCCATTATCGACAGCCCACCGGTACTGATTCGCGACGGCGGCGTGATCGCGCCAGGCTACGACAGCGAGCTCGATGAACTGCGCAGCTTGAGCGAAAACGCCGATCAGTTTTTGGTCGAGCTGGAGCAGCGCGAGCGCGAGCGCACGGGCGTCAGTACGCTGAAGGTGGGTTACAACCGGGTGCACGGTTTCTATATTGAGATGGGCCGCAGTCACGCCGACAAGGCGCCAACCGACTACGTGCGGCGTCAAACGCTCAAAGCCGCGGAGCGCTACATCACCCCGGAACTCAAGAGCTACGAAGAAAAAGTCCTGTCGGCCAAAGACCGTGCGTTGGCCCGCGAGAAGGCGCTCTACGAACAACTGCTCGAACGCATCGGTGACGATCTCAAAGCGTTGCAAATCCTCGCCAGCGCGCTGGCCCAAATTGATGTGCTCGCGTGTTTCGCCGAGCGCGCACGACACTTGAACTACTGCCAACCGGTGCTCGACACCGCGCCCGGCATTCAGATCGAAGGCGGTCGCCACCCGGTGGTTGAGACGGTGCTTGACGCCCCGTTTGTCGCCAACGATCTTGACTTCGACGACGCGCGTCGTTTGCTCACCATCACCGGCCCCAACATGGGCGGTAAATCGACCTACATGCGACAGTGCGCGTTGATCGTATTGCTGGCGCGCATCGGCAGTTTTGTACCGGCGACGAGCGCGCGCATCGGGCCAATCGACCGCATCTTCACGCGCATCGGCGCGGCGGATGATCTGGCGGGCGGGCGTTCGACGTTCATGGTGGAGATGACCGAAGCGGCAAGTATCTTGCACAACGCGACCGAGCGATCGTTGGTGCTGATGGATGAAATCGGGCGCGGCACCAGCACGTTTGATGGGCTGTCGCTGGCGTGGGCTTGTGCCCGCCATCTGGCAACCAAGAATCAGGCACTGACGTTATTCGCGACCCACTACTTTGAACTGACCCGTCTCGCCGATGAACTGCCCGGCGTGGTTAACGTGCATCTGGACGCCGTCGAACACGGTGATGAGTTAATTTTCCTGCACGCGGTGAAAGACGGCCCGGCGAACCAGAGTTACGGTTTGCAGGTGGCGCAAATTGCCGGTGTGCCGCGCCCCGTCATCAAGGCCGCGCGCGGCTATCTAAAAGAGCTCGAGTCGCAGTCGACTCGGGCACCGTCACCCCAAGCCGAGCTCGACCTGTTTGCGGTTGCGGACGAGCCGGATCATCCAGTCATCGATCTGCTGTCAGCGGCGGATCCGGATTCGCTAACACCGCGCGAGGCGCTCGCGTTGCTCTACGCGTTAAAGGACAAACTGTAGAGCAGACGATTGTCTCGCGGCGCGGGCGTCCCGGCATCGTCAAACCACCAACCAACCGGAAGCGGGCAGAGACAAACGCGTCAACAACGCCGCGTTATCGTAGACGAGAATATTGGGCTAAAGACTGTCGCCAAACCGGAAGACCACGCGCCGGTGAGAACAGCGCAGGACAGCACAGACGGACCGGATCGCTCGCGTCGCCGTCCGCTGAGCACCAGAACCCGATGCTCGATCTAACGGATATTCAGACTCGCGGTGATGCGACCACCACACCGCGAGACGCGAGACCGGTGGCTCGATCCCCTGACCATCAATGGTCCGCAGAGAGCGCCTCCAAGCTATCCCATAACCGCTGCTCGTCCCGCGGCGCGCAACGCGTGCCGGGCAAAACATGAGTTAAGTGCGGCTGTCGATCAAGCCAGAAACCGCCGGTCGAGTCGGCGGCGCGCTTCGCGGTCGCCAGCCAGACGATGGTGTCTGCGCCTTCCTGCGCCGAACGCAGGAACGGGCGCGTCAGTTTGAAAAACGTCGGCAGCGACGTGCGCACACCCGGCGTGTCGGCCCATCCTGGATGCATGGCATGAACAACGACATTGCGGTTGGCAAGCTCTTGCGCCCAGCGCTGCGTGAGGATCACCTGCCCACGCTTGGCTTTTGCGTAGGCGACAGAGCCGGAGAAATCGCCCCGCGCGTTTTGCAGATCGGTCAGATCGATGCCTTGGGTATACATGCCACCGGACGACACGTTAACGATGCGCGCCGGCGCGGACTGTACCAGGCGCGGAATCAGGAGATTCGTCAGCAAAAACGGCGACAACAAATTCACCGCAAAACTGCGTTCGTGGCCTTCGCAGGTCAGAGCTCGCTCGGCAAAAAGAGCGCCCGCGTTGTTGATCAGCACATGAATTGGCGCCGGGTCGTCCAGCAAGCGAGCGGCCAGCGTTCGCACTTGCGACATTTCGGCCAGGTCGGCGCACTCGGTTGCCGGTGTCGGTATGCCCGCGCAGCCACCGATTGCCGCGGCCGTTTGCGCGAGCTTTGCCGGATCGCGCCCAACGAGAACCAGCGACGCACCCAGATTGGCGAGCGCGTGCGCGCTGGCCAAACCCAAGCCTGACGTCGCGCCCGTGATGACGACGCGTCGACCTTCCATGCGCTCGGTCAGTGGCGACGCAAACCGTTGACGCAAAAGATAGGCCGGCCGAGCAAACGTGAGCATACCCGGCAGCACGCTTCGATCCAGCAACTGATTCACCAGACTGACGCGCGGGGCGGACGGAGTTGGCACGGCTACCCCTCGGACAACCGGTGTCTTCAGGTCGCCGGCTTACGTACCCGAATCGACAAATCGCGCAGCGAATCGTCCGGGACCGTGCCCGGCGCGTTGGTCAGCAAACACTGCGCCGACTGCGTTTTCGGGAACGCGATCACTTCGCGAATGCTCTCGGCACCGGCCATCAGCGCGACGATGCGATCGACGCCAAACGCAATGCCACCGTGCGGTGGGCAGCCGTAGCGCAGCGCCGTCAGCAAAAAGCCAAACTTCTCTTCGGCTTCTTCATCGCCAATATCCAGCAGGCGGAACACCGCGTTCTGCATGTCTTCGCGATGAATACGCACCGAGCCGCCGCCGATTTCACTGCCGTTGAGCACCATGTCGTAGGCACGCGAGAGCGTATCGCCCGGCGCCCCTTCGAGCGCGGCAACGTCGTCGGATTTGGGCGCGGTAAACGGGTGATGCAGCGCCATCCAGCGACCCGATTTCGAATCGCGTTCGAACATCGGAAAGTCAACGACCCACAGAGGCTTCCAGCCGTCCTCGGCCAATCCACGCTCGTGACCAAGCTTGACGCGCAACGCGCCCATCGCGTCGTTGACCACGTTGGCTTTATCGGCGCCGAAGAAAATGACGTCGCCGTCGTTCGCCCCCGTGCGCGACACGATACCGTCGACCGCGGCGTCGGGCAGGAATTTGAGAATGGGGCTTTGCAAGCCCTCACGTCCTGCCGCTTTGTCGTTAACCTTGATGTAAGCCAGTCCGCGCGCGCCGTACCGTGCAACGTAATCGGCGAGACCGTCCAGATCCTTGCGCGACATGGTCGCCGCGCCGGGCACGCACAGTGCCGCCACGCGTCCTTCCGGGTCCGCAGCGGGCGCTGCGAACACCTTGAAGTCGACGTCGGCCATCAAATCCGAGACTTCAATCAGCTCCATGGCGATGCGCAAATCGGGCTTATCGCTGCCGTAGCGGTGCATGGCATCGGCGTAGGTCAGGCGTGGAAACGGCTCCGCCAGATCCACATCGAGCACGTCTTTGAACATGCGACGCATCATCCCTTCCATGGCTCCGGTGATGTCGTCCTCATCCATGAACGAGGTTTCGATATCGAGCTGGGTAAACTCGGGCTGACGATCGGCGCGCAGATCTTCATCGCGAAAACACTTCACGATCTGATAGTAGCGATCAAAGCCCGACATCATCAGCAGCTGTTTGAACAACTGCGGCGACTGGGGCAGTGCAAAAAACTGTCCGGGTTGCGTGCGCGAGGGCACCAGGTAGTCGCGCGCGCCTTCGGGCGTGGCGCGCGTCAGAATCGGCGTCTCGACATCGAGGTAACCGTCGTCGTCCAGCGCGCGTCGCAGCGCTGACGTAACGCGAGCGCGCAGGCGCAGATTGTTCTGCATGTGTTCGCGGCGCAAATCGATGTAGCGATAGCGCAGGCGGACTTCTTCACTGACGTCGTCGTCGTGGTGGAACGGCGGCGTGAGAGCCGTGTTTAGCACGTCGAGATCCAGACCCAGCACTTCCACTTTGCCGGTCGCCATGTTCGGGTTCACCTGGCCTTCGGGGCGCTCGCGCACGCGACCCTTCACCCGGATGACGTATTCGCTGCGCAGGCTCTCGGCGACGGCAAACACGTCGGGCGTATCGGGGTCGAAGACGACCTGCAGCAACCCATAGGTGTCGCGCAAATCGATAAAGATGACGCCGCCGTGATCCCGGCGCCGATGCACCCAGCCCGTGACCTCAATGGTCTGACCGATCAGGTCGTCGGTGACCTGCCCGCAATAGTGAGTGCGCATGCCCATGGCAAAGCCTCTGATGTTCGATTGGAGAAGACGCGACGGATCGCGCAAAGGGGGCGAAATGTTACGGATTGGCCTTGATGTTGGCAACCACTTCTGCCGGTAGCGCGTCGGGGCCCCACGGCGGCACGACCACACCC
>JBGCFP010000127.1:0-35040 GCA_045107005.1 Gammaproteobacteria bacterium
GGCAACATCTGCGATGCCGATCTGGATAACAACGGCATCGTCAACGCCGTCGATCTGGGTCTGTTCCGCTCGGTGTTCTTCAACTCCGGTGATCTGGATGCCGACTTCAACGGAGACGGTATCGTCAACGCGGTAGACCTCGGAATCTTCCGGTCGGGCTTCTTTGCCCCGCCTGGACCGAGTGGCGTCGCGCCCTAAACCGGGCAGCCATTGAGGCCATGAGAGGGCCGGTCGCTGGTGCGACCGGCCCTTTTTTTGTGCTGATCTCAGGGAAAGACCTGAGCGCGCCATCGCCGCCGGCCATTGGATGGGGATTACGCTCCGCAAAAGATCAAACCACACGTTGATTCGTCACTCAGCTCTGGCACACTAACGCACTTTTTTAATCTCGGGAGAGCCACTGTGGATAAGGCCCAATTGATCGAGCGCGCGCAGGAATTGGCGGTGATGTTTACCCCCAGAATCCTCGCCGCTATCGCAATCTTCGTCATTGGCCGTTGGGTTGCCAAGGCGTTTGCCAACGTCGCGCGCAAGGCAATGCGCCGCGTTGGGGCGGATCCGATTCTGGAAAATTTTCTCTACAACATTTTCTATACCGTATCGCTGATCGTTGTGGTCATCGCTGCCCTTGGCCAGGTCGGCGTGCAGACGACGTCCTTCATCGCGATGCTCGGCGCCGCCGGGCTTGCCATTGGCCTTGCGTTGCAGGGTTCGCTGTCGAACTTCGCAGCGGGCGTGCTGATCGTGATTTTGCGACCGTATCGCACGGGCGATTTCGTTGAGGCAGGTGGTGTGTCCGGCACGGTAACGGAAGTGCAGATTTTCAGCACCGTGCTGACGACGCCCGACAACAAGCGCATCATCATCCCGAACAGTCAGATCAACTCGGGCGTTATTACGAACTTCTCGGCCAATGCGACGCGCCGCCTTGACCTTGTTTTCGGTGCGAGCTACGACGACAACGTGGGTACGATCAAAGACCTGCTAACGTCAATCGTCAAGGAAAACAAACTGGTGCTGAGCGATCCTGAATCCCGCATCGTGGTCTCTGAGCTTGCCAGTAGCAGCGTCAATTTTACCGTGATGGTGTGGGTGAACCGTGCCGACTATCTAAATTTGAAGTTCGAACTGATCGAGTCGGTCAAGCGTCGATTCGACGAAGCCGGTCTGAGCATTCCCTATCCGCAGATCGATTCGCACGTCCATCAGGTGGAACCGCCAAAAGCGGCCTGAGTGGTCTGCCGGCGGCGTTGTCAGGCGCTGCCGGTTGTTGATCCGACGCGCACCGTTGCACTTGGCAGTTCGATAGCAAACTCTACGCCAGCGTTAGCAGGCAGGTTGTGCCCGCTGATTTGGCCGCTGTGAAACTCGACGATGAGCCGGGCGATAAACAAACCGAGGCCCAAATGCGCTCGCTCGCTCTGCCCCTCGCGCATCGATACCAATGAATCAAACAAGCTGCCCTGCATCGATGGTGGCAGCGGCGCGCCCTCGTTGGCGACGGCCAGACGATACCCGTCGTTTGTTGTCGCCAATGAAAACTGAATGCGGCCACCAACCGGAGTGAAATCCACGGCGTTATCGACGAGTTTGTCGAGCATCTGAATCAGCAGTTCGGGTACGCCGTTGTAGATGCAGGGTTGGTCATGCTCGGGGTAGTCAAACTGGTGCTCGGAATAGGTATCTTGATAACCCTGGCACGCGCCGCTCACCAGTGCATTGAGGTCAAAACGCTCCGGCTCCGCTGTCGTGATGCTCTGCTCCACGCGTGTCGCCTCACTCATGGAAACCAAAATAGTACCCAGACGCTTGGCGCCTTCGCGCGCTCTCTCAGCGTACACTTGTGCGCCGTCGGGCATCGGTTCTGCGGCCAGATTGTCGAGCGACGACTGCACCACCGCCAGTGGCGTGCGCAGTTCATGGGACAATTTTCCAGCCAGTGAGCGCAAGTAATCGGTGTACTCGCGCAGTTGCTCGAGCAGATCGGCGAAACTGCGCGACAGGTCGCCAATTTCATCGCGCGCTTTGAGTCCAGGTATTGCGGCGCGAATAAGGCCTTCGCTGTTGAGCGCTCCGTCAGCGGCGTTGCGCAAGCGTCGAATCCGAAACGACAGCCAGGTGGCGAAGCCGAGCAAGCCCACGGCGGCGGTCGCGGTGGCCAGCACTGTGAGGTTTACCAGCCGTGTCAGCGCTGAGTGGGTGAGCGTCAAAATGGCGGCGCTCTGTTGCTCCAGAGTGACGGTACCGACGGTGCGATCGGCCACGTGAATCGGCGCACTGGCGGCGACGATGACGCCCGGCTGATTGGGGCGGCGGTACCAAAGCGTCGACTGTTGCCCAGATAGCGCACCGTCGAGGTCGGGCCCAAACAGTCGCCCTGTAGACTCCAACCGACGGCGTTCGGCGAGCTTAGGATCGAGAATCCAGCGATAGATGCGCGTTAGCGCGGACTGTGCGCTGTCGTTCGCCGCGCCCGCGCTCAACGTGCCGACGTTGGCCAACAGCCAGCCGTGGTGATCGGCCACGCGCAGCTGTTCGCCCGGATCGGCAAACTCGGCGACGGTGGCCATCAGATCGTCACGCCGCCGCACCAGCGCGCCGGCCATCGCTTCGCCCTGGCGCACGGTACCGGCGTAAAGCGGCGGGTCCATCGGTACGCCGTCCCCATCGACAATCACAAATCCCAGTCGTTCGTTGATGACGGATTTGTTGACGCGCAGTTCCAACTGATAGCCAGTGGTACTGGCTTGCCAGTGTCCGCGCACTGCCGCCTCGCGTTCGTCTCGGCTGGCGCCGCGCGGCCGCGCTTGCACGGCACCTGGTGCAGCCGTCTCGATCAGCACGTCCCGCATGCCGCCCTCCGGCGTCTGCCAGCGCAGCAGCACGTAGTCGTGAACCGGCCCGCGCGTGCGATCGAGGTAGCTGACGACATCGTCAAAAACGTTCACAAACAAATACACGTAGCGGGCGTCTTCGCCAGCCACGGCTTGCACGTGCAAGCTGTCAGATTTGCCAACCGACGCCGTGTAGTCGCGCAAGCCGTTTCGCGCTGTACCCCAGTCATCGGAATAGCCGTCCAAAGCGATAGGTGCATCGAGCGGGTGTGCGTACAGGTCGGTGTCGGGCGAGCGCGCCGTGTCATCAACGTTCTTGTCCCAGCGTTCGGCCAGGACGCGGGCGACGGCCAGCGCGCCGTCGGCGAGGGCGGTTTCGTGATCGACCCGCAGCGCCGATTCCATTTCGCGGATGTACTGGCAGCCCGCCCAGGGCAGGGCCAGCGTCAGCAGGCTAACGATCAGCAGCTGTTTGCGCAGACTCACGCGAGTGCTTTAGGCCGCATCGCCGCGCCAGCGATAGCCCATGCCGTACACCGTTTCGATGGCTTCGAAATCGGCGTCGCTGGCCGAGAACTTCTTGCGCAGCCGTTTGACGTGCGAGGTAATCGTGTTGTCGTCGAGGACTACGTTGGCGGCGTCCATGAGCTGCTGTCGGTTTTTGACATGCCCCGGATAGCGCGCCAGCGCATGCACCAGCCAAAACTCGGTCACGGTCAGTGGAATCAGGGCGTCCTTCCAGCGCGCAACCATGCGCTCCAGATCCAGCACCAGCGCACCGCGTTCGACCAGGGCGTTGGCGCTGTCGTCGGTGCTGTTGTAAGCGTCCGAGCGACGAAACAAAGCGACGACGCGGGCGACCAGATGGGTCAGTGAAATGTCCTTGGTCAAATAGTCATCGGCGCCGAGGCGCAGGCCGGAAATGGCGTCGAGTTCGCTGTCGCGGGCGGTCAAAAAAATGATGGGCAGCTGCTCGTTCTGCGAACGCAGCGCGCGACACAGTTCGAACCCGCCTTCGATTTCGCTGCCAAGATTGACGTCGATGATGACCAGATCCGGCGTCGCATTGGCGAACGCCGTCATGGCCGCCGCGCGCGAGGCATACCCGTCGACCCGGTAGCCGTGGCGGGTGAATGCATCAATATAGTTGTTGCGAATGGCGGCTTCGTCTTCAACGACCGCGATGGTCTTGCTCATCTCAATAGTCCTGCCTGGCGTCTCACCTGATGGACACATTATCTCTCAACTTCGGGGCGGCGCCCGAATTCATCACAATTGGTCGTCCCAGCGTCATTTTGTGTGCGCGTGAAGGTCTGCTTTGAGCAGTGTAATGCAACCTCACCCAACAGCAACAGACGGCGAGGCCAGCATGCAGACTCTACCGACAGTGTTAAATCCCCCCAACGATCTGTATCCCGCGGATGCGGAAGTATCCGAGCGACCGTTTGAACCCAGCGCCAGAGTTCGCGTGTTTCGCATGGTGGTCGGGTTGCTGCTTCTGATCCTGCTGTTAGCGCTGGGCACGGCACGGGCACAGGCCAGTGCCGCGCCGGGCACCGGCTCCTTGCACTACATGAGCGATGACGGACCGGTCGAAGCGACCCGCGTGGCGACCGACGTCTCGATGACGGTCAACGGATTGATCGCGCGCGTAACGGTGAGTCAGAGTTTTCGCAATGACAGCACGCAGTGGGTCGAAGCCCTCTATCTGTTTCCGCTGCCAGAAACCGGCGCGGTAGACCAACTGTTCATGGTGGTGGGTGACCGTGAAATCGTGGGCGAAATCCAACCGCGTGCGCAGGCGCAAGCGACGTTCAAGGCGGCCAAGGCAGCGGGGCACAAAGCCAGTCTCGTGGAATACGAACGCGCCAATTTGTTTCGTACCAGTGTCGCGAACCTGGGCCCGGGTGAAGTCGTGACCATTGATATCGAGTACCAGCAGCGCGTTGATTACGATCAGGGCGTGTTCTCATTGCGTTTCCCGATGGCCATTACGCCACGCTTTACACCGTCCAGTGCGGACAGCCCGCCCGCGCCAGATGCGACAACACCGCGCTGCGTGGGCAGCGCGTGCGCGCGGGCCAGCGTGCGCATTGCGCTGACGCCGGGTTTCGCGCTCGACACCCTCGACAGCCCAACGCACCAGATCGACGTGCACGATGTCGGCGCGCAGCAGCAGATCAGCTTGCTCGGCGGCGACACGGTGATGGATCGGGACTTCGAGTTGCGCTGGCGCGCGGCCAGCGGCAGCGAACCGCAGGCTGTGTTGTTTACCGAGCAACGTAACGGCGATCACTATGGACTCGTGCTGTTCGTGCCGCCGCATCAACGCACCGCGCCTGCGCAGGGGCGTGAACTGATTCTGGTGATTGATACCTCTGGATCGATGGGTGGCACGTCCATCTTGCAGGCGCGTCAGGCGCTAAACTCCGCGCTGGATCGGCTGACGCCGGCTGATCGTTTCAACATTGTCGCGTTCTCAAATCACGCCGAGTCGCTGTTTCTGACTCCGCAAGATGTGAGTCAGGCGTCTTTGCAGCAGGCGCGGCGCTACGTGAATCAACTGCGCGCCGACGGCGGTACCAACATGCAGGCGGCCCTCGAAAGCGCGCTTGTCGACGGGCAGGCCGGTCGCGCGGACGACGACGGATTGCTACGCCAAGTTGTGTTTATCACCGACGGTTCGGTCGCTAACGAAGAGCAGCTGTTTGCGTTGATCCACCGTCACCTCGACGCATCGCGTCTGTTCACCGTAGGTATTGGCGCCGCCCCCAACAGCTATTTCATGCGTAAGGCAGCGTCGTTTGGGCGCGGTTCGTTTACGCACATTGCGACGCTGACCCAGGTGGGCGAGAAAATGGACGGGTTACTGGCCAAGCTTGAGAGCCCGGCTTTGACCGATCTCGCCATCGACTGGTCGGTGGCTCTGGCCGAGCCCGAGCAAACGGTGCGCGATCTGTATTTCGGCGAACCCGTGTTGCTGACGACACGGCTCAAGGCGCCGCCGCAAATGTTGCGCGTGAGCGCAGCAGGCGGTTTCAGTCAGACCGTGTATCCAGCCGCCGTCCAAGCGTCCGGTGTGGCCACGTTGTGGGCGCGTGAGCGCATCGACAGGTTGATGGACGAACGCTTGCGCAGTCCCCATCGAGACGTGCTGGAGACTCAAATTACCGCTCTGGCACTGGAGCATCATGTGGTCACCGCGTTCACCTCGCTGGTCGCCGTGGAGCGATCGCCGTCACGACCGTTGGGCGCGCCGCTGGAAATGAAACGGGTTGAAAGTGTGCTGCCTGCGGGCATGAATGGGCAGCAAAGTGGTTACCCGGTGGGCGCCACGTCGTCGCGGTTTTTCGTTTTGCTGGGGCTGCTGGCGCTGTTCACGGCGTGGCGTCTTGGACGCGAACGGAGCGTCGCGTGAGGCGGCGACTGGCCTGGAGTGTGGGCTTGTTAGCGGCCGCCTTGCTCGCGCACGGTTTGTATTTGCCGGCCAAAGCACTGGCAGCACAGGTGTTACTGCACAAAGCGTGGACTCAGGCGTTGAGTGACGGCGGTGCGCATCGTCCGTGGCCGTGGGCGGACACGTATCCGGTTGCGCGTCTGCGTGCGCCGGACCACGACGTGGACTTAATTGCGTTAGCCGGCGCCAGCGGTCAGTCGCTCGCTTTTGGGCCCGGACATGTCTCGCACAGCGGCGCGCCCGGTTCACTCGACACGGTGGTTTTCGGCGGCCATCGTGATACGCATTTTCGGTTTCTGAAAGACCTGCGAGTTGGCGATGAGCTGTGGCTGCAAGGTCGCGACGGCAGTGAGCAGCACTATCGCGTTGAACAACTCGATATTGCGAACGTATTTGATTCGACGCTGCGTTTGGAACCGGACAGCGGTCAGCTGGCTCTGGTCACGTGTTTTCCCTTCGATGCGTTGCGCGCGGGCAGCACGCAGCGTTTCGTGGTGAGCGCACGCAGCGTGTCGCTGTGAGTCGGCGCGAGTTTGTGCCTCGCAGTGCGCACCACGCGTGGCGCGATCCGTTACGACTGGGTCGCCACTGGCGGCGCCACGCGGCGCCAGATCAGGTGCTGAGCAATCCCCCGCGCCAGCATGAATATGGTCATGGCGAGCCACAGTCCGTGGTTGCCCAGAAGGTGCAGCAGACCAAAGGCGAGCGGGATAAACAGAGCCGCGGCCAGCAGCATCGAATTGCGCATTTCGACCGCGCGCGTGGCGCCAACAAACACGCCGTCGTAGAAAAAACACCAGACCGACGCCAGCGGGAGCACGACCAACCAGGGCAGGAACTCGCGAGCCGTTTTGCGCACGTCGTCGAGATCGGTCATCACGTGAATCAGAGGATTGCCAATGAGCGCGTAGAGCACTGTGAACACCAGCGCAATGCCGAGTGACCAGATCAGCGTATTGCGCCAGGCCAGACGCAGGCCGGCGGCATCGTTGGCGCCTATCGCACGACCGATGAGCGCCTCGGCCGCGTTGGCGAAGCCGTCGAGTGCGTAGGCCATCAGCGTCTGAAAATTCAGCAGGACGGCGTTGGCGGCAAGGATCAGACTGCTCTGCCGGGCGCCAAGCGTCGTGAACAGCGCAAACGTGAACATCAGCGCGATGGATCGCACGAGCAAATGTCCGTTGACCGATAGCAGGCGTTTGAGTCGCTGCGGGTCCCATAAACTGGCCAGCGATGCGTCGCTCGGGTGCTGACGCAGCTGCCGCCGCACGAGCCACAGCGCCAGAAGCAATCCGCAAAATTCGGCCACGACGCTTGCCGCCGCCACGCCGCGCGCGGCCATGCCCCACTGCAGCACAAACAGCAGATCGAGGGCGATATTGATGACGTTGACCACCAACATGATCATCAGCGGTGCGCGCCCGTTTTGCAGGCCAATAAACCAGCCGACGATCGCGTAATTCAGAAGCACGGCAGGTGCAGCCCAGATGCGCACGGAAAAATACCCGGCAGCGGCGTTACTGACGTCCGCTTCCGGATCGATCAGAGTCAGCGCCAGCTGCCCCAGCGGTTGTTGCAACACCAGCAGCGCCGCGGCGATACCGAGCGCCACGACGCCGGCTTGCAGCAGCACGCTGCGCACCGCGTCGTGGTTGTTGTTGCCCATCGCCTGTGCCGCAACGCCCGTCGTGCCCATGCGCAGGAAATTGAAACTCAAAAACAGGAACGAGAAGATCGTCGCACCGACGGCGACGGCCGCGAGGTACAGCGGTGTGTCCAGGTGTCCAACCACGGCGGTGTCGACCATGCCCAGCAGCGGTACGGTGATGTTCGAGGCAATCATAGGCCCGGCGACGTGCCAGACCCGGCGATGGGAGTAGTGGGATTGCAAGAGCGCGCTCAGAGCATCGACTGTGCGGCTTGAAAGATGTCCTCTTCGCTCAGGAGTACCAGATCGGCCGCAGCGGCCAGTGGAATGTAACTGTCGGCGCCGGCGACGCGTTTGATGAGCACGTTGCTGCCCAGCTGTTCCCCGAGCAGAGCCGACAGCTGCTCACCGATGCCACCGGTGCGGCGACCTTCGTCAACGATCAGAACTTTGCCCGCCGCCATCGCGTGCTCGGCCAGCGCGCTGGGGTTAAGCGGCTTGAGCCAGCGCAGATCCACAACGCGCACGTCAAAGCCGAAGATTTCCTTGAGTCGCTTCGCCGCGCGCAGTGAAAACAACACGCCGTTGCCGTACGTGATGATCGTCAGATCCGTCGCGTTGGGTGAGTAAATTCGCGGCTGGCCGAGTGGCACGGCCAGGTCCGGCTCGGGGTACTCGAATTGCCACAAGCCGTCTTTGGGTTCGTGCAGATCCTTGGTCATGTACAGGGCGATAGGTTCAAGCATCGCGACGACGCGTCCGTTGACTTTCGCCAGGGCGGCGCAGGTACGCAACATCATCGCGGCGTCGTCGCCGCGCGACGGACACGCGATAATCAGCCCGGGTATGTCGCGCAGTGCGGCGAAGGAATTGTCGTTGTGAAAGTGCCCGCCGAACCCTTTTTGATAAGCCAGCGATGCGATCCGGACAACCATGGGATTGCGATATTTGTTGTTCGAAAAAAACTGCAGCGAACAGGCTTCGCCGCGCAGCTGATCGGCGGCGTTGTGCACGTAAGCGAGGTACTGAATTTCCGGGAAAGGCAGCAAGCCCATGTACGCGGCCCCTTGCGCCATACCGAAGATGGTGGTCTCGTCGAGCAGCGTGTTGAAGACACGGTTGCCCTTGAATTTCTTCGCGAGCCCTTTGGTCACCGTGTAGACACCGCCTTTTTGGGCGACGTCCTCACCGAATACCGTCATCTCCTCGTACTTGGCCATCAGGTCGTGCAGCGCGCGATTGATGTTGACCGCCAGGTGTCGCGCCGGCCCGTGCTCGGGCAGCTTGGCCTGGTCGCCGAACACTGCCAGGCGTTGCGCGCTGTAGTCGTGGCGAGTGGCTTCCGCGTTGACTGGCTCGGGCGTGTAAGGCCCTTGCGGTGCCATGACGTCCTGGCGTCGCGTGATCTTTGGGTGAGTCGCAGCACGTATTGCGGCGTCGTGCACGCGCGCTCGCGCCGCTTCGTACATCTGACGTACCTCAGAGCTGGTCATCAAACCGCTTTCGAGCACGGTCTCAGCGCTCATCAGCAGCGGGTCCAGGGCTTCAGTGCGTTCGACATCGTCCAGCGTCAGATAGTCGGTTTCGACGTCAGTGCCGGCGTGGCCCAGCAGGCGCCGCAGCTTCAAATGCAGAAACACCGGTTGGCGCGTGCGTCGACACAGGTCGATGGCGGCACGGCTTTTCGCCAGGCTGTCGGCAATGTCGAGGCCGTCCGCGCAAACGTAGTGCAAGCCGGGGCGATTGGCGAAGGAGGACTCGATCCACCCGTTGGGCGTGCGCACCGAAATGCCGATGCCGTTGTCCTCACACACAAATACGATGGGCACTGGAAGTTTCTGAAACGCGGTCCACTGCGCGGCATTGAATGCGCCTTGCGCTGCGCTGTGATTGGCACTGGCGTCGCCGAAGCTGCACAGCACCACACTGTCGGCGGGGATCGGTGGCGTACGGCCCAGGCGTTTGACCTGCGCCAGCGCGATCGCCGTGCCGACCGCTTTGGGCAGTTGACTGGCGATGGTGGAGGTTTGCGGCAGCACCCAATCGTCGCTTCCCCAGACTTTATGGCGACCGCCACTGGCCGGATCGTCGCTGGATGCAGCCAGCGACAGCGCCGTGGCCAGGACCGGGTCGGCGTTGGGGTTTTGCGCACCGCGCGCCATCATGAACGCGCCGCTTCGATAGTGCAGAAAAGCCGGATCGGTCAGCCGAGCGATGTGCCCAATGGCGGCGTTGTTTTCATGTCCAGCGCTGCCGATCGTGTAGAAGCCTTCGTTGCGCGCACGCATGTCGCGCGCGACCAAATCGAGATGGCGCGAGAGCATTTGTGCTTCGAATACGCTCAAGATCGCTGCGCTGTCGGCCAAATCGTCGCTGGCGTCGGCGTCGTCCCAGGCGTCAAGAAACTGAAGAAAATTCTGGTCGACAATCTGCGCGCGATTAATGTTTCGCGCACCGCGACCGATTTGATCGGCTTTACTTGCCATAGTAACTGGCCATCACAAAAAAGGCTTTACAGCCGAAGTCGGTTTAAAACGCGCTAACGCCCGTGAGTTCTTTGCCCACGATGAGCTCATGCACCGTTTCGGTTCCCTCGTAAGTGATCACACTCTCAAGGTTCAGCATGTGGCGAATCGGGCAGTACTCGGCGCTGATGCCGGCGCCGCCAAGGAGGTCGCGAGCGTCGCGTGCTACGTCGAGTGCCATGCGCACGTTGTTCCATTTGGCCAGCGACACTTGTGCCGGCGTCATCTCACCGCGGTCTTTCTTGCGCCCCAGTTGCAGTGACAACAGTTGCGCGGTGGTGATGCGGCGTGACATGTCCGCCAGGCGCATTTGCACGGCCTGGGTGTGCGCCACCGGGCGACCGAACAGGATGCGCTCCTGCGTGTAGTTGAGCGCTTCGGCAAGACACGCCTGGGCGGCGCCAATGACGCCCCAGGTAATGCCGTAGCGCGCCTGAGTCAGGCACGACAGCGGGCCTTTGATGCCGCTGACGCCGGGCAGCATGTTGGCCTCTGGTACCCGCACGTTGTCGAAGAACAGGGATGAGGTGACCGAGGCGCGCAGCGAAAATTTGTTGTGGATTTCCGGAGCGTCGAAACCCGGCATGCCTTTCTCGACGAGGAAACCGCGAATCCCTTCATCGGTCTTGGCCCAGACCACGGCCACGTCAGCCACCGAGCCGTTCGTGATCCACATCTTGGCGCCATTAATCACCCACTCGTTGCCCTCGCGATGCGCGCGAGTCTTCATGTTGACCGGATCGGAACCGCCGTGTGGCTCGGTCAGGCCGAAGCAGCCGATGGCTTTGCCGCTGGCGAGTTTCGGCAGCCACGTCTGACGGTGCTCTTCGGAACCGTAAGCGTGGATGGGGAACATCACCAGCGATGACATCACCGACACGAAGCTACGTAGCGCGCCGTCACCGCGTTCGAGTTCCTGGCAAATCAGGCCATAACACACGGCATTCATGCCGGCGCAGTCGTACCCATCGATCGAACTGCCCAGCAGTCCCATTTCGGCAATCGGCGCGACCAGTTCCTGCGGGAAACGATGCTCCTCGAACGCGCTGCCGATGATGGGCAGGACTTTTTCGTCGACAAAGCGTGCCACCGTGTCTTTCACCATGACTTCCTCGTCCGACAGTTCGCCGCGAACGTCGTACAGATCGAGCGGATCAAGCGTAATTTTGGCTGCGCGTGGCGCGATGTGTTCGGCAGGTTGCGACATGGTCATGACCTCAAGCGGGCGGTACGTTGGAAAACGCCGCAATGATAGCGGTTTTTAGCAGTGGGAACAGTGCCTGGCGGGCAAAAAAAGGGTTAGTAAGGGATACCGAGCCGGCGATAAACAAAGCCCAGGAGCCAGATTGGCCCAATCATCAGGAATTGCACGTCTTTGAAGAACGACGGGCGCTTGCCTTCGACCACGTGGCCAATAAATTGGCCCACCCACGACAGGACGAATACGCCCAGCGACAGCACCCACAAAGGCACGCTCAAACCGCTCGCCCAGTGGAGGAGCAGGATTGCCGGCATCATCAAAAGCACCATGCCCAGCGCGAGCGGTACCGACATAATGAAGTAATAGACGATCGACGCCAGGATAAACAGGGTGCCCCAATTCATCAGCGGGGAAATCTCGACGAACGCGGCCGGCACCGGTAGTGACCACAGCGCGCCGATCAACGACAGGACGATCAGCGGCACGCACACCCAGTGCAGTGCCTTGTTAACGGGATTGAGGTGGCTCTCGCCGTATTCGTCGAGCCACGCTTGAACCGGGCGCATGATCATCAGCCAACGCTTCCTCTTTATTCTTGTTGTGTAAAATCGCAGTCAGCGCATTCGAGCGCTGCGCGAAGTCGCTTGAGACTATACCCGTGAACGGCCTTTTCGCCCACCAACACCAACGGGACGCCGCTGCCGCCCAGGCGATCAAACGCGTCGCGCGCCGCGACAGATGCTTCGATATCGCGTTCTTCGAACGGGATGTCGTGGGTGACCAGAAAATGCTTGGTTTTCTTGCAGTAACCGCACCACGCGGTGCTGAACACTGTGACCGGCCCAGCGAGGTCAGCCTGATAATGCACCGCGCCTTTCGCGGTATCCCACAGCGTTTGCCAATTCATGGCGATCAAAAACAGCCCGACCCAAATGGCGGTGGTGACGAAACTGCGGCGTTTTTTATTGGTCATAACGTGCTGCGAAACGGCGAATTTACGAAACGAAAGAGCAGTTTATGACATTCGTCGACGCAAAAGGTTGTCGCAGGTGTGTTAATTCTGCGACACCTTGACCGATCCACAGGGAGCCGCAATGATCCGCGGCGCATACAGCAACCGATAGCGGCGTTTTAACGGAGAGACAATCGATGAAACTGAAACAAACCATGGTGCTGGTCGCGGCTACCGCGCTGACCGCATGTACAACCATCAATCCTTACACAGGCGAAGAGCAAACCGCCAAAGCCACCAAAGGCGCGCTGATCGGCGCTGGCGTCGGCGCACTGGCTGGCGTTATCTCGGGTAGTGACAGCCGTGAGCGTCGCCAGCGGGCCCTGATCGGCGCCGGAGTTGGCGCACTGGCCGGCGGGGGCATCGGCTACTATATGGATGTTCAGGAGGCGGAGTTGCGTCAGGAGCTGCGGGGCACTGGCGTACGCGTGGAGCGTCAAGGTCAGAACATCGTGCTGGCGATGCCGGGCAAGCTCACCTTTGATGTGGGCAAATCGAACGTGCAGTCGCGGTCGTTTGAAGTCCTCAATTCCGTGTCCACCGTGATCGCGAAAAACGAAAAAACACTGGTTGAAGTGGTCGGACACACAGACAGCACCGGTTCCGAGACCATTAACGGTCCGTTGTCGCGCGCTCGCGCCGTGGCGGTGGCTGACTATCTGGTGGGCAACAACGTCATGGCACAGCGCATCGAGACCATGGGCGTGAGCGCCAATTATCCGATCGCGCCGAACGACACCGACGAAGGACGCACGCTTAATCGTCGCGTCGAGATCACGCTGGTACCGTTGACCGCGATGTAGGCCTGAGCCCGCGCGCGATATGTGGAACCGATTTGTCAACAAACCGTCGACGTTGCGACGGCTGCTGAACGTCTGGCCGCCGTTTGTCGGCGCTGGTATTTCCGTGCGTCGAATCAGTGACGACTGGCGCGAGGCGGACGTCCGCCTCGCGCTTCGCTGGTACAACCAGAATTACGTTGGCATTGCGTTCGGCGGCAGCGTGTACGCGATGGCCGACCCGTTCTACATGCTGTTGCTGAGCCATCTGCTGGGGCGCGAGTATCGAGTGCTGGACGCGGCCGCGACCGTTCGTTTCATCAAGCCTGGCGTCGGGCACGTCTACGCCTTTTTTCGCATCGACGATGAGACGCTCGAGGCCATTCGCGCGGCCACGGCGAACGGCGATAAGCATCTGGCAAAGCTCAAGGTCGACGTGGTAGACGAAGACGGTGAGTTGGTCGCACAGGTTGACAAGACGGTTTATGCGCGGCGACGGCGGAACAAATAAGTGCCGTACGACCGAGCGCGAACGAAAAGGGCTTGCCAAGGCGTCTCGCCGGTCTGCTGCAAAACATGCCGCCTATCTCTGACTCGCTACCGAATCATGTGGGGGGCGGGGCAACCTCCATTGCTGCCACCGCTATTTTCGCCCGGGCGCAGTGGATGTCCGGCCGGGTAGGGCAGATTTGGTGGCGCAGTGTTGTAGGCGAGGTTGCGGTATCGTCGCCAATCGAGGTCCGGCGAGCCACAGTTTTCGCACAATATCGACTCTTCAATGAAGTCGGTGCTTTGGCCGGCTTGCGCGTGAGCGTTAAGCCCCGCGCAGAGAAAATGGAATGAAAATATCAACTGTAGTGGTCGCACTACTCTCTCCTTGATCGTTGATTTGTACGGTTCCTTAGTCGCCTAAGTGCGCAGCGGCAATGCGGCTGGCAAATTCGGAGACTTCCCTGATTTTGCTCTCGGCCTCCTCTTTTTCTCGCTGGCTAAATGAAGTGGTCAGACTCTTCAGATATTGGGAGTCTGGCCATTGGTTTTCTGCGAAGAACAAGTAAGCAACAGCCGTTTGTTTCATCGCGTCCGAGGTCCAAAAATTCTCATAGATTGAAAGCAGTGGCTCAGGCGAATCGAGAGCCAGGCTCGCTAGCACTGAGTAAAATTCGGCTTGCTGCGTGTTGTCAGCTGCCGCGTGGTCAGTCGCTGCATGCCAGGCGGCGCACCCTTGTAATTCATTGCCTTGGACATGCGCCATCGATTCCTTGGTTTGCGTATCCATGCCGAAGAAAATTGAGCTCTCATATTCCGGGCCGGGTACTTTCTGGCACTCTCGATAGGCTTGTTGCCGTTCCGAATTCAGCCGGTCGACCCACGTTTGGGGCGGGGGTATTGAGGGTGGCTCATCCGGCGCGTTAGTGCTCGCGGTCGTGCCGAGCTGAGGACCCACTTGCTGTTCCAAACCTGGCGCTGGCTCACCGAGTAGTGAGCTGGTTTTGTGTGGGACAGGGATCTTTGTGGCGGACGCCATCTGCTGCGCTGGCTCGGTTTTGTCCGGCCGAGAAACGAGTAAGGTAACGATTGCCAAACCGACGATCGTCGCTGCTATGAAGGCATGCTTGCTTTTCATTGTTTTGAGGCTCTCCCTGTTTACCTCTACTCGTGCGGCTCAGGTTTTCACGTGGGCCATGTCCGCCGGCTCAGGACTATTCCGTGTGAACAACAACAGCTTCTCAGAAATGAACCGGTGTCGCTAACGGCAAATGTGGTCGATTAGTCCGTAATGATTGGTTGCAACCGTGGGATCCGCCAACGAATGCTAGAACGCCTGCGTACCACGTTGCCTGCAAACTCGCGTAATATTCAGAGCATGAAACGAAGCAAACAAATCCTTCGCGGCATCGCCGTGGTCGTCGCTGCCATCATTGGGCTGGTCTGGCAGTCGCTCAACGGCGGCGTACCGGGCGGCAGCGGACAAGATGACGCGGCACGCATCGTTGCCGCTTATGAAGCGCAGCAGTCGGATCTGTGGGTGGAAAGCAGCGGTACGATCGAACGTACGTTACCCGATGATAACGAAGGCTCGAGGCACCAGCGCTTCATCGTGCGTCTGAGCAACGGCCACTCGGTGTTGATCGCGCACAATATCGATCTTGCGCCCAAAGTGCCGTTATCGAAGGGTGATCAGATTCTGTTCAAGGGTGAGTATGAGTACAACAATAAAGGTGGCGTTGTGCACTGGACTCATCACGATCCGCGCGGCCGCAAAGACGGCGGCTGGATCGCGCTTAACGGCGAAATTTATCAGTAAGCGGGCGGCGCGCAGACACCACGGCCGCGCGCCGCAGGTCGTTTAGTCTTTCAGGACAAACGTCACTTTCAGGTTCACGCGGAACTCGGTGACTTTGCCGTTTTCGACGACCGCTTTCTGGCTTTCTACCCAGGCACCGGTGATGTTATCCAGCGTTTTGCTGGCTCGTTCAACGCCTTTTTTGACGGCATCTTCAAAGCCCTTGTTCGAACTGGACGTGATTTCGGTAACGCGTGCGACTGACATAGATTCTCTCCTCAAATAAAAAAGCCCCGTTTTCACGGTTGGACAATAATACCAGTCGGCTGAAAAAACCGTCCATGTTTTGGCCGTGGCGTCACCAGACTTTGCAAACGAAAACGGGGCGCCGTAGCGCCCCGTCGTCGGTATCCGAAGGTTTTGGCTCAGGTACCGATGTGCTGCTTGAGCTTTTTCAATGCCGTCGCCTCAACCTGGCGGATGCGCTCGGCCGAGACGCCGTATTCATCCGCCAACGCCGTGAGCGTGGTTTTGCTCTCGCTCAACCAGCGACGCTTGATGATGTCGCGGCTACGCTCGTCCAGAATTTCCAGGCCGGCACTCAGACGTGCTTCGGACTGATCCTTGTACTGGTGATCAGCGACAATTTGCTCCGGCGTTTGGTCGTCGGCAGGCAGGTAAGCGGCCGGACCGTAATCGCCGTCTTCGTCGTTGCCCGGCACCGGATCGAAGGACAGATCGCGGCTGCTCAGCCGTTTTTCCATCTCTGTGACTTCGGTGACGCTGACGCCCAGATCGTCGGCCACGGCTTTAGTCTCGCCGTCATTGAGCCACGACAGATTCTTCTTCGCCTTGCGCAGGTTGAAGAACAGTTTGCGCTGCGCCTTGGTGGTCGCCACTTTGACGACGCGCCAGTTGCGCAGTACGTACTCGTGAATTTCCGCGCGAATCCAGTGAACCGCGTAGGACACCAGGCGCACGCCGACCGTCGGGTCGAAGCGTTTGACCGCTTTCATGAGGCCCACGTTGCCTTCCTGAATCAGATCGCTAAAAGGCAGTCCATAGCCGTTGTAGCCTCGGGCAATGTGCACCACGAAGCGCAGGTGACTGACCACGAGTTGCCGGGCGGCGTCGAGGTCATTGCCCTCGCGCAGGCGCAGGGCCAGCTCCTGTTCGGTCTCGCGATCGAGCACCGGAATCTGGGTCACCGTGTTGACGTAAGCGCGCTCGCTGCCGAGCGGGCCAGCCAGCAGATCGCCAGTCGGTGTTAATGCCAATGTGTTCGCCAAGGGTAGATCCTCCATTTCCTCTGAGCGCGATTTTAGCACTCCCAATGTTAGAGTGCTAAAAGTGGGTCGAGTTCCGCACCGGGAAATTCAATAAAACGATAAATAACAGTAAGTTAGAAAATATCGCCGGGTAGAGCAGTGTCTGTGTCGATACGAGATGGGTTCCCGCTGACCGGATTTCAAGGGCTGATTGAGCGCAAAATTGACGAGAAATCGACTGGATTTTCGGAGAATTCGGCGGCCCGTTGAGCGTTCGGGCAGTCGAACTGGACGACATATCACCCGGTTTCGCCCGTTTCCCGCTACATCGTCGGTTCGATTCGCCGCATATGCCGCGTCGCGGCGATCCACGAGCCGATCCAGCCCAGCGCCCCGCCGCCGACAATCAGCATCAGCAACGTGGGCAGTCCAAGGCCCAGCAGCGCGTAATCGCTGCCGTACAAGCCCGCCAGGCTTGTAATCGGTCCGCGGATGAGCTGGAAGATGATCAGCAGTAGCAACGACGCCATCACCCCACCAGCGAGTCCGTACCACAAGCCGCTGTAAAGAAACGGGCGTCGGATGAAACCGTCGCTGGCGCCAATCAGCTTGACGATTTCAATCTCCGCGCGCCGATTCAGAATATCCATGCGTATCGTATTACCCACGATCACCAGAACGCTGAGCGCCAGCAGCGCGCTCGCCAGCAGCGTACCCCGGCGCACGACCTCAAGCAGACCGTGAAAGCGTTTCACCCACTCGGTGTCCAGCTGCACTAACGCGACGTTATCCAGGTCGCTGATCTGCCGGGCGAGTTGAGCAAGATCATCGTCGCTGCGCTGATCCACCGGCGGGGTGACGATTAACGTGGCCGGTAATGGATTACCGTCAAGCGCATCCAGCGCTGCGCCAAACCCCGAGTGCGCGCGAAAGTCGCTGAGTGCCGTCTGCGCGTCAATGACGCGCACGTCCGCGACGTCGGCGCGCGCGCGCAGCGTGTCGCTCAGGTTGCTGATCGCGTCCGGCGCGACGTCGAGTTCCAGATATACCGATAAATCCACCGCGCTGTCCCAATCGCCCGTGACCGCACGCGCGTTTTGCACCAGCAGGTGCAGCAGCGCCGGCATGGCCAGTGCCATGCCGATCACCAGGACGGTCATCAGGCTGGCGAAGGGTTGCCGCCACAACCGCCCCAATGACGCGACGAACGTCTGGATGTGATGCTGGAAATATTGGCGCAGGCGGCCTGGTGAGCGCGTGCGCGCAACGCTGGCTCCACGGCGTGACGGCTTAGCCATGAGTGGCACCGTCGCGCACAATTTCACCGTCGTGCAGTGTTATCACCCGCCGACCAAGGCGATCAATCAGCGCCTGATCGTGACTGGCAATGAGCGTGGTTACGCCGACGGCATTGAAGCGTTCAAAAATGGCCATGATATCGGCGGACAGTTCGGGATCGAGATTGCCAGTGGGCTCATCGGCGATCAGAAGTTTTGGCTTGCGCACCACCGCACGCGCAATGCCCACGCGCTGCTGTTCGCCTGTCGACAGGCTGATCGGACGAACGTTCTCCTTGCCGAGCAAACTGACTTGATCGAGGGCAGCGCGCACGCGTTTGTCGACTTCTTTGCGACCAACGCCGGCGATAATCAGCGGCAGCGCGATGTTGTCGAACACGCTGCGGTCGGCAAGCAGTTTGTGATCCTGAAATACCATGCCCAGCTGGCGACGGTAGAAAGGCACGCCACCGCGCGGCGTGCGCCCGACGTTCTGGCCATCGACGATGACTTGTCCGCGAGTCGGCCGCTCGATCAGCGAGACCAGCTTGAGCAACGTGCTTTTGCCAGCCCCGGAGCGTCCGGTCAGAAACACCAGTTCGCCCGGCTCGATGCGCAGGCTGACTTCGCGCAGCGCGTCCTGGCCGCCGTCGTAGCGTTTGGTGACCGTATCGAAGCGAATCACGATTCGCTCGACGGCCCTTTAATCAGTGCCTCGGCGTATTGCGCCGCGTCGAAAGGCCCCAGGTCCTCGGCGGCTTCACCGATGCCAATATAGCGAATCGGCAGCTGCAGTTCGTTGGCAATGGCGAGCAACGTACCACCCTTGGCCGTGCCGTCCAGTTTCGTGATCGTGATGCCGGTTAAACCCACCGCCTTGTTGAATTCGCGCGCCTGGCTCAGGGCGTTCTGGCCGTTGCCGCCGTCGACGACCAGCATGACTTCGTGTGGCGCCTGATCATCAAGTCGCGCAATCACACGCTTAATTTTGCGCAGTTCGTCCATCAGGCCGTCCTGGGTTTGCAGCCGACCGGCCGTGTCGACAATCAATACGTCGACGTTGCGCGCGCGGGCTGCTTCAAAAGCGTCGTAAGCCACTGCGGCCGGGTCAGCGCCAGTCGCTTGTGCGATGACCTCGACCCGATTGCGCTCACCCCAGGTTTGCAGCTGTTCAACGGCGGCAGCGCGAAACGTGTCGGCGGCGGCCAGCATGACGTTCAAGCCGTTGTCGCGAAAGCGCCGTGCCAGTTTGCCAATGGTCGTGGTCTTGCCAGCGCCGTTGACGCCGACCATCAGCAGGACAAACGGTCGGGCATCGCCCATCCGCAGTGGTTTGTGGCAGGGCTCAAGGATTTGCAGCACTTCATCGCGCAGTGCGTCAATCAACGCGCCCGCGTCCTTGAGTTCGTCACGCGAGACCTTGCTGGTCAACGTCGCGATGATGGCATCAGTGGCTTCCACCCCGGCATCGGCGGTGAGCAGACGCGTCTCGAGTTCCTCGAGCAGTTCATCGTCAATTTTTCCGCCGCGCATCAGATCGCCAAGATCTGCCGTCAGGAACGAATCGCCTTTGTTCAGGCGCGCGCGCAGACGCGTGAAGAAGCCTTTTTTCGCGGTCGCTGCTTCACCCCTTTCGGCGGCGGCGTTCTCGGTTATTTTCTTGTCTTTGGACTTGCCAAACATCACATTCACAGGAGCGGGAGGACCGCTTATGCTAGCAGGCTGTTGAGCATTGGCAATATTAGGGCAAAACGTTGAGCAAGCCGGGCCATCGCGGCCAATTTCGCATCATTGGGGGGCGTCACCGCGCGCGACGATTACGCTTCGTCGAGCGCCCGGGCTTGCGACCGACACCTGACCGGGTACGGGAGACCCTCTTTAACTGGCTGTCCATGGATGTGGTCGACGCGCGCGGGCTGGATTTGTTTGCCGGATCCGGCGCGCTGGGGCTTGAGGCACTGTCGCGCGGGGCTGGGCAGGTAGTCTTTGTGGATAGCGATGCGGCGGCGGTCAGGCGCATTGCCGAACATTTGACCACGCTTGGTGCCGAGTCGGGCCGCGCGTGGACCGGTGACTGGCAGCATTACTTGCGCCAGCATGCGGCCAGTGGCGAGGCGCCGTTCGACCTGGTATTCGCTGATCCGCCCTTTGCATCGGACTACCTGCCCCAATTGTGTACACTTCTGGCCCAGTCAGCGGTAATCAAGCCCTCGTGCCGCCTGTATGTCGAATTCGATCGCGCCACGCCGTTTGTGCCGCCCGTTCCGTGGGCCGTGCACCGGGAGGGCCGGGCAGGGCAGGTGTGCTACGCGCTGCTGACGATGTCGCAGGATGAGAAAGACGATGCAAAAGAGTAACCGCGCCGGCGCGATGTATCCCGGAACCTTCGACCCGATCACCAACGGGCATTTCGATCTGATTCGCCGGTCGTGCGGCATTTTTCAAAGAGTCGTCGTGGCCGTGGCCGGCAACCCGCGCAAGAACCCGTTGTTTGAACTTGAGGACCGGGTGGCCATGGCACGTGAAGTGCTGGCCGATATTCCCAACGCCGAGGTGACCGGTTACACGGGTCTGACCGTGGATTTTGCGCGCGAGAACAACCTGCCGGTCATGTTGCGCGGCTTGCGCGCCGTGTCGGATTTCGAGTTTGAGTTCCAGCTCGCTACCATGAGCCGACAAATCGCCGATGACATCGAAACGGTGTTTCTCACGCCTGACGAAAAATACACCTACATTTCGTCGACGCTGGTGCGTGAAGTGGCGTCCTTCGGCGGCGACGTGACCAAGTTTGTACCCGACGTCGTGAATCGCGCGTTGGTCAAACGTTTCTCGAAGAAAGGCTAATGGCGCTCAAGATCACCGACGAATGCATCAACTGCGACGTTTGCGAGCCCGAATGCCCAAACGAGGCGATCTACATGGGCCCGGAGATTTACCACATCGATCCAGACAAATGCACCGAGTGCGTGGGGCATTTTGACAAGCCGCAGTGCCAGATCGTATGCCCGGTCGACTGCATTCCGCTGGATCCGGAGCGCGAAGAAACGCAGGATCAACTGATGTCCAAGTACCAGCTTTTGACCGGCAACCGTTAGCGCTGACACCGAGTGCAAAAAAAGCTCGAGCGCTGGCCGATCACTTTCTGGCTTAGCGGTTTCTTGCACGTTACGCAGGGCTCGTCGGCACGTCCGTACACGTTTAACTCTTGCTTGAAGTAACCGGGCTGACCGTCTTCGGCGGTGAAATCGCGCAACGATGTGCCGCCCTGGACAATGGCTTCGCTGAGGACCTCGACGATTTTCACCGCCAGCACGTCGTAACGCGCTCGCGAAATGCGCCCGGCTTGACGGCGCGGATCGATGCCGGCCCGAAACAACGCCTCGCTGGCGTAAATGTTACCCACACCAACCACAATCTTGCCGTCCATGATGAAATTCTTGACGGCGCCCCGGCGTTTGCGCGAGCGCTCGTGGAGCACGGCGCCATCAAATTGATCGGACAGTGGTTCAGGGCCCAGATGCGCGAGCAACTTGTGTCGGGCCGGGTCGCGGGCGGTCCACAAAAAACACCCAAACCGACGCGGATCGCGAAACCGCATGCAGCGGCCGTTGTCCAGAACGATATCGACATGGTCGTGCGCCATGGGTGGTTCTTCGGCGTCGACCATTTTCAGGCTGCCGGACATCCCGAGATGCACAATCAGCGAACCTTTGGCGGTATCAAACAACAAATACTTGGCGCGGCGGCGCAGATCGTCAATGGTGCAGCCCGGCAAGGAAGCGGTGACGCCGCCGGACACGGTGTGGCGCAGTTTTCGCTGGCGCACGATAGCGTTGGTCACGCTTCGCCCGACAACATGTGGCGTCAAACCCCGTCGGCTGGTCTCGACCTCTGGCAGTTCTGGCATCGTTGATTGACCTATGTTGTTGATTGCTGGTGCGACAGTGCGTGTTGCAGTGCCGCGCAATTGTCGGAGTGTGAACCGTGCCGCGCATGAGGTCACGTCGACAGGCGTATAAACGAGTGATTCGCTATAGTAGCGACCCCGCCGCGTACATCACAGGAGACAAGCGATGGAGTATCTTTTTGGTCTGTATCCACTGCCCATCTGGGGCTACGTGCTGATCACGTTGCTGGCCGTGCATTTTAGTGTCATGGCCGTCACGCTGTATCTGCATCGCGATCAGACGCACCGCGGGCTCGACCTGCATCCCATCGTCCGTCATCTGTGCCGCTTTTGGCTGTGGTTTACCACCGCGATTGTGACCAAAGAATGGGTCGCCGTGCACCGCAAACATCACGCTCGCTGCGAAACACCCGAAGATCCGCACAGCCCGGTGATCGAAGGTATCGGCAAAGTGCTGCGCGAGGGCGCCGAGCTGTATCAGCATGAAGCGCGCAAGCCGGAAACCCAGGAAAAATACGGTCGCGGTACGCCTGACGACTGGCTCGAGCGCAATCTCTATTCGCGCTTTCCAAATCTCGGCATCATTTTGATGGCGGTTGTGGATCTCGCGCTGTTTGGCGTCGTGGGGATTACCATCTGGGCCGTGCAAATGCTGGCCATGCCCGTGCTGTCTGCAGGCGTCATTAACGGCTTGGGTCACTGGACCGGCTATCGCAATTTCGAGTGCGACGACGCGGCCCGCAATCTGACGCCGGTGGCGTTCGTGTGTGGCGGTGAAGAGCTGCACAACAATCATCACGCGTTCCCAAGTTCTGCCCGTTTTTCGGCGCACAAGTGGGAGTTCGATATTGGCTGGATGTACATCTGCGTGCTCAAGGCGGTCGGGATGGCGAAAGTGCGTCGCGTCATGCCAACGCCAGAGCTTGTGCCGCGTAAAACCGGTGTCGATATCGACACGGTCCGCGCCATCATTGTCAATCGCATGCACGTGTTGCGCGACTACACGCGCACGGTCACGCTGCCGGTCTGGAAGCTTGAAGCGCGCCGCGTGTCGGCCGAATCCAGTGAGCGTGCGAGAAAGATGTGGCGTGATGCCAAGCGTGCGCTGATTCGTCGCCCGGAGTTGCTCGACGAACGTCATCAGGCGCGCCTGCAGCAGATGCTCGACGACAGCGCTGCGCTGAAAACCGTGCACGAGTTTCGCGAGCGACTGCACTCGCTGTGGTCTGGTGCGACGGTCAGCAACGACAAGCTGTTGAAGCAGTTGCGCGACTGGTGCAAGGAAGCCGAAGAAACCGGTATTCGTTCACTCGAAGAATTTTCTGTTCGCCTGCGCCAGTATCAGATGCCCGCGGTTGCTTGAGTTGGCGCCTCGCCACTTGGCGAGATCAGGTATCGAAACCCCGCCCATGAGGCGGGGTTTTTATTTGGGTATATGTCATCATGTGCCGCGCGGTCGATACGTTGCAGAACAAACCACGGGAAGGCGAGATGACGAAGTACGGTTTTCTGGATGACTACAGCGAGGGCTGCCACCCAAGAATTCTTGAAGCGTTGGGCGCGGCCAACATGCGTCAGCAGAAGGCCTACGGTAACGACGACTATTCCGAGCAGGCGAAAGCGCTGATTCGCGAACATCTTGGATTGCACGATGTGCCGATTTATTTTGTGTCGGGTGGCTCGCAGGCGAATCTCATTATTATTGCCAGCGCGCTGCGCTCGCACGAGGCCGTGATCAGCGCGGCCAGCGGGCACATCGCACTGTGGGAAACCGGTGCGATTGAGGCCACCGGCCACAAGATCATTTCGGTACCGACGCCTGATGGCAAGTTGACCCCCGATGGTGTCCTGGAGGCTCTTGCGGCGCACTCGCAGTACCCTCACGTCGCCAAGCCGCGACTGGTGTACGTCTCCAATGCGACCGAGGAGGGGACGCTCTACAGCCGCGCGCAGCTGGAGGCGTTGTCAGCCACGTGCAAAGCGAATGATTTGCTGCTGATGCTCGACGGGGCGCGGCTTGGCTCGGCCGTCTCGGCACCAGGCGGCGATCTGACGTTAAAGGATGTTGCGCAGCTAACCGACGTGTTCTGGATTGGCGGTACGAAGGCTGGCGCGCTGATTGGCGAAGCGATTGTCATTCCCAACCCGCAGATCGCGCACGAGTTTCCTTTTCACATCAAACAGCGCGGCGCGTTGCTGGCCAAAGGGCGCGTGCTGGGGCTGCAGTTTCTTGAGTTGTTCCGCGACGATCTGATCTTCGAGCTGTGCGCCAGCGCCAACGCGATGGCGCAGGACATTTCGAGCGCTGTTGTCGATGCGGGCTATGCGCTCAACACGCCCACCGAATCCAATCAGGTGTTCCCCGTCTTGCCCATCCAGACCATTGAACGCCTTCGCGAGCGTTTCGATTTTCACGACTGGGCAGCGGCGGACGACGATCACGCGGTCGTACGTTTCGTCACGTCCTGGGCGACGAGTGCGTCGGAAGTTGCCGCGTTGGCGCTAGCGATTTCCCGGTCACCGCAGGTAGCCTCAGAACCGAAAACTCAGACCGGCGGATAACTCGAACTGCGGAATGATGGAGCCGTCACCCGAGAGGAAGCACTCTTCCACGCCGTCAAACGTCTCGCAGAAAACCAGTGAGTCGGTTTTGCCAAACAAACCCAATGCGCGGCCCTCTAAACGCAAGCCCAGGTTCTGGGTTAACGTGTAGCGAAGGCCCAGCCCGGCGGATGCCGAAAAGTACGTTTCGGACGATATCCCCGCTGCATCGGGGCTCAGTCGCGTAGCGCCCACGGCGATCGACAGAAAGGGCGCCAGTGGCTTGTCACCGAAAACATAGGTGCCGCCGACGTGCAGATAGTCGAGATTCAAACCTAGCTTCGAGCCGTCGGCCGAGGCGGCGCTGTCATCGATATCGGTGGCCTGATGGCCGTAAATCAGTTCCCACTGAGTGTTGAACGTAGCGCGGTAGTTCGCGACAAAGCCGTAGGACAGGTTGTATTCGAAATCGGCTTCGTCAACGGCGTCGAGCAAATGGCCGCCGCCCCGATAGCCAACGTAAGGCGTGATTTCCAGTCGCGGTACGACATCGGCAGAGGCGATGGCAGCGGAAAATAACGTGGTAAGCAAAAAACCGGCGCGCAGGAGGGGCATAGAATTATCTCATCAGTGGATCGGTTGGAGTTTACGTGGCGGTTGTCGCTACGCCAAACACCGGTGCTGCACGGCGCGTGTCCTGCGCCCGCAAAACGAGATTGGATCGAGTCCAGTAATGCACGCCGGCAGCGACGACCGAGCCGTCGACGCACAGCATAAAAAAACCCGCCAGCGGCGGGTTTTCGACGTTCGTTCGATACTGAACGAAATTACTTGATCTTCGCTTCCTTGTAATCGACGTGCTTGCGCACGCGCGGGTCGAACTTTTTCACGACCATTTTCTCAGGATGCAAACGCTTGTTCTTGGTGGTGGTGTAGAAGTGACCGGTGCCGGCACTTGAAACCAAACGGATTTTGTCGCGCATATCGGTAGTCTCCTTTAAACCTTGACGCCGCGCTTACGCAGATCGGCAAGAACCGAATCGATGCCGTCGCGATCGATCATGCGCAGACCTTTGGTCGACACGCGAAGCTTCACGTAGCGGTTTTCGCTTTCGACCCAAATGCGGTGCGTGTGCAGATTCGGAAGGAAACGGCGGCGCGTGCGGTTTTTGGCGTGCGACACGTTGTTGCCCGTTGTCGGGCCCTTGCCGGTTATCTGGCAAACTCTGGACATGATCCTGACCTCTGAAAGGTTGTTTTTAAGTTGGCCCGCTGGCTGCTGTGCAAAGCGCCAACAAGCAAAAAGGCCGGTCTTTATACCAGCGCACGCCGTGGCGATCAACCTCGCCTGTCCCGTGATGATGGATGCAAACGGCTGGGGTCACCCCTGACGGCCCGGCTGGCGGCCCGGGACACATTACATAAGCCCCCTTTCGAGCAGGGATACGCAGCAGTCATCGCCGATAACCATATGATCCAGCACTCTTATATCCACCAGAGCGAGGGCTTTTTGCAGGCGCAGCGTGATGCGCTCGTCGGCGTTGCTCGGTTCGGCGACACCTGAAGGGTGATTGTGCGCGAAGATGACCGCGGCCGCGTTGTACTGCAGCGCCAGTTTCACCACCTCTCTGGGATACACGCTGGCGCCATCGATGGTACCGCGGAAAATCTCCTGAAACTCGATGATACGGTGCCGATTGTCGAGATAAAGGCAGCAAAAGACCTCATATTCGCGATCTCGCAGCTGAGCGTGCAGAAACGAGCGGGTGGTTTCGGGGGACGTGAGAGTGCCGTGGCGGACCATGGTTTCGCGCAGTGCACGTCGCGACAGCTCCAGCGCACAGGCGATTCGCGCGGCGGTGGCGGGCCCGAGGCCACGCTGCGTGGAAATTGCGCTCGGCGATGCGGTGAGCAGCTCGCGCAGCCCGCCGTGCTGGCACAAGCACTCCCGGGCCAGCTCGAGCGCGCTGGCGCCGCTACCGCCGGTGCCGATGAGCAGGGCCAGTAATTCGGTGTTTGACAGCGCGGCGGCGCCCCGGGAGAGCAGTTTCTCCCGTGGGCGTTCGCCGGCTGGCCAGTCGCAAATGGGCATTTCCACTCCTTTGGATTTGCGGGCCGTCCGTGGCGTCTTTGGCGACCGTGACCATTCTCCACGTGGTGAAAAATCCCTCAACGCTCAAAAGCGGCCTATTGCACACCGAAACGCCTGGCGCCGATCTGACCCCGGCGCGCCGTTTTTCGTTAAACTCCGGGCCGTGAATGCTTTGAAGAACAAACGCGTGCTGCTCGGTGTGACCGGCGGCATCGCGGCATACAAGAGCCCTGATCTGGTTCGGCGATTGATCGATCGCGGTGCCACGGTCCAGGTGGTCATGACCCACGGCGCACAGCAGTTCGTCACCCCGCTGACGTTTGGCGCGGTGTCGGGACAGCCGGTGCGCACCGACCTGTGGGACGAGGAAGCCGAAGCGGCGATGGGCCACATCGAGCTGGCGCGCTGGGCAGACGTCATTGTGGTCGCGCCGACGACGGCCGAATTCATGGCCTCGATGGCGGGCGGCAAGTCCGACAATTTGCTCGCCACGGTGTGTCTGGCCACCGACGCGCCGATCTTGCTGGCGCCGGCGATGAATCGTCTGATGTGGGCGGACGCGGCAACGGTGCATAACGCCGAGGTGTTGCGTCAGCGTGGCGTCGAACTACTGGGGCCCGGCGAAGGTGACCAGGCGTGCGGCGAAACCGGTGCCGGGCGAATGCTGGAGCCGACGGAAATTGTTGAGCAGGTCGACAAGCATCTGATACTCCGCAAACGACGCGGCCCCCTGTTTGGTCGCCAGGTAATCATCACAGCCGGCCCGACGCGCGAGCGCCTCGATCCGGTCCGTTTCCTGACGAACCGAAGTTCTGGAAAAATGGGTTTTGCGATCGCCCAGGCGGCGATCGAGCTTGGCGCTGATGTCACGCTGATCGCCGGTCCGGTGGCACTGACTTCGCCCGACGAGGTGGAGCGCGTCGACGTTGAAAGCGCGCAGCAAATGTACGAGGCCGTGCACGAACGCATCGCCGACTGCGACATCTTTATCTCGGCGGCGGCCGTTTCGGACTACCGAGCGGCGGACATCGCGGTCCAAAAAATCAAGAAAAACGACGATACGATGAGCATCAAGCTGGTGCGCAATCCAGATATTCTCAAATCGGTGGGTGCGCTCGATCCACCGCCTTTCACGGTTGGCTTTGCTGCCGAGACCAACGACGTCAAAGCGCACGCGCTGAAAAAACTGCACGCCAAGAAGCTCAACATGATTTGCGCCAACCCGGTGGGCGAATGCGCGCAGGGCAAGCCGCTGGGTTTTGACGTCGACGATAACGAGCTGTTGGTACTCAGCGCGGGCGCGCAAGTGCCGCTCGCTCGCGCGTCAAAGCACGTTGTCGCGCGGGAACTGATCACCCTTGTTGCCACGCGCTTTAATCAGGAAAAAGCCTAATGCGTTCGATCGAACTAAAAATTCTGGACCCGCGTGTGGGCACCGAGTTTGAGCTGCCGAGCCACGCCACCGACGGGTCGGCGGGCCTGGATTTGCGTGCGTGTATCGATGCGCCGGAAGTGATCGAGCCGGGCCAAACCAAACTGATTCCCACGGGATTTGCCATTCACATCGGCGATCCGTCGTTGGCGGCAGTGCTTCTGCCCCGCTCGGGGCTCGGCCACAAGCACGGCATCGTGCTCGGCAACCTGACCGGATTGATCGATTCGGACTATCAGGGCCAGGTATTCGTGTCGTGCTGGAATCGAGGCAAAACGCAATACACGATTTCGCCGGGCGAGCGCATTTGTCAGATGGTGTTTGTGCCAGTGGTGCAGGCGAGTTTCAACGTCGTGGAAACGTTTTCGGACAGCGAGCGCGGCGACGGAGGATTTGGCCACACGGGCCAGAAGTAGAAGCTAAAGCTGACCGATGCCGTTGTCGGGAACGCTGTGGTCAGCGGTTAATTCCTTGAACCGATTCATGTCGCGCTCGAAGTTGTCGCGAATCTCGCCTTGCTCGGCTTTGAGCGACTGCACCGTGTGCAAGTGCTCGGCCATGGCTTTCTCGGTGTGAATCAGGTGCTGCGCAATGTCGTCGGGCAACGACGGCAAGTCGGATTCTTCATCAAATGGGAAGTTGTAGCGCCGGGCTTCGGTTTCCAGCTCGTCCCACTTCTGCTGTAAGTTCTTCATGTAATGGCGGGTGACGCCAATCTGGGCTTCCAAAGCCAGCACCCGGCGATCGCGCAGGTCGGCAATTTCGTCTACCGACAAATACGTGTCGAGCAGAATCCGGTCGCGCTCGCGAGCCTTCTCAGCCCGTTGAGCCTTCGCCTGAAGCTCGCGCTGACGCTGGGCCTCGACGGCCAGCTCCTGCGCGGTCTTCTGCCGTGGAAGCACCTCGACTTTGACGCCTTGATCGTTGAGCACCGCCCGTTCACGCCGTGAATCATCGGCGGGCACAGAATCGCCGTAGTGCGTCACACCATTATCGTCGACCCACTTGTACAGCTTGTCGGCTTGCGCGGGTAGCGCACCGATCAAAAGCGTAAGGGCGAGTAAAGGTGTGTATTTAGTCATGTATGCCTATTTTATATCACAGGGCATTTGCGTTGCACTGTGATGAATGTCGCACGTAATTCATTGAACTTAATGCAATTCCTGTGCGAGCTGAGCGAACCCTGTGCTTGTTTCGACTCATTTGGCGCCAAAACGATCCCTATATTCTTCTAAAGCGCCAAAATCACCCTCGACACCCTCATTGGCACGCAAAAAAGTGATCAGGTCGGAAAGCGTGGCCAAATGCACCACCGTCAGGCCGTAGAGTTTTTCCACTTCCTGAATGGCTGATCGCGTCGATTCGCCTTTACCGCGCTCTTGACGATCCAGGGCAATCGCCACGCCGACCGCTTTAGCCCCGGCGTGATCGATAATTTGCATCGCTTCGCCGATAGCGGTTCCCGCGGTGATGACATCGTCGACCGTCACGACACGACCTTGCAGCGGCGCGCCGACTAACGCGCCGCCTTCGCCGTGAGTCTTGGCTTCTTTGCGGTTAAAGGCATACGGCACGTCAATGCCGTGGTGTTCGTGCAGCGCGGCGGCGGTCACCGCGACCAGCGGAATGCCCTTGTAGGCCGGTCCGAACAACATATCGAATTCGAGCCCGGACTCGACCAGCGCATTGGCGTAAAACCGCCCGAGAGCGGCGAGCGACCGGCCGCTGTCAAACTTGCCGGCATTGAAAAAATAGGGGCTGACGCGACCGGACTTGAGCGTAAATTCGCCAAAGCGCAAAACGCCGAGTTCGATGGACAGGGTCAGAAACTCATCGCGCGAAGAGGCGGTGTTGGACATGGTGATTTTTCTTAATAGCGCACAGGATTTGCGTATGATACACGCTCTTTCCTCCCACGACGGCAGTGTGACCATGCGTATCATTTCGTTAAACGCCAACGGCATCCGTGCGGCAGCGCGTAAGGGTTTTTTCACCTGGCTGTCGCGCCAGCGCGCAGACCTGTGCTGCATTCAGGAAACCAAAGCACAGGTCGATCAGCTCACCGATACGGTGTTTCACCCGACCAATCACCACACCTACTACGTCGACGCCGTGAAAAAAGGGTACAGCGGCGTGGCCATGTATTCGCGTCACGAGCCGACCAAAGTGATACGCACGCTGCGCGAGGCGACTGACGGTAATGCCGGCTGGGATGAGTTCGACGCGGAAGGCCGCTACATCGAACTGCAGTTTGGTGATTTGAGTGTTGTGTCTTTGTACTTGCCCTCCGGTTCGTCCAAGGAAGAGCGTCAGCTCGCTAAATTTCGCTTTCTTGATTTGTTCATGCCGTTTTTGGAAAAAGCGAAAAAGCGCAAGCGTCAGTACATTATTTGCGGCGACTGGAACATCGCCCACAAGAAAATCGACATCAAGAACTGGCGTTCGAATCAAAAGAACTCCGGGTTTTTGCCCGAGGAGCGGGCGTGGATGGATCAGCTGATCCACACCCACGGCTACGTCGACACGTTTCGCGAAGTCAATGACAAGCCGGATCAATACACCTGGTGGTCAAACCGCGGCAACGCGCGTGCCAACAACGTGGGCTGGCGCATTGACTACCAAATTGCATCGCCGAAGCTTGCCGGCAAGACAACCAAGACGCGCGTTTACACCGACAAGCCGTTTTCGGATCACGCGCCGTTGATTACTGACTACGACCTGACCCTTGGCTAGCACCGACGATCGAGCGGCGGCTCGCGCACAGATGTGGGCCAGCGTTTTCAATCGTCGCATGGCGATTTGCATCGCTATCGGTTTCTCATCAGGATTGCCGCTGTATTTTCTGACGCAGCTCGTGCCTGCCTGGCTGCGTCGTGCTGACATTGATATCGCCACCATCGGGTTGTTCAGCCTCGCGACTTTTCCCTACGCCTACAAGTTTTTGTGGGCTCCGTTTCTCGATCGCTTTGTGCCGCCTTTTCTTGGGCGCCGTCGCGGCTGGATGCTGTTGACGCAGTTAGCGTTGATGGGGTTGCTCGCGGCGTTCGGCCGGTTGGATCCGCGCACCGACATGGACTTGATTGTCGTGCTGGTCATTCTCACGGCGTTTGCCAGCGCCAGTCAGGACATTGTGATTGACGCGTATCGACGCGAGCTGCTGCCCGACCCTGAGCTTGGCATCGGCAACTCATTTCACGTTAACGCCTACCGCATGTCGGCGCTCGTTCCCGGCTCTTTGGGATTGATTCTGGCCGACAGTGTGCCGTGGGACGTCGTGCATCTGGTGGTCGGTTCGTTTATGGGGCTGGGTGTGATCACGACGCTGGTGATTCGCGAGGCACCGCGTTCGGGGCCGCCGCCGCCCACGCTAAACGCGGCCATCGTGCAGCCGTTTGTCGATTTCTTCACGCGCCACGATTTGCGCTGGGCGTGGGCGGTGCTCGCGTTCATGGTGCTCTACAAGCTCGGCGATAACATGGCCACGGCGCTGGAGACCGTGTTTTTCATCGACATGGGTTTTAGTAACACCGACATTGGCGCGGTGGCCAAGGTGGCGAAGCTGTGGGCGGTGATTATCGGCGGTGTCGTGGGCGGCCTGGCGATGATCCGCATCGGTATTCACAAGGCGCTGTGGATCTTCGGTTTGTTCCAGATTGTGTCGATTCTCGGTTATCTGGCGCTGTCCATCGTGGGTGACAATTTAACGATGTTGTTCGTGGCCGTGAGTCTGGAATACCTTGGTGTGGGTCTTGGCACGGTGGCACTGACGGCGTTCATCGCCAAACTGTGCAGCACCAGTTTCACCGCGGTGCAAATATCGCTGCTCACCAGCGTGGCGGTCGTGCCGCGAACCTTTGCCAATGCGACCACCGGCTTTATCGTCAATGAAGTGGGTTATACGATGTTTTTCCTGATCTGCTTTTTGTGCGCGATACCCGGCATGTTGATGCTGCTGGTCGTTGCGCCCTGGAATGAGGAGGCGTGACGCGCTATGACTGAACCGGCCGACAACTGGCACCGCGTCGTTGCACGCTCCGACATTCCCGATCCGGGTGCGCACGGGTTTCAAATTCAGACCGATGCGATGCCGGTCTTCGGGTTCATCGTGCATCGCCAGGGGCAAGTGTACGGTTATGAAAACGTTTGTCCGCACGCCGGTCGCATGCTCAACCATGGACCGCATCGTTTCCTGACGCCCGACAACAGTTTGATCGTGTGCGCCGCACACGGCGCGGTGTTTGATATTGGCAGCGGCGAGTGCGCGGCTGGCCCGTGCATGGGCGAGAGTCTGCGCCCCATGGCGCTGCGCGAAACCGATGGCATGATCGAAGTGGATCTGTCGGGTGTCGCCTGGCTTTGACGCGTTGTCGTCAATTCGTGGGACAACAGATTCCCCGACCGGCGTCCAAGCCGATCTTTACGTCAAGTCGGACTGACGTCAGGCGTCCACTTGCTCCAGATAGCTAATCGGATCGTCCCAGTGCTGGGTGACCAGATCGTCAATCTTTGCGTCGTAGTTATCGTCCTGAAGATCCATGGAACCGGAGTAGTCTTCGGGCGGTTCGACGCTCATGATGTAGGCCGTGTCCCAGGCCTCGCGATCAAGCTCGTCAACGGTGCCGTCAAAGAACTGTAACTCGACCGTTCGCGTGTGGTCATCAATGGCCACCACTTCAAACGTGGGTCGTCCCGGTCGCTGGTACCAGTTGCCGACAATGGGTTGGACTTTGTGCATTTGCCGTATCCCTTTGCTGCATGCCACTGTTATCATACGCCCGCATTTTGAAACCAACACTCTCGAAAACCCCTGTGTGAAGAACGGTTTCGCAATGCCTTAATCCATTCCCTGAAGCGCTGTCGCGCAAGCCACTGATCTGACGTGAAATCGTGCTAATAGAACTCGCCAAATATTTTTTCCTGCTGTTCGTTGTCATCGAGCCGGTGTCGCTCGTGCCGATGTTCGCTGCGCTGACTGCCGACGGTGATGCCAAATACCGTCGTCGTGTCGCGTGGAAAGCCTCGCTGGTGTCAACGGCGATCCTGATCGCGTTTGCGCTCGGTGGGCAGCTGTTGCTCAGCTACCTCGGCATCAGTGTGGCGGCGTTCAAGATTGGCGGTGGCGTGCTGTTGTTGTTGCTGTCCATCGACATGGTGTTCGCCCGGCGCTCGGGCATTCGTTCGACCACGGTGCGCGAGCAGGACGAGGCGCGCCTGCGTGAAGACATCAGCGTGTTTCCACTGGCTTTCCCGTTGATCGCAGGCCCGGGAGCCATGGCGACCCTGGTGCTGATTGCCGCGGAAGTCAGTGGTGATCCGATGATGCTGGCCGGTTTGATCGGGATTGTGCTGGCGCTGATGATCATCGTGCTGGGCCTGCTGATGCTCGCCGGGCCGGTCATGAAAGTGCTTGGGGTGACCGGGGCAAACATGGTCAGCCGACTATCCGGGGTGATTCTGGTGGCGCTGGCGATTCAGTATCTGGTCGACGGCATTAAAGCGGCTTTTCACCTACCGCTTTAGAAACTTGAAGTCCCACACGTCGTGGCCGTGGCGATGGCCGCGCCGCTCGAAACGCGTGAGCGGGCGTTCGTCCGGGCGTGGCACCGCGCCGGTGGCAAGATCGTTGCCGGCGGCGACGTTTTGAAATCCTGCGTAGGCGCCGAGCGTTTCGACCATGTGTTCGGCGTAGGGCGCCCAGTCGGTGGCCATGTGTAACAGGCCGCCGTCGCGAAGCAAGCCGTGCACCAGATCAAGAAACGGACCCTGCACGATGCGTCGTTTGTGATGCCGCTTCTTGGGCCAAGGATCGGGAAAATACAGATTCACCCGATCGAGACTCTCCGCAGCAAGCGATGACTTAAGCACTTCCATGGCATCGTGCCGCATGAGCCGCACGTTGGTCAGCTCGCGCGCTCCGATCTCGCGCAGTGCGTGGCCAATGCCTGGCGTGTGCACCTCCACCCCCAAAAAGTCCAGCTGCGGCGCTGCGGCTGCCATTTGCACGAGGGCGTCACCGTTGCCGATGCCGATTTCCAGCACGCGCGACGCGCTGCGACCGAACACCCGATCAAGATCCAGCGGCGCACCGTCGAACTCGATGCCGAACTGCGGCCAGTGAATGTCGAGTGCTTTTTGCTGGCCGCTGGTCAGGCGCCCCTCGCGGCGCACGAAGCTGCGAATGGTCTTGATGCGTGGATTGTCGTCGGTCACAGGATCGCTGTCTCAAGGACTGGAAAGGCGGCGAGTTTACACCATCGCCCGGCAATTCAGGTTTGGTTCAGGCGTCAGGCGTTCTAATGGTCCTCAAGATTTATCGGTCCCAGTGGGGATCGCTTTTGCCGGAGACCATCATGCAAAAATCCAACGCCCGCCGGGCCAACCGGCGCTTTCTGATCGACATTGCCGCCGTGCTGGTCGCGCTCGTTGCCGTCGCGGGGACCGCGCACGCGCAGCAAGCACCGGCTGACGACACAACGGTTGCCAAGCGCAGCTTCAGCGTCGCGGGTTTCACCGACGGCACCGCCGTGGGCGAGGCCAAGACGTCGCGCAACTTGCCAGCGACCAAGGTGCGCAACCAGGTTGCGCGTAACGTCGACAGTGGTTTTTACGTCTATGACGCGACGGCCGAGGTCTACTATGACGACGACGGCGACGGCTTTTTCTACGGGCTCGACGTGTTCTTTGATGTCGACACCGATTTCGCGGCAGCCAACGTCTACGCGGCGCTCTACCTGAATTTTGAGGACGGGCCTTGGGAGCTGTACTTCGAGACCGCTGACT
>JBGCFP010000128.1:0-3460 GCA_045107005.1 Gammaproteobacteria bacterium
TACACCGTGCAGATTATCGGCGCGCGCAACACCAGCAATCTGGCCCGCTTTGCGCGTCGCAACGGCCTGGGCGACGAACTGGCCTACTACACGCTTGAGCGCAAAGGCGAAGCCCTCTATCTGCTTGTAAACGGTGTGTACGAGAGCGCCGAAGCCGCCGCAGAAGCGCGCAGCGCGATGCCGGCTGATGTGCAGGTTGGCAAGCCGTGGATTCGAACGTTGGCGGACATTCAAAGCTCGATCCGTGAGTCACGCGCCATTCGCCGCGTTGTGTTGATCGACCAGCCTCCCACCACCACGCAGTAGTCAGCGTGGAGGTGGGATTACCCAACGGTAGTCCGGTCCCGGAATGCCTAGTTGATGTCAGACAAATCCTGTCCTGCCGGTCCAGGCGCCGCGAAGAACAGCGTACGCAGCAACCCGAGATCGACCACGTTGACCACGTCGTCGCCGTTTAGATCTGCATCGGCGTCTGCGGTGAAAAATGCCGCACGCATCAAACCCAGATCGACCACGTTCGTTACGTTGTCGTTGTTCAAATCGCCGTCGCATAGGTTGCCGTAACCGTCGCCGTTGGAATCGCGTTGATCGGGGTTGGCGATATACAGGCAGTTGTCTGACCTGTCCATCACGCCGTCGTCATCAACATCGGCCTCCACGACCACCACCGTGCTGTCTGTGAACGTGCTGTTCTCCGGGACGGGGTCGGGATCCAGCGAACTCGTGGCGACACTAACGTTGATCGGGCCGAGGTCGCTTGCCCTGAGCGTAAAGTTGATGGTTGTGTTCAGCGGAGAGTTGCCAAGTGCACAGCGTAGTCCGGATTCTATTGGCGTGCAGTTCATGGGCGGGTTGCCGACCAGTTCAGCGCCTGGCGCAATAGTGATGTCAGCCTCGGCGTCCCAGATCTGGCCCTCGCCCTGGTTTTCAAACAGGACGCTGTACTCGACGGTGTCGGTTAGCAGGATGGGCGTGGCGGGTACCGAGACGCTGGCACCAATGTCGCGCGTGGCTTCATAAACCGCCAGACCGGCGCGGACGCCGGCGTACATGCGGTGAGGCGCCAGCGGGTCAAGCGCAATGGACTGTGGGGAAAAGCTGAACGCGCCATCAAGCGTTGCAGCTTCACGATCCGTCAAGGCTTCCCATGAAGCGCCGTTGTCGGCACTGCGCAGCATCGGAGGTTCGCTATTGCCGCCGGCGAGGATCAGGCCTGGCTGGGTCGCACTAAAAGCCAGGCTGATTACCCTGCCCGCAAAGGACGTGCCATTGATCGGGAAGTCTTGCCAGGTCTGTCCGCTGTCTTCGCTGCGTAAAAGGGTGATACCGGAAGACTGACTGCCGGCAAACACAACATTGGTGTTGTGCGGATCAAAGACCAGGAAGGATCCAGAGGACGAGGCGAACTCAGGCGTTACATCGGTCCAGTTATCGCCTCCGTCGGCTGAGCGCCAGATTTTGTTTTCCAGAGTGCTCATGAGCACTACGTCCGCGTCATCTGGTTTCACGGCGAGCGCACTAAAGGGCCTGTTGGACGGGCTGTTACGAATCTCCCAGTTGGCGCCCTCATCAGTGGAACGCAGGAACGCGCCCGTCACCGTGCCCGCATAGAACGTGGGCGGCGATGTCTGAGCAATCGCAAGTTCCACCAGATAACCCGCCGGTGAACCAAACCCCTGCATTTGCCACGTTAGTCCATTGTCCTGGCTGCGACGGAAGTCTGTTGCCGAGCTCGCGGCGTAGAGCGTGTCGCTAGCCGGGTCGAGTAGCCCGGCTGTGATGCCCGAGGTAACGCGCAGTTGGTTTTGGGTCGCTTCAGAGGCGGGGAGAAACGTGTCCCCGCCATCTTCGCTGCGACGAACGTTATTGAAGGTGCTGGCGAAAACGCGACCCTCTGCGGTGGCGCTGGCAGCGAGGAACACCGGGTCGTTGCCAAGAATGTCGGCGCTCGTGCGCGTCCAGTTGCCATCCCCGTCGCGCAGCGAAGCGCCGGCGAGTGAGCCGGTAAATACGATGCCGGACGGTGCTGCGTACAAACTTCGGAAGCTGCTTCTTTCGCGGGGTCCGAGCTGGTGTTCTTCCACAAACGGCTGGCCAGGACCCGGGCGCGAGAAGACCCGGGCGTTGGCGTCGAAACCGCTGGAGACGAAAAATCTGCCTTGCTCAGCTGCGTCGAATTCGATTTGCGCTGGAAAAGAGATCGCGCTCGTGCCGGCTGCCAACGACCAGGTTTCGCCGCCGTCAAAGGTTTCAAACAGTGAGCCAGAGAGCAGTATGGCGTGCAGTGGATCAAAAGGGTCAAACGCAAGGTCTATGCGAGAGTTGGATCCGGACGGGCCGCTCACCGACTGCGTCCAGTTGACGCCGCCGTCACTGGAGAAAAATGTGCCCACGTCTCTTGCGAAAGCGATCAGCCGATCAGGATCGCCCGGCGCAACGCCGAGACGGGACAGCCGGATCAGGTCTGTGAAGTCTCCGGCCGGCAAGCCGCTGCTACGCGACGTCCACGTGAGGCCTTCGTCATCCGTCATCCAGACGCCGCTGCCGTCAGTATCGACAAAGATGCGACCATTGGTGGTGATCGCGGCGTCTTGCATGCTGGGCGTTGTGCTGGTGAAGCCCAGTGGCAGTTCATCGTGCCGTGTGACAAACGTCTGGCCGCCGTTATCGCTAAAGAAGAACCCCTGCTGCTCATGGGCAATATAGACCGTGTCGGGGTCGGTCGGCGAGGTCAGAATAACGTCGGCGCCGTTTGCAAAATCGGGGTACGTGGCGGTCCAGGTGATGCCGCCATCGTCGGACCGATGTACGGCAGCCCGTGTGCTGAGATAGACCCGGTTCGAGTCGACGGGTGATGCTGCGAAACCAACCGGCGTCGCGCCCTCGGGCCCGTTTACGGTCCATTGGTTCTGACCTGCCAGCGTCATGGTTGCGGCGCAGATCATCGTGAGCGTGCCCGCTGCGCAAATCGTTTTGGCGTGTAACATGTTGTGTGTCCGGTAAATGAAAACGTGCGTTGTGATTGCTCCAACAATAGCAGTCTCACGAGTTCGCTCAGGTGAGATTTGACGTTGGTAACGCAGAAATAACGCGAGGTGGGTTCGCTGCGCGTCAAAATCCGCCATGTGGCGGGTCTTTGGCCCGGTGATGCTCACCGCAGCGAGAAGCGTGAACGATTTCTTAGTCTTTGCTTTCTTGGCGTGACATTGTTATGCACGAATGTACGCAGGCCTAATGTGGTCGACCCGGGCCTGCTCCGTAGTCTGTTCTTCACGGTGCCAGGCACCAGCGCCATCCCGAACCTGTGCGGCACGATGCCCTAGAGCGTTGCAGCTTGTGTCGATACTTCTTCGAGTCGACGTAAAAGACGCAGTGAAGGACGATCGTTCAGAAACACCGCGATCCCTTCGCCGTTTCGTTGCTGGCAGGCCAACAGATCGGCTTGCGCTTCGCTGGGGCG
>JBGCFP010000129.1:0-20525 GCA_045107005.1 Gammaproteobacteria bacterium
CACACCCCAGTTGGTCATGGTTTGCGCCATCACGTCGGTGACGGTGGTCTCGTGCGGGGCTTCCGCTTCCAGTCCCACGTAGATACCGTCATCACGCACTTCCAGCGGATAGAGCTGCTGCCCGGTGTCTTCGTGTCCGCCTGGCGAACGCCCGGTCTTAGGGTCAAAATCCCAGCCGTGCCACGGACAGCGCAGCCAGCATTGCCCGTTTTCACCACGCTCAATGGAGCCTTCGCCCAAGGGGCCGCCCTGATGCGGGCAACGATTTTCCATGGCAGTGTACTGGCCGTCGATGTGCGTGAGCGCCATGGATACGGTGCCGGCTACGACGGTTTTTACTCGACCTTCCGGCAGCGCATCGACATCGGCGACGCGAAACCACTCTAGAATTTTACCCTGCTGCGACATATTTCGATCCTCATCAATAGGCTGCACGTTATCACGCTGCCGCGGGAAACGTTCTCAGACACCTGACTGTTTGTCCGACATTTCCCCTAACAAGTTCACACGATTTTAGGAACGTTCGCTCTTGATCGATTACCAATCTCTTGTTCCAGCTTGAGATGCCCTTGCGTCTTATTCTGAAGGGTCCCGTATTGAACTGACATGAGCCGCGACGCCCCTGACCGTCATTCCACATCAGATAAGGAAAATGCATGGCACATCTACGGATACAACCAAGAATCAGCGCGAAAAACATGCTTTGGGCACTGGCGCTAATTTTCTGTCCGTTGGCGCACGCAAATATCGAGGTCGTCGTCGCTACGGCGGGTGAGCGGGCTGATGTCGGAATCTCCAACGATACGGTCGGATTCATGTACCACTTCTCTGTTAGCCCAAACGGACAGTGGTGGGCCGGCCGCTTCGAGCTCGAAAATTCCTTGGATGACGTACATCTCCGCGGCCAGAGTCTTGACGCTGTCGATGTGATCTGGTCGGAGGGGCAAGCTGCACCGGGAAGTCTGGCCGGAACGCTCCGGTCCGTCTCAGAAGAGCGGCAGACCAGCATCAACAATTCTGGCGAAGTGGCAGGACTGGCTCGGATTTGGGCGTCCGGCGTTAATCTTGGACAACTCGTATACCGCTATGCGGGAAGCACCCTGAAGGTTCTTGCAGAAACGAACCAGCCAATTGGCGCCCTGCCTGCCGCGTTTTACGGTTTTGATTTCCAGTCACCCAACATTAACGACGCCGGGTTCGTTTCATTTTACGCTGACAACATCACCGGCCCCACCATCACCAGTGCTGACGACGCAATAACCCTGAGTACAAACGGAAACGAATTTGGCGGAACGCGCAAAGGCCTCAGCAGCTATGCAGGAAATCCTTTGACACGGATCGACCCGGATCAATTTGTCGTATCAGATTCGGGGGATCGATTTGTTTTTGCAGGCGATACCACGGCGGGTACCGCAACGGACGACTTGATTGTCGTCGGTGCCATCGGAACGCAGGGCGACGTCATCATGCAGGAGGGCGTTAGTGCCGTTACCACGGCGTCCGGAGCAGAATTATTCGATGTGGCCTCCCGTGTCGTATGGGGTGGCGATGACTGGTTCGCCTCCGGCGATACGGTCGGCGGCACGGGTGTCGTACTGCGCAATGGCCTTGTTATCGCCTCCGAAGGCGACACGGCACCAGATGGCTTTGCCTATGTTGGCGACCCGCTTGCTCTGGCCGCGGACATCAATGGCAATGTCGCGTGGGCGTGGCGCACGAACAATCCCGACCTCGACCGCGACATGCTGCTGGTCTACAACGGCAACACGATCCTTGTCACCGACAACGACACCTTCTCGTATGACGCGGACTCCGACGGTGTTGCTGAGGAAATTCGAATTGACAGGCTGTTCGAGGATTTTTTCGACCTCGCACTTGCCGGCGAACACGCCTACCTCATGACAGAACTGGACACACCGGAATCCACCGTTTTCGTTGGCTATGGCTTTCTGCGTATCCGTGTCAGCTCTGACAGTGACGGTGACGGCATCGCTGACGGTTCTGACAACTGCATCGAGGTCGCAAACAACGATCAGCGAGACACCAACGGCGACGGCTTTGGCAACATTTGTGACGCCGACCTGAACAACGACGGCACCATCAACTTTACAGACCTTGGGCTTCTACGCACCGTCTTTTTCGGTGCCGACACAGATGCGGACTTCAACGGCGACGGTGTTGTGAACTTCCTGGATCTGGGCATTCTGCGGAGCACGTTTTTTGGTGCACCAGGGCCGTCAGGTTTGCAGTCCGGATTCTAACGCTTCGCTTAGACGCCTCTAACACCACCGTAAGCGACGCCGGTGAGTTGCGCAATGTCGTGCTTGAACGTGGTCAGATCCTCAAGCGTGAAGTCACTCAAGTGGCGATGCCCGGCTGCCCGCGCCAGCACGGTCATGAGTTCTACCGAAGCCTGGAAAAACCGCGCCAGCCGTTCGGCCGCAATATCCACCGGAAGCCGGTCGCGTAAATGCTGTTTTTGCGTGGCGATACCCACCGGGCAGTTGTTTGTATGACACGCACGCATGCCCAAACACCCAATCGCCTGAATCGCCGAGTTCGACACGGCAACCCCATCGGCGCCCAGCGCCATGGCTTTGGCAAAGTCGGCGGGCGTACGCAGCCCGCCGGTGATAATTAGCGTCACGCCCTTTGCGCTGCTCGCATCCAGATGGCGCCTCGCACGTGCCAGCGCCGGCAGCGTTGGTACCGAAATATTGTCACGAAAGATAAGTGGCGCGGCTCCCGTGCCACCGCCGCGACCGTCCAGCACAATGTAATCTACGCCCACCTCGAGCGCTGCATCGATATCTTTCTCAATATGCTGCGCCGAGAGTTTGAAGCCCACTGGAATACCGCCAGTCTTCTCGCGCACCTGATCGGCAAAGTCGCGAAACTCGCCCAGCGTGCTCCACTCGGGGAAACGCGCAGGCGAGATCGCCGATTCACCTTCAGGCAGCTCGCGCACCTCAGCAATTTTACCCTTGACCTTCTCGCCTGGCAGATGACCACCTGTACCGGTCTTGGCGCCTTGCCCGCCCTTGAAGTGAAACGCCTGGGTCTTTTGCACCTTGTCCCATGAAAAACCAAACCGCGCTGAGGCGAGTTCATAAAAATAACGACGGTTGGCCGCCTGTTCTTCCGGTAGCATGCCACCCTCGCCCGAACAGATACCCGTGCCCGCAAGTTCAGCTCCTTTGGCCAAGGCCGTTTTGGCCTCCTCGGACAGCGCGCCAAAGCTCATATCGGAAACAAACAGCGGGATGTCGAGTTTCAGCGGTTTGGCAGCTTTGGGCCCAATGACGATATCGGTGCCCACGGACTCCTCGTCCAGCAGCGGCAGCTTGTGCAATTGACCCACAACAAACTGCAGATCGTCCCACTTGGGCAATTGATCACGCGGTACACCCATCGCATCGGAAGGGCCGTGATGGCCGGTTTTACTCAAGCCATCATTGGCGAGCTTGCGGATTAGTTTGACGTGGGGTTCGTCGCGCGTTCCCACTGGGTCTTGATATGCCCCTTGGTAGGCGTCGCGGTTGTAAGGCTGGGGATGGGCGACAGCCCAGGCTTTGATTTCATCTTCGTCGACCAGCACTTCGCCATCTTCGATCCAGGCACTGAACTTGTCGAGCTTCTCGGCGTTGTTGTATTCGCTGACACCGGAATCGACGCGGTAGTCCCAGGCGTGCACACCACAAATCAGGTTGTCGCCATCCATGTAGCCGTCGGACATCAGCGCACCACGATGCGCGCAGCGGCCGTACAGCACACTCACTTCATCGTCATAGCGCACTATCACCAGATCCACATTGGCCACCAGAGCGTGCGCCGGCGCACGATCCTCCAGGGCGTCCCAGCGCGCCACAACCGTCTTGTTCATGCATGTTCCTCATTGGTTTCTATCATTCCTTCCCGCAGCGGCATGTCCGCCACGGGTCGGTTCTCTTCACACTTACCCATCTTACCAGCGAGGCGGCCATAGGCGGCCGCCAACGGCGCCGCGCTAAGGCCGTGCAGCAACGCGCTGAATGCGACGGTAATCACCGTTACCGTCAGCAGCGTTTCGTGATGCGGGAATTCGAATTCCTCTAGAATCAGCAACACGAATAAAATGGAGGCTAGGCCGCGCGGCCCAAACCAGCCCAAGAATAGTTTGGTGGGCATGCTCACGCCACTGCCGAGCAGCGACAGCGCGATCGGCAGCATGCGGATCACGGTCAAACTCAGCAATGCATACGCCACCACCATCATATCGACGTGTGGCAACGCCTCGGGCAGCAACACCGCACCGAAAATCAGGAACGTGATCAGCATCAAAAGCTGACCTTCCGTCTCCATAAACTCGAATAAAAAGTCACAGGAATGGCGAACGGTGTTGCCGAAAACCATGCCGCCCACAAAAGTGGCGATAAAACCGTTACCGCCAACAAGTTCGGCGATCGCGTACGTAAACACCGCCAGCGACAACGCGCCGATGCCAGAAAAAGCCGTGCCGGCCCATTTTCGCCTGGTCGCCGTATCAACCAATCGCGCGCCCAAATAGCCAAGCACGATGCCAACCACAGGACCCAGTGTCACCTGAAGCAGACCAAACTGCACCCAGTTCACCGGCTCACCGTTATGCATCATTTCCGCGGCACTGCCGGCCATAGCGGCAAACATCAGCACAGCAGGCAGCGCGATGCCGTCGTTGAGACCACTTTCGATATTAATCGCCTGACGAATCCGGATCGGAACCGCTTTGGCCGACACCACGGACTGCCCGAGCGCCGCATCCGTGGGCGCCAGCAGCGCCGCAAGCAAGGCCGCCTCCCACATGCCGAGCTGCGGGAAGACAAAAATGGCGACCGCCGTCCCGGCTGCCATCGCCATCGGCAGCCCGCCAATGAGCATCCTCAGGGGCAGATTATGATCGTCTTTCACACTCCCCAGATCGATGCGCGCCGCATCGACAAACAACACGAGAATCAGTGTGAATTCAGCAATGAGGTGGATGCCCGCATGCCCCGGGTCAACACTTGCCAGCCCAAACCCTGCATCGCTAATCGCAAATCCAAATACCACGAATATCAGCGGCGCGGTGATAATCGTGCCGGTAAGGCGACCGGAAACCAGAGCGTACGCAAGCAGGCCGCTAGTGACGACCGCAATAGACAACAAATCCATAACTATCCTTAAATCCACGATTGGCGACGGTTGCCCCGCCACACATTCGTTCGATACCCACTATAGCGCTGTTTGTTTGACTATTCGCCACGGGACTTGAGTGCGAAATGAAAAGCACGACAGATTTGCAGATGCAACACGAGACTCGGCTGTAAATGCGTTATGGCTGCTCGCACTGGCTGCACGCCGTGCTCGCGAAATGATCGATCAGAAATAGGTATGGAGCTGCAAGAAGATCTCGTCCGTATTTTGCTGCGGGCTCTGCTCGATACCATCGCCCACTCTCCAACCCCCAATAAGTTGGACAAAGGTCATCGGGAAATACTCGTAGACCACGCTGTAACGATTGCGTTCATCCTCCTCGACATCGTCGTCCGGATCGAAAAATTCATAGGTCAATTTCAGGTTATGGCCTTTGCGTAGCCAGTAGTTGGCCTCTGCGAAACCAATCCACTGGCGTCGTGGCCCGGTGGCAAACCCTCGATCATCCACATAGTCGATTTCGAACAGCCAGTTCACCGGACCGGTCGCGAGTCCGGCAAATACATTGCCCATGGTACGTTTCGACTGGCTTACGTCATTAAAATTCATGCTGGCGCCAACCCGCCATTTGGGCTGTATATAACTGCCACGCAAACTAAACTGCTTGCCTCGATCCACCTCGCCGGCGCCTGCTGTACCGTTTGTTACCGCTAGATTGAGTGACACACTGGGGCTCTCGTAGCCCACCTCCATACCGTCATCTGGCGTCGCGTAGTTAATGCCAGGCACCTGACGAATAAACGCCGTATCGTCTTCAATGCGCCAGCCATAGGGCAAGAACATACGCCCGGCACGTGCGTAGAAGCGCTTGTCTTTAAACCAGAACAACGCATAGGCCTCGCGATTGGTCGCGCCGCCGGGACCGACACGTTCATCCACGTAAAGCGATAGTTTGTCGGCGATCAGATGAAACTCGGCGTAGATCAGCGCCTCCTCCAGGGCGAACTCAAAGCGATCATCGCGCTGCGGGATTCTGGTGCTGGCCAGATTGCCACGCGCGTCCGCGCCCACAGAGAACCGATCGGTGATGATACCGTTCCAGACGCCGGTGAGCGTGCCCGCCGACAGCGCCGTCTGCGCCATAGCCGCACCAAACGGCGTGCGCTTGCCGCCGCCGGTGGGACTGACGTGGCAGGCGACGCATTTGCTGCCGGTCTGTACGGCGATCCAAGGTTCGGCCAGTGCTGAGGGCAGCAACAGACAACCGAGCACCGCGGCCCACATCATGACGACCGGGCGAATTACCATGCTTGCATCTCCAAAGCTTTATTGACGGCCGGAAGTCCGTTGATGACCTCGACGGCAACGATCTGTGATTCCCCTTGGTTCCCGGCCGCGTCGAACGCGCGTACCACCAGCGAGTAGCTACCATCAGAAACGCTGCGGCTGTCCCAGACCAACTGAAAGGGCGGTGCCATCGTGCCGCCAACGTCTACGTTGTTCACGAAAAAGCGAACGGAGGTAAGCGCAACGTTGTCGACCGCGAACGCCTCAATTACAACGTCGCCATTTACCTGTGCCGGCAGTGCCCCAAGACTGACCGCGGGTGAAATTTCGTCAGGCGGAACGGCAAGCGCACCGGCGTCGATCCACGCGCGCACGGCAGCAATCTGCTCAACTGGCAGCATGGCGCCGCCCAGTGGCATCGATGGTGTCAGCGTACCTTCCAGCCGTTGCACCAGAGCACTGTTATCGGCATCGCCCGGGGTAACGCGAAGCGAGGAACCGCCCGCGACAGCTGGTTCACCAACCAGATCATCGAAAGCGTTGTCAGCATCCAGACGCAGGAACGGCGCTATGCCGCCACCTATATGGCAACCAGCCGCACAACCCACATCGAAAATCTGCGCCTGAATCCACGGCAGCGTGGCCTGCGGTCCGCCGTTTGCTACGTCAATCACCACGGGAACGGCAGCGCCTTCATTATTCGACGTATCGACCGCACGCGCCTCCAGCACGTGTGCCCCATCGGCCAATCCCGCGGTGTCCCACACGAACTCGAAGGGCGCGTCGCTATCAACGCCAAGCAAGACGCCGTCCGCCATCATACGTACGGAGGCAACGGCGACGTCATCAGTCGCCATCACCTGCACGCTGGCCGTCCCCATAACGGGCATCGCAGGTGCAAGCAGCGTGACTTGTGGTGCAACACGATCCGCATTGTCGATGGTTGCGCTTATGACACTCGACACACCTACATTGCCCGCCGCGTCGCTCGCAGCCGCCTGAAAAGTGTGTTCACCGTCTGCAAGGGCGTCGGTATCAACGGCAAAGACATAAGAGGCGCTACTGAGCGTGGCAACATCGATATCGTCGATACGCAACGCAACCGCGACAACGCCTACATTATCTGTGGCAGTCGCCGTAACCTCCACCGTACCCGAAAGCGTGCCGTCGGGCACTGCGAGGGAGACGGTCGGGGCGAGCGTATCGGGTGGGCCCGCATTATCAATCGTGATGATGACGGTCGCCGAAACACCAACATTGCCGGCCAAGTCGGTGGCCTGCGCACGCAGCGAGTAGTCTCCGTCCGCCAAAGCCAGCGTGTCAAAATCAAACCCATAGGGCGACGTATTATCAAAACCAAACGATACGTCGTCGACAATGAGCTCGACCGTGTCGACCTGATTGTCGTCGGTGGCCTCGACACTAATCACAACTGAACCAGAAAACGGCGAACCCGGCGGCAGTACCGTCACCGTCGGCGGCGTGGTGTCGGGAGGTGGAACATTGTCGACTACGGTCACGACTGGCGCAGAGAAGCCCACGTTTCCGGCCGCGTCCTCCGCCTGGGCGCTCAACGTGTGCACGCCATCGGCAACCTCGGTGGAGTCCCAATTTACGGTATATGGCTCACTGGCAAAAGCGGCAATTGTCTGACCGTCCACCAGAATCCGAACCAACGTTACACCAACGTTGTCGCTGGTTGACGCGGATAGTGCCACCACTCCTGAAACCATTTCGTCCAATAAATCGAGTGCAATCACCGGCGGCAAAACGTCGGGCGGCGGAGCGTTATCGATCTCAATCATGCGAACGGCAGATACGCCTTCGTTGCCTGCGACATCCTGCGCACGGGCGCTGATCTGATGTGCACCATCTGAAACGCTCGTCGTATCAAGAGAAATCTCATACGGTTCAACGGCGTCGCGTCCGATCAGAATGCCATCGACAAAAAAATCGACACCGGCGACACCCGACGCATCGCTGGCATTGGCGATGAGCGTTACCACACCGGCCAATACACCCAGGGGAGCGGCAACCACAACTGCCGGAGGCACGATGTCCGGCACCGGGTCACCCGGCAACCGAACAGCGCCGGTGTCGATCCAACTACGAACGGCAGCGATGGTGGCGGCGGGCAACGGATCACCGCCCAGCGGCATGCGCGCACCTACCGCTGCCGTTCCTTCAAGTTTCTGTACCAGATAGCTATCGTCCGCATTGAGCGGCTCAACCCGCAACGCGGTAGCCACCTCAATGCTGGGCACACCAACCAGAGCGTCGTAACTACTGCCTTCATCCAGCGGCAAAAATGCAGCCTGACCACCGGCCACGTGACAGACCACGCACAGCGACGTGAACACCTCGTCCTGAATACTGCGCCACGTTGCCTGCGGCGGCGGCACCGCCGTATCAATCGACCAGCGCGCAACGTAGTCACCGCCGGCCGTGCCGTCGCCATCGCCATCAAGGAGCAGTCCATCGGTGTCGGCCAAACTGGTTGCACCACTGCTCACCAGTCGTAGCTCATACACGTCGTCGGTTAAGACGACATCGAGCAAATTCACGATCAGCGTATCCGCCGCGTTGTCCGCCAACGCCAAAGACGACGGAACGATCATCTGATCTGCCGCATCGCCAAACACGCCATCGCCGCCGCTGGCGACCAGCATCACGGTCACCGCACTCACCAATGACGCGTCCATGGGTTTGCTAAACAGCACCTGCAATTCGAGTGGCGTCATGGTGAGTGCCGTGTCGACCGGCGGCGTCACCGCCAACACAACAGGCGGCGTATTCGGGGTCGGCGGCGCGGGCGGCAGTGCGCCGTTAACGATCCAGTCGCGAAGCTGACCCACTTGCTCACTATCAAGAAACGGTCCACCCAATGGCATCTGCTGGCCAACGGCGGCCGTGCCCTCGATCTTCTGCACCAGATAGCTGCCATCGGGATCGCCCGGTGCGACCCGCAGCTGATCGGGAACTTGAACGCTGGCGGCGCCAACGAGCATGGCGTAGCTGTTCGCGGCATCGAGCTTCAGCCCGACCGGAGCCGCCGCACCGGCATGACACACTGTACACAGCGGGGTAAAAATATTGGCCTGCAAGGATTCGAACGTGGCGCTGGGCGCGAGTGGAGGAGCACCACCGCCCTCAGACAACGGCCGGCCACTGCCATCAAGGCCCTCGCCGGTGCCACTTGGACAACCCGTCAATAGCAGTGCCAGCGATAGAATCACGGCTGATTGATGAGCGCGTGTAACCAAGCGCTGTGTCATGTCATTGCCCCCCAAAGAACACCAGTGCCATGGTCGATTCTTCCGTCGACGGGGCACACGAGCTTGACGCCATCTTCGAAAGCCGTCAGCGTCAAATCTTTAGTCGTGGCAACGTTAGCTGGTGGAACAAAAACGTGAGAATGGTCAGCCTGATTTGTGTCGCAACCATCTTCATAAGCGTGACCGCCGCTGGTAACACGCTGGATGAAGCGCGCTCACTGCATCGTGCAGGCAAGCTCGACGCGGCAATGCTTGCCTACGATACAGTCGCCGCGACCAGCGATGTCGCGACAGACCGCGCGACGGCGCTCAACAACGCCTGCGTGATCCTGACCGACCGCGGCGAGCTGGTTACCGCGGCGCAGCGCTGCGACCGGGCCCTGCGCTTACGTCGCGATGCTGCTGATGAATGGCGCGTCGCTCGCACGCTCAACAACGTGGCCCGAGTGCAGGATCGTCTGGGCAACTCGGATATTGCGCGCGCCCATCACCGCGAGGCGCTTGAGATATACCAACGCACGGAAGACCACAAAGGTCGCGTGACCAGCCTGATCAACCTCGGCGTGTTAGAGACCAATACAAAACATCACGCACAAGCACTTAAGCACTACGAGTCCGCGGTTGCCTTACTTGACGCGGTTGACGACACACCGTGGGTCGCTTACCGGCAAGTCCTTCTGGCACTAAATCGCGGCGTGGCTCTCGAGCAGATTGGCGCTTACGAAGAAGCGCTCTTCGCATTAGACACCGCAATAAGCGATGCACCCGACGTCGCACCAGGGCTCATGGCAGATCTGCAAATGAATCGCGGCGTGGTCCTGCGCAATCTTGGCGACCCGGTCGCGGCGCTTGCCACCTATCGCGAAGCCGTCGGCCTGTTTGAGGCGCGCGCGGATCGCACCGCCATTGCCAACGTGTACCTAAATCAAGCACTGGTACTCTGGCTGGATCAGCACAACGGCAACGCTGCCATTCCGCTGCTCCGACAAGCGCGCAACATCGCGACAGAAGCAGGTGACGTTGCCATGAAGCGCGAAACAACCTACTTCATCGTCCGCGCACACCTGGAACGAGGCGAAGTAAAAGAGGCCGCCAGCTATTTGCACTCAGGCGAATTGGATACGAAACACTGGTTTGCGCTGGATGCCCGTGCCCGCGTGGCTTTCGCTCTTGGAGACAATGAGCAAGCACTTACCACCGCAATGCGTGCTCTGCGCCTAATCGAGAACCAGCGTGCGGCATTGTCACGACGAATGCATCGCCAAAGTTTGCTCAGCGATCGACGCAACGCCTACGCTCTGGCAATTAATATTCTGTTTGCGAACTATCAGCAGTCGGGAGACCCAAGCTTGGCTCGCAGCGCCAGGGCAGTGGCGGCGCGCGCCAAAGCGCTGGAGTTGATTGAAGCCACTGACATAGATGCACCCTTGTCCGCGCCCGATGCCCCTTTAGCCGTCGGATTGGACAATACGCTGACATTTTTTCTGGGTGCGAAGCACGCGCACGCATGGACCACCGACGCAGACGCAATTTACTGGCACCGGTACGACAAACAGTCGCTTGAGCGGGCGGCGGAAGAAGTGCACTCAGCCCTCTCACACAGACGTACTCCCGGCAGGCAATGGCTGGACGTTCTCATGCCTTTGCTGGATCGACTGGTGCTCACCCGCACATCGATCACGATCTCTGCAGACGGTCTGCTCGCGTTGGTACCTTTCGAGTGGCTAATCGCACTGAAAACTGACGGCGGACCGGGTCCTTTGAGCGTGCGCTATAGCGCGTCGCTGGCAGCGACGCCGGTCGATAACGTGCCCTACCGTGCGCCTGTCTTTGTCGCGCTCGCCTACGGGCAAGTGGCGGATCAGACCCATCCCGCCTTGCTGACTTTGCGGCCTTTACCCAAGGTGAATAGTGAAGCACACAAAGTGGCGCAGTACTTCAGGGGGCAATCCACGGTACTGACGAACGAACATGCCAGTGAGACCGCTTTGCGCAATCTGCAGATTCGGGCGGGCAGCGTGCTGCACATTGCCAGTCACGCTGTGATCGACACACGCCTTGATCAGGGCGCCGTGCTCGTGCTGAGCTCAAGCGAGGGGGACGATGGTCTGCTGTTCCCACGCGACGTGGCTGAGTTGGAGCTTCCTGCGGCGCTCACGGTACTTTCAGCCTGCAGCACCGCGCAGGGCATCCACGGCGTCGGTGCGCCGGTCTCGAACCTTACCGGAGCTTTTCTTGCCGCCGGCTCACAAGCCGTTCTTGCCACGCTGTGGCCCATTGACGATGCGACCAGCGCCGTCGTCATGGATCAGTTTTATGCCCAACTTGCACGCGGACTGTCCCCGGCCGCTGCGCTGCAGGCGACCAAAACACGCCTCATGAACTCAAACGACTGGAATGCGCCGTGGTTGTGGTCCGGTTACGTGCTTTACGGCGATGCCCGGCCCATCGTCAGGACAGCGCGTCATTCACGATGGCCGACCGTGGCCACGTTAACGCTGCTGATTCTTTTTGTTCTGCTCGCGTGGCGGCAGCATCGACGATGACACCCAAACGTCATTTTCGATGTCAATTGGAATCCAGTTTCCCTCCCGATCGAAAAGGTGCGTCAACGCGGGATCCAGAGACACCGAGGGCACAAAGTCGTCAGAAAACGTGAACGCCGGATTTGGTGCGATGTCCACGGAGATGATATTGCCTGGCAGATTATTGAAGTCCGCCCCAGCGTCCAAAATCTTCGCCAGCGCAAGGCCCGGAATGCCGTCGAGTTTTACTTCAACATGTCCGAAACGAGGATCCACGCGAAGCACCGGCTCACCGGTCAGCTCACGACTACTGTAGCGCAAAGCAATCTGCCCGCTGGCAATCTCAAACGGCTCGTTGGTCTGCAGCGACAGCGTAACCGGTTGCCCGACAATGTCGGGCAAATGCACCTCGGCAGACACTTCAAGTGGCGCACTGGGCGCTCGAATTGTCAGCTCGCCACTGCGCAACTCAATTGGAATAGGTGCTCCAAACTCATCGCGAAGCCAAGTCACGCCAGGATCAATGGCGACCTCCATTTCCTGACCAATCTGCGCCCCTTCAGCCACTTGGAAGTAGAACGCAGCAAACGGCCCATCAACCCGATTAACCGAGGCGCTGGCCGAAGAAAATTTCAGATCAACAACCATCGCTCCGTCTTGCTCGACGACATTATAGCTCTGGACAACATCATCGCTCTGCCCAAAAACCACGGCCGATGTTAACGCTGACAGCGGCGACACGTGCGTCTGAGCTGAGTCAAAGCGCACGCAGATGGTGCCGTCTCCCACCGGTCGCGTGGAATACGTACGCAACATGATGACTGCGCGCCCACCCGGTGTGCCGACAGCATCCTGCACACGCAACAGCAACTCGTGATCGTCAGCGCCAGCCGCCATTGACGCGAGCAAAAGTGGCACAAGAAACATGGTATTCAAGAACTTTAGTGTGTTCATTTTTTTGCTCCAGTACCTGCAAAATAGACGCCCACGGCTGAACGCGCAATTGGCATGCCACCTTCATCCAGGGCCACAACGTTCCACCTCAGACGGCCGCCTGCGTGGGCCAGCGAGTCGGGGAGCGCCACAAACAGCTCACCCGTGTCCTCAGTCAGTACAACCTCTCCAGCCGCGTTGCGCACCGTCACAACGAACGTGCCCACTCCTTCAACTGGCGCCCACCGCAACCGCTCGGCCTGCTCGCCATCGGTGGCTTGCGGAAGGAGTGCAATATCGAAACCACGAATGGTCCTCGCGGCGGGATCCCGCTCTGGCAGATCGGGCAACGAATCCGGCCGCTGGAAGATTAACGTCCCAAAACCGACGGCGCAGACGAGAGTTGCCGCAACGGCAAAACGTGGCATCCATTTTGATCTGTAGGCTTTGACTTGAAGCATCGCGCCCGTCTTTGGAAAGCGTACTCTTTGCGCGATCTGGCGAACGTCTGCGACATCGACAGAATCGTCGTGGAAAGCCTCGGCGAGTTTTTTCTCAGCCTGACAAGCCGCACAGGTCTCAACGTGCGCCTGCAGGGCCGCTTGTTGCTGGCCGTTCATTGACGCCCAGTGATCGAGCGTGAATACCTCCGGTCGCGGGCAGTCCGGGCCGGGCCACATATTGTCGATGAGAGTGAAAATGCCATCTTGCGATGAACGGCTATCATTGGAGATCATTGAGTACTCCGGGTCGCGCCTGCCACGACGTTATAGTGGCGCCGTAACTTGCGCATCGCTGCGACCAACGGCGCCTTCGCACCAGAACTGTTGGTCAGGCCGAGCGTGCGGGTAATCGCGGGCAGTGTCATACCAAGGGAAAAATGCATGTAAATCACTTGCGCCTCTTCCGGCACAAGAAGATGGTTTAGGTCTTCTTGCAGCCGATCCGCCACTTCGGCAGTCTGAGCGAGCGCCTCTGGCGTCTCGGACTCTACTGCAGGTTCGCGTGCAAACGCCTCAGCGCGGTCTGCCTGACTTGTCTGTCGGCGCAGATGATCGATCGCCGCGCGTCTGGTGATCACGTAAAGCCACGTTGTGAAACGGCTGTCCGTGCGAAATGAATCCAGCTTGTTCTCAACCCTGATGAACACCTCCTGCGCAATATCTAACGCGTCCTGCTGATTGCCACTGACACGCAGGCACCAGCCCACCACGCGGTGTAAGTGACGCTCGTACAGGCACGCCAAACAAGACGAGCGCAACCGAGCGTCCGACGACCGCGCCACCAGCTGCTCATCTTCCAATTGTTCCAACTCTCGTATCGACAATGATCGTGCCTCACAAATACACCGTCGCACCACCCACTCCAGTGCGCTGCGCGGCATACCAACTTGCAATGGCGGCGCGTTCGCTCCCACATCACGCGCTGCCGAGTTGACTGAAGTTAGACGGAGCAACGTCGACAAATGGAACAGCGCTGTCGGATTTTGCGCCATTTGTTCCAATGCAGCGCTACCGCGCGACCAAAAGACAGTATGCACCGGCATCCGTGCCCCCTGCGGGCGCACGCACGATGCAGCGCACAAAAAACGACAAGTCATGTGCGAGGAAATGGATCACAAAGGTCAGTCCTTGCGCCAAAAAGGGGAATTCTCATGCATTATCAACGCGCGCTTATGCGGTGGTGCTTCGCGCCACTGGCCATTTCCTGCTTCGCATTGTCTGCTCATGCCGTCGACACCGATGGTGACGGTGTCGATGACTCTGTCGACAACTGCTCGACGGTAGCCAACCCAGATCAGATTGACAGTAACGGTGATGGCTTCGGCAATCGATGTGACGCCGACCTGAACAACGACCTGGTGGTCAATTTTTCCGACCTCGGCTTATTGCGTCTGGTTTTTTTCACCAATGACGAAGACGCCGATCTGAATTCGGACGGTGTGGTCAATGTCACCGACCTCGGCGTCATGCGCGCCGCGTTTTTTCAACCGCCAGGGCCGGGGGCGACGGGGTCCCCCACCACGTGGACCAATGATATCCAGCCGATTTTTGAAGAACTCTGCACACCTTGTCACACCGGACTTGGCCTTGGCGGCCACGACCTTGGAACGGATTATTCGGCGGCACCATTGGCCGCTGTGAATCCACTGTGCGACGGCCTGACCAAAGGCGCCTGCACCATAGTTCGAATTCAATCCGGGCAGATGCCGCCCAATCGAGGCTGTACGGGCGACCCCGCCATTGACGCCGCCGACCCTGATTGCCTTGATCAGGCGGAGCAGAGTCTAGTGCAGGACTGGATCGACGCCGGAATCCCCGAGTAGCGAATCATTAGAGGCAGGAGACCGCCATGGACACCCAGTTTTTTTCGTATCGTGCCATCGCGGTCTTGTTGCTCGCGCTGTCGTGCGCCGCAGCGCATGCACAGTGCGGCAACGGCCTGCCCGATCGCGGCGAAGCCTGTGACGATGGCAACACCGCGACAGGTGACGGCTGCTCCGACGCCTGTCGAATAGAAACCGGATTTACATGCTCCGCAGCGCTGAGCGCCGCGGTGGAAAACGCCATTGGCAATGGCGATTTCGAAGCACCGCCCGAAGCCGACCCCGAATGGATAATAGAATCCGCCCTCTATGGCACAGCGCTGTGCTCAGTATCGTCGTGTGGCGACAATGAACTCGTCCGCCCTGCCGACGGAAAAGGTTGGCTTTGGCTCGGCGGGGCGTTGGCTCCGGAGACCGCATCGGCAACACAAAGCGTGCGACTTCAGCAAACCGACATGTCACTTGAGTTTGATGTTGCGCAAAGTACCTGCGATGGCCCCGCCGACACACTTTCCCTCAGCATCGACGGTAATCCGGTGTGGACAGCCAGTGGTGCGGACCCTGATTGCGGCAATACCGTTTACCGACGCGTCTTGGTGCCACTTACCACGGCCAATGGCGGCCCATATAATAACGATCAGATACACACGCTACGCTTTTTAGCGCAGACACAGTCGCTCAACGGGGGCGAAACGAATTTCCTGATCGACAACGTCGGCGTCATTCGCTCCAGCGGATCCCCGTCGCCAAGTGCCTGCGCTCCCGTTTCTGGTCTTTGCAATGTACAGAGTTTTGATTCCGCCAATAGCGGTGATCTCAATGCAATCGGCTGGACAACATTTGCCGGCGCCAACAGCTCCACCGGCGCCGAATGGGGCACGACGGATGATGATCGGTGTCATTCCGCAAACGGCACACCGGGTAACTTCACCGGCCGAACGGGCATTGCCGCGTGCGTGGATTCTGATGCCGCCGACCCCGGCCTGACCGAGGCATTTCTTTGCGCCGGACCTTTTGACTTTCGCAGTCGAATTGGCAGCGCCGCAAGTTTTACGGGTCAATTTCATCCCTTCGGTGCGGCGGACACAAACGATCAATTGGTACTGCTGGTTGGCACCGTGCCGCCCGACAGCACGACGATTGAAAATTATGAGCTGGCGTGGTCGGCCGACGACACTGGCCTGGGTCAGTTGTTCGCCGTCCCTGGTGCACAGATCGACGTGGATCTTGCCAGCATGGATGACACCTCCGACGTACACATGTGCTTTGGCTATCGCGGCGATTTTGACTGGAGCGCACAAATCGATGACTTCACGCTGACTGCAACTAACTGCGGCGCGGGAGATCGCGATGGCGATGGCGTACTCGACGCCAACGACAATTGCACTGTTGTCTCAAACCCGATGCAAATCGACTCCAACGGGGACGGCATCGGCAATCGTTGCGATGCCGACATCGCCGGTCCACTTGGCCTCGGGCTCGATGATTGTATGGTCAATGTGCTGGATCTCGCGGCATTTCGTAGCGCATTTGGCAGCACACCCGCATCTGCCAACTGGAACGCGGATGCGGATTTCTCAGGCGCCGACGGCCCGCCCGATGGCCGCATCAACACGATCGACCTGGGGCACCTGAGATTAGCGTTCTTCCAGTCGCCCGGACCATCGGCAGCGGGGTGCACACAATGAAACTGCTGCAGACATTCGTCGTTGCCGCGTCGTTGGCCACCGCGGCACCGGCGCTGGGCTTTCCAGCCATTTACGACCTCTGGAACGCCACCTACCCCGCCGCCACCGGCGACGATGCGCTAATTTCCACTGCGGGCACGCCATGCCAGATGTGCCACGTTGGGGCCGGGGGCGGCGAGCCGTGGAATCAGTACGGCTATGCGATTCTTCAAAATGGCGGGTTTGCCAACCTTCCGCAGGCGTTCTTTGACGTCGAAAATGAGGACGCGGACGGCGAAGGCAACACCAATCTGGCTGAAATTAACGCAGGCTCGTTGCCAGGCTGGTGCAACGAGGCGACTTCAGGATGCACCAATCTTGCGTGGACGCGCAGTGGCACCAGCAGCGCGGCCGCCCCCCCACAAAATGTGCTATTGGACCCGCCCGCGCAAATACCACCGACCGCCGTCGCCGGCGGCAGCTACACCGGGTTTGCCGGTCTACGGGTGGTGGTTGATGGCAGTGGTTCCACTGACGCGGACGGCAACATTGCCTCATGGCACTGGAAGTTCGGCGATGGGAAAGCGGCGAATAGTGTCGCACCCGTCCATGTTTACGCCGCTCCGGGTACCTACACTATCCATCTAAAAGTGATCGACAATGATGGCCTAACCGCCTCGACGAGCACCACCGCATTTATCGCACCGCGCGACGTGCCGCTGCCACCGCTGGCCAATGCGGGCGGTCCCTACACTGGAGCGCCGGGGACAAGCCTTGCCTTCAATGGTGCAGGGTCAACCGATCCCGATGGAATCATAACCCAGTGGCTATGGGCATTTGGCGACGGCTCGAGCGGCACCGGCGCTACGCCCACTCACACTTATAGTGAGGCAGGCGAATACATCGTGTCGCTGACCGTTGTGGACGACGACGGCCTGCGCAGCAGTGTCGACACCACGGCGACCATTGCTGATCCACCGGAGCCCGGAGAGGCCATTTTCAGATCAGTATGCCAGGCCTGTCACGGCGATCCCTGGGACGGCCCGGCCATAGACCCCACACTAGTGGCGGGCCGGCGCAACACCGGCGCAAGAACCTGCTCCATTCAAGGAGCGATTAACGGCACGCTCGTTTTCCCCGGCGGTGTTCCTGCGATGCAGTTCCTGCAAGGCGTCTACAGCAATGAGGAAATTGGAGCCGTCTCCGATTTTCTAAACTCAGCACTACCCGTGAGTGGACAGCGTCGCTTCGTGACCACCTGTGCCGGTTGCCACGGGCTCGACGGCAGTGGTGGCGCGGTCGACGAAGACGTTCGCGGCCGGGACGCCGAACGCATCTACCGGGCTTTGGCTGAAGAACCCGCCATGGCCTTTTTGTCCTGCTTGCCTGACGCCGATATTCAGGCCATTGGCGGCTATCTTGAAACGCTCGACGACAACTGATTTTTTCACCTAGGACAATCATCATGCACACCTGCAAACCACAGGCTTTGGTCATCGCACTGGCATTTTTGGCTTTGCCGGTCATGGCCGCCGACTTCTGTGTCGGAGACGCCGCATCACTCACTGCCGCTTTAAATGTTGCGCACAACAATGCTGAGGACGATTCGATCATGATCCACAGCGGTACCATCGTCGGCAATTTTGCCTACAACGCCAACGCTGCGGAAAGTGGCGACCTGACGTTGCGCGGTGGTTTTGACGCCACGTGCGCCACATCGTCCGGCAACTCGGATGACACGGTTATTGACGGCGGCGGCGTCGGGCCCACGTTGGTTTTGTCCGGCCGTGATAACTCGACACTCGAGATAGGTGAGCTGACAGTGACCGGAGGCACTGCTCAAACGCAGGGCGGTGGACTGGACATCGATCGGTGGGTGAACGTACAAATCATAAACAATCACATTGTTGCCAACGGCGCGCTTCCCGGGCTTGGCGGCACCGCCGGTATAGAGGTGGATGCCGGCGTCAATGTTGCGATCGAGCGCAATGTGTTTGCCGACAATGCCGGTCACGACAGCGGCGGCTTGAGCATCAGTGGCATGGACGTTGCCACCGTGCGCGCAAATATATTTGTACGCAATTCCGCCGTGGACGGTGGCGGAGGCCTGGATCTCACCAGTGAGAGCATCGCACTGATTGCCAACAATCTGTTCGATGCCAACAGCAGCGCACAAGACGGCGGTGGTATGAGCATTCGTTCGGAGTCGGTGAACGGCAGCGCACTGCTGCAAATCGTCAACAATACGCTGGCCAACAATCAAGCCGCTCAGGACGGCGGCGGTGCCGAGCTAAACCTGACCGGTGACGTCACCCGGTCGCTGCTCCTGAACAATCTGTTCTGGAACAACTCGGCCGGCGCACTTGGCGACGACCTGAGTATCGACAACGACGACGATGACAACGGTATCGCCGCACTTACCGACATCGAAACAAATAATTTTGATCAAACGCCGCTGCTGGGCTTCGACTCGAGACTGCCGATCGCGCTATCTCCGAGCAACTTCGATGCGCTTGATCCGCTGTTTTCAGGGCCAGGCAACTTCTCACTGAGCCCCGCATCGCCACTGATTGATGCGGGCACTTCGGCGGCGCCGGGCGTATCATCTGTCGATCTGGCCGGTGCCCCCCGCTTTCAGGGGGCCGCGATTGATCTAGGCGCGCTGGAAACAGGCATTGACGCCGATGGTGACGGTATTGCCGATAGCAATGACAACTGCACGCTGCGCCCCAACGGCGATCAGCGCGACACCACCGGCGACGGCTTTGGCAACGTGTGCGACGCCGATCTAAACAACGATGGCGCCGTAAACATTGTCGACCTTGGTCTTTTGCGTCTGGCGTTTTTTTCCACCGATGCCGATGCCGACTTCAACGGCGACGGCATCGTTAACAGCACCGACCTTGGCCAGATGCGAGCGCTATTCGGGCAACCACCCGGCCCGAGCGGTCTGGTCACGGGGCGCTAACACCGATTTTCAACCAGGTGCCTGTCCCGGGCGATGAAAAAAGGCAAGGGTCAACCCCGACAGCCACACGAGGCACGCCATGATAAAAAGCGTGCCGCCATCGCCCTGCACTTCCACACCCAGCGGCGTGAACAAGTGAAAGATAATGGCGCCCGACATGATGCCGGTCGCCATCAAGCCACCGCCGAGTGACAGCAGCGACTTGCGCAGGAACGCGCCGCCAAGCACCAGAAGCGAGGCCACCAGCTCCGCGGAGCCAATCACGTACTGGCTAAATATCCCGTTACGCGCAAACAAATTCCCCACGCCGAGGCTGCGCGTCCATTCGTTTAGCGTGCCGAAGATGTGCTGGGTCTCTGGCGCGTCCGTGAATTTGAAAAACAGCGATTGGAT
>JBGCFP010000013.1:0-4126 GCA_045107005.1 Gammaproteobacteria bacterium
GCTTCCGCCTGTCGAATCTCGGCCGTCGAGAGGAGGCGCTGTCGGCGAGCGAGGAAGCGGTGGGAGTGTATCGCGATCTGGCGGCCAGTCGCCCGGACGCGTTCCTGCCGGGTCTGGGGATGAGCCTGAATAATCTCAGTGGTGATCTATCGAATCTCGGCCGTCGAGAGGAGGCGCTGTCGGCGAGCGAGGAAGCGGTGGGTGTGTATCGCGATCTGGCGGCCAGTCGCCCGGACGCGTTCCTGCCGGATCTGGCAAATTCTATTTCTGTTCGCTCTGATCTACTTGCAGAGATCGAGCGTTTTGAGGATGCGGCAAACGCAGCGCATGAGGCGCTAACCATGTTGCTGCCTTTCCTTCAGCGGTTTCCGGAGCGGTTTGGTGATCTTGCGCGAACCATGAGCGCAGATTTAATTCGATACAGCGAATCGGCAAGTGTCGCACTTGACGAGGAGTTATTGCAGCGCGTCGCTCGGCACTGTCAATAATTTACAACGTGACAGTACCAACCTCAGAGTGGTTCTAGCAAAGCGACGATGCGAGCCCAGGTTGCCGGCCACGTCCGTGCGAAACAACAGCTGTGGTCGTAATCGTCAAAGCCCCAGACGTGCACGTTTGGTTGGCTTCCCACTGCTCGGCGCGTGTGCTCGGGTAACACGTTGGTGTCGCGTTCGCCAATCAGATGCACCTGGATAATGTCGGTGTCCAGCTCTGCATCACGCGGATTGAGAGATCCATTGAGTGGTTCGTACCGATGGTGATCGGTCCACGCCGCGGTGTCGATCAGTCCAGCCACGGTCACGACCAGCTGCACATTTTCAAGTCGCGCGGCCAGGAGCATAGCCAATGCGCCGCCGCCGCTGTGGCCGACCAGTGCGAGTGGCGCGTCACCGTCTATACTCTTTTCTATCACCTCGACCAGGCTGTCCACGACGGCGGGCGAAAAGCGCTCGTGCGTCCAGATCGTCGGCTCGCAGGCGGCGCCCGCTAAGCCGAAATAGCACGGCCGGGTTAGATATGCCGCCTTCGCGGGTGTGCGGCGCATCAGCTCGAAGGCAAGGGCCCGGTTTGGCGTGGGGTCCGCTGCAGGCTGCCGACCGGCCCGCCCCCAGGGCAGCCCGTCGCCCTCCAAGAAGATGACCAGCGGACCGCTTGCGCCCGCTTGGCGATAGATTTCGTGCGTAAATCCTGCGGTTTCGATCACGGCATGAGGGAGTCCGGCCTCAGACGCTGCTTTACCCAGTGGAAAGGGTCGGGAGACACAGCCGACGCTGGCGCTCAGGAGCGCCAACAGTACCCATACAGCGGGACGTCGAGACGCCATGCTTCGAACATTTTTACTCATTGAGACCCGTGTGCTCACCGCTTTCCTTATTTGTGGTGTTGCTGGCCCTGTGGTGGCGCAGGCGCCTGAGAATACGACAATGGAGGGGTTTTCGCCCATCCTGCAGTACGAAATCGTGGATTGCCTGATGCCGGGGCAGGTGCGCAGTGTCGGAGGCCGGGTTTACATGACACCGCGTCGGCCCACCCGCACGACGACATCCGATTGCCAGCTGCGCGGCGGGGAATTCACGCTTTATGATCGCTCCGATCTTCGGTCCTCGCTCAACGTATGGCTACCGCAAGCCAACGGCGGCGATCCCGAGGCCCAGACCTACGTCGGCATGCTTTATGAGCGCGGAATAGACGGCGAACCAGACTACGCTGAAGCCGCGAGCTGGTACCGCAAAGCGGCCAAGAAGAAACACTCCGAAGCGCAATACAACCTGGGCACGCTTTACGAACGGGGCCTAGGTGTCGAGCAAGACCTGGCCGAAGCGTTTAACTGGTATCGCAAGGCGCAAGGCGTGTCGGCCAGAAACCTGGTTTATCAATCCACCCTCGACGACGCACTGACCGCGCAGCGCGACGAGCTGAACGCCCAGCTGCGCCAGCGAGAAGCGGAAATCGAGGCGCTACTGGCGCAGGTGAAGTCTATGCAATCGGACGCGTCGGCGAGCACGACGCAGACACGCACCTTGCAGTCGATCATCGAGCGTATGCAAGAAGAACAAAAGACCGCGCAAACTAAATTCGACAAGCTTCCGCAGGCCCGCAAGGCCAAAGCCGCGCCCGCACCGCTGACGCCCGCGCAGCGCCGTCGTTTCGATGATGACGATTTTGGCCGCTTCTACGCGCTGGTGATCGGCGTCGAAGATTACGCACCCATGCCCAATCTGACCACCGCACTCAACGACGCCGATCGCGCCGAGCGCGTTCTGCGCGACCGCTACGGTTTCAGCGTCATTCGCCTCGACAACCCCAGCCAGCTGCTGGTCATGGAAACCATCAACCGCTACTACGATGAGCTCAAAGCGGACGATAACCTGCTGATTTACTTCGCCGGCCACGGCGAGATCTTGCAGGGCGGCAATCACCAGTTCGGGTACTGGCTGCCCACTGACGCGGACGCCGCGCCGAACGATACGCGCTGGATCGCGAATGAATTAATCACCGGCCATCTGAGCCGCATACCGGCCCGCCGCATTCTGGTGATCTCGGATTCTACCTATGCGGGCGTTCTGGAAAGTCGGCCGGGATTGCACACTTACAGCAATGAGCTGTCCGCGGCTTACCTGAAAATCGCGCTGCCCAAGCGCGCTCGCCTGCTGCTGGCATCTGGTAGCAAGCAGCCCGTGCCCGGCATCGATCCGACGCATTCGCGCTTCTCCAAAGCGTTTTTTGACGAGCTCGAATCCAATGGGGGAATTATTCACGTTCCCCTGCTGTTCAAGAGAGTGGTGGAACGGATGCGAGGCGCTGAGGGTAACGACGCGGCTCAGCCTCTGTTTCGAACCATCAAGCCGGCGCGACACCAGCTCGGCGATTTTTTCTTTGTCCCGGTGCTAAACCCGTGACCCACAACGCCATTTGAACCCAAACAAAAACGACGACGAAGGCTAAACACCATGATTCGACACACCTTCTCCAAACGCTCGGCGCTCGCTACGCTGCTGACGCTCGGCACTCTGGCGATCTCGCCCGCGGGGCACGCACAGTCACTGGACGGGCAAGGCTTGCTTGGTCTCGATACGTCGGTGTTCGCCAATGACGTGGAAGTTCGCGCTGCGCTTGCCAATCAGCAGACCTTTGACATTCTGGACGCCCAGTGCAATCCGGGCGGTGTGCTCGACCGGGTTGTGAACCCGGACGCAAGCCCAAATCAGGCTTGCGCCGGCGACGTGTTCTCGGTGTATCTGACCATTCGTGAACTGGTCCACACCGCCAACGATTTGCTCGGCGTCGGCCCGACGGTTGCAAGCCTCGGACTCGATCAGGAAGGATTGGGCGCGGCGCTACGCTGGACGGCCGCGGAAGAACTCGCCGCGCAAGGGTCTGCCGCCACCGAGTTTTCCAACAGCCAGTTGTCGAACCTGGCATCCCGCATTAACGCGCTGCGCTTTGGTGCGCGCGGATTTTCAATCGCTGGCGCGTACATCCCGACGCAGCGCGACGACGTGCGCGTGGCGCAAGCCGGCAGTGGTCGTCGAGGCGGCGGTGCGAGTGCCGATGGCAACACGTTTAGCTCGTGGGGCGGGTTTATCAACGGCTCGTTTGGTTACGGCAGCAAAGACGATACCGATCTTGAGAACGCGTTTGACTTCGACGGTTCGGAACTGACCATTGGGGTCGACTACCGTTTCGCCAATAACATTGTGCTCGGCGGTATGCTCGGATGGACCCGACAAACCATCGATTTCGACGAAGCCGCCAGTGACATTCGAGTGGTCGACGGTGGCCTTGAATCCGACGGCATGAGCGCCATCGCGTTTGGTCTTTATCAAGGCGAAAAGGCCTTCATGAGCGCTTCCCTGGGCTTGGGCTCGCTGGATTACGACGTCGAGCGTCAGATCAAGTACGGCTCCAACAACCCGGATATTGGTGCTGCGAACTCTGTGGCGCTGAGTACTCCTTCGGCGGATACCGTCACGGCTACGTTCAACGCCGGCTACGCGTTTAACTACGGGCGCCTGATCATCGAACCGCAGTTCAATCTGCAGTACCTCGACGTCACTATTGATGCGTTCAGCGAGCAGCGCAGCATCACGCAACTGGGCAACGTTGACGATGATGCGTTCAACCT
>JBGCFP010000130.1:0-10316 GCA_045107005.1 Gammaproteobacteria bacterium
TTGCGGGTTTCTCGGGAAGCTTCTTTTTTGCAATCGGCACGTCGGAGACGTGTTGCATTAAACAGGTTTCAGGCATGACTTAACTCCCTATGGGGGTTCTACCCCGTTTCCACGGACGGTTTTTAACAGGCGGAAAATGCCTGATCTTTCTTCGCGACTCTACGTCGCATTCTCGGGTTGTGAAAACGCTCGATGTAGTTAAACACATCCGCTCTGCCTTCGTCCCGGGTTCGATAGCGACGACGATTGACTCGCTCACGTTTGAGCACGCCAAAAAAGCCCTCGCACGCCGCGTTGTCTCCGCAATGGCCAACGGCACTCATCGAGCAGATCAGCGTGTGGCGCTTTAGAAAACGCTGATAGTCGCCACTGCGAAACTGGCTTCCGCGATCAGAATGCAGGATCACCGACCATCCTCCCTCGCGCTGCCATATCGCCATCTCAACGGCCTGAAGCACCATCTGGCGATCTTGTCGATGATGCATTGACCAACCGATCACTAGCTTGCTGAACAGGTCGATGACGACACACAAGAACAGTTTGCCTTCATTGGTCTTCAACTCGGTTATGTCTGTCACCCACTTGGTCTCCGGCTCCAGTGCACGAAAATCTCTTTGCAGATGATTACGGATACCTGTTGGCGTCGCAGCCGGTCGGCCACGTTGGCCCCGTCGCTTCTTACGCGGCCAACCCTGAAGGCCTTCAACGCGCATTAGGCGAGCGATCCTGTTCTTGCTGGCCGTCTCGCCTTCCTCAATCAGATCCTCATGCATGCGCGGTGCGCCAATGACGCCCTGACTATCCTCATGGATCTGCCGGATGCGCTTGAGTAGCCGTTCGTTATCGATCTGACGTCCGTTCGGCGGGCGACTCTGCCAGTCGTAGTAACCGCTGGCTGAGACGCACAAAAGCCGGCACATCATGCGTACGGGAAACTGACCGCGACAACGCTCGATCGCCTGATACTTCAGGACGACTCCGTGGCAAAGTACGTTGCCGCATCGCGCAAAAAATCCCGTTCCTTCTTCACGCGAGCAAGCTCACGCTTCGGCCCTGCTACCTCCTCATCCCGGGGCTTGCCCGACCAACCAAAAGCATGGCGAACTTCGGCCTGCGCCTCGCGCTTCCAACGGCTCACCAGGTTCGCACCAATGCCTAGGCTCGCGGGCGACCTGAGCGCAGCTCACACCCGGTTGGCTGGCCTGCTCCACAGCGCCTTGCTTGAACTCGGCACTAAACTGTCTTTTCTTCGACATGACGACACTCCTTTATGCCCATTATCGGGCTTTTTTAAAGTGTCCGTGGAAACGGGGTAGAACCCGGGGGTATTTTCAAATCCGAGAATTTTATACCCCCAAAAATACCCCCAAAAGTCGTGAAAAGGCCAGTTATGTCCAGATATGGCGAGAAAGATCGGTTTGAATTCCAAGCAACTGAATTAAACACAAAAAAAGCGCCACAATGGGCGCTTCTTAAGAGTTTTCAATGGCCTGAAAACCGAGAAATGGTGGAGGTGGCGGGAATCGAACCCGCGTCCGAATGTCCTCCGCCTTAAGGTCTACATGCTTATTCCATCTTTAATCTCGCGGCAAACAACCCGATGGGCAGGGCAAGTCGACCGCCAGCTCAGTACTTTTTTAGCAGTTCGGCCCTAAGCAAGCTTCCCGTGCGATCTTGTGAGGATGACCTCTGGAATCCACATGCACAAGCACATAATGGTCAGAGGACACTAAAACTGGTGTTTAAGCAGCTAGTGCGTAGTTGTCGTCGTTGGCAACTAAAAGTTTTGCAGCATTTTTTAACGAGGTTATCTACCCCTCGGCATGCACTCAAGGTTTTGTGACCTCCGTCGAAACCAGGACACCCCCGTAAGTGATTGGCGTTCAGTCTAACGGCAGTTTGTGCAGCGCGCCAGTGAACACGTCGTATATTGTGCGCAGCGCGCAAAATTCAAGGGGAGGGCGGATCAACCGCTTTTGAGAATCCGCTGCTTTTGCCGATTCCAGTCGCGATCCTTCTCGGTCGTGCGCTTGTCGTGCTGTTTCTTACCCTTGGCTAGCCCAACGTCGAGCTTCGCCCGGCCCTTGGACCAGTGCAGCGCCAGCGGCACCAATGTGTAGCCTTTGCGCTCAACATTCCCGATCAGCGTGTCCAGCTCGCGGCGGTGCATCAAAAGTTTGCGCGGGCGCAGCGGCTCGGCGTGTACGTGGGTCGAAGCGGTGGGTAGCGGCGTAATATGGGCACCCACGAGCCACGCTTCGTTGTTCTGAATGATGACGTACGACTCTTTTATCTGCGCTTTGCCCTCACGCATGCTTTTGACTTCCCAGCCCTGCAGCGCAATACCGGCCTCGGTCGTGCTCTCTATAAAGAAGTCAAAACGCGCCTTTTTATTCAGCGCGATGATCTTCTCCGGGGCTCTGGAATGTTTGGGACTCTTTGCCATCGGGCGATTATAGGCCAATATGACGGCACAAACCCGGTCCACGCGCCCGCCGCCGATAGTTGAGCGGGCACCGTATTTGCCGCACAATCCGCGGCAGTTCGCCAACCAATCGATGTGGAAAACAACAATATGACCAAGAGAACGTCACTACTTGCCATCTTTGGCAACGCGATGATCGAGGCGTTCGGCTAGACAATGCCAACGGTTCTGCGCGATGTCTCTGTCCCGCACGAGCGCGCGCAGATGTTCGAACTGGTCAGCGACGTCGAGCGCTATCCGGAGTTTTTACCCTGGTGTAACGCGGCCAAGATTCTGACGCGTGAGGACAACGAACTGACCGCCACGCTGCTGCTGTCGCGGGCTGGTGTGCAAAGCCGCTTTTCGACACGCAATCGCTCGATCGAAGATCGTCAAATCGACATCGAGCTGCTGGACGGCCCGTTCGATCACCTGCGCGGACGGTGGAAATTCGAAGCGCTTGAGGCACGCACCCGCGTTTCCCTGGAACTGCGTTATCAGTTTTCAAATCCCATGTTCGGTTTTCTGTTTTCCGGCGCCGTCGAAGATGTGGCCAGCGATTTGATCAAGGCTTTCAAGCGCCGCGCTGACGACGTCTATGTCTGACGCCGCAGTCTTGATCAACGTCGAAGTGGCCTATGCGCTGCCGGCGACGCAGCAGACGTTCGCGTTACGCGTAGCGCTCGGAACCACGGCGGGTGCTGCCGTCGAGCACATTGCCGCGCAGCTTCCCGAGGCCTATCCCACCGATGATCTTGGCGTTTTCGGGCGTCGTGTGAAGCCGGATCAAGTACTGGAAGAGGGCGATCGAGTGGAGCTGTACCGACCGCTGACGGCCGATCCAAAGACCGTGCGTCGTGAGCTCGCGCTACTGGGCAAATCCATGGGCAAGAAGCAAAAAAACGTCCAGTCAGAATAGCTAGTCCGCGGTTTCGTTTTCTTCTTCTTCTACCGGCGGGACGTAGTCATCCGGATAGTCGATTTTCTCGACGGTATCGCCGTCAAAAAATATCGTCATGTTGCGCAACGACGTCTGGTCGGTGCGGCCGTTGCGATAGGAGAAAACGTAGTCCCAGCGTTCAGGGTGGAAGGCATCCTGCACGATCGGGCTGCCCATCAAAAACTGCACCTGACGCTTGGTCATGCCCACTTTGAGCTGTGCCAGCTTCTCGTTCTTGATGTAATTGCCCTGCTGGACATTAATCTTGTAAACGCCGCAGCCGGACTGCGTCATAACAGCGGCCAGCGCAAGCAGCGCGGCCAGCGATTTGATATAATTGCGAATCACGTTCATCGATACCATTAGGGTCGTTCAGAGCGAAAAAATTCCGCTGATCTTTCAAGCGGCGTGACTATACACCAACCCAGCGGTGATCCAGACATTCATGGTACCCGATACCCAAAGCAGCGACTTACGGAAGGCTGGCCTCAAGGTCACACTCCCACGCGTCAAGATTCTGAATATTCTGGAGGAAAACCCCCAGCGCCACCTGAGCGCAGAAGATGTGTTCAAGGCGCTGATGGAATCGGGCGACGATATCGGCCTGGCCACGGTGTATCGGGTCCTCACGCAGTTTGAGACGGCCGGGCTGGTCACGCGGCACAATTTTGAGGGCGGCCATTCGGTGTTCGAGCTGGACGAAGGCGGCCACCACGATCACATGGTCTGCGTCGAAACCGGCGACGTGATCGAGTTTGTCAGCGAGGAAATTGAGCGCCTGCAGCACGAGATCGCCGAGAAGCACGGCTACGAGCTTACCGACCACAATCTGGTGCTCTACGTCAGGCCCAAAATCACCAAGACCTGAATTCGCTGGCGGCGACGCGCCGCTCAGCCGGTCTTTTTCGCCAACGTTCGCATTTCCGCGGCGTGATCGCGCGAGCGTTTGGTGATCTTCGCGCCGCCCAGCATTCTGGCCAGCTCTTCAATCCGCGCTTTCTCGGCCAGATCGACCACTTGCGAGCGGGTGGTTCCGTCGCTGGCCGCTTTGCTGACCTGCCAGTGCTGGTGCGCCTGGCTTGCCACTTGGGCGTGATGGGTCACGCACAGCACTTGCGCATCGTCGCTGAGCCGACGCAGCTGATCGCCGACCACTTGGGCGACAGCGCCGCCAATACCGGCGTCCACTTCATCAAAGACCATGCAGCGGCGTTCGCCGGTTTTGGCCGTGACCACCGAGATCGCGAGGCTCACGCGTGACAGTTCGCCACCCGACGCCACTTTGGCCAACGGACCGGCCGGTTGCCCCGGGTTTGCCGCGATCTGGAAGCTCACCTGATCGTCGCCATCGCGACCAAACCCCGGCGCATCGCGCGGGTCGACATCAACGCTGAACACGGCATCGGGCATGCCCAGGCTCGCAATGACTTTGCCCACCGCGCCCGACAGTTTGCGCGCGGCGGTTTTGCGTTTGCGCGTGAGCGCCGCGGCACAGCGACGATAGCTCTGCTCGGCATCGGCCAATTCCACCGCCAGTCCCTTGAGCCGATCGTCGGCGTTGTCCAGATCGTCCAGCTTGTCGTTGAGCTCGGTCAGTTTGTCGTGCAGTTGTCCCGGTGCAATGCGGTGTTTGCGGGCCACGTCGGTGAGCAGGTCCAGGCGTTGTTCCACGCGTTGATGCTCCGCAGGGTCCATGTTCAAATCCGCGCCGTAACGGCGTAAAAATACGTCCGCTTCGTCGATCTGAATTTGCGCTTCGTCAAGCATCTGACTCACTTCCTCGAGCTGTGCGTCGACGCTCAGCAGCGGGGCGAGCGCGCGTCGTGCGCTGCCCAGGCGCGCCTGCACCGAATCGTCGGATTCCCCCAGCGCATCGCTGGCCACGCGTACGCCTTCGGCCAGGCCGGCCAAGTGCGAGATTCGCCGCTGATCGTCGGCCAGCGTCTTGTACTCGTCGGCCGTCAGATTCAGGTCGTTGAGTTCCTGCACCTGAAAACGCAGCAGATCAAGACGCTCGTTGCGCTGCGCATTGGCATCGCTGAGCGTGCGGTAAGTCTGGTCCAGCCGGTACCACGCATCGTAGGCTTCGTGCACGGCGCTTAAGGGCTTGTCCAAGCCTGCGTAGCGATCGAGTAGCACGCGCTGAGCGCGCGGTCGTGTGAGCGACTGGTGCTCGTGCTGACCGTGAATGTCCATCAGACGGCTGCCGAGGTTTTTCAAAGTCGCCAGTGCGACGCTCTGGCCATTGATGAACGCTTTGGATCGCCCCGTCGCCTGAATGATGCGCCGCAGGTGGCACTCCGACTGTGCATCGTTCAAATCCTGCTCGGCGAGCCAGTTCTGCACGTCGTCGCGCGTGCTCAGATCGAACATGGCGCTGATCTGGGCTCGATCACAGCCGTTGCGTACCGTGCTGGCGTCGGCACGATCGCCCAGCACCAGCCCAAGCGCATCCACCAGCAGGCTTTTGCCCGCGCCGGTTTCACCGGTCAACACCGTCATGCCTGCCTTAAATTCCAGGCTGAGGTCTTCGGCAATGGTGAAGTTTTGAATGTTCAGATCAAGCAGCATCTGGGCTCCGTTATCCGGTATTGAGATCGTTAGGTCCCGCGCGGCCCCACGCCAGCTTGCTGCGCAGGATGCGGAAGTAATCGTAGCTCTGGGGGTGCAACAGCGTCACGCGCTCTTGGGCTCGATGCACGTGCAAGGTGTCGCTGGGGAGCATGTTCCCAAGTAATTGTCCGTCAGCCATGACCTGTGCACGCCCCGCGGCCGGTTCAATAATCCTTACGGTCAGATTCGCGATGGCCGGAACGACCACCGGGCGATCACTCAGCGTGTGCGGGCAGATCGGCACCATCGCCAGCGCGTCGAGTCCGGGCGCCATGATCGGCCCGCCGCCCGACAGCGCGTACGCGGTGGAGCCGGTGGGAGTGGTGATGATCAAGCCGTCGCCGCGATGGGTGTTTACATAAGTGTCGTCAATATGCACTTCCACCTCCAGCATCCGACCCACGTCGAATTTCTGGATGACAATGTCGTTGAGGGCCAGAGCGCGCGTCCTGGTGCCAGAGTGGCCGTCAACGGTTGCGGTGAGCATCAACCGCGATTCTTCGACGTAACGCCCCGCCAGAATCTCGTCGAACGCGGCGGTCATGTCATCGGGGCTGATGTCAGCGAGGAATCCGAGCCTGCCGCGATTAATGCCCACCAGCGGGGTTTCACTGCGCGCAGCGAGGTTGGCGGCGTCCAGCATCGTGCCGTCGCCACCGATAGCAACCAGCAAGTCGCACTCCTTGCCCATGGTGCGGCGATCAACGCCTTGCGCGCCGTGCAGCGTGGCAATCGGCCCGTCGTGATCGACCTGGACCGCGATGCCACTCTTATCGAAAAACGCGTGCAGCCGATCACTGGTTTCGCCCACCAGCGCATCCCAGGACCGGGCAATCAAACCGACGCGTTGAAAGGGTTGTCGATCCGGGGCAAGTGGCGTTGAATTCAAAGCAAAGCTCTCTTTGGGGTGGTCGCGCCGATCGTCTGGCTTGACAGTGATTCGAAGCGATTGATAGCGTTGGTTTTAGCACTCGCAACGACACAGTGCCAACGCCATTTTACGGAGCGAAGCGGCAATTGCACGTGCGCGTTCCGCCCGACACGACCGATTGTGTCCCTTAACGTCACCGGACAACGGCTCCATGACTCCAACTGATGACATTCAGCAGCTCGACGAACGTGCTCGACTGCTCCTGAAAACGCTGGTCGAGCACTACATCGTCGACGGCCAGCCCGTGGCGTCACGCAAGCTGTCCAAGGCGTCGGGCAGCAAATTCAGTCCGGCCACCGTGCGCAATGTGATGGCCGATCTCGAAGAGTTGGGGTTTATTCGCGCGCCCCATACGTCGGCCGGCCGCATTCCCACGGTTAAAGGGTATCGCTGTTTTGTCGATACGATGGTCGCGGTAAAACCCCTCGGCGAAGCTGAGATTAACCGACTCGAGCGCGAGCTGGGACTTGAAGAGCTGCACTCGGCCAAAGACGTGGCGAAATCCGCGTCGTCGCTGCTGTCAGGTCTGACCCGGCTGGCCGGCGTGGTTACCGTGCCGCGGCGATCAAAATCCACGCTGCTGCAGATCGAATTTTTGCGCCTGGGTGAATGCCGCGTGCTGGCCATTCTGGTGTTCGAGGGGCAGGAGGTGCAAAACCAGGTGCTCAACACACCGCGAGACCTGAGCGAGTCGACGCTGCGCCAAGCCGCCAACTACCTGACGGAGAAGCTGGCGGGCGCGGAAGTGGACGTAGTGCGCGAAGAGCTCATCAAATCGCTGAACCAGACGCGCGACAACATGAATCGGATGATGCTGGACGCCGTCACGCTGGCGCAACAGGTCTTTGCCGAGCGCGATCAGGAAACCGGCGAGTTTGTGGTGGCGGGCGAAACCAATTTGATGGGGGTGCAGGAGCTGTCGAACGTGGAGCGTCTGCGCGGCCTGTTTGACGCGTTCAACGAGCAGCGCGACATCCTGCACCTTTTGGATCAAAGCCTGACGGCTGACGGCGTGGAGATTTTCATTGGTGAGGAATCCGGGCACCAGCTGTTCGACGATTGCTCCGTGGTCACGTCCCCGTACCGGGTCGGCGACGAGATCGTCGGGGTGCTCGGAGTGATCGGGCCAACGCGAATGGCGTACGAAAGGGTGATCCCCATTGTCGACGTGACGGCAAGATTGGTCGCTGCGGCCTTGAATTCCAAGACCTGAATCCCCATGTCGCGGCCAGATTGCACGAGCGACTGGCGTCGTGCGTGCGGCACGCACATAATGAGCGGCTTTGACGAATTCCGAATCAGTTGAGAAAGTTTCTTTAAATCTATGAATACCGAAGAAAATATTGCTGCGGGCGAAGCGCAGGATGAGAGCAACGAGTCTGTCGAAGACGCGGCGCAGGGCGCAACCGACGACGAACCGACGGTTGAATCACTGACCGAGCAGCTGGAAAAAGCCCGCGAAAAGGCCCATGACAACTGGGAGCGCTGCTTGCGCACGGCCGCAGAGATGGACAACGTCCGCAAGCGCGCCGCCCGCGACGTCGAAAACGCGAACAAATTTGCCGTGGAGCGTTTCGCTCGCGAAATGCTCAGCGTTCGAGACAGCCTCGAAATGGGCATCGCTGCAGCGCAGGATCAGCCAGAGCTCGAGGCGCACGTCGAAGGTAGCAAAATGACGCTGCGTACGCTGGATCAAGTGTTCGAGAAGTTTGGCGTGGTGACCATTGACCCGGACGGCGGCAAGTTTGACCCGGAACTGCACGAAGCGATGGCGGCTCGGCCGATGGACGGGGTCGAATCGGGCACCGTGCTGGAAGTGGTCCAGAAAGGGTTCGAACTCAACGGACGACTGCTGCGCGCTGCGCGGGTGTTTGTCGCGCAGTAACGGGCCTGGCCGACCGTGGCGCCCTTGAAGGCAGCCGCGACGCCCCCACACATGAACACATGAATTTATTGATATTGACGACCTTTGGAGTAGTTCGACATGGCTAAAATTATTGGTATTGATCTTGGGACCACGAACTCGTGCGTTGCCGTTATGGACGGTGACACAACGAAAGTGATTGAAAACAGCGAAGGCGATCGCACTACGCCGTCCATCGTGGCCTTTACAAAAGATGACGAGGTGCTAGTCGGGCAACCGGCCAAACGCCAGGCTGTCACCAATCCCCAGAACACCTTATATGCGGTCAAGCGCCTGATCGGCCGTCGTTTCGACGACGCGGTGGTGCAAAAAGACATCGACATGGTGCCTTACAACATCGTCAAAGCTGACAACGGCGACGCGTGGGTGGAAGCCCAGGGCAACCCGATTGCACCGCCGGAAGTCTCCGCGCGCGTGCTGATGAAAATGAAGAAGACCGCCGAGGACTACCTGGGCGAAGAAGTCACCGAAGCGGTGATCACCGTGCCGGCGTACTTTAACGATTCGCAGCGCCAGGCCACCAAAGACGCCGGGCGCATTGCGGGCCTGACGGTCAAGCGCATTATTAATGAGCCGACCGCGGCTGCGCTGGCTTACGGCATGGACAAGAAACGTGGCGACCGCAAAGTCGCGGTGTATGACCTGGGTGGCGGGACGTTTGATATCTCGATCATTGAGATCGCCGAGATTGACGGCGAGCACCAGTTTGAAGTGCTGGCAACCAACGGCGACACGTTCCTCGGTGGTGAAGACTTTGATCTGCGCGTCATTGATTACCTGGCCAACGAGTTCGAGAAAGAAAGCGGCATGAACGTGCGCAATGATCCGCTGGCCATGCAGCGTCTGAAAGAAGCCGGCGAGAAAGCCAAGATTGAGCTGTCTTCGTCCCAGCAGACCGAAGTCAATCTCCCGTACATCACGGCGGACGCCAGTGGTCCGAAGCATCTGAACATCAAACTGACCCGCGCCAAGCTCGAGTCACTGGTGGAAGATCTGGTCACCCGCACGGTAAGCCCTTGCCGCACGGCCATCGAAGACGCCGGTTTGTCGGTCAATGACATTGACGACGTCATTCTGGTTGGCGGCCAGACGCGGATGCCCAAAGTGCAGGAAGTGGTCAAAGACTTCTTCGGCCAGGAAGCACGTCGCGACGTGAACCCGGATGAAGCGGTTGCCGTTGGCGCTGCGATTCAGGGCGGCGTGATGTCGGGCGACGTGAAAGACGTGCTGCTGCTGGACGTGACGCCGCTGTCGCTGGGTATCGAAACGCGCGGTCAGGTCATGACCAAGCTGGTGGAGAAAAACACCACGATCCCGACCAAGGCAACGCAGGTGTTTTCGACGGCAGACAACAACCAGACCGGCGTGACCATTCACGTCCTGCAGGGTGAGCGCGAGCGCGCGGCGGACAACAAATCGCTGGGTCAGTTTGACCTGCGCGACA
>JBGCFP010000131.1:0-2655 GCA_045107005.1 Gammaproteobacteria bacterium
TGCAGACGTTTGATTCTGGCCCGCATGAGACTGATGTGACGTGCCGATTCGATCGGCAGCTTACCTTCCATATCTTCTTGCACGAAGGACGCCAGAGAATCGATGCCGTGCAGCGGCGCGCGCAGATCGTGCGATGCGATATAGGCGAATTCATCCAGCTCCGTGTTGGCCAGTTCGAGCTGAACGGTGCGCTCTTTTAAAGCCTGCTCAGAACGTGCGCGATCGTCAGCAACCTTGCGAAACGAACCCAGCGCCTGCGCCAAATCAGATATCTCATCATTACCACGGGTATCCACATGGGTATCAAGCTCGCCGCCAGCCATGGCAAGTGTGGTGTTGCGTAGCGCCCGTAAACGAACGACGACGGCATCAAACACATAGCGCTTGATCACCAGAAGGCCAATGAGCAGCGTGAGCAGCACCGAGGCAATCAGCAGCGTTTGATAGCGAGCGAGCCCGGTGCGTGCTGAGCGCAGCGTCGCAGTGGTGTCCTGATCATTGGCGACGGCGAGCTCCTTGATGCTGCCGCGAAATTCTTTTGAAAGCTGCTTGTAGTGGTCGCGCGCGACGGCGAAGGCGGCCTGCGCATCTACCAACTGCCGGGCGGATCCGTAAAAACCATCTTCGTTGTGACCTAAATCAAACAGATTCTGCGCGTAGTCGAACAACGCCGCTCGCTCGGCGTAATCGGGCAATCGTGAAAGCGTGCCGACGGCGCGCCGTAAATTGAGCGCGTAAAGATTAGAGGCGTTGTCAATAGCGCCGCGGTCGGCGTCCGATACCACTGCGTTGGTTTGCGCATTCATGGACGATAAGTAGTAGCGCACTTCGCTGAATGCGCGCGTCATCGAGCTCGCGTCGTTGCCAAAGCGCGCGTTGTGATCGCGTGTCATGGCGATGGCCTTTTCGGTAGCGCTCAGAACGTTCTGACCAAGTGCCGCCGTGCGCTTTTGCTGCGCCCAAACCTGGGCTTCGAGATCGCCGATTTGGTCCAGACTTAGAAAAAGTTGTTCGCGCTGTTCGTCGAGCACATCGAAGTAGAGTCCCGAGCGCGCCACCGGCGGCAGGCCGATCAGCGCCTGATCGATGGCGTCACGACCTTGCCGGGCCTCACGAACGAATTCATTGGCATCGGTGAAGGCGTTGAGCTGGGTATTGGTGATCAGCAGATCGAGACCGTCGGTCGCATCACGTATGTCGCGCAGTTTTGCGGCAACGGTAAACGCCGAGCGCGTGGCATAGTCCAACGGTACGCGCAGTTCGCGAATAATGAGTCCGCTGACAATGGCGGCCAAAACCAGTGCGGCAAGTAACGCCCCGAAGACGATGATCAGAGGGCGCGCTACGCCGTTGATCAGATCGCGTGTGGGTGACAGAGTAGGGGAGCTCAAAAAGCGACGTCCATTGCCAATTCAATTCCTTAGGTTTAAGAGTACACTACGCTTGGCGGCTCGGGTCCAGTACACCGGCCGAAAATAATGGACAAATTTGTCATTCGTCAGGGAGTGCCGATGCGACAGTGGCGTCGAAGACAAATACTTGGGGCCAGTGGTGCCGTGGCGTTAGGCAGCGTTGCGTCGCGCTTTGCGTCTGCTGCGCTCACCGCGCCGACGGCATTGCTCGAGCGGGTGACAAGCCTGCCGCGACCAACCGACGCGTTGATGCTGATGTTGCCCGACGGGTGTCAGTCCAACGTGGATCCGGTGATTCAGCGTTTTACTGAGGCAACCGGTATCGCTGTTCGTTCTCGGGTTGTGCCGGTCAATGAAATCAACACGCGATTACTGATTGCGAACGGGCGCAATGAGCGCATCGATCTGGCGTTGCCGGCGAGTTACGGATTGCCAAATCTTGTCGCCGCCAACGCGCTGCTGCCGCTCGACGATCTTCTTCCGTCGACGTCCATCGAAGATAGCCGATCGCTTTACCCGCTGGGGGATGAATTCCACCGCCGGGTTTATGGCCTGCAAACGGACGGCGATGTGTACGTCATGTTCTACAATCGGCGCGTCCTCGAAGCGCCGGAACTGGTCGCGAGTTTTACCGAGCAATACGGCCGCGCGCCGCAACCGGCACAGACGTTCGCCCAGCTTGGTCAACTTCTGCGCCACTACCATGCGCCGGACCAAGGCCGCTTCGGCGGTGTGCTGTTTCGCACGCCCGGCTACTTGGCATGGGAGTGGTGGATTCGACTGCACGCCAAAGGGCGCTGGCCGTTCGATTCAAAAATGGCGCCGCAAATTGCGTCGGACGAAGGTGTCGCGGCGTTGGAGGAAATGGTGGATGCCACGCGGTTTTTGCACCCCGAAGCGTTTACAGCGGGGCTCGTACGCAATTGGGAATTGTTTGCCCAGGGAAACGTGCTGTGCAACATCGGCTGGGGCGGCAGCCAGAAGTATTTTCGCTCTGCGGCAGGCGGCTTGCGCGAAGACGTGTTGGTGGCGCCAACACCGGGCGCCAGGTTTGCCGATGCGTTCATTGAGTTTGGGCATTTTAACTGGGGTTGGAATTTCGCCGTACCGCGAACGTCGGGTCACCCTGAGCTTGCCGGCCTGTTTGCCGCGTTCGCAACACACCCGGCCATCTCGACCATTGCAGTTCGCGCGGAAGGCGGGTTTTTCGATCCGTTTCATACGGAGCATTTCAACGATCCGG
>JBGCFP010000132.1:0-31280 GCA_045107005.1 Gammaproteobacteria bacterium
GCGCATCGAGCGACGCGTGACCGGTCCGGACACCCAAGCTCGCGATTCGTCGCTGGCCTACATTTGGGGCGAGGCGCGTACGGCAACGGGCGATATCCGAACGGCACGGATGCATACGGCCAACGGCTATTCGGTTACCGCGCATGCGGCGATCGCTGTCGTTCAATCGCTGCTAAATCGCCCGCGAACGGCCGGTGCCAGGACGCCAGCCGCCCTGATGGGCGCCGATTTTGCCAGTACTTTGCCTGGATCATCACCGATTACTGTGAGCTAGCGGCTGCGCTCTGGAATCGGCAGAAAGTACCGGGCAGACACCCGATTGGGAAGGAAAATGGTCGGGACGGCTGGATTCGAACCAGCGGCCTCTTGTCCCCCAGACAAGTGCGCTACCAGACTGCGCCACGCCCCGAGCTGCGCACTATAACGTAAGCGCTACCGGCGCGAAAGACGCCTGACCCGCCTACGCACGAGCACGGATTGCCGACGATTCAGCGCCGCAGAATCTTCAGAACTTCTTCAAGCTCGACGCGCAGCTGCCGGATAATCTGCTGACTCTGTGTAACGTCTTCGCGGGCTTCTTCGCCCGTCAACTTTTGACGTGCGCCGCCAATCGTGAAGCCTTCTTCATACAGAAGACTGCGAATCTGGCGAATGATGATGACGTCCTGACGCTGATAGTAGCGGCGGTTGCCGCGACGCTTGACCGGTTTTAGCTGGGGGAATTCCTGTTCCCAGTAGCGCAGCACGTGCGGTTTAACGCCGCACAGGTCGCTAACTTCACCAATGGTGAAATATCGTTTTCCAGGGATCGGTGGGAGTTCATTGTTATTCCCCGCTTCCAGCATACGCCTCAACTCTCGATTTCAATTTCTGTCCTGGGCGGAAAGTCACAACGCGTCGCGCGCTGATCGGAATCTCTTCGCCGGTTTTCGGGTTACGCCCGGGTCGCTGGTTCTTGTCGCGCAAATCGAAGTTGCCAAACCCCGACAGTTTCACTTGTTCACCGCTCGCGAGTGACGCGCGCAGATCTTCAAAAAAAACATCGACCAATTCGCGTGCTTCACGCTTGTTCAATCCGAGTTCATGAAAGAGTGACTCGGCCATATCCGCTTTCGTCAGGGCCATGGTTAATTAGTCTCTTATTGTGCCGTCAAAATCCTGTTTGAACTTTGCCATAACCGCGGTGACCGCAGCGTCAGCTTCGCCGTCATTAAGAGTGCGCGAAGAGTCCTGTAAAATCAAGCCAAAGGAGACGCTTTTTCTACCGGAATCTATTGCTTCCCCTCGATAAACATCGAACACACGCAGTTCTTGCAACGTGTCTTTGACCACGTCGCGCACGGCTTGACTTAATGCCTCTACGCTGACCTTTTCCGCAACCACGACAGAAACGTCGCGGCGAGTCGACGGAAACTTGCCAACCGGAACAAAACGCGGCACGTCTGCGTGAAACGCTTCGTCAAGATCCAGCTCGCCAAGAACGATGTTCGCTGGCAAATCCAACCGTTTTGCCCGCTCGGGATGCAACGTACCAAAACGTCCAATGATGCGTTCGTTCAACACAACGTTCGCACTCTGCCCCGGATGCAAAACAGAATGTTCCGCCGCGACAAATGACGGCCGACTGTGGACCCCGCGCAACGCCAGCAGCGCTTCGATATGGCCGGCAGCGTCGTGCACATCCACGTCGGCACGTGCGTGATCCCAATGTTCAGGCAAGCGCGCACCGGTCAGCGCAAACGCCACGTTTTGTGGCTGCGTCAACGTTTCATCTGCCCAGTGAAAAACGAGCCCCGTTTCGAACACCCGAACGCGTTCCTGCTGACGCGCCAGGTTGTGCTGCAGCGTACTGACCAACCCCGGCCACAAGCTCGACCGCATGACCGCAAGGTCGGCCGAAATCGGGTTAGTGAGCGGCAGCGGCGTGACGCCTGGACAAACCACTTCGTGTAACTGTGGATCAACAAAACTGTAGGTAATGACTTCCTGCAATCCGCGGTCGACCAGCGTGTCCTGAATGCGCGCCAGCGTCACTCGAGTTTCGGTGACCGGCGGCATCGACAACGTCGCCGCCTCGGCCACCTCGTTAATGCGATTGTAACCGTGGACGCGGGCCACTTCTTCGGCCAGATCCTCGCCGCCGTGGACGTCAAATCGATGCGATGGCGTCACTACTTGCCAGGCGTCATCCGCGACCGTCACGGTGAATCCCAATCGCTCGAAAATCGCGGTCACTTCGCCCGTCGGCACGTGAACGCCCAATCGGGTGTCCAGCGCAGACCGCGAAATGGCGACCGGTTCTCGAGTCGGGAGCGCCCCGGTATCTTCCGCCACCGTCAGCGGGCCGGCGTCGCCACCGGCAATGTGTTGCAACAGCTCGGTCGCGCGTTCAAGAGCGGCCACCTGACCGGTTGGATCGACCCCGCGTTCGTATCGGTGCGACGCATCGGTATGCAAACCGTGGCGCCGCGCTCGACCGGCGATCGCATCCGGCGAGAAAAAAGCGCTTTCGAAGAAAACGTTGACGGTATCGTCCGCGACGCCGCTGTTTTCGCCGCCCATCACGCCAGCGAGCGCCAGCGGACCCGTGTCATCCGCGATCACCAACTCGTCCGCAGACAGCTTGATTTCTTTGCCGTCGAGCAAGGTCAGCGTTTCACCCGCGTTCGCCATGCGGACATCGATGTGTCCGGCCAGTCGCGCCAGATCGAAGCCGTGCATGGGCTGACCGGTTTCCAGCATGACGTAGTTGGTGATATCCACCACTGGCGATATCGGTCGCACCCCGGCGCGACGCAAGCGTTCGCGCATCCACAGCGGCGTAACGGCGGCGGCGTCAATGCCGCGAACAACGCGACCGGCGTAGCGCGGACAAGCCGCCGGGGCAGACAACCTGACGTCAAAACGGTCATCAGCATTGACCACAGCCGGTGCACTATCCAGAACCGTGACCGGCTTTTCGAACAACACACCCACTTCGCGCGCCACACCTTGCATGCCCAGGCAGTCGCCGCGGTTCGGAGTCAGTTCGAGCTCCAGAATCGTATCGTCCAGATCCAGATAGCCGCGCACGTCGGCGCCAACGGGCGCATCGTCCGGCAATTCGAGGATGCCGTCATGTTCATCACCAAGCCCCAGTTCTCGCGCCGAGCAGATCATGCCCATGGACACGACGCCACGGAGCTTGGCTTTGCGAATCTTGAGCCCGCCCGGCAATCGTGCGCCGACGGTCGCCACCGCGACCTTCAAGCCCGTGCGCACGTTGGGCGCGCCGCAAACAATGGACTGAGTCTCATCGGTGCCAATATTGACGACACAAACCCGCAGTTTGTCGGCATCAGGATGCGGCTCGCAGTTTTCCACGTGCCCGGTGACGACCCCGGTGAACGGCTCAGCGGCAGGTTCGACCGACCCCACTTCGAGGCCCGCCATGGTCAGGCGTTCGGCCAGCGCGTCGGTGTCGACGTCTGCGTCGACAAATTCTCTCAACCAGGTTTGACTGACGTACATAGCGCTACCGGAACTGCCTCAAAAATCTCAAATCGTTCTCAAAAAAGAGTCGTAAGTCATTGACTTCATACCGCAGCATTGCCAGGCGCTCAACGCCCATACCAAACGCATAGCCGGTGTATTTTTCCGGATCCACGTTCGATTTGATCAGCACATTCGGGTGCACCATGCCGCAGCCCAGCACCTCGAGCCAGCCGGTGTGCGAACAAATGCGACAGCCTTTCCCGTCGCACATGACGCACTGCATGTCGACTTCAGCCGACGGCTCGGTAAACGGGAAATAGGAGGGCCGAAACCGCACTGCCAGATCGCGCTCAAAAAACCGCTGCAAAAATTGATGCAGGATGGATTTAAGATTGGCAAAACTGATGCCCTCGTCCACCACCAGGCCTTCGACCTGGTGAAACATCGGGGTGTGCGTGATATCCGAGTCGCAGCGATAGACGCGTCCCGGTGCGATCAAGCGCAGCGGTACACCGTCGCGACGCATGGCGCGTACCTGCACCGGCGAGGTGTGCGTACGCAGCAACATGCCGTTATCAAAGTAAAACGTGTCGTGCATCGCCCGCGCCGGGTGATTTTCCGGAATGTTCAGCGCTTCAAAATTGTGAAAGTCGTCTTCGATCTCCGGACCGTCGTGCACCGCAAAGCCGGCCCGTTCAAACAGCGTTCCAATGCGCCGCAGCGTCCGGGTCACCGGATGCAGCCCGCCCATGGGCTGGCCACGTCCCGGCAGCGACATATCGAGACGCTGGTCCGCGATGGCCGCCGCCAGACGCGCGGTTTCAAGCCCCGTCCGCGCCTCGTTGATGGCTTGAGCAACGCGCTCTTTGGCTTCATTGATGCGCTGACCGGCGGCCGGGCGCTCTTCTTTTGGCAGACGACCCAGCGTTTTGAGCTGCGCCGTCAACGACCCTTTTTTGCCGAGCACACCCACGCGCACGTCGTCGAGCTCAGACAAAGACGTTGCCGACTGCACGCTTGCAAGCGCCGCTTCGGTTAATTGTTCCAGCGTAGGTTCAGTGGTCGACACCGACAGACTCCCCGAGAGAAAAAAAAGGGAAAGCGTTTGGAGCTTTCCCTTTCGTCATTGAATGCGCGACACCGCAGTGCCGCGCAGGCCAATGCTACTGTTCCAGACCCAGTTTTGCGGCTTGCGTAATCGCCTCAAACCCTTTGGGATCGTGAACGGCGATATCCGCCAGCACTTTGCGATCAATTTCAATCTCGGCTTTCTTCAACCCGTTAATCAACCGGCTGTACGACAGTTCGTGCAAACGGGCCGCCGCGTTGATACGCGCGATCCACAGCGAACGGAACTGACGTTTTTTCTGGCGGCGATCGCGATAGGCGTATTGACCCGCCTTGATGACCGCCTGCTTGGCAACCCGAAAGACTTTACTGCGTGCGCCGTAATAGCCTTTGGCTTTCTTGAGAACTTTATTGTGTCGCGCGCGGGCGACTACACCACGTTTTACTCGTGCCATTTTTCAACCCTCCCTTAACTGTACGGCATCATTTTGCGGACGGCTTTCAAATCGCTGTCAGCGACTTGAAGCGTCGAGCGCAAATGGCGCTTCCGCTTGGTGCTTTTCTTGGTCAGGATATGGTTGAGGTGAGACTGGGATCGTTTGAACCCACCCTTACCTGTGCGGCTGAACCGCTTCGCGGCCCCGCGATTCGTCTTAATCTTCGGCATTTTTCTAACACTCCTTATTGCCCGGACCCATGCACCATCGCAGGATCTTCAAGGCGAACCATCGTGGAAGCGATGGCTACTTTTTCTTTGGTGCGAACACCATGACCATCTGTCGACCCTCAAATTTGGGCTGTTGTTCGACTGAGGCCAGTTCTTCCAGGTCTTTGACCACCCGGTCGAGTTTCTCTCGGCCCACTTCTTTATGGGCCATCTCACGACCACGAAAACGCATGGTCACTTTTGCTTTGTCGCCGCCTTCGAGGAAGCGGATCAGATTACGCAGTTTGACCTGGTAATCGCCCTCCTCGGTGCCGGGACGAAATTTCACTTCCTTAACCTGGATTTGCTTCTGCTTTTTCTTGGCCGAGTTCGCTTTCTTGTTCTCTTCGAACAAGTACTTGCCAAAATCCATAACCCGACAGACCGGCGGTTCCGCGTTTGGCGAGACCTCAACCAGGTCGAGCCGTAAATCTTTGGCAAATACGAGCGCGTCGTCGCGACTCATGATGCCTTTTTGCTCGCCTTCAGCGTCAATCAACCGAACTTGCGTTGCGGTGATTTCGTCATTGCGGCGTGCGCGTTTTCCACTCGGTGCAGCGATATGTCATTCCTCCAGACTAACGTGACCCTGATGCGCGACCTCAGATGTAAAACGCTCGGCAAGCTCATCCAATGACAAGGTGCCGAGGTTTTCACCCGAGCGCGAACGCAGGGCCACAGAACGGTTCTCCATCTCCCGGTCACCAATGACCAGCAGATACGGAACCCGTGCGATTGTGTGTTCGCGGATTTTAAAGTTGATCTTCTCATTTCTCAAGTCAGATTCGACCCGAAATCCTTGTTTTTTCAGGGTACGGACGATTTCTTTGGCAAAATCGGCCTGTCGATCGGTAATCGTCAGGACTGTGGCCTGCACCGGTGTGAGCCACAGCGGCAGATCACCCGCGTAATGCTCGATCAAAACACCGATAAAGCGCTCCAGAGAGCCCAGAATGGCGCGGTGCAGCATAACCGGCGTATGTTTCTGGCTATCGGCGCCCACGTAAGTGGCGTCCAGCCGCTTCGGCATTGAGAAATCCAGCTGCATCGTGCCCAGCTGCCAGACGCGCCCGATGCTGTCCTTGAGCGAGAAATCGATCTTCGGGCCGTAAAACGCGCCCTCACCCGCCTGCAATTCCCATTCGAGCCCCGAATGGTTCAAGGCTTCACGCAGCGCTTCCTCGGATTTGTCCCACAGGGCATCCTCGCCAACACGTCGCTCCGGGCGTGTGGACAGGTTGACCAACACGTCGGTGAAGCCGAAATCCGCGTAAACCTCGCGCAGCAGCGCAATAAAGTCGGCGACTTCGCTCTGAATCTGATCTTCGGTGCAGAAAATGTGCGCGTCGTCCTGGACGAAATTGCGCACCCGCATCAGACCGTGCAACGTACCGCTGGCCTCATTGCGATGGCAAGACCCGAACTCGGCCATGCGTATCGGCAGGTCTTTGTAACTGTTGAGCGACTTGTTGTAGATCTGCACGTGACACGGGCAGTTCATGGGCTTGACCGCGAACACCCGATCTTCCGAACCCGTCGTAAACATGTTTTCGGCGTATTTGTCCCAGTGTCCGGATTTCTCCCACAACGTACGATCGAGAATCTGTGGCGTGCGGACTTCCTGATAGCCAGCCTCTTCGAGTTTGTCCCGAATGTAGCGCTCGACCGCGCGATAAATGCGCCAGCCCTTGTCGTGCCAGAAAATCATGCCCGGCGCTTCAGGTTGCGTGTGAAACAGATCCATGACCTGGCCGAAGCGGCGATGATCACGTTTCTCGGCCTCTTCAATTCGGTGTAAGTAGGCTTTCAGGCCTTTCTTGTCCGCCCACGCCGTGCCGTAAATTCGCTGCAGCATCTCGTTGTTGGAATCGCCGCGCCAGTAAGCGCCGGCCAGTTTCATCAACTTGAACGATTTGAGGTGGCCGGTGGACGGCACGTGGGGGCCGCGGCACAGATCTTTCCAGTCGCCCTGGCCGTACAGCCCGATGGCTTCATCGGCTGGAATACTCTCAATGATCTCTGCTTTGTAATGCTCGCCCTGCTCCTTGAAGTAGGCCACAGCGGCGTCGCGCTCCATCTCCGTTCGGCTGACCGTCAGATTCGCCTTCGACAAGCGCTGCATCTCTTTTTCAATGCTGACCAGATCGTCCGGGGTAAAGGCTCGCTCGTAGGCGAAATCGTAAAAGAAGCCGTCCTCAATGACCGGACCAATGGTGACTTGCGCGCTCGGAAACAGGTTTTTGACTGCCTGCGCCAACAAATGCGCCGTCGAATGACGAATGACGTCCAAGCCTTCGTCGTCGCGCGCGGTGATAATCGACAGATCCGAATCGGCGTCGAGCACATAACTCGTGTCGACCACCTGATCGCCAACTTTGCCCGCAAGCGCGGCCTTGGCGAGTCCCGGACCAATATCGGCGGCCACGTCGGCAACCGATACGGGCTGATCAAACTGTCGCTGGCTGCCGTCGGGCAGGGTTATCGTAGGCATGGTCCACCGCTTGCGGACCGCGCGGTGCGCCTTCGAGCCGTCAGTCCGGGTAAAAAAGGAAATTGGTAGGCGCGGGCGGGATCGAACCACCGACCACTACCATGTCAAGGTAGTGCTCTACCACTGAGCTACGCGCCTAGAGGGCCGCTAAAGATACCGGATATGGTTAGCCGGGGGCAAGCCTAATTCACACAAGATTGACGTGCGTCTCAATCCGTCAACCTAGCCCGCTTTTTCTTCCACCACGCCAAGACCTGACTCGCGCATCATCGCAATCTCATCGCGCAGCCGCGCGGCGTCCTCGAACTCAAGATTGCGGGCGTGGGACAACATCTGTTTCTCGACTTTGGCGATTTTGCGAAACAGCTGCTCGGGCGTCATCTTCGCGTAGCGAGCCTTGGCTTCGGCCACTTTGCGCGCGCCGCGCCTGCTGCCGCTACCCTGCCCGCTCTGCATCACATCCGCCACGGCTTTGACAATGCTCTTGGGCTCAATCCCGTGTTCTTTATTATGGGTCACCTGTTTGGCACGGCGACGCTGGGTTTCGTCCATGGCGCGGCGCATGGAATCGGTGACTTTGTCGGCGTACAAAATGGCCTTGCCGTTCACGTTGCGCGCAGCACGGCCAATGGTCTGAATCAGAGAGCCTTCCGATCGCAGGAACCCTTCCTTGTCGGCGTCCAAAATGGCCACTAGCGAAACTTCCGGCATGTCCAGGCCTTCGCGCAGCAGGTTAATACCGACCAGTACATCGAACTCGCCCAGGCGCAGGTCGCGCACAATTTCCGCACGCTCGACAGTATCAATGTCGGAATGCAAGTAACGCACGCGCACGTCGTGCTCGTGCAGGTAGTCGGTCAGATCCTCGGACATGCGCTTGGTCAGCGTCGTAATCAGCACGCGCTCGCCGGCATCCACGCGCAGTCGAATCTCGCTGAGCACGTTGTCCACCTGAGTTGCGACGGGGCGCACTTCGAGCAGCGGATCCAGGAGCCCGGTTGGCCGCACCACCTGTTCGACAATCTGACCCGACTGCTCTCGCTCGAAGGGACGTGGCGTCGCCGACACGTAAATGGTTTGCGGCGCCAGATCCTCAAATTCGTCGAATCGCAGGGGTCGATTGTCCAGCGCTGAAGGCAAACGGAACCCGTAACCGACCAGCGTTTCCTTGCGCGATCGATCACCTTTGAACATGGCGCCCAGCTGTGGAATGGTCACGTGGCTTTCATCGACCACCAGCATGGCGTCGTCCGGCAAATAATCAAACAAGGTCGGTGGCGGCTGGCCCGGCGCCCGGCCGGACAGATAGCGCGAGTAGTTCTCGATCCCCGAGCAAAACCCCAGCTCCCTGATCATTTCCAAATCAAAACGCGTGCGCTGTTCCAGGCGTTGGGCCTCGACCAGCTTGTCTTTCTCGCGCAGTTCCACCAGACGATCCTTGAGCTCGGCGCGAATCAAATCCACCGCGTTGAGCATGGTCTCTCGGGGCGTGACGTAGTGGGTTTTCGGGAACACGGTCAGCCGCGGCACACGGCGCACGATCTCGCCGGTCAGCGGATCGAAATACATCAGCGAGTCGACCTCATCGTCGAACAGTTCAATGCGCACCGCCTCGCGGCTTGAATCGGCTGGAAACACGTCGATCACTTCGCCCCGCACCCGATAAGTACCGGGCACCAGGTCAACCTCATTGCGCACGTACTGCATCTCGGCCAGCCGCTTCAGTACCTCGCGCTGCTCAATGGGTGCGCCCTTGGCCAGGTGCAGCACCATCTTAAAATAGAGCTGCGGGTCACCGAGGCCATAAATCGCCGAAACAGTGGCGACAATGATGGCGTCCGGCCGCTCCAGCAGCGCCTTGGTCGCGGACAAGCGCATTTGTTCAATGTGCGCATTGACCGAGGCGTCTTTCTCAATGAACGTATCGGACGCCGGAACATACGCTTCGGGCTGGTAGTAGTCGTAGTAACTGACGAAGTATTCAACGGCATTGTCAGGGAAAAACTCGCGCATTTCGCCGTAGAGCTGCGCAGCAAGCGTTTTGTTGTGCGCCAGAATGAGCGTCGGTCGCTGCACGGACTCAATGACCTTGGCGATGGAGAATGTCTTGCCCGATCCGGTCACGCCCAACAAAGTCTGTTTGGCGAGGCCCGACTCCAGGCCCTCCACCAGGCCCGCAATCGCCGTGGGCTGGTCGCCGGCCGGCTGGTAGTCGCTTTTAACTTTGAAGACGTTGCTCATCGTGGGATTCCCGGGCTCGGTTCGCGAAAAGTCGCCTTGGGAGTATACGTGAGCAGGTTCGACCAGACGGTAACAACATTCGAAAATACCGCGATCAGGCGCTTGACTTGCGCTCTTTGTCCCGCCAGAATTCGCCGTCCGGTTGCGAGACCGGTATTCCCCAGTAGCTCAGTTGGTAGAGCGGGTGACTGTTAATCACTAGGTCCGTGGTTCGAGTCCGCGCTGGGGAGCCAAATATAAAAAGCCTGCTCATTGAGCAGGCTTTTTTTTGTGCCATTTTCAGGCCACAGGCCGTACTGGCGAGGTTACGGCAAACCGGCTGCCTTATCCGCATTCGACGGGACAGCCGGTCACTCGTTGTTACGTCTGCTCCGCCGCCGGCCCCGGTGGCGCGTAAAACAGCTCGCGCAAAAGACCCAGGTCGATGACGTTGACGGCACCGTCGCCATTGAGATCCAGGGTTTCATCCGAACCCTCGAACCCGGCCCGGAACAAGCCCAGATCAATAACATTGACGATATTGTCATTGTTGAAATCCGCGTCACAGAAATTGCCGAAACCGTCGCCGTCAGTATCACGTTGGGCCGGATTGGAAACGTCCAGACAGTTGTCTGTGTCGTCGCCGATGCCGTCGCTATCGGTGTCCTTGACGCCGGTAAGCGTAATTGTCACGTAGTTGGGATCGGCGAGGATCTCAGCCTCAGAGAACGGTAGTGCAACCCACTGCTTCGCGGTGTACAGCGCAGTCTGATCGGCGTAATTTTCATCTTCCGGATCGCTGGACTGGGAATACGACAACAACGCTTCGGCCACCGGGCCGTCGTCATCAAACGTGACGGTCTGCATGTAACTGTTGCCGTGATTGATCGGAGTGTAACCGGCGGGACTCAGGTTCGCCGTGATAATACTGAACATCCCACTACCGTCACGCCCGCCGTGAATCGGAAAACGCACGCCGTTTTTCGTGTCGTACTGCAGATCGCCCCAGCGCGCGTCCAACGCTATCGAGTTGGCCGCCAGACGCTGCACGCCTTCTCCCAACCACCGCATCAATCGTGCTCGCGCCTCCGCGGTGTCGTCATTGAGGCCACGCGGTGTGTTTACCGCGTCATTGATGTCGAACGGTATCGCCCACAAATCCGTCAGAATCGGATCATCCAGTTCGGTGAACGCGGACTCCAGGAACTCGAGAAAAATGTGCGGCCCAAAACTGTTTTCATTTTGCTTCTTGTCCCAGCTCGAAAGAATCGTGCAGGCCTGCGCCAGATCAACGGTGGCGCCGTCAATATCGACGGTCTGACCTTCTGCGGTACACAGCGCCACCAGATCATCGACCAGCAGCTCGGCCGCGTAGTTGCGGCTGCCAAACAAAATGGCCTGCAGCGACTCGAGCGTAAAACCCGGCGCGCCCAAACCGTCCGTGCCCGCCAAACGTTCCTGCACCATCTTCACGCCGATACGCGTACGCAGCGACCGCGGTGTTTGCTCCGGGCGGCCCGGTGGCTGGAAACCCTCCAACGGCTGATCCGGGTTCGTAAGCCAGTGATTGTCGTTCGAGTTGGTGACATAGTCCTGATTGAACAGCTTGGGCAGGCCTTCGTAACCAATGATGCCCGCGGCAGGTGCGTCGGCATCATTGTCGAAACGGCATTCGGTGCTCGTGCCGTCGAGCACGAACAGCCCGGCCTGATCCACAATCGACTGACCGAACAGCAACGGCGGGCAGTTGGCAAGCTTGTCGGTCGTGATGTTTGGCTGGACAGAAATGTCGCCGTAAAAGGCCTCGCCATCGCGACTCGCCGCCACCGTGTGCACCCACGGCAAACCGACGGTGTCGCGCAGCGCACTGACGAAACCGTCGAAGTCATCGGCCACATTCATCTGATAAAACTGGTCGATCGCCCGCAAACTGCCGGCGTTCGCGTCGCCCAGTGCGAAGACCGACAAACGCGTATCCCAGAAACGGAAACCAAACAGAGGTCGGAAATCCAGAACCCATCCGTGCACCGTGGAATAGAAGGTGGTGCTGCGGGTTTCAAGCTGGCCGTTGACCAACACTTCTATGGACACGGGATGCACGCCCATTTCAAGCTCTTCCCCGTCGTAGATGTAGCGGGTCGCGCTGTTTGGCGACAGCATGAGTTCGAACAAACCGAAACGATCGGCTGGCGACACAGTGTGACTCCACGCAAACTCATCGGTAAATCCAATGTTAATCAACGGGACGCCCTGTAGCGATGCGCCCATGATGTCGAGCTCGCCCGGAATCGTCAGGTGCGCTTCGTACCAACGCAGTGGACCACGCCATGGAAAGTGCGGATTGCCAAGGACCATACCGCGACCGTTGACCGTGGCATTGCTGCCCAATGCGTACATGTTGCTGCCCAAGTCTTCCGTATTAATGAGATCGCGGACTTGGCCGAAATCGATCGCGGCAATTTGTGCGTCATTGAGCGGCTTGGCGGACGGTTGCTCCACTGCCGTGCCGGGCGCGGTATCGGCAGGGGGTCGAGCGTCGACAATGAGCGCCGACAGTGGGCCACCGCTGGCTCTCAAAATGAGTTTGTAATAGACGCGCGCGAGATCCATCTCAGTCAACGGCTGCACCCAGGGCTGACTGCGGCAGTCGGCCGGCAGGTTATCGACGCCGGTTTCGTTCAAATACCGGTTATAACCCGCGGCAAATCCCCGAATGCCTTCCTGGGCTTCGACCGAAATTCCGGCAAACGCTTCTTCGATAAACGCATCGTTGCTCACCAACCGGTAGAAAAAATCGTTATTCGTATTACCGCCACTTTCACCGAAGTAGCGCGACAACTCCCCGTTTGCCGCGACGACTTCCCGCGCCAGGACGCACAGGTTGTCACCGGCAAACGCATAGCCGTAGCCGTAGCCCAGTGAGCCCCAGTCCGCCGCCTTGATGTGTGGAATCCCGTACGACGTTGTGCGCACTTCGACGTCATAGGTTGGATTGGCCTGGGCCGCCTGGCTTGCCAGGAGCAACCCGGCAAGACCAAGTGTTGCACGACAGAAATAAGTCAAAAACCGCATAGTCAAACCCCTCAGGTAAGGCGCGGCGGGAACGAACGAGACGACAGTATCTTGTAGTAATTCTTCGTCGCCGAATGGGCAGCTGGGCAGATAGCTCGCCATAACGGTCAAAGTGAGTGCGTTCCGCGCACCGAAATGATGCTGCAAATATGCGTGGCATGACTCTGAGTGTCAATTTTTCGGCGCAGCTGTGAAGAGGCTCACGGCAGAAATTCACGCGAATCGCTACGCTATAGCTCGACGCTAACCAACCAAAAGGATAGAGCCACCATGACGGACCAATACGCCAAAACGCTAGTCATTAACGATACAAACTACCGACCGGGCGACGCACTCGCGCCGGCACCAGCGCCTGCCGTGGCCACCAGTAATGACAAAACCGCGGCGCCTGCCAACGAAAAATCGGCGACCAGTTACCCAGACTTTGACGACACGTCCTGGCTTACATAATCGAGCAATCGCGTCACCCGTTCAGCACCGTGACGGCGAGCATACCGAGCCGGCAGTGAACTAGTTGCCTCGATTCGCCAACAATTTTTCCAGTCGCTGCGAGAACGCCTCGCCAAATTCCGGGTGATTCAACCCGTAAGCCACCGTCGCTTCCAGGTAGCCGACTTTGTCGCCACAGTCGTAGCGTTTGCCCTCAAACTGATAGGCGAACACCAGCTGCCGACGGAGCATTTGCCCGATCGCGTCCGTTAACTGAATTTCGCCTCCGGCACCTCGGCCTGTTTCGCGCAAGTGATCGAAGACACTGGGAGTCATGACGTAGCGACCGACGACCCCCAGATTGGACGGCGCCACGGCTGGCGACGGTTTCTCGATAATATCGCGCACCTCACCCAGTCGATCGGCCATACCTTCCACGGCAACAATCCCGTCACGATCGCTGTGCTCAGGGGGTACCTCCTGCACGGCGACCATGCTGCAACCTTCGCGCGCAAACACGGACTGCATCTGACTCAGGCAGGACGGCGACGCATCAATCAGATCGTCGGCCAGATGAATGAAGAACGGCCGATCACCAACCACCGGCTGCGAGCACAACACGGCATGCCCGAGACCAAGTGGCGCGCTTTGGCGAATGTAGATGCACGTGGCGCGTGAGGGCACGATCTCGCGCACTGCTTTGCCAAGCTCTTCCTTATCGGCAGCCTCGAGTTCCTGCTCCAACTGCGAATCGCGATCAAAGTGATCTTCGATGGCCCGTTTGGCACGACCGGTCACAAAAACCAGCTTGTCTGCCCCTGCCTGCAGCGCCTCCTCGACGGCGTACTGGATGAGCGGCTTGTCTACGATCGGCAGCATTTCCTTCGGGTTGGCTTTCGTTGCGGGCAAAAAGCGCGTTCCACGTCCCGCCACCGGAAATACTGCAACTCGCACCGAGTCGGTCATCCTGAATACCTATCTGGAAAAGGGCGGCCATAATAGCACGCCCTCCCCCGGCCTTAGCGCACAAGAACTAGTCCGAAAGCAGCACGTTTTGCTCGTTTTGCTCGAGCAATTTGACGCCGATTCCCTTCACCTGGGCAAGATCGGCCAAATCCGTAAACGGGCCGTGCTCGCTGCGGTAGGCCACGATGGCCTCTGCCTTGGCCATCCCCACGCCTTTGAGCTCTTGTGCCAGCGTTGCCGCATCGGCCGTGTTGACGTTGACCGGACCGGCCAGTGCCGGCAACCCGAGCCCTATCAAAAGAAGCGACGTCAGCGTTCGTGTGCAGAATTGTCGAATTGTCATGTCCCATGTTCCTCCGTGAACCACGCAACGCAGAATGCGACGCGCTCAGAGTAGTCTAGGCACGAACGACCCTTACGTCCGCACGCGTTTGTGGCAAATCTTTCAAGAAATATGTCGCAAGCCACACCCGGAACCGGGCAATGATTCGACCCGTTATTTACCCGCCGCCAGCGCAAGCCGGTCGACCGGAATTTGCGTGTTCGGCCGGACCGTGTCCCAAGACTTGCAACCGGGGCACTGCCAATAGAGCTGCTCGCTCGCGTAGCCACAGTGCTGGCAAAAATACGCGGCGCGGTTGCGTAACAGCGCCCGTAAACCGTCCGCAATTCGCTCAAGCTGAGTTTCCGTCAACGCATCACCGTCAATCACTTGCATCGCCAGCAGTGCCTCGCGCAACGTCGCGTTGATCTGTAGAAACTTCTCCAGCCCGGCGGTAACGGTCGGCTGCCTGGTATCGTCGTGCACGATCGCGGCATAGGCCAGCTGCGGTAACGCGTCCGGGTTTTTCTTTGCTACGGACGACAGAAAATCCGCAAAGGGTTTTTCATCATTGCTGCCCGCAAACGCTGCACGCATGGCGGGCCAGATTTCGGTCAGAAAACGCGCATCGCTTTCAATAACTTTGCGATACAGCCGCTGCGCGATTTTTCGGTCACCGGCATCGAGCGCGATGCGCGCGCGCAGCATGGCGCTGCGGGCAAGCCAGGGCCCGCTACTCTGCGCCTTTTTTAGTTGCTGCTTCGCGCCGTTGCTGTCGCCAGCCGCCAGCGCCGCATCCGCTAGTTCGCAATAGTAGTGGGCCAGTATGCGTTCGCTTTGCACGTCGGCGTTCAGTTTGCGCCGTGCCGCGATGGCCTGATTCCAATCTCCCTGCTGCTCAAAAATGCTGGTGAGTTTGCGCAGCGCGTGCCCACGACGCGAAGACTGATCGGCGAGTTTCTCAAACAAATTCTCGGCGCGGTCCAGCAAGCCGGCTCGCAGGTAGTCCTCGGCCAGTGCGAAGAGCGCCTGATCGCGATGCTCCCGCCCGAGATTGGGGCGCGCGATCAAATTTTGGTGAATCCGGATGGCCCGATCCACCTCGCCTCGACGGCGGAACAAACTGCCCAGCGCAAAGTGCGTTTCCACCGTTTCGTTGTCGACGGCCATCATCGACAGAAACACTTCAATCGCCTGGTCGGGTTTGTCATCAAGCAGGTAGTTGAGGCCCTTGAAATACTCCGGGTTGACGGCTGCTTGCTGGACTTTCGGCTGACGCGCGAAAAAGCGTGCGACAGCCCACCCGCAGGCAGCAGCAATAAACAGGAAAAAGAAACCGGTTAGTGAATCAGCCGGCATCTTGCATTGGCAAAGCACGCAAATTGTTCAATTCGGCATCCGCCATTCGAATCTTTTTGCGCAACGAGCGACGCTCGCTCATCAGTTTGAGCACGTACGCCGAAACGCTGAGCACGCCCCAGACCCAGCCGCCAAGTACAGCGGCGCCAAACGCCTTCGCCTTGTCGACTTCATATTTACCGAAGGCCAGATCCAGTTCCATCGTGCCCGGATTGCCCAGCGCAAAGACAACGACCACCAGCAACATCATAACGAGCGCAAGCACTATCAATAACGAACGAACCATTCGCCAATTCTCCATCCAAACGCGTTGAGTAAATCAATGATTGAAAGAATGCGTAATCGCAGTGCTGGATTCTAGCAGACGCGATGCAGCACTAACGTCAGGGATTGTGCAGCAGCCGCTCGAAACCGGGTCGCGCGGCGCTTTAGGAGCGGCCAACGGGGGCCGCTGACGCTGCAAACCGACCGGCTGCAGCGGGAGTAAAAGCTAGTTCTTGATATCGAGGTGGCGATTCTCGTTGACGCGCTCGCGCAGATCCTTGCCCGGCTTAAAATGCGGCACGTATTTGCCAGCCAGCGCAACGGCCTCGCCCGTCTTGGGGTTACGGCCCAAACGCGGCGGCCGATAATGCAGTGAGAAGCTGCCGAATCCGCGAATTTCAATGCGATTGCCTTGCGCCAGCGAGTCGCTCATTAATTCGAGTAAGTGTTTGACGGCCAATTCCACGTCTTTCGCCGGCAGGTGTTTTTGCTTCCGGGCAATGGCTTCGATGAGTTCTGATTTTGTCATTGCTACGCCTTTATTCTCCTGCTCTGGCCGGACTCGCTCCGGAGTTCCCTAGTCTTAATGACTGGCCGACGCGCGGCACGCTCTGATCGCTGTGGATCAGTCACACGCCGCAACGTCGGCCCTTCACATCTTTATCAGGAATCCTGTCCTGAGATCTTTTCTTTCAGCAAATCGCCAAGCGTGGTGCCACCCGATGAGGTGCTGCCATACTCTTCAACGGCTGCCGCTTCTTCGTAGACTTCCTTCGCTTTGATCGACAGCGACATGCGGCGGTTCTTGCGATCCACACCGGTAAAGCGAGACTCGATTTCCTCGCCCACTTTCAACACGGTGCGCGCATCTTCCACGCGATCACGCGACAGCTCGGACGCCCGCAGGTAGCCTTCGATGCCGTCAGCCAGATCAATCACCGCGCCACGCGCGTCGACTTCACGGACCGTACCGGTAACCAGCGTGCCCTTCGGATTTTCCGCCAGATAGGTCGAGAACGGATCCCGATCCAGCTGCTTGATGCCCAGCGAGATACGCTCGCGCTCAGGATCGATGGCCAAAACCACCGCTTCGACTTCCTGACCCTTAGTGTAGTTGCGCACGGCTTCTTCGCCCGGCAAATCCCACGACAGGTCCGACAAGTGAACCAAGCCGTCGATTTCGCCGTTCAGGCCAACGAAAATGCCAAAGTCGGTGATCGATTTGATCTGACCGCTAACCTTGTCGTTCTTGTTGTAAACCGCGGCAAATTCGGCCCATGGGTTGGACTTGCACTGTTTGATACCGAGCGAGATGCGGCGACGTTCTTCGTCGATCTCCAGGACCATGACTTCGACTTCGTCGCCAATCTGGACCACTTTCGATGGGTTGACGTTCTTGTTGGTCCAGTCCATTTCCGAGACGTGAACCAGGCCTTCAACGCCCTCTTCCACTTCCACGAAGCAACCGTAGTCGGCAATGTTGGTGACTTTACCGAACAGACGGGTGTTGGCCGGGTAACGGCGAGCAAGCGCCTGCCATGGATCTGCGCCAAGCTGTTTCATACCCAGCGAAACGCGTGAGCGCTCGCGGTCAAACTTGAGCACTTTGACTTCCACTTCATCGCCAACATTGACGACTTCTGACGGATGCTTGACGCGTTTCCACGCCATGTCAGTAATGTGCAGCAGACCGTCGATGCCGCCCAGATCCACGAACGCACCGTAGTCGGTCAGGTTCTTGACGATACCTTTAACCTGGTTGCCTTCCTGGAGCGAGTCGAGCAGTGCTTCGCGCTCTGCGCTGTATTCTTCTTCCACCACCGCACGGCGTGATACCACGACGTTGTTGCGACGCTGGTCGAGCTTGATGACTTTAAACTCGAGCAATTTGCCTTCGAGATAGCCTGGGTCACGAACGGGGCGAATGTCGACCAGTGAGCCCGGCAGGAACGCCCGGACGTTGTCGATTTCGACGGTGAAACCACCTTTCACACGGCCGTTGATGACGCCGTTGACAATTTCCGAATCTTCGAACGCTTTCTCAAGACGGGTCCACGTGCGTGCACGTTTCGCTTTTTCGCGTGACAAGCGCGTTTCGCCAAAACCGTCTTCAAAAGAATCCAGTGCCACTTCAACGACGTCGCCGACCACGACTTCCAAGTCGCCGGTTTCGTTGTAGAACTGGTTGACCGGGATCACGGCCTCGGACTTGAGGCCCGCGTTAACAATAACGACGTCGGAATTCACCGCCACCACACTGGCACTCAAGATCGTGCCCGGTTTCATTTGGTGACTGGCAATACTCTCTTCAAATAACTCCGCAAAATTCTCTGACATAGTGTTGTAGGTCCTGGGCAATTGCCCGTTAAAAAACAGCTCCGTCGGTCGCTCCTGCTGCTAACGGGTTGCCAAACATGGCCTCAAATCCGTTTGTGGCCGTACTTATAAAATTTTCGATTTTCGCGCCGCATCAAGGATTATCGCGACCACTTCGTCGATGTTTAACGACGTCGTGTCTACGGTAAACGCATCACTGGCGGCCACCAACGGGGCAACGCTGCGCTGTGCGTCACGCTCGTCCCGTCGACGGATGTCCTCGTAAAGGGCCGAAAAGGTACCACCAATACCCTTTTGCTTCAACTGCTTATGCCGCCTTTGGGCACGTTCATGTGCGGTCGCCGTCAAGAACACTTTTAACGTTGCATCGGGGAAAATCACGGTCCCCATGTCGCGTCCGTCAGCAACCAGGCCTGGAGGCTCCGCAAACCCGTGCTGCTTAGCAACAAGCGCGCGTCGAACTGCCGGCACAGCGGCCACCTGGGATGCCCATTCACCACACTGCTCGGTGCGAATTTGATCGGTCACCACGTCACCGTTCAAGACAATGCGTTCGTCTCCCGCCATCGTCGATTCGAATTCGATGTCACTGGACGCAACCAGTGCAACCAGGCCCGCTTCGTCGTCCACTGACGTGGCGCTGCGTTGCGCCGCAAGCCCCACCAGACGGTAAAGCGCACCGCTGTCCAGCAAATGCCAGCCAAGTTGGTCGGCGACGCGTCGCGCCACCGTGCCCTTGCCCGCGCCACTGGGGCCATCGAGCGTCAACACCGGCACATCAACCGGCGCACAGGCTTCAGTGCTCATCGACCTGCCAGCCCACAGAACGCGCCAGTGACGCAAAATTTGGAAAAGACGTTGCCACATTCGCCGTGTCCTGAACGTGAACCGGGGCATCGGCAATCAGCGCCGCGGCCGCAAACGCCATGGCGATGCGGTGATCGCCGCCGCTGTCGACCTCGCCGCCGCCAAACGTACCACTGTGGACATCGATGCCGTCGTCGTACAACACCGAGTCGATGCCCAGTGCGCGCAGTCCTTTAGCCATCACAGCAAGGCGATCGGTCTCTTTGACGCGCAATTCGCGGGCCCCACGGACCCGCGTGACGCCGGTGGCTGCGGCCGCAGCAACGAACAACACCGGAAACTCGTCGATGGAGCGAGCGACCCACTCCTCTTTTACGTCGATGCCGTGCAACGTCGCGCTGCGCACGCGCAGATCGCACACCGGCTCACCGCCAACCTGACTGTGATTCAAACGCTCAATCCGCGCGCCCATTTGATCGAGGATATCGACAAACCCGGTGCGCGTCGGATTCATGCCCACCTGAGTCAAGGTCAGATCACTGCCTTCCACCAGTGTTGCGGCCACCGCAAAAAACGCCGCGGACGACGGATCCGCCGGTACCCGGACATCGCTTGCGGTCAGCGACTGTGGACCGGTCAGCGACACGCGCAAGCCGTCCACCGTCAACGTGACCCCGAACGCGGGCAGCAGTTGCTCGGTGTGATCGCGCGACCGTACCGGTTCACTGACCGTTGTGGTGCCCTGTGCGCCCAGCCCGGCCAGCAAAATCGCCGATTTGACCTGAGCGCTGGCGATCGAGGCTTGATGGTCGACCGGTTTCAGCTCACCACCGGCATCGAGAACGATGGGCGGACAGCCGTCGTCGCTGGTGGTGACCCGCACGCCCATGGCAGCCAGCGGATCCGCAATACGACGCATAGGTCGCTGCATCAGCGATTCATCCCCGATCAGTGTAGCGGTCAGATTTTGCCCAGCCAGCAAGCCGCTCAAAAGGCGCATGCCGGTGCCGGAGTTGCCGCAGTCGATGGGTTGGTCGGGTGCGGCGAGATTCGGCTGCCCGGTGACGACGTAGTGCCCAGGGCCCAGGCGTTCCATTTGCACCCCCAGAGCGCGCATGGCGTCACGCGTTGCCATGCAATCTTCGCTCTCAAGAACATCGTATAAAGTGCTGGTTCCGCTAGCGATTCCCGACAACATTAACGCTCGATGCGAGATGGATTTATCGCTGGGTACGCGCACGCTCCCGCGCAACGGCCCGCCCGTACGCACGACAAAATGTTGGCTCATAAGCGCCTCTCCAACACGATCAAAGCACCGCCCGGGGATACGAACCGAGTACGCGCAGCAGATAGCCCTCCTTGCCCAAATCGCTCAACGCTCCCGCAATGGCCTGATCGTCCGTGTGCCCTTCGATATCGACAAAAAACACAAACGCCTGCTCGCCTCGACGAGCCGGACGCGATTCAATGCGCGTCATGTTGATATCGTGGGTGGACAGCGTGTAGAGCAACGCCTGCAGCGCGCCCGGCTTGTGACTCGAAGACAAAAGCAGCGAAGTCTTGTCCCGGCCGCTGGCCGCAAACAAGTCGCGGCCGATCACGAGAAATCGCGTGGTGTTATCGGCTCGGTCCTCGATGTTCGGAACCAGCACATCAAGCCCGTACACATCCGCCGCCGACTGCGCCGCAATGGCCGCTGAGTGCTCTTCGGCGCGCGCGCGACGAGCTGCCCCCGCGTTACTGTTGACGGAAACCAGTTCCACGCCCGGCAGATTTTCCTTGAGCCAGCCACGACACTGCGACAGTGACTGTCCGTGCGCGTAGATCCGCTTGACCGCGTCAACGCTGGTCGCTCGTGAAATCAAATGCTGCTCAATAATCAGCTCGACCTCACCGCAGATGTGCAGTTTCGACGACACAAACATGTCGAACGCGTTAAACACGGTGCCGTCGGTCGAGTTCTCGATGGGCACGATGCCGAAATCAGCAACGCCCCCTTCAATCTCTGCAAATACCTCTTCGATGGTTGGCAACGCGATGGCTCGAACCGAGTGGCCAAAGTGCTTAAGCACCGCCGCCTGACTGAACGTGCCTTCCGGACCGAGGAACGCAACTTTGAGCGGCTCCTGCTGAGCCAGACACGCCGACATGATTTCCCGAAACAGTCGGACGATTTCTTCGTCGCGCAACGGCCCGTCATTGCGGTCGATCACGCCGCGTAAGACCTGGGCTTCGCGCTCGGGGCGGTAATATTCCCCCGGCGTTGCGCCAGCGCGCTTGGTCTGGCCAACGGACTGGGCTACCTTGGCGCGCTCGCTGATCAAGCCTTGAATCTGCTGATCAAGGTTATCAATTTTCTGGCGTATTTTTTTCAGGTCAGTCATTGGCTTAGTGTAACGTGATTATCAGAGTTCGAGTACCTGCTGCGCGCAAAACGCTAGCCGTGGCGACGCTCGAAATCCTGCATGAAATCCGTTAGCGCGGTGACGCCGGCGGGCGGCATCGCGTTGTACAAGCTGGCGCGCATGCCGCCAGCCGAGCGATGGCCTTTAAGGTTGACCAAGCCCGCCTCGCCAGCTTCCGTCAAAAACACGGCATCGAGTGCCGGTTCGGCCAGCGTGAACGGCACGTTCATCCACGAGCGCGCCGCCAGGTCCACCGGATTGGCGTAAAAATCACTACCGTCAATCTGCGCGTAGAGCGCCGACTGCTTTGACGCATTCCGTTCGGCCATCGCCTGCAGGCCACCTTGCTCAAGCAGCCACTCAAAGACCAGACCGGCCACGTACCAGGCAAACGTCGGGGGCGTGTTCGACATCGACTCGGCTTTGGCAGTGACGGTGTAATCGAGCACGGTCGGCGTATGCGCCGCCGCCCGACCCAGCAAATCATCCCGCACGATCACGACGGTGATTCCGGCCGGACCAATGTTCTTCTGCGCACCGGCGTAAATCACGCCAAAACGCGACACGTCGAGCGGCCGCGACAGAATCGTCGACGACATGTCCCCCACCAGCGGCACATCGCCAACCTCCGGGATCGTGTGGTATTCCACGCCCCCAATGGTTTCGTTCGGCGTGTAGTGAACGTACGCGGCATCGGAATCAAGCTGCCACTGCTCGCGCTCCGGGATGGCGGTGTACGCACTGGATTTGCTATCCGCTGCAACGTTGGCGCGGACAAACGGCGCCGCTTGAGCGACCGCTTTGACTCCCCACGTTCCCGTTACCACGTAATCCGCAGTGCGCTCAGGACTGGCCAGATTCAACGGCACGGCGGCAAATTGGGCGGTAGCCCCGCCTTGCATAAACAAGACTTTGTAGTTGGCAGGAATGGCAAGAAGCTGCCTTAAGTTATTTTCACAACTCTTTGCCAGATCAGTAAATTCTTTGCTTCGATGGCTGACTTCCATCACGGACATGCCGCGTGACTGCCACGACGGCAAATCGCTTCGAATGCGATTCAACACCGGCTCTGGCAGCGCGGCCGGACCCGCACTGAAGTTGAAGACGCGCTCGCTCGTCACGCGTCTTCGCCAGCGCCCTCGTCGCTTGAAGACTCATCAGCAGGCGCGGCATCCGTGTCATCCGATTCGCTGTCTTCGGCTTCATCCTCTTCATCGTCGAGGCCTTGCAAGCGAGCCAGACCGACGAGTAAGTCGTCGTCCTGCGGCTTAATCAGGCGCACCCCTTGAGTGTTTCGCCCGATCACCGATACATCGACCACTGGCGTGCGAACCAGCACCCCGGCAGACGTGATGAGCATGATCTGGTCGTCCGGCGCTACCAGCAGCGCACCGACCAGCGCACCGTTGCGCTCGGTGGTCTGCATGCCGATAACACCTTGGCCACCTCGACCTTGGACGCTGAATTCGCTGATACCGGTGCGCTTGCCGTAACCGTGTTCGGTGGCGGTCAGTATGAGCGGCGCCTCGGCCGACTCGTGATCGGCCGCAGCTGGCACTGCCAGCTGTGCCACCACCTTGCCGCCCTTGGGCATGCGTATGCCGCGCACACCTGCCGCCGTGCGACCCATAGGCCGCACGTCCGATTCGTGGAAGCGAATCGCCTTACCGGTGGTCGCAAACAGGAATATCTCGTGATCACCGTCCGTGACCGTGGCGCTGACCAGATGATCATCGTCGTGCAGACCCAACGCGATGATGCCGTTGGTGCGCGGGCGCGAGAACGCACTGAGTGGCGTTTTCTTCACCGTGCCCTGGCTGGTGACCATGAAGATGTATTTGTCTTCCTCGTATTCGCGCACCGGCAGCACGGCGTTGATGCGCTCGCCCTCGTCCAGCGACAACAGATTAACGATGGGTTTGCCGCGCGCGTTGCGACTGGCTTGCGGCAGCTGATAAACCTTCAGCCAATAAGCCTTACCCAAGCTGGTAAAACACAACAGCGTGTCGTGAGTGTTGGCGACAAACAGCTGGTCGATGAAGTCTTCGTCTTTGACCTGCGTCGCGCTCTTGCCCCGACCGCCACGCTTTTGCGCCTGATACGCATCGAGCGGCTGCGCTTTCGCATAGCCCGCGTGGGAAAACGTGACGACGACGTCTTCTTCCGGAATCAGATCTTCGTCCGTCAGATCCGAGTGATCGTGCGAGATCACCGTGCGGCGTTCGTCGGCGTAGTCGTTGCGACAAACCGTGAGCTCATCGCGGATCACGCTGGTCAGCCGTTCGCGGCTGGACAGGATATCAAGTAAATCCTCAATAGAAACGAGAATCCCTTTGTATTCATTGCCGATTTTCTCTTGCTCAAGACCGGTCAATCGATGCAATTGCATGTCCAAAATGGCCTTCGCCTGGACGGCCGACAGCTGATACGCACCGTCGAGCAAACCCCACTCACCGGGCACGTCCTCCGGGCGCGTTGCCTCGGCACCAGCTCGAGCGAGCAGCTCGCTGACCAAGCCCGGTTCCCAGCGCTTGGCGACCAGTGCGGCGCGCGCCTCGGCGGGCGTTGCCGACTGCTTGATCAACTCGATCATCTCGTCGATGTTGGCCAAAGCGACCGCCAGACCCTCGAGCACGTGCGCCCGGGCACGCGCTTTGGCCAGCTCGAAGATCGTGCGACGAGTGACCACTTCGCGCCGGTGTCGAATAAACGCCGCCAAAATCTCTTTGAGATTCATGACCCGCGGCTGACCTTCCGTCAGAGCGACCATATTGATGCCGAACACCGTCTGCAGCATCGTTTGCTTGTAGAGATTATTGAGCACGACGTCGGTGTTCTCACCACGCTTGAGCTCAATCACCATGCGCATGCCGTCTTTGTCGGACTCATCGCGCAAGTCCGAGATGCCTTCAATACGTTTCTCACGCACCAACTCGGCAATTTTTTCAAGCAACCGGGCTTTATTGACCTGAAACGGCAGCTCGGTGACCACCAGTGCGTTTTTGTCTTTTGAGCGCTCTTCCACGTGGCTATTCGCGCGCACGTAGATGCGCCCGCGACCCGTTTCATAAGCCTGGCGAATACCACCTGCGCCATTAATCGTGCCGGCCGTGGGAAAATCGGGCCCCGGCAGCTTCTCCATCAAGTCGCTGATGGTGCTTTCCGGAGCATCGAGCAGCATCAGGCAGGCGTCGACCACTTCGCCCAAATTGTGCGGCGGGATATTCGTGGCCATGCCCACCGCGATACCCGATGAGCCGTTAATCAGCAGATTCGGGATCCGGGTCGGCAGCACGGCCGGCTCGGTCTCCTTATCGTCGTAGTTCGGCACAAAGTCGACGGTGTTTTTGTCGAGATCGGCCAACAACTCGTGCGCGATCTTGGCCATGCGCACTTCGGTGTAACGCATGGCCGCTGGCGGATCGCCGTCAACGGAGCCAAAGTTACCTTGTCCGTCGACCAGCATGTAGCGCATCGAAAACGGCTGGGCCATGCGCACGATCGAGTCGTAGACCGCCGAATCACCGTGAGGGTGGTACTTACCAATCACGTCACCGACCACACGTGCCGATTTCTTGTAAGGCTTGTTGTAATCGTTGGCCAGCACGCGCATGGCGTACAACACTCGCCGGTGAACCGGCTTGAGCCCGTCGCGGACATCCGGCAGCGCACGCCCAACGATCACACTCATGGCGTAATCGAGGTAGGACTGCTTCATTTCGTCTTCGAGACGAACCTGGAGAATTTCGCGAGCCGAGTCGGTCATGGTCTATCTGCTACGTAAAATCGGACAAAAAAAGAAGACTGACGCCATGGGCGTCACGCGGCGCTGAAGCGCCGAATGCTGACGGTGCGGAGTTGATATTGGCGAACGATCGGTGCGCGCCCCAGCAGCTCTGTGCGCCCCGTTTTGCCTGGTTGATAAAGCGAACCAAAATCCTCGCGTTTTGGTATTCTTTTTGACCGTCAAATGATACCACAACAAGCCTCTATCTGGCACGCCAAGAGACGTAAAAAAGGCTTGCAATCAGAACACTTGCGTCCACTTTAGTGGCGCATGCGGCAACGCAAATGCGGGCAGCCCAAAACCGACGCTGCGCGGACCGGCAATTTAGTGGACAATGCCAGCGCTAGGAAGACCCGGATGCCACAAAATATGCATGATTCAAACCGCCCCAGTCCCAATGTCGATGCGGACGAAGTGGCGAAATTCGACGCGCTGGCCGGTCGCTGGTGGGACCCAACGGGCGAGTTTCGGCCGTTGCACCAAATCAACCCACTGCGGGTCAACTACATCGACGAGCACGCGCCGCTGCGAGAGGCTCGCGTGGCCGATATCGGCTGCGGCGGAGGTTTGCTCAGTGAGGCCATGACTCGGCGTGGCGCGACGGTCGTGGGCGTAGATCAAGCGCGCGCAGCGCTCAGCGTGGCCCGGCAACACGCCGCGGACAGCGAGCTCGACATCGACTACCGCGAAACCACCGCCGAAGACATGGCGGCCAGCTCGCCCGGCGAATTCGATATTGTGACCTGCCTGGAAATGCTCGAGCACGTTCCGGATCCCGCATCCGTCGTGCGCGCGTGCCACCAGCTGCTCAAACCGGGCGGTCGAGCGTTTTTCGCCACGATCAACCGCAATCCCAAGGCTTATGCGCTCGCGATCATCGGCGCCGAGTACGTGCTGCGTCTGCTGCCGCGCGGCACCCATAACTACCAGATGTTCATTAAGCCCTCAGAACTCGACGCCTTTGCTACTGACGCCGGACTCGTGCTCGAACACATCATTGGCCTTGCGTACAACCCGATCACGCAGGTTTACGGTCTGGGGCCCGACGTCGGCGTGAACTACATGATGTGCTGTCGACGCGCAGAGAGCGCTTAAATGGCCAGTGTCTCTCCCGCGGCCGTATTGTTTGACCTGGACGGCACGCTGATCGACACCGCTCCTGATATGGGCGGTGCGCTCAACGACATGCTGCACGCCCGAGATCAGGCGCCACTGCCGGCCGAGTCGCTGCGCCCTCTTGTGTCGCACGGCAGTCGTGCGCTGGTGCAACGCGGGTTTGCGCCCGCCGACGAAGCGGCGATGCAAACGCTGATCCAGGAATTTCTGGCGGTGTACGCGACCCGCGTGGCCCGACACAGCGCCCTGTTTGACGACATGCCCGAGTTTCTGCTCGAGCTGGAACGACTCAATGTGACCTGGGGCGTCGTGACCAACAAACCCGAAGCGCTTAGCGTCACTCTGATGCACGAACTCAATTTGAGCGACCGGTCCGCCGTGCTTATTGGTGGCGACACGCTGAGCGAACGCAAACCTCATCCGATGCCACTGCTGCACGCGGCGCAACAGATCAATATCCCAGCCACGCGCTGCCTGTACGTCGGCGACGCCGAGCGCGACATCAGCGCCGGACGCGCGGCTGGCATGACAACCGTCGCCGCGAACTACGGCTATCTCCTTGATGGCGACTGCGCCACACGCTGGGGCGCCGATTACATCGTCGACTCAGTCGCTCAGCTGCACCGTCTTGTCTTTACGCAGTTGCTCAAGGCCAGCGCCTGATGACCATCACCGATGCACAGCTGTTCGCTGGCGCCATCGGTGCCGGCATTGGCTTTTTCGTCGGGGCGCTGATTTTTGGCCTGATCTACGCTGGTCGTGCCCGCGAGCAAGCGCAGCGCGCGGCGCAGGTGCAGTCGGAACTGGCCTATCGCGACTCGCTGGACGAAGAGCGTGAGGCGGTCATCGAATCGGCTGGCCAACGCTTGGGGGCGACGTTCGATGAGCTGGCCAACCGATCGCTGCAGTCCAACAGCAGCACATTCCTGCGTCTGGCCAACGAAAACCTGGGCCGCTTTCAGGAACGCGCAAGCGCGTCGCTCGAACAGAAAGAAAAAGCCGTATCGCAACTGGTGGCTCCGATCACCGAGGCGCTAAAGAAAACGCGCGCGCAGATCGACGCTGTCGAGAAAGAGCGCCATGCGTCGTTCGGGAGCCTGACCGAGCAGCTGCGCGCCGTGGGCGAGGCACAGCGCGCATTGCAGGCGGAAACCGGCAACCTCGTGGGTGCGCTCAAACGGCCTGAAGTGCGCGGTCAATGGGGTGAGCTGACCTTGCGGCGTATTGCCGAACTGTCGGGCATGGTGGCGCACTGCGATTTTGAGGAACAGGTGCATCGCGTAACCGACAACGTCGTCTCGCGTCCCGACATGGTCGTGAGATTGCCCGAGAGTCGCTCCCTGGTGGTGGACAGCAAGACGCCACTGGACGCATACCTTGCCGCCTTCGAAGCAACATCGCCGGAGGAACAAAAAACGCAGTTGGCGCGACACGCGCGGCATATCCGCGAACACGTCAAATCGCTCGCGGCCAAAAAGTACTGGCAACAGTTTGAGAGCGCGCCGGAGTTTGTGGTGTTGTTTCTGCCGGGTGATCCGTTCTTGTCCGCAGCCCTCGATGTGGAACCCGAAATTCTGGACGACGCGCTGCGCCAGAAAGTGATCGTCACCACGCCGTCGAGCTTAATGGCCTTGCTCAAAACGGTGGCCCACGGCTGGCGCCAAATGGAACTCAACGAAAACGCAAAAGTCATCCGTGACCTGGCGCAAAGCCTCTATCAGCGACTGAGTACCTTCTCCAGCCATCTGGCGCGCGTCGGCCAAACCATGGAGCAGAGCGTCAAGGCGTACAACGCGGCCGTAGGCTCGCTGGAACGCCAAGTGTTGCCCGGCGCTCGCAAGTTTACCGAGCTGGGCGTCAGCAGCAAAAAAGACATTCCGCCGCTTGATCCGGTGGAGGAGTCGTTGCGAACATTGAAGCAACCGAATGAATCCGCGCCCGCTACGGTGCCTGCCTCGTCAGTCGATTCCGCACAGGACGCCGACTCTGGCGCTCCTGCCGACGCCGATAAAAACACGACGTGAGCACCGCTGAATCCGACTTTATCGCGCAGCACGTGGAGCACGGCAGCGACGATCACTACGCCGTGTTATTCACGCCTGTCGCGCAGCGCATTGTGGTTGCCGCCGTCTTTGCGTTCCAGCGAACGATGCGGGAACTGCTGACCATACAACCGGACGTGGCCCCTACTAAAATAACCTGGTGGCACGAAGAGATCGTACGTTTGCGCTCAGGCTCTGCCGTTCACCCGATTTGCCAAACGCTCAACGCCCACGCCAGCGATGCACTGTGCGATGCGCTCAATGACTTGCTCCACGGCGCGGTGATGGATTTCAATCGCATCGACGTGACTGACGACGAGCTGGATGACTACCTGCATCGCCGCGACGGCGCCGTTCACGCTGCACTGGCGGCGTTATGCGGCGAGCACATCGACCCTGCCCTTCGTCCGGTACTTGCTCGCCTGCAAGGCATCCCGTCGATGCTGGCCGAAGCGCGCCATCCTGCGCACGCCGAACACCCTTGCGTGGCGCTGCAGTTCGCGCAGTCGGGCAGTGATCAGGAGCTGGAGCGTGTGCTCGTAGAGCGCTACGACCAAGCCTTCGACGACTGGTCGCCCGTCCACGCGGTACTGCCAGCCACGGCCGTTCGCATTGCCCTGTCCAGGTTGAGTCTCCCGCGCATTCTGGCCACCGACTACGGCAAGGTTGCCGCACCGCCCGGGCCGTGGCGTACACTGTGGACCGCTTGGCGCTCTGCCCGCCAATCCATCAAATAAAGGATCCTGTTTGTGACCGACAACGCGCTAATTCCCGTTCTTGACCAACCGAGTTTCAGCGACGACGCGCTGCGGGATCGAGTCATTCTCGTCACCGGCGCCAACCGAGGTATTGGGCGAGCCGTCGCCATGCGCTGCGCCGCCGCGGGGGCACGCGTCGTTGCCAGCGGACGTGACATCAAAGGCCTCGAGAAGCTGGATGATCAGATTCAAGCGGCCGGTGGCGAGCCGGTCAGCCTGCTGCCGCTCGATTTATTGAAAGCGACCATCGACGATTTTCGTATGGCGGCGAAAGCGCTGGAGGACAATCTCGGTCAGCTTGACGGTATCGCACACGTCGCGGGGCTGCTCGGCGAAATGTCTACCCTGGAGCACTACCCGGCCATGACCTGGCACAACGTGATGCACGTAAACGTCAGCGCGCCTTTCTTGCTAACTCAAGCCCTGCTGCCGCTGATCAAACGCTCACCCGGCAGCTCGATTGTGTTTGCCAGCAGCTCGGTTGGCCGCATCGGACGTGCGCACTGGGGTGCTTACAGCGTGTCGAAGTTTGCGACGGAAGGCTTGATGCAAACGCTCGCTGACGAGTGTGATGGTCAGCCCCGCGTCAATGCGCTCAATCCGGGCGCGACGCGTACACTGATGCGTCGCTCCGCCTACCCGGCAGAAGACCCTACCAAGCTGGCTACGCCCGAAGACATTGCGCCCGCGTTCGCGTATCTGCTGTCGACCGACAGCGCCGAGCACAACGGGCGCACGTTCGACGCGCAAGGGCCGCGATAGATAACGTTCAGCGTCGGCGCAGGTAGCGCCCGCCGGTGCGACCTTCGCGCCGACGGGTCGCCAGTTTCTGTAGACCGGCAATCTGATTCGCGTTGGCTTCGACACTGCGACCCTGGCGATGATTGCGTTCGAGAATGACGTTGCCGTAACGCACTCGAATCAGGCGACTGACGCGACTGCCGACCGCTTCAAACAGTCGGCGCACCTCGCGCTGACGACCTTCCATCAGCACAACGTAGTACCACCGATTGGCGCCTTCGCCCTCGCCCGCCTGCACGTCACTGAAACGTGCCATGCCGTCCTCAAGTTTGACGCCTTCGAGCAGCTTGCTCAGCGACTCGGCGTTCAGTTCGCCCAGCACGCGAACCGCGTATTCACGTTCCACCTGGGACGACGGGTGCATTAGACGATTAGCGAGATCCCCGTCGGTCGTGAACATCAGCAAACCGCTGGTATTGATGTCGAGACGGCCCACGCCTATCCAGCGACCGCTCGGCGGGTCAGGCAACTTCGAAAATACCGTGGTCCGTCCTTCCGGGTCTGACCGCGTACATACTTCGCCAACCGGCTTGTTGTACAGCAGAACATGACAGACATCTTCGGATTTCAGCTCGAGATCAAGCGTCTTGTCGTCAAGCTTGATGACGTCTGTCGGCTGCAAACGTTGACCCAGAACGGCCAGCTCACCGTTCACCATCAGACGTTCGGCACGAATCCAGCGCTCGACTTCGCGGCGCGAGCCAAGACCGGCTTGCGCGAGCGCTTTATTGATGCGAACGCCGTCTGACACGGAGTTACTCAGGTGCCTGACGGTTTGGTGTCATCGTCGTCATCGTCGTCATCGTCGTCATCGTCGTCATCGTCGTCATCGTCGTCATCGTCGTCATCGTCGTCA
>JBGCFP010000133.1:0-14484 GCA_045107005.1 Gammaproteobacteria bacterium
GTCGCCATGGCTAACGTGTGGTCTAATTGCGCCTTCGGCTTCGTTCCGAGCAATCCCATCATTTCGCCGTAGTAGTCACCATTGAGCAGGTTGCTGGCGTGTTAACTATTTTTGCTGGGCCGAGCCAACACCAATTTGCTCTGCGAGACGCCAAAGATAAGGGCAGTTCACGCGGTGTTGTATTATTGATCCTTGATTCAGAGCGTGGAACCCTCACGAGACCCACCAGGAAGCTAAATTGACAGTGCCTGCGGTTTTGGCGCGAGACGGTGTTACTGTACCAGCGACCTCTGGAAAAAATGCTGATTGATACACCGGTTTCGCGGCTCGGCGGGGTCAGGGTACGCAACAGCACAAATGGTGGACAGCAATCGTCCTAAATGCCCACATGCCCTCAGTTTCAGTCAAGAAAACTAATCGGCATTAACCAACGCAAAGCGCTCAAACAATGTCACAAGAAAAAACCGCTGCCCGCAATCGAATTCCCTTTGGCCAGAAGGCCGCGTTTGGTCTTGGCATGTTGGCCAATCAGATGTTCCCGGCAATTCTCGGAATCTTCATGGTGGTACTGGTGCAGAACCTCGGTTTTCCCGGCTGGATGTATGGGTTGATCGCCTTTGCTCCGCGCATCTTCGATTCCATCACCGACCCGATCATGGGTTTTATTTCCGATAACACGCGCTCCAGATGGGGCAGAAGGCGCCAGTACGTTCTGGCTGGCGGCATCATTATGGGCATTGCTTTTGTCTTCATGTGGCAACTGTTCAAAGAGAATTCGGTGGAATTTACTTTCTGGTATTTCCTCCTTTGGTCCATTGTCTTCTATCTCGGGTTGACCATTTTCAGCGTCCCCTATGTCGCTATGGGTTACGAGATGAGCGACGATTTTCACGAACGCACCAGCATTATGGCCACGGCGCAGTGGATCGGACAGTGGGCGTGGGTTATCGCGCCGTGGTTTTGGGTCATCATGTACGACCCGGACTGGTTTGCCTCCGCCGAAGAAGCGACGCGCACTCTGGCTGTTTGGGTGGCGATACCGTGTGCTATTTGCGCGCTTGTTCCGGCAATTTTCATCAAAAGTGAATCGACGCTCGACAGAGACGACTATGCGCCTCTGACCTTGTCGAACGTGGGCGGCAGTCTGCTAAAAATATTCGCGGGTTTTAAAGACGCGTTCAAAATAAAATATTTCCGCCAGTTGTGCTTTGCCACGTTTCTGATTTTCAATTCGTTCAACACGGTGGCGGCGCTCACTTTCTTTGTGATCGTGTACAAATTGTTCAACTGCGATGCGGCGGCTACGGTAATTTGGGTTGTGCTGTTCGGCTGCATTGGCGCGCTGTGTACCACGTTCATTGTGATCCCTATTGTGGCTCGCATCTCCCGCATGATCGGCAAGCACAAGGCGTTTTTGTTATCGCAGGGCATTTCGCTAATCGGCTATGTTCTGATGTGGTTCCTGTTTGTTCCCGGCAAGCCCTGGCTCTATCTCATTGCGCTGCCGTTCTTTTCCTTCGGGATCGGTAGCTTGTTTACCATCATGATGTCGATGACCGCCGACGTGATTGACATCGACGAGCTCAACACCGGCAAACGTCGAGAAGCGATCTTTGGTGCAATCTACTGGTGGATGGTCAAATTCGGCTTTGCGATTGCCGGTGGACTGAGTGGTTTGATGATTGCGCTGGTTGGATTCGATCCTGCGCTACCGACAACCGACCAGCAGAGTGCGGTCGACGGGCTCCACGCTTTTTTCTGTTTCTTTCCCATGGTCGGCACTATGGTCGCGATGCTCATCATGTGGTCCTACGATTTGACCGAAGAGAAGGCCAACGAAATCAGGGCTGCAATTGCTGAGAAAAACCTTAGCAATGAGTCGGTTGAGTAACCGGGTGCCGCTAATAATTTAGTCGATTAGGTGGTCAATCTAAAATTTGTTGGCAAGACCAAGGTGCTGGATTTACCGTCAATTCAATATGACGGCACCATTGGTGCGGTTCACAATTGCTATTTCCACAATCAGAAAACCTGTATTTTCGCCAAGAGTTGTTCTCAGGTGCGAGTGGATGACAACAACACGCATGCAGACACGGCCAGCACCTATTTTCTGTTTTCGCCGTTTTCCACGATCTATTATCCAGCTCCTTTTGCGTTGCCCTCTCAGACGCGCAACAAGACCTACAAGGCTGGCCAGATTCATACGTGATTGAGTCCTTTAAGATTGCAGAATTACGGCCCAAAGGCCGTTCAAATCACTCAGCAGACAGAGGGTAGCGCGCCATGGGAGTGTTGAAACTCGGAACTTTCAATATCGGACTGGCCGGAACCAAGTTTTTGCCTGAAAACTATAACCGAAGTCAGGTGGAGCAAAATCTCGCTCGCATCGCCTCAATGCTAAACGCCAATCAGGTTGATATTGCGGGCCTGCAAGAAGTTGACGTGACCACAAATCGAAGTCGCGGCGTGGATGAGCCGTCCTTCATTCGAGACGCGCTCAACTGGCCAACGCGCAGCTCGCGCTTTCAACCCGCAACGCATCGCGACGGTGGCGAATACGGTAATTCGGTTCTCGTCAATCTCTCGCGGCCTGACATCAGCTATCAAGACAACAAGATTCAACGTCGCCAGTTTCCAAAGGACCTCGGTCGAGAAGATCGCTCAGCCTTGGCAGTGCGGGTGGATTTGAAAATGCCTGCAGGCCACGCAAGGGCTTTTGAAAACGTCTGGTTTGTCACGACGCATTTCGATCTGCCCTTTACTGACTGGACCCGTCAGCTGTGCGCGATGCTCGAATGGACTCGGGCGTTCAGTTTCCCAACGATAATTTGCGGTGACTTGAACATAGTCGAAAAAACCAACGGCGAGCTAACGCAGGAGTACCAACTCATGAGCGAGCTTTTCGACAAATACGGCTTCAGGGATGTGGGGCCGTTTGGTGAGGGCAATGAGACCTTTGCCCGGCATGCCACGCGGAAAATTGACTACTTTTTTCTGCGCGACCAACGCGACTGGTTCAGGATCGTAAGTACTGACCGTGTTCGCCCGAAACTCGGTGAACATTGGCTAAGCGACCATTGGCTGGTGACGTGCTCTCTCGAGTACTAGATGACTTCGAAAGATACCTGTCTAACCAGCGAGCGAATTTGGGTGCCGGTCATAACACCATACGAGCTGACCTTCACTAGGGAGACTGCGAACCCCGCATTTTCGTTGGCACGGGTGCCTTAGTGCTGCCGGGCAATGGAAACTGTGGGGGTATACGCAGCCTCTGCTTAGCGTCTCGATCCCGACGGTCATACGCTGAACTTTGCCCTCCTGGCAGGGCCCACAAGAACCTGTGTTCAAGGCGACTCTCAACCGCATTACCTTCCCCGTCAAACGCCGGAACGTAAACGTGTTTCTTGATTCTCTCAATCGCATCAGCTTCGCATGCAGAATCGATTGCGTTCGACGAAAATGACAAATCACGGGCCACCCCGTCGACACCGATGACGCCGGATACTTGTAGCGAATCATATGGTCCACACGCGGACTCCGCGTTCGCTTCCGTCCCCGCGGCAACTAGAACGCGTTGCGCGCCAATAGAGTTGAGGTCCTGGCCTTGATCATTGAAGCGACCAAGAGGACTGATACTCAATGCCTGGTCCTCACCGTCTTGAATGAAGTGCACCTTTGCGGACATGCGCACGCTAACCGGCTTACCCTCGAGCAACGCCGGCTCGGCGCGTGTTCGATACAGCACGCGTCCCAAAATAAAGAGCAGGTCTCCGAACGCTTCCGGGGCCTCTTCTGCCTCGATAGTGACGCATTGGTCTCTCAACAACGTGCCGTCCGCCATCACAATAATGTCGCATCTGGCCGTCAGATCGAAGTCTTTGGCAGACCGTACGGTCTGCACTTTGAGTGGCCCCGGATCACCGCGCTCGAGAAGTTTGGCCGGTCGCGTAGGCCCGCTTGGGTAGTCAGGCCCGCCAAACGTTACCGACGCGTAATTGGCGCAGCCGCCAGAACCCAACAACAAACCGGCCAACAACAAACTGACTGGCACTCGTCGCATCCCGCTAAATAACATCGCAATTCCTCTCTGTCTTTGGCTCCGGCACACCTGCTCAGAAACACCATGCTTAGTCTAACAGCCTATGGCCAACAACGTGTGCGTGAACAGATGAACAACGGTCGTCCAGCACAAGCGGTATCAAAGAGGCACTGCCATTTTAGCTCAGCAGATTTGGTGCGTTAGTGACTGAACACTTAGCAGTGCCATCGATTGCCGCCGGCAATCTGAAGCGGCGTGGTGTGGTTCTATTTTGGATTCAATCTCAGTCACCAAGACGTTGAAAATCGGTTGACTGAGCGAGGAATAACGGTAAGCCGTCGGCTGCGGATGCAGAGAGTTTAGAACGTGATTTCAGAATCAAATCCGAGTGGTAAAGCCCCAAAACACGATCTGAGGGTTTTGGTGCTGGCGGAGCCGTATCGTTGGTGGTCGGACGCTGCAGCTCCAGCAGCGGCCCGACCAGTGACATGCTCAAAAATAACGCTCGGATAACAACTCGCAATGTGATTGGAGGTAGCGTGTTCCGTGCAGTTAAGACCACAGCAGCACGCGACAAGTGCGCCTGACCTATCAGGCAACCGGCGCGTCAATTACCCGGGAGCGTCAAATGCGATATCTGAAAGTCACGGCAACTCTAGCCTGTTTTATGCTGACCACACCGCTGTACGCGGCAACATTGTACGTCGACGACGACGCGACCGGCGATGGCTCCGGCAGTAGCTGGTCCAACGCGTTGAATCGTCTGGACGACGCCATGAGCCAGGCAAGATCCGGCGACCAAACCTGGGTCGCCAACGGCTTGTACAAACCGTTTGCCGAATTCCTGCGGGCACCCGACCCGAACGCGACATTTTCGTTGGTCGGCGGCGTAGCGCTTTATGGTGGATTTGTTGGCACCGAGAGCTCGCTTGCGGAGCGCGACGCCGGCAATCGTAAGAGCGTGCTGTCCTGCGACTTCTACGACGATGACCCCGCATACAGTCACGGTTCGGACCTGACTCGCCACGACCCCTTGCGGCAAGATAACTGCTTTACCGTGGTAACGGCAGACCCGCCGGTCAGCGCTCCGTTTGGACGAGACACAATCATCGACGGCTTCACGCTATCGGGCGGACATGCCCGCGACGTGATCGCCAATGGCTACGATGGCGGCATCGATGGTGGCGGATTGTTCGCCGGCGAATACGGGGGCATCACCGCTCGCAACATCCTGTTCGAGAGCAATTTCGCCGGCATTGGCGGAGGCGGCAGTCAGCAGTTTGGCGACGTACTCATTGAAGACAGTTACTATCTCAAAAATTCATCCTGCGATGGCGGCGGGGCGGGTTCCGGCCATCACTTAAAAAGAGTCGCTGGCGGTGAACTTCGCAACGTTGTGTTCGAGAAAAATTACGCCGCGTGTTTCGGCGGCGGGTTCGCGTTCTATGAATCCAATGCTCAGATAAACGGCTGCGTTGCCTTTGACAACTGGGGTGTCACGCACGGCGGCGGCGGGGCGATTGTACTGTCGTTCAACTACACCAACTTACCGGCCGTGCCGGTAACGATCTCCAATTGCCTGGTCTATGAAAATACCTCATGGGGTGGAGGCGGCATTGGTGTCATCAACTCAGCCCAACCCGCCGCGCCGCCCACCTTGGCCAACCTGACCATCATCAACAACGAATCGACGTTCAGCAATGCAAGTTATGGCGGAGGTGGACTATTTCTGGATGGCGGGGGCGGTTTGGGTGACGGCGGGCCGGTGTTGGTCAGCAACAGTATCCTCTGGGGTAACGAGGCGGCCAACAACACCCGCGGCGATGAGATATTCACCTCGACCGATTCGCGCTACCCAAACCTCGTTACCGTCGTGGATCATAGCTACGTGTTCGATTACGTGGGCGGCGTAACGGTTCGTGGAAAACCGCCGGTGTTCGGACCTACGAGTTCCATGTTCGGTGATGCCGGCGAACTCCCTGGCTTTGTTGACGCAGCAGCGCAGGATTTTCACCTTGCCAGCCAGTCAATTCTGGTCGATCAAGGTGATCCCTCGCTCGATTATTCCGGGCAGCTCGATTTCGAAGGAGACGCACGCGTGATGGGTGCCTGCACCGCTGTGCTGCGCGCTGACATCGGGGCAGATGAGCGCATCTATCCGACGAGCTGGTGTAGCCTGACGCAGTGTTATGGGGACGCCGATGAAAACGGGTCGGTGAACTTCCTCGACGTCAGTGCATTCAACTCAGTTTGCCAAAGCGCGAATGGCGGCTGCAGCATCGCTTATCCCGACCCGTCATACGCCGCGCGCGTGGACTTCAATCACGACGGGGTTGTCGATGTGGCCGACTGGAGCATCCTGACCCAGAATTTCTCGCAAGCGCCGTCCCAAGACTGCGCCATCGGCGATCCGTTCCCATAGTCGACTTGTAACGTTGCGCGAAACACGGACGTTTCGACGCGACGCGAGGCCTTGTGGCACGGCTCATTTTCGGGGCACGCAACGCGCTTGCTGGTGTGCTTAAATTGGCTCCGCTGCGGCTATATTTGTTGCATTGCTGTTTCCGTCGCGAGGAACGTAGGTTCAGAATCCGAAAAATTGCGTCGCTGCGCACCAAGGTCGCCTTCTAGTCCCGCATCAAGAACTATAAACCAGCCTGCTGATTTTCCATACATGCAAACAATTTGGTTTATAAACCGTGAGGTGTTTTCATTTAGTCGTTCGCCGTATGACGCAGGATGGGCCTCATTTCCAACTGTCGCGACACGAGCGCCAGCTTTGGGAGAGTAAGTGATGGATGATCGGGGAAGCGGGAGTGTCAAAGAACGAGACCGTATACCGGTTCAGCAATCGGGCAAGCATCTTAAAGTCGACATCCACGCACACCTGAACGTCGCAGCGGCGGCCCAGTTCATCCGTGAAGCGGTCCCCGATGCCCCAAACCCGCTGCCATTTTCGTGTCCGGCCACCGATCAGGAGAATGGCAAGCTGTTCCAGCGTATCGGACCTGCGCTCAACGGCGTTGAGCAGCGGATCAACGACATGGACAAGATGGGTGTCGACGTCCAGGCCATCAGTCCGTCGCCAGGTCAGTACTACTACTTTGCACCGGACGACATCGGTCGCGACGCTTGCAGGTTGATCAATGACGGTATCGCTGAGGCGGCCGCCAAACATCCTGATCGCTTGGTCGGGATGGGCATGGTGCCACTGCAAAACACGCAAATGGCGATCGCGGAACTGCGCCGCTGTGTCAGCGAATTAGGCTTCAGAGGTATCGAAATATCGACCAACGTCAACGGTCGCGAATTGGCTGATGAGGTATTCAGACCGTTTTTTGCGGCGGCCGAAGAATTGGGTGTTGTGCTGTTTCTGCATCCGCTTGGCTTTTCTCACGGCCAGAGACTCTCGAAGCACTACCTCGACAACATCATTGGCAATCCGCTCGAATCGACGATTGCCGTATCGCATCTAATATTCGAAGGCGTTCTTGAGCGTCATGCCGGCCTAAAGCTTTGTGTTGCCCACGGCGGAGGGTTTTTGCCCGGCTATTGGGGGCGAATGGATCATGCGTTCAAAACACGCGGCGACTGTTGTCAGCACATTTCGCGCAAGCCGTCCGAGTTTTTGAAACAAATCTGGTTGGATACGCTGGTATTCGACAAGGACCAGCTCGACCAACTCGTGCGGACTCACGGCGCGGACAAACTTTGCATGGGGTCGGACTATCCTTTTGATATGGGCGAGCCCGACCCGGTGGGTTTTCACGATCGTCTTGATGAAACGACCAGGCAGAAAATATTCGGCAACAACGCGGCCGAATTGTTAGGCCTAAGGGGGGTTCATGTATCCGTATAATTTCGACACAGCGGTGGTCAAAAACCGCTGGTACATCGCCGCGTTTTCAAACGAAATTACGCGTGAGCCAATTGAGCGTACGTTTATGGGCAAACCCGTCGCGCTTTATCGTAAGGAAGACGGTTCGCCGGTCGCAATGTATGGCCTGTGTCCCCATCGCTATTTTCCGCTTGCGCAAGGCAAGGTAGAGGGCGACGCTCTCAAGTGTGGTTACCACGGCTTTACGTTTGATTCAGACGGCACCTGCATTCGCATTCCCTCGCAGGACGTTGCCGGAAAGTTTTGCCAACCCACGTACCCCATCGTCGAGCGCGGACCGCTGTGCTGGATCTGGATGGGCGACGCGGATAAATCCGATGAAGTGGCTATTCCGTCGTACGAAGACTTCGGACTCGACCAGCCGGGGTGGCGCTACAGCTCAGCCAACTATTTTCATTCCAAGGCGCGGGCGCAACTGATGATTGACAATCTGATGGATCTGACGCATCTGGCGTATATTCATCACCATGTACCTGGCGGCGATTCGATGGCGAAAACCGCTATCGAGACGCTTGATCGAGAGCAGAGCTATCAAATTCTGCGTAAGGGTAAGGTCCCTTTCAATCCGTTTTTCGAGATGATTTTTGGCGCTGAGGCCGCCTTCGATGGTGTGAGTGATTTCACGACAGTGTGCGACTTCTATGGCCCGGAGTTTATTCGCACGGGACTGCCCATCATGACCGATCTGGAGTTAGGCAAGCCCGTGCCAGACGGCCTTAACGAACTCTACATTCTGCACGGCATGACGCCCGAAACCGAGCATTCAACGCACTACTTTGGCTTTGCCACCCGTAATTTCAAACTGGAAGACGACACTCTGGACAACGCGTGGCTTGCGTCTGACAACAAGATCAGGCAGCAAGATGTCGATGCGACCAATGCCGTTGAGGAGCGGTTGGAATATGGCGCACGCAATCAGAAGGAGCTGCTTGTGGTGGCTGATCGGCCAGCGGTTAAGGTGCGCAAGCTAATTGAAGCGATGCTGGCAAAAGAGAACGATCCGAAAACGGCAGACGCCTGATCTTCGCCGTTCGCTAACCCAATTTATCAGGAGAGACCATTGGCCCTCTTAGGTTTACATCACATACACCTGGGCGTCCCGGATATCGACGCTAACAAGGCGTTCGCTCAGGACTTTGGTTTTCATCCGGCCGAGCAGGTGGGTGACAAGCACTACCTGCGCATTTCGGGCGAGAACACTTACAGCGCAATTTTGGAGCCGTCAGACCAGGCGCGTCTGATCGGCTATGCTTTTGAGGTCAATAGCGAGGAAGATCTTGCCCGCGCGGTTGAACAGCACGGCGCGACGCCCGCTCAAGCCATGACGGGGCCATCTGGTGGCACATTCGTCAATTTGACCGACCCGGACGGCAACACCATTACGTTGATTCACGGTGTCAATAAGCGCACGCCGGATGAGTCCGCGAATCCGCATCTTGAAGTTAACTACGGACACGACAAGCCGCGTAAAGGTGCGTCACAGAATTTTGTGAGGCCCGGCCCTGCGCAACTGCTGCGCCTGGGTCATGTTGGTTTGTTCATCCGCGACCTGTCCGTTTCGGATAAGTGGTATCGCGAGGTCCTGGGGCTGCTGCCGAGCGACATTTTCTTCGCCGGCAAACCGGACAACTACGTCGCCGGTTTTTACCGCATAGACCGTGGTGACGAATGGGTCGATCACCATACCGTTGCCTTGTTCGGATTTGGCAAAAGCGATCTTCATCACGTGTCATTCGAGGTCCAGGATTCGGAAGCGCAGTTCATGTCCCATCGCTGGTTGCTGCAGCGCCAGTATGAATCGATCTGGGGCGTTGGACGACATCCGAAAGGCAGTCACGTGTTTGATCTGTGGCGTGGGCCGTGCGGGTATCGCTTCGAAACGTTTTCGGACACGGACCTGTGCACGTCGGATCAACAACCGAGCATCGTGCCTATTCAGGAACAGGAAATGGATATGTGGCTGGATCAAAGTCATGAGCCGTATTTTGCTTGAGCCAATACCTAGTGAGAATTTAGAACAATGAAAGACATCAATCCCGCCACCGGGCTAAAGAATGGCACCTTTGGTATTGGCACGTATCGCCTTGCCGGCGGTGAAAAGTCCTTTCCCGGGCTGGTGCAGCCAGACGGGACGGTTTTTGACCTGTCCCACTTATACACGGATACGCACGCTATTTTTGACGACTGGGACCGGGCGTTGGATACGTTAGTCGACCTGGCGGCAAAGGGCGGGGAGAGCGGTATTCGCTTCGCCGATGTCGAATGCCTGACACCGCTCAGTCACCCCAACGTGCTTGGCGCGGGCTCGAACTACAAACAGCACGTCGCTGAGATGATGACGAACAACAAATTCAACCAGGAGAATCGAAAACCTGGCGAAAGCGACGAAGACTTTTTCAAGCGCAACTACGCAGAAGTGGAGAAACGTGCTGAAAAAGGTATGCCGTTTTTCTGGACGGGTTTGCATTCAGCGCTGTGCGGCGCCAACGATGACATTCTGCTGCCACTAATTGGCGAGCACATGGAGTTTGAGTTGGAGCTTGGCGTAGTGGTCGCTCGCAGCGAGCGCTATGTGCCACCGGAAAAGGCCGACGATCTTATTGCAGGCTACGTCATCATCAATGACCTTGGCACGGTGGACGAATTCAGACGTGCGGACGTCAAGTTTGGTTTTGACTGGATCAGCAAGAACCAGCCGAACCATTTTCCGACCGGTCCGTTCATAGTGCCCAAACAATTTGTTGAATGGGACGAAGTGCAGATCGTGTTGAAGGTCAACGGCAAGACCATGCAGGACTGGCCGACCAACGACATGATTTTCTCGCCGCAACAATTTATGAGCTACGCCTCAGAGCGCATCAAGCTCATGCCGGGTGACTTGCTGAGCACGGGTTCACCGCCTGGCAATGCGGGGCAGCACGGCGGGGCCTGGCTCAAAGACGGGGACATCGTCGAGAGCGCACTAACGGGGCTCGGCTTTCAGCGCAATCGTGTTGTGGATGAGGATGCAAAGGGCCGCAAGCCATCGTTCGGGCCGTTTATCACGAAAATGTAGTTGACGCCTTAATGGCCCCGGGTTTCGATGCGCGGTTAATGGTGGGCCGTTGGTGACGGTTCGGTGGATCAGCTGGCAAAAGCAGGGTTCCGATTGCGTGGGCGTGACGGACGGCATGACAGAAATCGCCGGGTGCAGGGCACGGCTCGTCGTTTCCGGTCTACGCTGTGATGGCGGCTCGAATTTTGTCGTGTTGCTCTGGCGTAGTGCCGCCCATTAATTTCAGGTAATGCGGATTGATGTGTTCCTCAATGGCCGAAAATTCGGGCCGACGTTTGGCGCGCGCAAACCAGTCCGTAACTTGTGGTAGATCGGACCAGAACCAGTCGAGTCCCAAATGGTCAAGGCGCAGGACATAGGGCAGCATCGTGATGTCAGCCAACGACCACGTATCGCCGGCAACGCACGGTGCGTCGGCCAGCGCTGCGGCCATTGCCTGAATTGAATCAACGTAGGTCTGCAGCGCCGGCCCTACATCGGGTGCATCCAGTCCCTGTTCCACCACGGACCGAATGAGTTTGCGACGCATCTGGCTTGGCATCTTTGCGTAGTGCGCCTCAAGAGCGGCGGGTGGCAGTTTCGCTAGCTGGTGGCGAAACGCCAGCGCAAAACTGGTTATGCCACAAGCGTCATGTAACGATGCGTCCGGCAAAATCATCCATCGCAGCATGGTGGCCCGCTGGAACGGATCCGCTGGTTTCAGCGACGGCTCCGGATAGGCATCGTCCAGATAAGCGATGATCACCGTCGATTCGATGACAGGTGTGCCTTGATCAACGATGGTCGGCACGACGGCTTTGGGATTGAGCTTGCGATATTCGGGCTTGAACTGATCGCCCGCACGCAGATCGAGCGCGTGGCGTGTGTAGTCGAGCCCTTTCGTGGCCAGCACCAGTCGAACTTTTTGCGCGCAGACTGACATGTCATTGTCGTAAAACTCGATTGAAGGCATCACCTGGATCCTCAGTTGAGTATTTTATACGTATAACGGCGCTCGTTGCGCTTGTCGAACGCTACCAATGATACGGCGAATGCGCTCGGGCATTCATGCCAAGGCCGCGCGCTTAGGTTTTGTTCGCGCCGCGAGAAAAATAGGAAATTGACGAACAAAGGGGTCAAACAAAGGGGTCAGGGTGCATTCCTTTGAACGCACACTGACCTCTTTTTCTGTTGTCTATTTTGTCAGCAGGCTTGGAGCGCCTTTGAGCTTGACTGCCGCGATCAATACGCCCACAGCGCACAATCCCGCAACCAACAACAACACGTTGTGCAAGCTGCCAAGCTTGCCCAGCAATGCCGCCGCGATGATTGGCGCAGCGAACTGTCCGAAGAAGAAGACGCCGGTCCACAGACCGGTTCCGCGGCCGCGAACATTCTCCGGGAGTACTTGTAGCACCCAAGTCAGCATCGTTGGCAACAAGATGCCGAATCCGAGACACGCGATAACGACCGATATGGTCGTCACAGCAAGCGATCCGGAAAGACCTGAACCCAGATAACCGACGGCGGCCAGCGCCAGACCGATCAGAACCAGCATCGGGCCAGACGCCCCCTTGAACCGGCCGAACAGTGTCGAGCCGACAGCGACACCAATATTGGCAGCGGCACCGATGGCCCCAATTTGGCCTGGCGTGACGTTAGCGCTGAGCTCAAGGACTTCCCCAAGCTTCACGATGATCGTGTAGAAGACGATCCCGATGAATAGTGTTGTCAGCAGCAGGGGCAGGATTTGGCCCAGCGGGAGTTTCGCTTTGGTCGACGAGGCCTGTGGTGCGACGCGCGTCGGTTCGAACAACACAATCGCAGCCAGCAGCGCAACCGGTATGGCCAGAAGATACAACAGGAACGGGCCGCGGGAACCCAGCGCGTCGCCAAGTATGCCGCCTAAGGCGATGAGCACGATCGCGCTCAAGCTGACCGTTGCGATTTGTCTTGCTACCCAGCGTTCCCGTTCTTTGCCCAGGAAGTAATCACCGATCAGTGCCGTCGCGATCGTCATGATGACGGCCTCGGTTAGACCCAAACCGATGCGTGCGCCGATGATCTGTTTAAGATCGGTAAGGAAGAAGGGCACAATGCCAATGGCGGCATACAGCAGCAACGCGAAAACCAGAAGATTTTTCCGCCCAACACGGTCTGAGATCCATCCGGCGACAGGCGAAAACAGTGCCACGCACAGCGCCGGGATCGTCATGGCGATGGGGACCAGAAACTGAAAGCCTTCAACGCCGTTGAACTCGCGCATCAAAAGTGGCAGAACAGGTACCAAAGAGATGATGGCCATAGGGGGCATAACAGCCGCCAGCAAAAGTATTAAGCCGTGTTTGGTCGACGCCGATCGTTCCGCGTTCATGGTTGGCCTCCGGTTGATTGATTGGGCATTTTCTTTATCTGGTTAGAAACGTCGTTCGTGGCGCTACGATGCAGCTCTCCGTTTCGATATCTTGTGACCGTCCTCGGATTGACCGATTTGCCAGTAGCTGCTGACATACATCTGATCTCTGGTCACGCCGTGGCAAGATCGCAGAAACCCTCTGATGGCGAGCGACTGACTGAATTCGCTGGCCGCCCAGACATGCGGACGGCCCACTTTCCACGGCACAGCTTCCACGGCGTCCAGCAAGACCTGATTGCGTTCTTCGGGTGTGGGGTTGACGATCCAGTCAATGTGAACGCCAGGCGGGGCGTCGATATTCTGTCGGTCATCCGCGTGGATGACTTCCAGTAACGCATAGCCGACGGCGTCCCTGCGCAGACGTTCGAGGTTTACGCTAATCGCGGGCAAGGCGCTCATATCGCCGACCAGTAGAAACCAGTCGGCATCCGCATCCAAAGACTTTCGTGGACCGGGTCCGCCGACCAAAATCTCGTCTCCAGGGACGCAGGACGCTGCCCAATTGGCCGCTGGTCCTTCGCTCTCGTGTACAACAAAATCGATATCCAGCTCGCCGGCCTCGGCGTCGAAACGGCGGACCGTATAGGTTCGCACCAGTGGCTTGTCGCTATTTTCCTGCATACCAAGCCGAAGTTTGACGTACCCGCCGTCTGCATCGTTGGGAAAGTCGGCAAGCTGTGGACCGCCCAGAGTGACCCGCCGCATATGCGGCGTCACACTGGTCGTTCGGATCACCGACAAGTTACGTGGCGGCGGCCGCTTCCCGGGTCCGCGGGATGTTTCGGGTTTTGCCACCGTTATCGCCCGGTCTCAATAGCGATCAAGATCGCGCGCCAACACTATTTTTCCGTCAAAGGTACTGCTTACCCCATCCAGAATTTTTTTCTTGTGCTCTTCGGTCGCAATTTTTGGCGCCTGATGAGTAATGACGACACTACCCACGCCGGCGGCGGCCGCCAGTTCACCGACCTGAACCGGCGTCAGGTGATGCGCGCGGAAGTGCCACTCCATGTTGACAAAAGCCTGTTCCGGCATGTTTGGCAGGTATGCCCGGGCTCTTTCGAGCACCACGGGGATGTCCATCATCTCGCTGACCA
>JBGCFP010000134.1:0-17206 GCA_045107005.1 Gammaproteobacteria bacterium
GCCTGTCTGCGCCTGGCGTAGCGCAAACGCGATCTGCTCTTCCGTAAATTTCGACTTCTTCATCCTGCTTCTCCTCTGCCCGAAAAGGGTACGAAAATTGGCCGGATTTTCTAGTTTACCGTGGTCCAGTTTTTAGGGAGGTGGTCACTTTAAGCACCTGAACAATCGTACTTTCTGTAAATCTGTCTTTCTTCATTCGTAGAATCTCCGTCTTGGTGGAAAATTCTACTCACAACGGCGATTAATTTCCGGGGGGATTACATCGGCAAGGTGCGAATCGAGCTCGGCCTCAAGCGCCGCCTCGGTTAACTGTTTGACCAGCGGTGCTAAAACGCCATCCTTGCCGGTGATCGACTGGCCCGATTGCAGCGCCTTAAGGGCTGCCTCAAAATCGAATTTCTCTGTCATGGTTCAATCCTCTATCGCATAGATTAATGGATTGACACAGAATTTCTAACAGTCCCCTTACGCCTACACTTAGTAGAATTGGCGAGAATTTTTCTCTAACTGAGGATTCTCGGTCCGACACTCGATCAAATTAGGGAGCTTGTTACTAGACTCTCCGAAAATCGTCCGTCGCCTTTATCAGCTCCTTAGCAATTCCATTTTCAAATGCCGAATGCCCCGAGTCATTCACCATACGAAGCTCAGCGGCGTCCCAAAGTTTCGCAACTTCGAATGCTGTTTCTGGTGGGCAAACCATGTCATAACGACCTTGAACGATGATTCCTGGCTTTTGTCTCATGATCGATAACCCGTCCAATAGCTGGTTTTCATATCTGAAAAACCCGTTGTTACTAAAATAGTGGTTTTCTATTCTGGCGAAAGCAAGGCTGTAAGCTTCATCATCTACCTTTGCAATTTCTTCCGGTCGTTGTTCCAAATAAGACGTTCGTTTTTCCCACCGGCTCCACGCTTGAGCTGCAGTAACGCGTGCTTCTCTTGACTTTGAGGACAGCAGGGTGCTGTAAGCCGAGATCATATTCGCCCGACCTTCGAAAGGCACGACGGAACAGAAATCTTTCCAGGCTTCTGGGAAAAAACGGCTAGCACCCTCTTGGTAAAACCAATCGATTTCTCGCTTCCGCAGCAAAAATACACCACGTAGTACTAGAGCCGAAACCGCGTCGGGGTGTGCTTGGGTGTACGCGAGGGCCAGAGTGCTTCCCCAAGATCCACCAAAAAGTACCCAATCAACCACGCCGAGCGAGGTTCGTATTCTCTCGATATCACTGATCAAGTGGGCGGTTGTGTTTTTTTCCAACGATGCATGTGGCTTACTCCGTCCACACCCTCGCTGATCGAAAAGTACAATCTTGTAAAACGCGGGGTCAAAAAAACGCCGGTGATTAGGCCCTGTACCTCCTCCCGGGCCCCCGTGAACGAATAACACTGGCTGGCCGGACGGGTTGCCAGATACCTCAAAGTAAATCTGGTGGCCATCACCCGAGTCAATAAAGCCGCTCTGATAGGGCTCTATCGGTGGATACAAAATGTCGTCACTGCTCAGTATCGCCATCAGGCATCGCTCCATTCATTCTCAAACTTAGTCGACGATCGAATTTATTGGCTTTTGTGAGACGTAATAAATCTTCGAATTGACTGTGAACTCGATCGCTCGGTCTCCCTTTCACTGCATCACCTTGGTATCGAATCGCACTGTCTAGGAGCGACTCCCAATCACTCTTAGTGTCGCTCCACACAGAGCGAAAGTGGAAATATCGGGCCAAGGTGTCGTAATACGTAAACATGACTAAATCAGGATCATTGTTCATTCCCAACAAATGAGGCGCGGCAGATTCAATTTCATCAAACCTATCATGACTTCCAAGCTCAAGGAGATAAAACAAACGCTGATTTTGGGCGTAGAGAAGCAACTGGCGCCACAATTTGTCCGGTCTGCTCTCAGTGCCCAACACATCGCAGGCTTGGCTTGCAAAACTTATAGCTGTCTCAATCGTATTAAGCGCATGATCGGGCGGACGTTTGTTGCTGAACTCTTGCTGGCGCCAGTTCCATCGCCCTTTTTCTACAGACCACAGGTGAAAGTGAAGGTAGGCGAGGCCAATGGAGAGCTCAGCAAACAACATCAAACTAACGTTGTCGGTCATTTGGCTCTGAATTTCAATCGACGACCGCGCGTGGGCTTCGCAAAGACTGTCCAGGGTTCTTTTACCTAGATCAAGCTCCATTCGACTGTCAAAACACGCCGCCGCAAAGACTAATTTTAGCGAGGCGTGATTGAATTGGTTCCAGTTATGTCGGAGCAGTTGGACAACATCTGCAGGTGAGGAGGCGCACCACATGGTTGCAGCTGCTACTTGTGTGTTGATTTCATTTGCAAGCGGATCCCCCAATCCTTCTGAAAGAGCTTCTACAAGTTTTCGAAAGCCGACTGAGTCGTGTAGTGATTCGTTGGCTTCCCGGGCTTCGTCGCTAGTTAAGTCCGAAATTATCTCGCCTACCTGCTCTGTGGCGTCTTTGTGGAATCCGAAACAAATGAGTTTGTAATCGCGCGTAACCTCGCGCGGCCTCACTTCCTTTAGGTCACTAATTCTCTCTAGTGATTGTTCAGCCCAAATCCAAGCTTGAGTAAGGCGCCTGTACTCGTCTGCATTAGTCGCTAATGCATCCTTTGCGGAGACTATGATCTCGCCAAGTGCTTTTTGGTATTCTTTTTCGAGTGCCTCTCTGCTTGTTTCACGCAGCCTGTCGGTAAGCTCCTTAATTTCTTTATCGGCTGCTGTCTCCAGCCAGACATTCCGTAGAAAACCGAGTGCCTTTAATTGCTCTATGACTTCCTCAAGCGTTTGATTACCCACAGATACGTGTCGAAGTGCCTCAAGTCCATCCTTAGAGGCATGTTCACCGGCGATGATTTCTTGCAGTGCTGTATATATGTCCTCCGCGCTTAAGGGTTCGCCAGCGTTTTTTCGGCCATTGGGCCCCGCCCTCTTAAGAAAACTCGCCTTGAATACAAAATAGTCCGCAGGAACTAACACGGGCGTTGATATCGTCCGATTCCCTCGTTCATCACTACGGGTGCAGACTGTCAATTTTTCCAAAATTCCCGCTTCCGAAGCGACATCTGAGAACCAGCCGACCGAATCGAAAAAACGTGGTATTAAATGGGATTTCCCCTCACGGGCGTCATCGCATAATTGAAGGAGCGTAGCGAGCGCTACCGCATCTGCAAAATCGTTGTATCTCGTAGTTTGTTTCTGGCCGGACGGACGTTTTCGCTTGATAACGCTCAGTATTGCGGGGAACTCAGGTCGCGCAGTCAGAGCGGCTGTTCGGGTTGGAACACTCTGCAGGACGAGCAGGTCGTCTTTGTGCCAAATCTTGAGTCTCTGCCACCACTGAAATCGAACGCATTGAACGGCTTTGTAGAGTCGTGGTGCGTCATCCGATTCCCTTTTGACTATCTCCCTGATTTGCTCATGACTGAGATTTCTTAGGTCGGTTGGATCGCCGTGCCTAAGTACATCAAGTTCAGCGAGAAATTCCTCCTCTCGGTGCTTGCTACTTGGCAAATTCTCCGATCTTTTTCTTTCCAATAGCCGCAGCAATTCCGCTTGATGCGGTGGTAGAAGCGAAAAGGGACCCAATGCACCCGATCCCAACAGTGCTGCGACCAATGCGCCCGGCGATTCAAAGTCAATCTTCTTCTCGACTGACAACCCTCCCCCGGGAGAATTCCCTACGTAATCGAGCATTCCAAGTAGTGCTCGCCATACGTCTAGAGAGTCAAAGAAGATTCGTATTTCTGACCCATTTTTTTCCAACTGAGCATCATGGGTTTCTATCCGAAGGACCCTTTCGAGGTCGGCGATCATGCTGGTGCCTGTGGAAAGCTCAGGACTATGTCATCCAGAACTTCCTCATTATCTACGTCGAAGGAAAGGCCCCAATAAAGCTGCAAATTGCTATTAGCAACTCGTAGCCTAAAACTCTTGTTCTCCCAATACACCACGGGGCCAGCCTCCCGGGCTGTGTAGTCAATCTTCCCGCCTGCCGTCTGGACAGCCTCCCGGAAGCGACGATCTCCAGGGTAGCGAGGATCATTGGCTAAGCACGCATTGAACAAGCGCGTTAGCGTTACCGTGGGTCGTCGGGTCGTCTCACGCTCAAGCGTCGCCTTTACGACCTCTGCCAAGTGCGATTCCATTTGGATCACACCCATGAGTTGATCATCGTTCGTGAAATCTAAGCGATCCACTTGAACTAAGATCCGAATTGCATATCGTGTCAGTTTGGGCTCTGCGGTCGCTTGTCTAGCAAGTAAGACGAAGTCCTCAAACGCAGGATCTGGGCCTTGGGGCGGAGCTGGGTAATACGCAGACAGTGCGAGAAGTGCGTTTTTTCGCTCGGTAGGCTCAGTGCTGGTTTCCGCAACAACCAGGAGGCGCGAGAATGCCGCACGCGGCTGCATTACTTCTAAAACTTGCAAGAGCTGCGCGTTATACGCCGGGTCACACTCTTTTGGTTTCCACAATTCCAAAACTCGATCAAGTGCACGAGCGGCACCCAATCGTGCCGCCTGTCTATCGGAGCTGGACGATGTCCTATCTTGAAGATACTTCCCGGCATGATGAGGAATGACACTCATATTTCTGTTTAGCAGTTTGTCGAGAATGACCGACCACCGAAGTGTCTCGTCCGCTAATACGTGGCGTTCGCTAGTCGTCGACGTCATCCTCTCTATCGCTAGTTCATAGGCGAGGTCAGGCGCTTTTCGGAAAGCTAGCGCCATAAGTTTCTTGCTCTGCGTATTAGATAGTAGCTCTATGGCAGTAGATTGAATGCTCGACCACTCCAATGTTCCACCCTCCACGCAATTCGCGATAGTGGAGCTCAATCGGTCGCTCAACTTCCATCCGGCTCTGGTTGGATCGTTCATAGCCAACCGGTAGTCATTTGGCGCTATATTCGCTATGTCAGCGGCCAGCCTCGTCGGCGTAAGCTCGGCAAGTGCAAGAGCACGAGCCAACTCCTGCGCTTTTGAGTTGCTACAGGTCAGGACCCTGCGAAGCACCCCCCAGAGCTGTACTCGGAGTTGTTCCTCTGAAATATTCCATAGCCGACGCAGCTTGTCTGTTGGATTCGGGAGTTGTGATGCAGGAGCTGAAAGAAGAGTCTCTGTTTCTGCCAATAGCGAGGCGGCACTAGCGCTCGTCAGCTTCTGGTGTCCCGAGCAGTGCCATGTGAAACTAACGTCGTGTAGATCTTTAGCACCAGGGGGCTGGGTAGCCGTGTAGCTGGTTTCCCACCAAGCTGCACATGAACACATGTAAAGGCGCCCAGTCTGTTTTCGACGGGCAAGAAGATCTCGCGGTGGCCCCCCCTTCTTTATCCACTCATCATAGACAATTGGAAGTTTGGCTGCCTTTTTTGGCATGAGACTTGGCTCGCTCAAAACGAGTTTCTCGCAAACGGAGCAAATCAGCGTGCTGCATCCAATAATATCTGTATTTTGCGCAATCTGACTATCGCTCGGTCTACCCATCCGAACGTAGTCGGTCTCGGCGCCAACAAGGAACCCCCCGTCCACGCAAAACTTTTTGCTATTTGTGGTAGTCATTTGGGATATCGACAGAGAACAAACGGAAGACCAAGTCTTTGGACACTACGGCACGAGCGTAGTCATCCGCAGAATAAGTGCAGCCCGATACTCCATTGCATGCTGTCAGTATCTCATGACAACTGTGTGCAAATATCGGCACTAGATAGGCCGCCAGCGAGAACCTGACGTCAATTGGGTTCATCCCCAACTGAGTCGATGCAAATAGCAACCGATGCGCTGTACCTGACGGTCCTGATCGAAGCGGAAGTCCGGCTTCGCGAGCTTCCCGTACCCAGCTATTGCTTTCGTCCAGCATGTTCGCATAGTCGCCGCGGATATATGGTGCCCAATCATCATTTATTGGGTTGACGAATTTCTTCTCGCCCCGACTGAGCTGCACATAGAGCTCTGCCTTGCGCGCACGTGACCAAGCGTAGGGGTGCCGTTCGCCAACCAAATCGCTGACATTTCTAATTACCTCACCAAGCCGGGAAATGTGCGTAGCCCGGCTCCCTGAAACACCGATCAAATGGTTACACAGTCCCTCGAGATATTCGTCTTCTAGGTTTTCTATCTGAGTGGCTGGCCGTTTGTAATCAACGTTACTGGACGCTAGGTCGCGAAAAGGTGAGGTCTCGAGAGTGAACGTTTCTTTATAGGTTGTAGCGGTAGTATGGGTTTCATGGCGTCTCGGATCTGACGCCTCAGGTCGAAATCGATTGCGAATTTTCCTGATCCAGTGCCCCCTGTTACTCGAGTTCAGTTTTGACAAAATTGTATCGAATACAACGTCTGGTGAGTCCACAACGTCATGAATAAATCGCTTCCGGAGAAAAGAGTCAAAATGAAAAAGGGATTCTCGTATTTGTCCCCCACTAATAGCCCTCAACACGTCATCAACGTTTTGAAGCGCGCGACCGGCAAATCCAACTGCATGGGGCAAGTCAGGCACTCCGAGATCGCTTAGTTGCTTAGCCCGGATCTCGGAAGGGCTCAATCCATCGGCTTGGGCTATAGCTTCCGAAGAAGCGTTGATCCAATCGAGGACGATTGCCGACATCTGCTCGCATACTGAGGTTACTGTTGAAGTAGTTGCCGCATATTCGCAACCTTGCGTTTCGTAGGCTGCTCTAAGATCGTGGTCGCCACTATGAGTACCTGGCAACTCCTCAATCCCAAATGGTCGTTCATCTATCATTGTATTAACTAGGCAATTCCGTTTAATGACTTGGCCAAGTACTCAATTGACAACGAGGCTACTACGTAAGCATCTTCAGAGTTTAGCTCTTTGCGCCGAGCGCTCCAAGTTTAGTGATTTCCTATTTGGTTTACGCAAAGCCGATTTTACTCCGTGCGGCCAAAACGCCCGCGTGCTCTAGAATTAGACTAAGCTGAGTTTATCGGGAGACACTGTAATGTATGGTGTATGAGAAAGAGCAGCATAAGTCGACATTCAAATTCGTTGTGAGACTCGCGAGTAGTAGACTTCGAAAATTCAAGAAAAATTCTTAGGTCAGTAAACGCTCGACACCTAATCACTGTTGCTTAACGTGCTGATGATGCCGTTCAGACCATTATGAGTAATGGCCGAAATATTCGCGAAATGGTTAGACGTCGACAATAGGTCAAGATCTGTGTTCTCCAGATGAGCGAGCGAAGGCCTCGACGTGGCGGTAATGTGCCCCCATAGCCGATCCAACTGCCGTTGCGGCGCCTCGTCAGGGGTCACTTTTGCAATGTCGGAGGCCAGCTCGCTCATCTGAATGGGGTTCTTTGAGGACTTAAGAAAGTAGTCGTAGTGCAATTCGGCTGGTTTATTGGCTGGCGGATTGGCCAACCAATGAGCAATCCGACCCGCCGCACCACGACAGGCGCCTAGAACGAAAACCGGACGTTCGGCATCGAAAGCGTGCAATATTTCCTCCCATACTCCCGGGATGCCGCTCGAAAAGCCGCTGAGCTTTCCTCCAATGAACAAGTGCGCCAGTGGCTGGAACTTAAAGCCTTCTGCATCCGGAATGTCGCATTGAATTGTGCGGCATGACATTTTTCTCATTTCCGTTAACGTCAAAGCCGTCGACAGTCTCCATTCTCTTGTGTTTTCAAATGGAGCGGGCTCAACTGCACCACCCATACCACTTCCAGGTACTCTGGGCACCTTAATGAATGAACATACGTTGACCCAGTTTGCCTCGTCTTCAATCGTCAATCGTTCCGAGTATGGCCATGCGCTGATATTGAACAAACGCGGCTTTTTCAATTCGGGTAGCGTCTTGGGCTGATCCGTAACATCAACCTCTTCGAACGAGTTCTCAGCGAGTAAGTGCTCCAAAAACGTATTCGTGAAGTTCACACCGTGATCCCAAGGCCTTTCCTCTTCTTTCCATCCCGGTGGCGCGCCGCCATATAACAGAGATAAACCTTTTCTAAATAACGGGCGAAGTATGGCGCGAAGTAACTCCACCGCGTGATCGTCGCCGATACCAGCCTTCAAAATGTCTTTGGAATTGGAAATTGATACCGCCAACACTTTGCCCTGGTATTCTTTCTTTTCCGGTTCGCTTGAGTCACCTGTTTGGTATCCAGACCCGAACGCGGCAAATTCCACGTCGGGATAGATGACTTGTAAGCCGCCTTTCTCCACTTTTGACAGGCCGTGTCCAGGGTGGAATACGACAGTTCGGTCTTTTCTATCGACGTTCGAGTCGCGAAAAACCAGCTCCAGCATCACTGGATCCGGCGCACGGTTGAGTAGAAATCGATTGATTGGGGTATTCGCTCCCGCGCTACCATCTCTGTGTATCGAGCTGGCTTCCGCAGTGGCTTTGGCCAGCAACCGGTAGAACCCTGAAAAGAGTATCTCCCGCAGCATCGCCACAACAACGCGTCGCGCGCCGCCGTCTTTCCATTGCAGGCACGGAGCATGTCCGAGCTCGGGAATGGTTCGCGCAATCTTATCGCCCGCAAAATTGGTCACCACTACTGCTGGCATCACAGAGTACCTGTGAGCGCCGCCATCTTCGACTCGGTTTTCGTCAATTCTGTGGGGTTTTAAAAAGTCGCGAACCTCACGTCGGCACCATGGCCGATCGGCATAGTGATCACCTTGAATGATCAGAAGGCCCGCAGATTCCGATTCAATGGCATCGTCAATGACGTCTCCAAACTCAAGTCCGTAGTTAATGTCGTTTTCATCGAAAAAAGTGTGGCACTGCGTCTCCGTTTGAATATAGCTCTTTATCTCTTTCGGCACGTCCGTGCCGTCCGCTTTCGCGTGACTCAGAAAAATCTTGATTGGCGTAACGGTATCCTGCGGCAATTTGGCTTGTCCGCTGTCAATCGACAACGCGCGCAAAAACACCTGACTAATGGCAAACGTAAGTCGCGAAAGTAATGCCTCGTCTTCAGCGCCCTTTTCCGCATCAATGTGGCGAATGTAGTTCAAGTTTCTGACTCTGCGAGGCATCTGGTACGAGGTTGTGTCCAGTGCGACAGGGAGCATGTGGAACTCAGGCTTTTCGTCATTTTGCGAGCGCTTGGTCATTTCTTCGATCTGACGGCGCCAGTACAAAGAGGCGACCATATTGGCTTCGATCAGGGGCAATAGAATGTTCCGGTCGCACCCCGACGGACAGTCGATGTCATCGCGCTCCTCGACGCAGGGGCTTCGAAAGTAGACGGGAATTCCCTCGCCTGAGGGTAGTCGAAACCAGTTGTAGATACGCCGCGCAATGCGCAGGCCGTCAGAAAAATCGGGATGCCAAAGAACGTATATTCTCGCGGGTGTTCGTACTTCGCTTGCTCTATCCACTTACTCAGCCTCAAAGGTCAATCGTGTTGAGTTGCTTACTTCTTGCATCTACGCCCAGTTGTAGCGCCGAGCGTCGTACCAGCGATCTGCCCGAGCGCGTTAACCAACAAGGCTAGATCGCTTTGCAGGCTTCGAAGTTCGTCCCTGAATTCAGAGTTTGATTTGGACTGGTTGTCCGCCCAATTGTTCTTGACGGACTCCAAGTGCCACTTAGATGTGACGGGTCTGATTCGATGATTAAGAAACGCCAGGAGCAAAGCGCTGGTGTTGCTGCAATTCACGCCATGGCGCTTCATGCTTTCTCTGGCAAAACCGAACAAGCTCACGAGGCTCTCCAAAGCCGCTTTGTCCGTGCCCTCGTCATCCTGCAAAGCCTGCACGGCGATTCGGGATTGAAGTTCGACCAAAAGATCCCACGCCAGCGCCTTGTCTGCGTCGTTAGGCGACCAGAAATCGCCAGAGTCTTCGATATCAAATTCTGTGTCAGACAGCCCCCATATCTCGCGCCAAGCGCGCCACGTTCTGGCGGGAGGTGTATCGAAAGGGTACCTGCGCATGCTAAGTCGTTCTGTGGTCAGAACGGACGAATCCATCGCTAAATTGTCTGCCTCAAGCAGCGTGCTTGCTGGAGGAATCCAGTCATGCGCCTCGGCCATTTCTTCCATTTGGAGGTCTTCGATTCTCGTAATGACGTCAATCCTCCGTAGTTCGCGGCCATCGATACTGCATGTCAGCATTGTGTCTTCAACAGAGTAATGAACCAGATCGCCCGCGTGTATCCTGCGTGATAGGGTTCCGGCTTTCCCAATGCTGATCGGCTCTGTCTTCGTAACAATCGGTGCGAGTTCTGCCTTGGCGTCTTTGGTCGCGGCGTCCGTTTGCTTTCGAAGTGGTAGGCCGCAACCGAGCGCTTTTGATACCAACCAATTCAACGGGACGTCGGACCGGGCGCGATTGGACTTTACAAGCCCTCTCTCGCGAATTGTGGCATTGCCGCCGACGTCGCCGTGCCCGCCCCGAAACCAAACTTCGGTAATACGTCGACGATCACCTACACAGCGCTCAATGCCGAACGCTTCACGCGTCTCACCAATCGCCATAGCGTGGTATGTTCGCTCAACGAAATCAGGGATCGCCTTTTTGAATTCACCTTCGTTGTCTGACCATGGAACGCCGAACGACGCCACGGTATCAAACAGGCCCAAAAACCGCACGGTTGGCGGCGCCTGCAGTTTTGCACCGTTTATCTTCAAGTTCTGGAAGCGCGCGCCTAGTTGGTGGACGAACATTCTCGCGATAGCCGCGCCGCGGCTGTAACCGACAACGTCGACGGTCGTGTCTCCGTTCGCAAATCGGCTTTCAAGCGCTTGGAATTGTTCCTCGATCCTGCGCTGCGCTCCAGCGCCGGTGAGGCCGCCAATAACCCGGCCAATAGTGCCAAATCGGGTGCCGACGCCGTCCACATAGCTCACATCATCCTGGTACAGATTGCGGAATCGATGGACGTTCGTGTCGTTCGTCAAATCGCGCTCCGACTCGGAAACGCTTGAATCATTCCACGTGCCGTCGAATGCGTAAAGAGCCATTTATCCTCCCGGCAGATATGACTGAACAAGATATCTCAACTTAAACAGTGTCTCAGACGCAGAGCTTTCGCACTTACGCTCAGATAACACGCGTGGAAATTTTGTATACCTTGCAGCCCCTCATCGTCGAGATACTTCATTACTTGTTATTGGCGCCGAAAAATCTCGATGTAGGCAAACGATAGGTTAGAGAAAGCGAAACGTCCAGAGTGAGAAGCAAAAAGACGATTGGATCGGTTCACCAAAGACACGATGGCGCCACGCGTTGGATTTGGTCCAACAAGGCAGTAGTGTTTGCGACGCATTCCAAACTAAAAACCGTGTGTTGAAGTCCGCTGCTACTTGCGCTATTACTTACGAACAACAAAAAGATGAATGTCAGCTGGCGGCGGGAACGCGGTGCGAATTTAATCGAAGAAAAAGCACATTAGTAGGGCACGAGTTCTTCCAAATATTTATTTTCCGCTTCATTAGAAAATCAAGAATGAACCGGAATGCCTCGAAATTGGCGAGTGCCCATCCTCAGAGCACGGGTGGTCACATATTGGAAAATTCGTGCGCGCTGTCTAATCGAATAATTGCAAAGATATTCGTTCAACGAATCGAGTCTGGGAGAATGGTGTGCGTATATTGATCGTGGTTGGTGTTTTGGCCCTGGCCGGTTGCGGAGGGTCCTCCGGCGGCGGCTCCACACCGGCACCGCCTCCTCCGGCGGACACGACGGCGCCGGTCATTACGCTCAATGGTAACGCTACGATTAACGTGGCCTTTGCGGCGGCTTATCGCGAGTCAGGCGCGAGTGCGCAGGACAATTCCGACGGTACGGTCCCCGTTGTCATTGACGGCGCCGTAGATACCAAGACTCCAGGCTCTTACACGATCACATACACGGCAACGGATGTAGCGGGTAACCAATCGCAAAGTCTGCGAACGGTTATCGTCGAACCTCAACGAGTCACACTCCGCGTCAGTACCATTGGAGATGGAACGTATACGCTCGATAGTGGAATGGCGCTGGACTGCAGTGCGAGACCCGGCGAATGTCTCGCGACTTTCAATATTGGAACTTCTATCACTGTCAATGCCACCGCCGATGCCGGGCAGACGTTCGTGGAGTGGCTGAATTGTGACACCACCAATGCGACGAGCTGCACCGTTGAAATGACCAAAGACCGCACCGTGCTGTCGACCATTGCGTCAAGTGCACCGGTTGAGCTGCAGCCCGGTGTGGTAGCCCTCACCAGCGATCAGATCGACAGTATTCTCGACTTCGATCCGGATCAGGACCGACTCGAATTTATTGCCGGTGCCGATTTGTCGGGGCTGGCAGTGGGTAACGTTCTGGTTTCTAACGGCACTGCGAGTTCACCGATCTACTTTGGACGTCGAGTACTTAGCGTGACTCAGGGCGCCGGCGGCAACACCTTGGTTGCCACTCGCAACGCGACATTGGTTGAGATCGTGAGGTCGGGAACCGTGGTTGCCCGTCCCCAACTTGACGGTACTGTGCAGCGATCAGGGTCGGCCGAGCGTTCGAACCCCGGACGCATCTCCTCGGTCGCCAGTCGCGACGTAGCCGGCGGCATAGCGCTCGAATTCTCGGGTGAGGACGAAATCGTCTTGTACAGTCAAGGCAATGACAAGGTATCGCTGGTTGGTAGTGCCGGTATCGAGCCCACGTACCAGGCCGTTTTCGATATCGAAGACACTGGTTTATTTCTTCCTTCGATCAAAGCCTGGCGACTCTACGCCGACACCAACATTTCTGCGTCCGTCGCGCTGCGGGTCCAGGGCGAGGTCATCCAGGGCTTGGGGTTTGACGAGAACATTCCGGTCGGGCCGACATTCCGCTACGTATCGACCGTCGAAACGGCAGTACCTATTGTGTTCCAGGTACAGCCGGTGGTCGGCATTCAGGCGGGTTTTGAATTTGCCGCCGAGTCAGGGCTGGAGGTCTCATTGAACGACTTGCAAACCGGCATTCAGTGGCACCGCGACGTTGGACTAACGCCGCTATTTAGTGGCGGACAAACCGAGTTTACGCCGCTGAATTTTCTTGACACTGTTGTTGGCGCCGCGTTTCTCGATGTAGCGCCTGGGGCCAACACCTCTGCGTTGGTGCTAGGCGTGACCGGACCAGTTCTTTCGGTGGGCGGATTCGGCAACGCGAATCTGGTCTTCGACCCCGGGGCGGAGTGCGAAATCTCGCTGTATACCAACGCCGGCCTGAGGTTCTCGGTGGCTGGGGAGCTCGAGCTCTACTTCTGGGACTACTCGGTCGAGTTTATCGGTGCAGATTTGACGCTCTTCTCGGATACGCCTTTCCCCTGCTCACCGGCATCATCGGATAACGGTACCGATTCAGAGCCACCGGGAGACGTGGCCGGCCTAACGATTCTCGCACCGTCCGCGCCCGGCGGGCTAACCGTCACGTGGTCTGAAGCGACTGATAACGTTGCCGTTGCCTTCTATCGGGCGTGGCGATTCAACAGCAGCGATTTGACGCCGCAGCCGGCACCCATCGACGAACCGGTAGCGACTCAACTCACAGACTTATGGCTACTTGGCGACACGCGTTACTGCTACTACGTTACAGCAGTTGACGGCGCTGGTAATGAATCGGCGTTGCCTTCGAATGACGAATTCGTCTGTGAAACGACGTTGTCCGATTCCGCTCAGCCGCAGATTGCCGCGCCAATACTCGCGCCTGCGACGCCAGATTCGGCGACCAGCATCGCACTCGAGTGGACGTTCTCCAGTGGCAGCGACACTGAGTTCACGGTGTATGACGTCACCAGCAACGCCAACCCACTGCCAGTCGCCGTCACCACTGATACAGCCTTCAACGTTGATGGCCTCACGACGAATCAGACCTACTGCTTCTCGATACTGGCGATCGACGGTCTCGGTCGCCCTTCGGCGCAGTCGAATGTCGAGTGCGCAATACCCACCGTTTCAGTCGCTTCTGAATCAGGGTGGGCGGTCCTGGCAGAAGGGGACCCGGGTACACCCGGGGACGGAATTTCGGTGTTCAATGGTGGCGTCGCTTTCCTGGATCAACCCTTCTATCTGGGCCCGGACAATGATGGGATCACGATGACCCAATACGTACCAAATGCCCGATCGTATTCCTTTACCGTGCGATTTATTGACTCGACCGTATCATGTCGGCATAGCCCATTTGGGTCGGACCAGGATCGAAATCCTGCACCGATCATAAATGGGGTATCCGGCGAATCGATGTCTTATAGCAGATCCAGGCTGGAGCAAATTGCAGCAGACCTGCGTCAATCCAATCCAATTGACTGTGGTGCGGCGACCGCCGACAACGCCTTCTTTTCGCAAATTGATTACGATTCGGGTGCGGGTGGCTCTATTGACGGAATCTACCTGGGTGCTGGCGCTGAAGTTTATCCGAGCTTCGTTCCTGTTGATCCGCCATCCGAGAACGCAGGCTGGATAACTTTCGTTGAGGGCAACGCGGGTGTTCCAGCTGACGGCGTTCTGGTGGAAGGGGTCGCACCGTGCCCAGCCTGCCCGCCGCAGCATACCGTTATCGAGCAAGTTCTGCTCGGAGACCTGGATGGACTGACCATCAGCGTCTATGGTTCGCAAGGTGAACCATTGGAGTCACTGAGAATTCGCTTTGCCGGCTTGCCTGAGGTCTGCGAATTCGAGCTGGATGCCGGTGGCTTTAACACCCTTCCCGCTCCGCAGTTTAACGGAGCGCCCGGGGTCTACTTTCCGCTTGCGAGTAATTTCATCGAGTCTCTTGCTGATATTGTCGCGCTTGGTGAGCCGCAGTCTTGCGCTTCAGCAACGGGCGCCACGGCCTACTTTTCGTCTTTTGTTCTGAACAGCTCGAGTTATTTGGTTGATGGTGCCTTCATAGGTCGCGGAACCAATGTGTTGCCCGGAGACTGAGCGAACTGTGCTCATGCATCGGCCTCTCGACGGGTGCCAATAATTTCCCTGTCTTTAGTCGCCTCTGCTAATGGGTGTGTTTAAGAAAGGGGGGGGTAATTACAACGCCAATGGACTCTGGCGTGAATGCTTAGATGATTTGGAACGCGACTCGATTCACTTTGTTTACAAGTAGTCACCCTCAAATTTGTTCGTGGTGCTTGCTTTCATTGTCAGCGCGGCTCGGCTGACGAGGCTTACTTTTAGTGCTCAACATCACAGGAAAATAGGAATGCGATTAGTCATGAAAAATGCGACGTTCTGTTTGGTGGCGCTCAGCCTGCTTTTCGCGCTCGAATCGGCACATGCAGTTACCAAGAAAGAATTGACCGCCGCTCTTAAATCACGGTATCAAGTCACCAAACGCACCCTCGTTGGAAGAGTGAAGCGTGTCGGTACTGTATTTGTTGTCAGATCGGATGATCTATTGATATCCGGTTTGAAGATCAAAATGACACCGCAGCTGATTGCCGACGGCACGAACCGTTCTGTGTCTTTACTCGCGGACGATATCAATGCGAGGAAACTCCGAGTCGGTGATCGATTGCATGTTTATTTTATAGGTGTATCGAAAACTGGCGTGAAATTCCAAATAGCCTCTGAGATCCCGAGTGAAGTGGTAAAAATGAACAACCGTAGCACGCAGCTGCTTCAATCAGTGTTGATGTTCGAGTTTTCGAAACCGCTGGATGACCTTTCTAATGAGGATGTCTTCGAACAAATTGAAAGCTCTTTGATTCCGGAACGTCTCGCTTCTGAGGTCCCTGGTCTCATGGAGGCGATGGAAGAACATCGCAATACAACACTGCCTATGGAACGACAGATCGTTGCAGCTAACGATAAGACTTCCGATAGTGGTGGGGAACAACCAGGTGTATCAACTCAACCACGCGATTCTTCCCCTGAGAGAGCGCCTACTCGATCTGCCTCGACCAGACAATCTGCTTCAACCGGTGCTCGCGGCCAGTCTCCGCAGGACACGAAAAAATCAATATCATGCGAGTCGGCTCAGTGGGATGGCCGTGTGGAGAATGTTGCGGATTTGTTCGAGTGCGAACGAATCAAGGCAATGCAGAGTTTGGCTGGGGGGAGACAGCTGGGATTCACACCGAAAGACATACAGTTTTCGGGCGGGAAACTTGTTGCGAAGGAAGTAAGTGTCGCATCGTGGAATGCAGTGATGTGGGAGCGAGCTAACCGATTGCGCGGAATGCAGGAGTTTGAGGCAAAGCGACAATTGAAAATGAATCGGCCAGCTTACGATGTAGTGTGCACTTTCGATTCAGGGAATATTGGCAAGCTGCGAGAACAAGAGCTCAATCTTGTTAAGGCGACCCTGACGGATTTTCGGACGCCTTCTTATGGCAACGCTCAGGTGGTTTTGTCTTGTGAAGTAACAGACTAACACCGAAGAAATTTCGACTGTTGACGGGCTGTCAGATGTCTTCGAACGCATGACACTAAAACTCTGACTGGTTCTAAATGTGCCAACTCAGGTGACGTCAAAACATTTTCGATGGACTCGTTTTCGGACGGGTTCGAGCAACCGGTTTGCCTCGCGGCAATAGCAAGCGGGAATCACCCGATCCCTTTCCGAACTCGCAAGTGAAAACGCTTAGCGCCGATGATAGTGTGGGGTTTCTCAATGTGAAAGTAGGTCACTGTCAGGCTCTTAAATTGAATAACCCCCGTCGGCTTCGCTGGCGGGGGTTTTCTTTGGGCCCCTGATCGTGAGTGATCGGCGCATGTCCCTCAATCCGGCATCCGTAGTCGGTTTGCTTACCCTAAAGAATCCAGTTGCCAGTCATAACGATATAACTTTGGGCAAAGCCCTGGACCGGCACCAAGAGTTGCCCACGGCTGATCTTCGGGGCTACGCCCCTGCAGCGAGGCGCCGCCGCCAAAATTGCTCTCGCTATTTGTCGAACCGCCGTCGTAACAATCTGCGTCAAGCCCGGGAAATTAATAAGGGGCCACCTCGGAAGGTGGTCTTTTTTGAATTTGGCGCGCCCGGCAGGATGCGAATCTGAGATTTTGGGTGCCGGTCAGAACCACATAACATTTTCGACCGCAGCAATTCACCACGCGGCTCCTCAACGTCAAATCTGTCGTATGATAGTCAGGCCAATTGATACGCCTCCCCACTCTGTAACGCGCCAAATTTATCTAGGCACTTGTTTATTTGAGCTGACCGGGAATTCAAGGATGCTCAGGATGATGCGAGTGAGCATGTGCCTGCTGCGATGGGTGGGACGTCCGGTCTGCGGGCGCGGGGGGTCG
>JBGCFP010000135.1:0-14537 GCA_045107005.1 Gammaproteobacteria bacterium
TCCATCATGTCGGACCTGGGCGGCCCGGCCCTGGCCATTTACGGCGCGTCCAAACACGCAGTGGCGGGCTTAAGCAAGGGCATGGCGGTCGATCTGGGCAAGCACGGCATCACCGTCAACTACCTGCAGCCCGGCGCGATCTGGACGAAGATGTCCGAGCCGTTTATGGACGATCCGGATTTTCTTCAGTACTGGGAAACAAAAGCGCCAGCCGGCCGCCTTGGTCAGCCCGAAGAAGTTGCCAGCGCCGCCATGTATTTGCTGTCGGAGGAAGCGCGCTTTGTGTCGGGCGTGGGCTTTAACGTCGACGGCGGGGCTATCGTCCAGTTCTGAATGGATTGCTGAGCAATCCCCACAGCGTTTGGCTGCGTTCGTCGCGAAACTGTGTCAGGCCAATTTGCATTGTCGTGTGGCCGTCTCGCGGTTCGTCACGGTAACTGCCAAACAGGCGATCCCACAGCGTTAAATGAAACCCGAAGTTCTGATTCGACTCGTCTTCATGCACGGAGTGGTGAATACGATGCATGTCGGGCGTGACGAGCAGCCAGCGCAAACGCTTGTCCAGCGTGCCGCGCAAGCCGAGATTCGAGTGAGTAAACAGCGCGCCGGCATTGAGCAGGATTTCGAACACGAGCACCGCCAGGGGCGGCACGCCCAGCGCGGCAATGACGCCAAGCTTAATGACCATCGACAGCACAATTTCAAACGGGTGAAAACGTACGGCAGTGGTGACGTCGAGGGTGACGTCGGCGTGGTGCACCCGGTGCAGGCGCCACAAAAAAGGTACGACGTGAAACAGGCGATGTTGCCAGTAGATCGACAGGTCGAGAATCAGTAGCCCCACCAGCAGACCGGCAGCCGTGGGCAACTGGTTGAGCACTCCGCTGTCGGCGTGTTGCATTTGGATTGCCAGATCAAACGCAAGCAGCGGCAGCAGCAGCCGCAGCGCGAGCGTATCAATCACAACCAGCGCGAGGTTGGTCAGCGAGCGACTCGCTGGCATCGGATCGCGCCGACGAGGCCAACGCCATTGAGCGATCCCAAGCAGCACGAACAGGCTGACGAAAAACGCCAGCCGTACGCTCGCTTCGTGTTCCAGCAGCCAGGCGCTCACCATCAGGCGCGCCCTCGCCGCCAGCGGAAAAAGCGTTCAACCATTCGCAGCAAACCTTCGGGCTTATTGGCGCGTTTCCAGGCGCCCGCCGTGTACTTGTTGGCTTCCATCATCGTCGGGTAAATATGAATGGTACCGAGCAGTTTGTTCAAGCCCAGGCCGTGTTTCATGGCCAAAACAAATTCGGCGATCAGCTCGCCGGCGTGCGCACCGACGATAGTCGCGCCAAGTATTTTGTCGGAGCCCGGCGCTGTGAGGACTTTGACAAAGCCGCGCGCGTGTCCATCTGTAATGGCCCGATCCAACTCGCCAATGTCATAGCGCGTTACGTCGACGGCAATACCGTCGTCAGCGGCTTGCCCTTCGGATAAGCCCACTCGTGCGACTTCCGGATCGGTGAACGTACACCAGGGAATGACGCGGTAGTCAGTGCGAAACGACCAAAACGGACGCAACAGCGAATTGACGGCCGCGTACCAGGCCTGGTGTGCCGCGACGTGAGTAAATTGATAGGGCCCGGCCAAATCTCCACACACGGAGATGCTTGGAAAATTGGTGCGCAAAAGTGGATCGACTTTCACGACGCCTCGATCCGACACTTCCACGCCGATCGAGCGCAGATCCGCGCTGTCGACGTTGGCGCGCCGACCCAAAGCCAGCAGGAGACAATCGAAGTCGTAGCGCACCTCCTGACCATCGCGCTCGCACACGAGCGTCCCCGATCGTCCTTCGCCTTCACAATGCGTTGCCTTGGTGTTCAGCGCGACATCAACGCCGTCGCCGTCGCGCAAAGCGCGCAGCACGTGTTCCGACGCGTCTTCATCTTCGCGGCCAAGCAGTTGAGAGCCCATCTCGACAATGGTGATATCGGTACCGAGGCGGCGGAAGGCCTGGGTCAGCTCGCAGCCGATGGGGCCGCCGCCGAGCACGACCATTTTCTTTGGCTGTTCGGTCATCGACCATAAATCGTCGCTGGTCACGAACTCGATGTCGCTCAGCCCGGGGATCGGGGGCACGACCGGCCGTGACCCGGTGGCGATGACCAGTGCGCGTGCCGACAAACGTCGACCGTCCACTTCCACTTCCCACGGCGACACCACTTTGGCGGTGCCGCGGATGCAATTGACGCCGAGGCCTTCATAGCGCTCCACCGAATCGTGTGGCGCGATGCTGGCGATGACGTCGTGGACGCGCTGCATCACGTCGGCAAATTCAAACTCGGCGTCCATCTTGCGAATGCCAAGCGCCTGACTGTCGCGCGCCTGCGCCAACAAGCGACCCGAATGAATCAAGGCCTTGCTGGGGACGCAGCCGGTGTTCAAGCATTCGCCGCCCATTTTGTCGCGTTCGATCAGCGCCACTTTGGCCTTAATTGCGGCCGCAATGTACGCGGTCACCAAGCCAGCCGAACCGCCGCCCACGACAATCAGGTTGTAGTCGAAGCGCTTGGGCTTAACAAAATTTTTGGTCACGCGTCGCACCTTGATTGCCTGGAGAACGGTGCGGGTGATTACGGGCAACACGGCCAATAACGCGAACGCGCCGATCAAGGAAGGGGAGAGTATGTCACTTGGCGACGACAACTCACCAAGTTGGGTGCCGGCGTTTACGAACACCGCGGTCGCGGGCAGCATGCCCAGTTGGCTGACCCAGTAGAAAGTACGGGTTTTGAGTGATGTCAGGCCTGCTACCAGGTTGATCACGAAGAACGGAATAACGGGGACCAGTCGCAATGCCAGGAGGTAAAACGGTCCGTCGCGCGAAATGCCCTCGTTGATCGGCTTGAGCCGGTCGCCAAAACGCTTCTCCACGCCGTCTTTGAATACGAATCGGGCAGCCAGGAACGCGCAGGTGGCGCCGATGGAGCTGGCAAACGAAACGACCACCGTGCCAATCAGCAGCCCGAAGATAGCGCCCCCGGCAAGCGTCATGATGGTGGCGCCGGGCAGCGACAAACCGGCGACCAGAACGTATGCGGCAAAATACGAACCGATCGCGATTAACGGATGTTCGCGCGCATACCCTGCCAGCGCATCACGCTGTTCTTTCAACGCGGTAAATGACAAATATTGCTGCAGGTCGAAGACGAAAAAGCTAACGATGGCCGCGGCGACCAGTAGCAGCAAAATCCATCGAACGTTATTTGAGCGCAAAGCAGATCTCCGAGGCGTCACTGTCTAACAAGACCGTTGCCGGTGGCGGCTTATTTCATCTATTTGAATACGCGTATCGCGAGCGCCGAGCGCTGGACGACCGTCAGCGCACAGAGCGCGGAAAACACCCACGCCAGTTCAGCAAACCACTGCGGCAGCGCGGCCATTAGCAGGAAAAACACTACCGTTTCAGTGCCTTCCACCAGACCCGTTGAATAGAAAAACGACTTCTTGCCGTGCGCTTCGGTTTCGAGGCCGCGGCGCGCTGCAATGGCGGCGAACGCCATAAAGCTGCTGGCGGTCAGGCAAAAACTGCCGAGCAGCGTGGCCGCCGGCAGCGCGTTGTTGATTGGGTCCACCATACCGAAGGCCAACGGGACCGCTGCGTAAAACACGTAGTCGGCGACAATATCGAAATAGCCGCCGCGATCGGTGATCGCCGAGGCGCGCGCGACCGCGCCGTCCAGACCGTCGAGCAGCCGATTGATCACAATCAACGCAAACGCGAGTTTGAACTGCGCAAGCGTGATCGCCGCTGCGGCGCAAAGGCCCACCAGCAGGCCCAACGCTGTCAGTGCATTGGCGCTAATGCCGAGCGCGGCCAGCCGCTTGCCCAAACCGTTGAGCATGGGATTGAGCCAGGGTCGAACGCGTGTGTCGAGCATCAAGCTTCTCCCAATTCGACCCGCGGACCGCCTGCGGCAGCGACGTCCTGTTCATCGTGAGTGACCAGCAGCGTGGGCAAACCGCGCTGCCGGGCCTCGGCAAACACCAGCGTGCGCACGCGTTCGCGCGTGGTGTCATCCAGTGCGCCAAACGGTTCGTCGAGCAACAACGCTCTGGGCTCACTGAGCAGTACGCGCAGCAACGCCACGCGCGCTTTTTGCCCGCCCGACAGCGACGCCGGATCGCGGTCGTCGAATCCCTCGAGATCCACCGATGACAACGCCGCGCTTACCTGGCGCGAACGTTCGGCCCGTGAGCCGCCCGGCGCCAGGCCAAACGCCAAATTTCCCGCGACGCTCAAGTGCGGAAACAACAGGCTCTCCTGGAACAGCAAGCCTAAGCGACGTTGTTGTGGTGGCAAGTGTGTGACGGTGTCGTCGCCGACACGCACCTCGCCAGTGGCGTCCAACGACGGGTCGAGAAAGCCGCAGGCATAGGCAAGCAAACTGGATTTGCCCGAGCCGCTGGCACCCACGACGCTGATGATCGCGCCCGGCTCGACGGAAAAAGACACTGGCTCGAACAGCTTGCGTTCGGTGGTGACAATGCTCACCTGGTCAACGTGTAGCGCATTCATTTAGGGACACCCTGACGGTGGCGATAGAGCCATGCGCCACCAAAAAACGCGGCCGCAAACGCGGTCAGTGGCGCGATGCACAGTAGTATCGCATGCAGCGCCGCCACTCGCAGACTGCCCGAGCCAGCTGCTGCCGCCGCTTCGGTTGCGGCGGTCGTGACGCGTCCTGCGCCGGCGAAAAGGGTCGGCAAGTAGAGCGCAACACTCACCGAAAAGCCCAGCGCCAGCGCGAGCAGAGTGGACCGAGCGAGCAGCGGCAGGGTTACGCGTCGCCATACCGCAAACGGCTTGCTGCCAAGCGAGTACGCAACCTGCTGCAGTTTCGGATCAAGCGCGGCGCGCGCGGGTGCCAGCACGCCCCACAGATAGGGCAGCGCGAAAACAAGATGGGCCCAGACCACCGCGACGAATTGTCCGTCCAGATGCCATCGCGTCAACAAAATTTGCACGCCGAATAAAAACGTCATTTGCGGCAGGACCAACGGAATGAACAGCCAGATCCCGACGTGTCGTCGCGTACGCGGCCTCGCGCGTACCTGTTCCGCTGCCGGCAGCACCAGCGCAACGCCAATCACGGCGGTGAGCAAGCCAAGAACAAGTGTCGTCCCGGTTACGCTGCCGACCGAAGGGGCGAGATCCTGCCACAGTCCGCTGGCGGTGCTGGTTGGCAGCACGGCCGGAAAACGCCACAAGCCGCCGGCGGCGCGTAGGGCGATGGCGATGAACGACAAGCCACCAAGCACCCACAGACTGGCAAGCGCCGTGACGCCGGCGCGACGAATTCCACTGTCGTCCGCGCGCCGTTTGCCACTGCGCGCAAACACCTGAAGAGCGCGTTGACCAAGACGTGCGCTCGCAGCACCAAGTCCGAGCGTGCCTGCGACCAGAGCGATGAGCAACAGCGATCCGGCGTAGGCTTGCGCTTGCAGCGTCGGATCAGGATCCGTGAACCACTGCCACAGCACGACGGCAAACGTCGGTGGAAGCCCCGGTCCAAGCGTGATCGCCAGCTCCACGTTGGTGATGCCGAACACCAGCACCGCAGCGAGGGGCAGTCTGATCTGAGTTTGTGCGAGCGGTGCGATCGTGCACAGCCACGCTTTCAACGGGCCATAACCCAACGCGGCACCGGTCTGCTGCAGGCGTGAAACCGGCACTTGGGACAGCGCCGCCATGAGTGCCATGATCAGGAAACACGTTTCCTTGATCACCAAGCCGAGAATCAGCGACAACCCCGCCGGGTCGCGGACCAGGTGCCAGTCCGGCGGCAACTCAAGCCCCGTGGCCCACGGAGAGAGCAAACGTAGCAGCAGGCCCGACGGCGCGATCACCAGTGCCAGACCAATACCGATCGCCAGATGCGGCAGTGCCAGCAGCGGCAACGTCGCCGCATTGAGTTTGTCGCGCCAGCCGCCGCTCACTGCCGCCGCCACGGCCAGATGCGCGAGCGCAAGCGATAGACCGGTCGCCGCGATACCGGTGAAAAGGGAAGTGCCAATCGACGTTCCAATGCCAGGCGTTGCCAGCACGCGCGCCAGCGCCGCCGCATCGAAACCCAGTACCAGCGCCGCGGCCAGTCCTGCCAATGTCGGCAACAGTGAAACGCCCAGCAATAGAACAATGGCGATGCGCATCAGTGTCGATAGCGCGCGATCCACGCCTGCTCCAGTGCGGTGGTCCAGCTTGGGTGAGGCTCGGAGAAAAACCGGCTTGGCGCGGTGGGTGTCGCGATTCCGCGGGGCAGAGTTTCGAACGCTTGCCGTGCGACGATTGGAAGAGCCGTCATGTTCAGCACTGTTGTGTCACCCCAGTGCGTTTCATCCGCTTTTCGAATCTGCGCCTCGGGCGAGGCGAGAAAGTTGGCCACCACTTTGGCTCCCGCGTGATTCGCGCTGTTGTAGGGGATGGCGACGAAGTGACTGTTGGCGAGGGCGCCGGCGCGAAAGTGCAGTGGCTTGACGCTGCGCTGCAGTTCGCCACGTTCGATCGCGCGACTGGCCTCTGACGGGTTGTAAGCCATCATCCAGTCAACTTCCCCGGACGCCATCAGTTCGCGCTGAGCGGGTCCGCTTTGCGGAAACAGGCGGCCGCCGCGCCACATTGCGACGTGCGCTCGATCAAGCCACTGCCACAAGGGCTCGGTGACGTCATCGAAGTGGCTGTCCACCGGCTGCAGCAAGCGCTCGGGCTGTGGCGCCAGTAGCCACAACAGCTGCTTCAAAAACGCGCTGCCGACGAACGCCGGGGGCTGTGGATAGCTGAAGCGTCCCGGGTGCTGTTCGATCCACGTCAACAAAGCGTCGCTGGTGTCCGGCGGTGTGGGGACGCGCGTGGTGTCGAAAAAAAGCGTCAGCGCCGCGGTGCCCCAGGGCAGCTCGAAGCCGTCGGTGCTCAGGTTACCGTCGCGCTCGGTTGTTGGATTGCCCCAATCGACATAGCGGCTGGCTGGTACGCTGCGCGCCCACGGGCCGTACAGCAGATTGGCGCTCTTCAGTGCGGCAAAATTCTCGCCGTTGATCCACAAAAGATCGATTGACCCGCCCGTGTGACGCCCCGCGATGTGCTCGGCACGCAGTCTTGTAACGGCCTCGGCAATGTCGGCCACTTTGACGTGGCGCAGTGTCACGTCGTACTCGAGGCGTACGCGCTGCGCGACCCACTCGATATACTGGTTAATCGCCAGATCGCCGCCCCAGGCGTTGAAGTAGACCGTCTGGCCGCGGGCGGCTTGTTCAATGGATTCGAAATCGGACTGGGCCTGCGCGTTGCTGCCAATCAGGCACAGCGCTGCGAGCCAGCACGCTGATCGTTGAAGGCGTCGAATCAAAACAGGTAGCGCATGCCGAACTGGAATTGACGCGGTGCGCCAGCGTTGCGTCGCGTGAAGGGTTGTCCGAAGACCTGAATCTGATTGGACTGCGTGGCCGAGTTGGCAAAGCCGGACAAGTTTTCGCGGTTGAGCAAGTTGAACACGTCGGCTGAAAACTCCAGTTGCCCGGCGCCAATGCGCGGTTGGTAGCGCAGTCCCAGATCCAGCGTCGCGGACCAGCCCAACCGATCCGAGTTGCGCGACACGCCGGGCGCACGATCCGAGTTGCCCAGATAGGCATCGGCAAAAGACGCCCCGTCGCCGTTTAAATCGGTGGTCCCGAAAATGCCCGCGTCGGGGATCAGATTGATGGGTTGGCCGGATTCGATCTGGGCCGCGAGCGATACCGTTACCGAGTCTAGCGGATAGTAGGTGAACACGCCCGAGATCACGTGACGGCGGTCATTCACCGACGGGCCCCATTCGTCGTCGAAGTTGTTTGAATTCGCGGAGCGAAAATTAATGTCGTCAGTGTTGTTGGTCAGGCTCGAAAGGGTGTAGGCCACGCGCAGGCCGTAGCGGCTGCCGGCCGGGTCTTTTTGCAGCGCGAGATTAAGCGCGCGATAGCGCGACTCGCCGGCGGTTTCGCTGACCACGATTTGTCGGGCGCCGCCTGCGAGGGCTGCGACCGGCCGGGTGGCATCGGCCGCTGCCTGGCTGCGGATCAGTCCCAGTGATTCCGCCAGCGCTCGGCGCTGCGTATCGTCGGGCAAGTCGCGCAACGTTTGGATGTTCGCGCTGGTCAGGTTCGCCAGGTCGGGCGAAAACGCGGCCGCCGCGTTGAGATCGCGCAGCCGTAGTTGGTTGTAGCCGCGGTAATACAAGATATCGGCAGACCCCAGCCACTGGTCGGCAAACTGCCACTGCGCGCCCACCGACAGTTGCACGGTGTACGGGCTGTCGAGACCCTCAGGGTTCAAAATGCGCCGTTCATTGGAAAAAGCCGTGGTGCGCAGGTCGGCCGCTTGGGCGGGCGTCGGGCACTGCAAGTAGCCGCCGGGGCAAGCGGGGTTGACGCTCAGGTTGCCATCGAATGTCACGCGCGCTGGATCGAAATCGGCCGGCAGCGCACCGGTCTGTGCCAGCTCGTTGAGTTGCGCGAGAAAGGGCGCAGCCGTGGTGTTTTGCTGAAGGGCGTCCGACAGCACGGTGTACGGAATGCGTTCGAAATAGACGCCGGCGCCACCGCGCAGTGACAAGCGGTCTTGCAGTCGGTAGTTAACCGCTAACCGTGGCGCGATGTTGTTGGTGTCAGCTGAGCCAGACCCTGCCTCGGTCAGGCTGTCATAGTCCCAGCGCAAGCCTGCTGTGACGGTTAAATTCTGACTGACGGTAATCTGGTCTTCGACATACAACGCTAACTGATCCTGCTCATCGCCAAAGCGTGCGGGCCGCAACTCAACGGCATAGTTGATCACTTCCGCGCTGGCCGGGATATCGTTAACCCCAAGCGCCGCGCCGCGGTTCAGTGCTCGCACCTGCGCCAGCTCAGCGTCAGTGAGTCGCACGCGGTAGCTGCCAGCTTCCACGCCGCCACCGGCGAGACTGAAGTCCGAACGGATGGCATCAATGCCAAAAGCCAGAGCGTGTGAGTCGGTCAGCCAGGTAAAGCGTTGCTGCAGTTGCACCGAATCCTCACTCTCATCAAAATTAAAGCCGGGGTGACCGAGCACGGCGCCGGTCAACCCTGACGGCAGTTCGACGGTGACTTGTGGGTCAGTTGACGCGCGCGGTGCCGCGTAATCCCAGTCAAATTGACTGAAAGAAAGGCTGGTCTCGGACGTAAACGCCCCACTGTCATACGTGGCCGACAAGGCGGTAAGTGCGGATTCGCGCTGCTGGATCGATCCGGCAGACGGAAACGTGACCCCGCCTTCCAAGCCGCCGCCCTGGCGTTCGATTTCCACGTCGCCGCGATTGACACGCAGTGCCAGGCGCCAGTCGTCGTTGACCCGGTGATCGAGTTTCAGCGATCCAAGTAGCGTGCGATTTTCGCCGGGCACCACGTCGTCCACACCGAGTTCTGGGGAGCTGAGTCGATTGTCTTTGTCGTCGGCGGTCAGTTCGACGTTGGCGAAGAAAAACGTGCTGTCCTTTACAATCGGCCCGCCGAGAGAAAATCCGTACTGGTCGCGTCGAAAGCCGTCGCGCACGGCGTTGCCCGACAGATCTCGCTGGGCGAATGACGACGACGCGTCCACCGACGCGCCGGGACGCACCAGATAAAAGCCCTCGCCGGTCCATTCATTGGTGCCCGAGCGGGACGTGATGTTGACGACACCGTTGCCGGTGCGCCCGTACTGCGCCGAGTAGGACGACGCGAGCACGGTGACGTCAGACGCAAAGCCGGTCGACACGGGAAACTTCGGGCCGCCCAGAAAGTTCTCGTTGTTGTCGAGACCGTCAATCAGATACTGCGTGAACAGCCCGTTGGCACCGTTGATGGAAATGGGGGGCGCTTCCGGGAAGAAACCCGTCGAAGGAACGACGTTGGGCAAGCGGATCAGCGCGCGGCTCAGGTCGCGGGCCTCAATCGGAATGGTGCGCAGGGATTCGCTGTTGAGGGTTGCGCTGACTTCGGCATCCAGGGCGTTAATGGCGAGCGCTTCGCGCTTTGCGCTGACCGTGACGGTCTCGATCAGACGAATCTGTACGGCACGGTTCTCGTTACTGCGTAGCGCGATGTCCGTGGCGAACGTCGTGTCGTCAATCGCGACCTCGTAGCCGGCGCCTTCGGGCACGCCCACAAACCGGGCGCGACCGGCTGAGTTGCTGATGCCCACAGCGCGAAACCCCGCAGAGGTGTTAAACAGCACCACGCTTTGACCGGTTGCGACGCTGCCGCCGGCATCGGTCACGGCGACATCGACCGTAGCGGCGCGGCTGGTGATGGCGACCAGACAGGCCAGTAAGAACAGCGAGCGTTGGCGGAAGGGCAATCGAGACATGAGATTTCCTGTTTACGGGTTATCCGACAGAAGACCGGACCTGCGCGCAACTTATTGCAGCGGTGGGCACCATGGCAAGTGAATTAATTTGTGACAATTTGGTGAGCACTTGGAGGGCCTGCTTCGGCTAGCATTCAGACATGACCCCCAAGCGTTCCCCCATTTTTCTGCTCTTGGCGATGTGGTTTTGTGTGCCGGCACTCGCGCTGGAGATCCCGGTTGGCGACCTCGACCGCTGGACGACGCTGTCGTTTCGCAATATCCCCGCAAATACGGTCACCGCACGTGGCGGTTCGCTGGAGGTGTCGGTCGCGCGCTCGGCCAGTCCGTTAGTGCACAAGCTCGACCGGCCCGTCACCATCACCGGCGTGACGATTCGCGCACGCTGGCAGGGCGAGCTGTCGCTCCCCGACGGGGTCGTACAAGGGACCGAAGGGTTCGACGATTTTGTTCTGAAGGTGGGCATCGTCGAAGCGGGCGATCAGACGCTGAACTGGGTGCAGCGGCGGATCGCGCCGGCGTGGATCAAGCGACTGTTCAAGCTCGCGCCCGAGGGAAGCGGCGTTAAACGCATTCATTTCCTGTCGACCACGCAACAGGCGGCGCTGGTTGGCAGCGAGCGCGTGCACCCGTTAAGCGAACTGCTGTTCGAAACACGGGTCCACCAACTGCCGGAACCCGGCGTTTTGGAATGGACTTATCGATTCGACGAGCCGGTCGAGACCTTGGGGCTGTGGCTGTCACTCGATGGCGACGATACCGCATCGGCCTTCCAGGTTTCGATCGATCAGATCGAGCTTGAAACGACAACGTAAGACCGTGCCGGATGCGGGCCGATCAGGTTGCGTCGCGCAGCGGATTGCTTGCCAGAAACGCGCGGTCGATGGTTTGTTCTGAATCCGTATCCAGGTAGCCCAGTCGACCGAGGTACTCGGCTGCCTGCCCCGTCAACAGGTTCGAGTAATGGCGTGGAATGGCGCCCGGCTCGCTCTCGTTGACGTATTGAATCAGCGAACTGGTGCAGTTATTCAGCGCGGTGTGATACCACTGCGGCGTGCTCGCAAGCTGCTGCGTTTCCAACGTCAGTTTGCGAAAAATCCGCGCCCGAATTGCCGGCGGTACATTGAGCTGAAAACGCGTGAGCGGGTAGTCGAGAAACTCGACGCGTCGGCGAACCAGATCTCGTTCGGTGGCCCAGATGTGCGTCACTTCAAAGCGTCGCATCATGCCGCCGAGAACCGAATATTTTTCGCCCACTTCGCGACGCGTTTCGACCGAGATGCCAAGGTAGCGGGCGGGGCCATAACTCGGGTTGAACTCGAACACCAGAAACGTGTGAGCGATCAGCCCCGAGCCGTCCAGGTTCTGTTCGTACATCCATAAATTCGTAATGTCGTCGGGATCAAACGTTGCGTCGAAATAGCGGGTGTCGATCACGTCGGTCCGGGTGTAGCGCCAGTCGCGAACCTGTTGCAGCTTCACGGTGCCGTCAGCCAACGCTTCTACGCCGGCCAGTACTCGTACGTCGGCGTCCCACTCACGAGTGAGGGATGGCGACTTCACAAGAACTGACCCCGCAATGATCGCGAGGACCAATCCCGTTATCAGCGCAACCGTTTTGCGTTTGCTTCGAGTCTGCATCGTGTATTGCTCTTAGTGATCTGACGTACCATCGCCGCGGGCAATGCGGGCTACTTCAGCGTGATCAAGATCACCGTGACCTACGCCGAGCGCGAACTTGGATAAGACGATTCGTCGGAAGTGGCCTGCTCAGTCATAGGAGTCCGCCGCGCTGCCCGCTGGCGCAAGGCGCCACCCCTGCAATCTTACGTCAGCGCGTCTTGTTCCGGTTGGACTTGCGTCTGGCGAGCGCTACTTGTCGCTGGCGAGGTATCGATCGAGCTCGACGTGGAAGTGGCGCAAACGCTGTTCCTGTTCGCCCCACAGCGGTCCGTCGAACCCCATCGAACGCGCTCCCTCCTGCACCACCGGCAGAAGCTCGGAATCCTGATCAAGCACCAGGCCAAGGTTTGGTGGCTCGCCCAACGGGATGTATTCGGTGTCGGGTCGGTCCTCGCCGGTCAGGTCTGTGCCTTGGGGAATCCCCATCCACGCCGGTGCTTTGTAACTCTCGTCATCGGCGTGCCGGAACAGCGTCATGGTGTCGTAGAAAAAACGTTCCGGGTCGGTGGGGTGAGGCATAAAGCGCATCAGGAAAGCGCCTTCCGGGTGCAGGCCAATCTGTACGTTGGGGAAGATGCCCGTCGCCCAGCTGTCGGTGAGCTGGCCATCGGTGAGTGCCGTGTAGTCCAGACCGATGCGTTCGGCACGGGCGCGTTTGGCTTTTTGGATGGCACGGCGGACGCCGGCTGCGTCACCAACGTAATCGTCGGCTTGCATACCCGCATCCCCCATCATGTACTGCAGGCCCGCGTTGACCGACGTTTGATCCGGAAAACGCGGGCTCACCTGGGCCAGCGGCACAATCATGCGACTGGCACCGTGCGGGTAAAGATCGTACTGCACGTTCAGGTCGCCCATCACGCCCTGTGTCTCAGGATGCACCGCGTGTAAATGATAGCTTTCGTAAAACGCGTCTACGCCGGTTTTCCAGTTTGAACCCCACTCGCTGACGACGTGACGGACCACGTTCATTTCGTCAAGCCGATACGCTTCCAGATACCCTTCAGGCAAGCCGATGCAGTCTTTGACCGGCGCGGCGTCATGATTGAGGTTAACGAAAATAATGCCGGCCAGGGTTTCGCAGCGCACCGCTTTGAGACCGGGGCGGTGCTTGATGACCTCGGCGCGAAACGTGTCTTCATCGGTGATGGAACCCAGCGCACCGTCGAGACCGAAGTTCCACGAGTGAAACGAGCAGGTAAAACTGGCCGCCGAGCCGCACTGATTGTGCACAAGACGGTTACCGCGATGCGGACAGACGTTGAAGAACGCTTTGATCGAGCCATCGTCCTGGCGCACCACCAGGATCTGTTCGTGCCTGAGCGTGTAGATCAGATAGTCGCCCGATTCCGGCAGATCCGACTCGACACCGGCGATTTGCCACACACGGGTCCACAGGTGGGCCCATTCCTGATCCATGAACGCTTTGTCGTAGTAGCGTTTTGGGTCGACGCGCTCGGTGCCGTTATCGACGTACCCGACTTTCGCTTCCAGCGACGTGTCCGGGGCATCCGGGTTGATCACGGCTTGCGCCACGTTGCTCTTGGCCATGGGCTTCACTCCAGAATATTAGTATTCGACCTTAAACTCATCGGGGACGCCGCCGGGCCACGTGTCACCCCACTGATTGTTGCCACCATCGACGGTTAGCACTTCGCCAGTGATGAATTTACCACTGGGTGCGCAGATGTAAGCTGTGGCTTGCGCGATGTCGTAGGCATCGCCGAACGCGCGCATCGGATTGGAATCCATAAATCGGTGTGCAGCGCGGCCGGGGTAGACGTTCAGACCTTCGGTTGAAATGGCGCCCGGTGACACGCAGTTAACGCGAATGTTCAGTGGCGCCCACTCGGTCGAGACGGACTTGGTCAGATAGATGACGCCCGCACGTGCCGCGCAAGTGTGCGCAACTTGTGGCATGCCGCGCTGCACGTTGGCGACGATGTTGACAATATTGCCCGGCGTACCGGTATCGCGCCATCGCTTCGCTGCCGCTTGCATCATGTACCAGGTGCCGTTGAGGTTGGTGTCGATAACGGCACGCCAACCCTTTACCGAAAAGTCGATGGCCGCTTGCGGAAACTGGCCACCGGCGTTATTGATCAGGATGTCAGCGCCGCCGTGGGCGCTCCAGACGCGATCCATGAGCGCTTCAACGTCGTCCGGTTCTCGAATCGTCATCGGCACGGCATCCACGCTGACATCGAGTAGCCGATTCATGGTGTCGCGCGCCGCGTGCAGCCGCTCGGCGTTGCGCGAGCAAATCACAACTTGAGCGCCCAGCCTGGCGTACAAATAGGAGATGGCCTTGCCGATACCGGAGCCGCCGCCAGAAACGATGACCGTCTTGCCGGCAAACAGGTCGGCGCGATAGACCAGCGGGTAGCTGGCCAGCTCCTCATCCGTCATGCCCCAGGCCGGGTCGGGCTCGGAAACCGTTGTGGCATGTTCACTCATCGGCAGCATC
>JBGCFP010000136.1:0-21587 GCA_045107005.1 Gammaproteobacteria bacterium
CATGCGGCTGGTGTCGCCGTGGAAGCCGTCTTTGATCACCGTGATGTCGATGTTAATGATATCGTTGTTTTTCAGTCGCTTATCACCGGGGATGCCGTGGCAGACCACATGATTGACTGAGGTGCAGATGGACTTGGGGAAGCCCTTGTAGTTCAGCGGTGCCGGTATCGCGGCAAGGTCACCGACGATAAAGTCGTGACAGATCGTGTTGAGCTCGTCGGTCGTGACCCCCGCTTTGACGTGTTCGCCGATCATATCCAGGACACTGGCGGCCAGTCGTCCGGCGACGCGCATTTTCTCCTGCTGTTCTTCATTCTTGATCGTGACGGCCATGGGGCGGTGCTCTTTTAAGGGGTGACGGTTGTTAGCGGCAAGCCGGATATGGTATAAAGCCGCCGCTTTTTTAGCAATAAATCCACACACATGTCGACACGTCCGACTGGGTGCCAAACACCTCGATTTATGTAAGGTGCGCGGTTGTCGGATGGGACATGTGGAGGCCCAACCCATATTTAGGAGATAACTATGTCTGACGTATCCATGCGTCAAATGCTGGAAGCGGGCGTCCATTTTGGACACCAGACCCGTTTCTGGGACCCGAAAATGGCGCCGTTCATTTTTGGCCAACGCAATAAAATCCACATCATTAACCTGGAAAAGAGCCTGCCGCTGTTCACGGACGCAGCCGGTTTCATCAAACATCTGGTTGCCGACGGCGGCACCGTGATGTTTGTCGGCACCAAGCGCGCCGCGCGCGATTCGGTGTCTACCCAGGCAGACCGCTGCGGCATGCCACACGTGAGCCATCGCTGGCTTGGTGGAATGCTCACCAACTTCAAGACCGTGCGTCAGTCGATCAAGCGCCTCAAGGAACTTGAGACGATGCGCGACGACGGCGGCTTTGATCGCGTGAACAAGAAAGAGGCGCTTGGCCTGTCACGCGAGATCATCAAGCTCGACCGCACTTTGGGCGGTATCAAGGATATGCCGTCACTGCCTGATGCGTTGTTTGTTATTGACGTGATGCACGAGAAGATTGCGGTGCACGAAGCGAACAAGCTTGGCATTCCCGTCATTGCGGTGGTGGATACCAACAGCTCGCCAGAGCCGATCGATTACGTTATCCCCGGCAACGATGACGCCATGAGCGCGATTGGCCTGTATACCAACGTTATTGCTGATGCTGTGCTCGAAGGTAAGGCGTCTGCACCGTCTGTTCCGGTGGGCGACGACGATTTTGTCGAGCTCGATGCCGAAGGCAAACCGCGCAAGCGCAGTGCCAAGAAAACGGCGGCGAAAAAGAAGCCGGCGCGTAAGGCAGCACCAAAAGCAGACGCGGCACCGGCCGCAGAGGCGGCTCCCGAGCCGGCAGCAGAAGCCGCTCCAGCGGCGGAAACGCCAGCTGAAGCCAAGCCTGACGCCGCCGCTGAATAAGCCCTTTAATTACAATTTTTGAGAGGAATACCCATGTCTGTTACTGCTGCCATGGTCAAACAGCTGCGCGAGCGGACCGGCGCCGGCATGATGGAGTGCAAACGCGCTCTGGTTGCGGCCAACGGTGATATCGATACCGCGGCGGAAGAAATGCGCAAGAGTGGCCAAGCCAAAGCTGACAAGAAAGCGGGCCGCGTTGCGGCTGAAGGCGTCGTCATTATTAAGCAAGCCGACGACGGCGCGCACGGCGTGATCGTTGAAATCAACTCCGAAACAGACTTCGTCGCTAAAGACGACGGCTTTCTGGCGTTTGCCAATTCGGTCGCCGACACGGTCCTTGCGGCGGCGCCAGCCGACGTCGACGCGTTGTACGCGACAGACGCCGGCGGGTCTTCGGTGGACGAAAGCCGTCGTACCTTGATTGCGAAAATCGGTGAGAACATTGGCGTGCGTCGGTTTGATTCGGTCGGCGGCGGCGATGTGCTCGGTTCGTATCTGCACGGCTCGCGTATCGGCGTGCTGGTCGCGCTCAAAGGTGGCGACGAAGAGCTGGCACGCGACGTGGCCATGCACATCGCCGCCAGCAGCCCTCAGTGCCTCGACGAGAGTGGCCTGGATCCAGCGCTGCTTGAGAAAGAGCGCGACATCTATCGTTCGCAAGCGGCCGAGTCGGGCAAGCCGCCAGAGATCATTGAGAAAATGATCGGTGGCAAGATGGCCAAGTTCATCAACAGCGTCACGCTGTTGGGGCAGCCGTTCGTCAAAGACGACAAGCAGACCGTTGGCAAATTGCTGTCAAGCAAGGGCGCCAGCGTCGTTGCCTATTCGCGCTATGGCGTGGGCGAGGGCATCGAGAAGAAAGAAGAGAATTTTGCGGAAGAAGTGGCCAAACAGGTCGCGGACACGCAAAAGGGCTGATTGACGTGGTATCCGTGTGGTGCGAGGCGCCACACGGATGCCACAATCTCTAGTCATTCTTCAATCAGACAAGGGCGTTTCAGAACTTTTGAAGCACCCGCACCATTAACGACGTCAGGAGCACCGGCAACACGTGAAGCGGATACTGTTAAAACTCTCCGGCGAAGCGCTGCTGGGCAACGTCGACTATGGCATTGATCCCGCCGTCATCAATCGCATCGCCGGTGAAATTCGCGATGTCGTCAATGAAGACATCGAGGTGGGCATCGTCATTGGCGGCGGCAATATCTTTCGCGGCGAAGGGCTAGCCCGCAGTGGTATTGATCGGGTCACCGGCGACCACATGGGCATGCTGGCCACAGTGATGAACGCGCTGGCCCTGCAGGACGCACTGGAACGCATCGACGTTTACGCGCGGGTGATGTCGGCGTTGCGCATTAACGAAGTGTGCGAAGACTACATTCGCCGCCGCGCCGTTCGACATCTTGAGAAAGGTCGCGTGACAATCTTTGCCGCCGGCACCGGCAGCCCGTTTTTTACGACGGACACAGCCGCTGCGCTGCGCGCCATTGAAATTGGCGCTGACGTCTTGCTCAAGGCGACGAAAGTGGATGGCGTTTACTCGGCGGATCCGGTGTCGAATCCCGAGGCCACGCATTACGCGGCCCTGACATTCGATAAAGTGTTGACCGACAAGCTGGGCGTCATGGACGCAACGGCCATAGTCATGTGTCGCGACAACAACGTCCCGTTGCGTGTGTTTGACCTGAATAACTCGGGTGCCCTGATGCGTATTGTTCGCGGCGAAGACGTGGGTACGCTGGTTTCCAACGACTGATCCTTTTTGGATCGCGCGGCGCGAAGGAGCAAATAATGATCGAAGACATCAAGAAAGACGCGGCCGAACGAATGGCCAAAAGCGTGGAGAGTCTCAAGCTCGAGCTTAAGAAATTGCGCACCGGTCGGGCGCACGTGAGCTTGCTGGATCACATTTCGGTCGAGTACTACGGTTCCGACGTTCCGTTGAGCCAGGTTGCCAACGTGACCGCCGAAGACGCGCGCACGCTGAGCATTGCCCCATGGGAAAAGGACATGGTGGCAGTGATTGAAAAAGCGATCATGAAATCGGATCTGGGTCTGAACCCGAACACGGCCGGTGTAGTGATACGAGTGCCGCTGCCGCCGCTGACCGAAGAGCGTCGCAAGGACATGATTCGCGTCGTTCGCAATGAAGCCGAAGGCGGTCGCGTGGCGATTCGCAACATCCGCCGCGACGCCATCAACAGTTTCAAGGAACTTACCAAGGAAAAAGAAATTGGTGAGGACGATGAGCGCCGTGCACAGGAAGATGTGCAGAAGTTGACGGACACCTACGTTGGCAAAGTCGACGAGGCGCTGACCGAAAAAGAAAATGAACTCATGGAATTTTGAGCGTATTGCTGACCTATTTGTCCCATGAGCACCGTCGTCCCTGATCCGAAACTTGAACCGCCCTCACGCGAAGTACAGCACATCGCGGTTGTAATGGACGGCAACGGTCGCTGGGCGCAAGCCCGTGGCCTGCCGCGTCGCGCCGGTCATCGTTCCGGCGTCACCGCTGCGCGCCGAGTGGTTGAGGCTTGCGGCGAAATGGGCATTCCAGCACTGACTCTGTTCGCGTTCAGCAGCGAAAACTGGCGTCGACCGCGACGCGAAGTTCAGCTGCTGATGAGCTTGTTTGTCGAAGCGCTTCAGCGCGAAGTGGCCGATCTGCACAAGAACGACGTGCAAATTGCGTTTGTCGGCGATACGCAATCTCTGTCGCATCGCCTGCGCCACCAGATCGCCAGCAGCGAAGCGCTAACCCGCAACAATCGCGGTTTGAAGCTGCGTATTGCAGTGTCCTATGGCGGGCGTTGGGACATCACTCAGGCCGCACGATCTCTGGCGTGCAAAGTCGCCGCGGGTGAACTCGATCCCGAGCAGCTGGATGAAGAGAAGATGTCGTCGGCGATGAGCCTGTCTGATCTGCCGGATCCGGATTTGTTTATTCGCACGGGCGGGGAGCAGCGCGTCAGCAATTTTCTTTTATGGAACATCGCGTACAGCGAGTTTTATTTCACTGACGTGCTGTGGCCGGACTTCGATGCAGATGTCCTGCGCGACGCGCTCGTGTGTTTTGAGTCGCGCCAGCGACGGTATGGCAGCATCGCGCAGCACAGCCTGTGATCAAACAACGGATAGTAACGGCTGCGATCCTGGCGCTGCTGTTACTGGGCGCGATCGTGTTGTTGCCGAAGTCCGCTGTGGTGCTGCTGCTGGCCGGGCTTTTTCTCGGTGGTTTCTGGGAGTGGGCCGGTTTCGTCGGACACCCGTTCGGCCTCAAGCGCGCGCCGTTTGTCGCGCTTGGCGCAGCAGCGCTGATTGCCACGTATGTTTACATTTTTCGCTACGGCGGTTCTGCGCTGGCGATTCTGTTGCCCGCGGCGGTCTGGTGGCTGATCGCCCTGATCTGGATTATTCGCTACCCCACACCGGTGCCGCGCTCGGTGGTTCGCGCCGCGGCTTTCGTCGTGTTGATCCCGGCTTGGCTCGGGCTGTCACTGCTGCTCACCCGTCCCCAAAGTGGTGCGCTCTGGATGCTGGCGGCGTTTGTGCTGATTTTTGCCGCGGATACGGGGGCTTATTTCAGCGGTAAAGCCTTTGGCAAACACAAGCTCGCCCCCGCGGTGAGCCCCGGTAAAACGCTCGAAGGCGTACTCGGAGGGGCGGTTTTGTCCTGCGCCATTGCGTTCCTGTTCGCGCCCTATCTGGGCGTATCGTCCTGGCTGCTGGCGGCCGTCACCTTGCCCATCGCGCTCGTGTCAGTGGTGGGCGACCTGATTGTGAGTTTGTTTAAACGCAATGCCGGGCTCAAAGACAGCGGGCGTTTGTTTCCCGGTCACGGCGGTATCCTTGATAGAATAGACAGTGTCTGCGCTGCCGCGCCGATGTTGGCGCTGGGCCTGCTGGTGACCGATCTTGGGCAGATCTGATCGGTTCAGAGGGCGGCGTGGATTGGAACCAATGCCAATCATCATGGTCCGTGAGAGAAGAGCAAGGCGCCGTTAGCGGGCCGGTTTAGGAAACACCGAATTCATGACGTTAGTGATTACCCTTATTGCCGCCATTGTCGCGATTGGCGTGCTCGTCACCGTACACGAGTACGGGCACTACATTGTCGCCCGGAAAATGGGCATCAAAGTGCTGCGCTTTTCGGTCGGTTTTGGCAAACCCATCTGGCGTAAAGTCGCCGGGGCCGACCAAACCGAATACGTCATCTCAAGTCTGCCGTTGGGTGGCTACGTCAAAATGCTCGATGAGCGCGAAGGTCCGGTGGACCCGGCGGATGACGGGCGGGCGTTCACGCAAAAAAGCGTATGGGCGCGCATGGCCGTTCTGGTCGCCGGGCCGGCCGCTAATTTCCTGTTCGCCATTGCTACGTTCTGGATCATATTCACCGTCGGTGTGCCCGATTCCAGATCGGTGATTGGTGCGGTCGACGCGGACAGCGATGCGGACCGCGCTGGACTGGAGGCGGGCGACGAAATCCGTCAGATCAACGGCAGCGACGTGGCGAACTGGGGCGAAGCGCGCGTGGCGCTGCTCGAGGCGGTGATCGATGGCGCCAGCGTCGATTTGCTGGTGGCCGGTGAGGATCAGAGATCACGCGCACTGGAATTGAACGTAAGCGGCAATCGAAATACGCTGACCGAACCGGGCAATCTGATGCGCGGTCTGGGTTTTGCCCCGTGGCGTCCAGCTCTGCCTGCTGTCGTCGGCAACGTCTCGCCGGGCGGGCCAGCCGCGCTGGCCGGGCTTCAGGCGGGTGATGAGATTCGCACGCTGAACAGTGTGTCAATCGACAGTTGGGACGATTTGGTCCGTGAGCTCAAAGCTCGCCCTGGTGAAACGGTGCAGTTGGAAGTTCAGCGTGGTATCCGTCCGCGGAGCTTCGAAGTCGCGCTGGGCGTTGTGGATGTGCAGGGCGCGCAGCAAGGTCGACTTGGCGTCGAACTGAGCCAGCCCGATGACTATCAGGCCCTGTGGGGCGACATGATTATTCAGCGCACCTACGGTCCGCTACCGGCAGCCGCCAAGGCGGTTGGTGAAACGGTGGACAGCAGCGTTCTCATGCTCAAGATGTTTTATCAAATGCTGATTGGCAACGTGTCGGTGAAGAACATCAGCGGCCCGATCAGCATTGCGCAGTACGCCGGTATCACCGCCCAGGATGGCCCCGTTTACTATTTGCGCTTTCTGGCATTACTGAGTCTGAGTTTGGGGGTACTGAATTTGCTGCCGATTCCAATGCTGGACGGTGGGCAAATCGTGTATCAGTTTGCGGAAGCCATCAAAGGCTCACCGGTGTCCATGCGCACAGAAATCATCGGTCAGCAGATCGGAATGGTCATGCTGCTGTTGCTCATGGGGTTTGCAGTTTTCCAGGACATAGGGCGGTTCGCCGGTTCATGAATATATTGACTTCACTAAGCGTTAGCGCGCGTCGCTCCCTGCCGCTGGTCATAGTCGCTCTCGTGCTGACGATGGCACCTGCCAAGGCTCAGCAGGGCGGGTTCGTCGTGCGCGACATTAAAATTGAAGGCCTTGGGCGCATCACCGACGGTGCGGTGTTCAACTATTTGCCGATCGATATCGGCGATCAAATGACGTTGAGCAAGCTGCAAGAAACGCTGCGTGCTGTGTACGCCAGCGGGTTTTTCTCCGATGCCCAGCTGCGTCGCGATGGCGATGTTCTGGTCATTGTTGTGCGCGAGCGTCCTGCGATCGCGTCGTTCGACATCGAAGGCAACAAGGACATCAAGACCGAGGACCTGAAAGAAAACCTGCGCGGCGTGGGTTTGGCACCGGGCAAGTCGTTTGATCAGTCGGTGCTCGATGAAGTCAAACAGTATCTGACGTCAGAGTACTTCAACCGCGGTAAATACGGCGCGACGGTCGCAGCAGAAGTGACCGAACTCGAAGACAATCGCGTCGACGTGATGATCAACATCAAGGAAGGCGCACGCGCGCAGATCAAGCAAATCAATCTGGTCGGTAACGAAGTGTTCGACGACGACGAGTTGCGTGATGAATTGACGTTGCGCACGCCAAACCTGTTGTCGTTCTTCCGTAAAGACGATCGATATTCACGTGAGGCGCTCGAGGGCGATCTTGAAGTGCTGCGCTCCTATTACATGGATCGGGGTTACGCGAATTTTGACGTGTCGTCGACGCAGGTTGCGATCTCGCCGGACAAGAAAGACGTCTACGTCACCATCAATATGGACGAGGGCGATACTTATACAGTCGCTGATGTGACTCTGTCGGGTGACCTCGTTATTTCCGAAGCCGAACTCAATTCTCTGGTGTTGGTGAAACCCGGCCAGACGTTCTCCCGCAAGTTGATGACCCAGACCAATGAACTGATCAGCTTTCGTTTGGGCGGAGAAGGGTTCGCCCAGGCCGAAGTTCAGCCGATTCCTGATATCGATCCCGAGACCCGCACCGTGTCCCTCGATTTGCGCGTGATCCCGGGTGAGCGTGTCTACGTGCGCGACATCGTGTTCAAGGGCAGCAAGACGGTGGACGACGATGTGTTTCGACGTGAGATGCGTCAGATGGAAAGCGGTTGGCTGTCGAATACGGCGGTCGAGCGATCGCAGCAGCGCATAGCACGCTTGCCGTTCGTGGAGCAGGCCGAGTACGAGACGGTTCCGGTTGCAGGCAGCGCCGACATGGTCGATATCGAATTTGAAATCGAGGAAGGATTGCCCGGTCAGTTTGGTGGTGGGCTGGGTTTCTCGCAGGTCTTCGGACTGTCGCTGAACGGTAACTTTACGCATTCCAACTTTCTCGGGCGCGGCAACCGTCTTGCGCTCGACATCAATGCGGGTGATTTTTCGAAAGTTTACAGCCTGTCGCACACCAACCCTTACGCGACGCCTGACGGTGTTAGCCGCTCGTTGGGTCTGAGCTACACCGACACCACCCGACTGAGTATCGCGTCGTCGAGTTTCGCCTCCGAGATTGTGTCTCTGTCGGTCGATTACGGTTGGCCTCTGTCGGAATTTTCGCGCATTAACTTTGGCGCTGTGTTGCAGGATACCGAGCTGCAGGCGAACGCTGCCGGCTCGCGCCAGGGTCTGGACTGGATCAGTCAAAACGGCGACACGTTCGATGTCATTAACGCCGACGGGGGCGTGTGCGGGGCGTCGGGCAGCAATGGCCTCGATATTTGCGGCACGCAATTCCAGGCGTTGGAACTGGTCGCCGGTTGGCTGTACGACAGTCGCGACCGCTTTATCTTTCCGCGACGCGGCGTTCGACAGCGTTTGTCGCTCAACATGACGGTGCCGGGCAGTGACGTCGAGTACTACGTCGCGCGCTACGATTTCACCGGTCTGTTTCCACTGTGGCGAAACTTCATTCTCGGCTGGAACGTGCAGCTGGCGTTTGGCGAGGACATGGGCGATACGACCGCGCTGCCTCCGTACAAGAACTTTTTCGCCGGCGGACCGGATTCCGTGCGCGGATTTCGCCAAAGTCGGCTGGGACCGGTGGATTCGATCGGTAATTTCTTCGGTGGCAACATGCTGACCGTCAGCCAGCTGTCGCTCATACTCCCGACACCTGAGAAGCTGGCGGCGTCGACGCGGTTGTCTCTGTTTTGGGACGTCGGCAACGTTTTTAGCACCAATAGCACCGTTTTTCGGTCGCAGGACGGGTTCCTCCAGTCGTTGGGGCTAGAGAACTTCAACCAGCGCGAGATCCTCGACTACGATTTTGACGTGGATTCACTTCGTCATTCGGTCGGTGTCGCGGTAGAATGGCTGGCGCCGTTGGGGACGTTCCGGTTCAGCTACGCACTGCCGTTTAACCCAGGGGACGATATTCGCACGCCGGATGACCGACTGTTTATCCGTGGTGATGAACTGGAACGCTTCCAGTTCTCCATCGGTCGGTCGTTCTAGCGGCCAGATAACCTAAATTTTTGAGTACGAGTGATTGACAGAATGAAGAAATTTACCTTTGCACTTCTGGCGACGACGCTGTCGTTGATGGCCGCGTTATCGGTCAGTGCCGCCGATTTGAATATCGGTGTCGTGAATGTGCAGCGCCTGCTGGCGGAAGCACCGCAGGCCACGTCCTCGATGCAGGCATTGCAGGATGAATTCGCGCCACGTCTTCGTGGTCTGAAAGATCAGGAAGCCGAGTTCACGAGCGCTGCCGAGAAATTCCAGCGCGACGGTGCCGTCATGGGTGATTCCGAGCGTCGCGAGACGGAGCGCGGGTTGCGCGACAAACAGCGTGAAGTGCTGCGTCGTCGGGAAGAGGTCACAGAAGATCTGAATCTGCGCCGCAACGAGTTGCTGGGGCAGCTGCAAAAATCGCTGATGGAAGAAGTACAGTCCTTTGCCCGCAGTCAGCGTTACGATCTGATCGTTGGCGACGGTGTTTTATTTGCCAGCGATACCGTGGACGTCACCGCGCAGATCCTGTCGGGCCTGCAAAGCCGCTACGAATCTTCGAACTAGCGGTCGGCTGCCGTCGACGCGCATGAGTCAGAGCACGGCATCAAATTCGGATTTGTCCGTCGAGCACGGGTTGACGCTCGGAGATCTGGCGACGCGCTTTGGCTGCGAGGTGAGTGGCGATCCGGACGCCATCGTGCGAAGGGTCGCAACGCTTGCGCAGGCGGGCCCGGGCGACCTGTCGTTTCTGGCCAATACCAAATACCGGCGTTTTCTCGCTACCACGAGTGCGTCGGCGGTGGTGCTGGTTGACGAGGCCGTCGCCGATTGCCCAACCAACGCGTTGGTCGCGCGCGATCCCTACCTCATTTACGCGCGCATCGCGCAGGCGCTGTATCCGCCCGCCGGGTTACCCGGTGGATTACATCCGGCGGCTTGGTGCGATCCAACCGCACAGATTGCGCAGACCGCCAGCATCGGCCCCGGTGCGGTAATCGAAGCCGGAGCGAAAGTCGGTGAATTTGTCCAAGTTGGGCCGAACAGTGTGGTCGGCGAGCATTGCGTCATTGGGGACCAAACGGTACTCAACGCCAACGTGACGCTCGGTCACGACGTGCGGCTGGGCCAGCGCGTGGTGGTTCACTCGGGTGCCGTGATTGGATCGGACGGGTTTGGCTTTGCCCGCGATGGCGCGCGGTGGGTGAAGGTACCGCAGGTCGGCAGTGTCGTTATTGGCGATGATGTGGACGTAGGCGCCGGTACCACCATTGACCGCGGAGCGGTGGAAGACACGATCATCGAGCACGGCGTCAAGATCGATAACCAGATTCAGATCGCGCACAACGTTCGCATTGGCGAGCACACGATCATTGCGGCGTGCTCGGGCGTTTCCGGGAGCACAACCATTGGCAAGCGCTGCTTGATTGCCGGGGCGGTTGGCTTTGTCGGCCACCTGGAAATCACCGATGACGTCACGATCACCGGCCAGACAATGGTGAATCGCTCGATCAGCGAACCGGGGGTATACTCGAGCGCGCTGCCCATGGATGAGGCAGTGCGTTGGCGCAAAAACAGCGCTCGATTTCGGCGTCTTGACGATTTGGCACGAACCGTCAAAAAGCTGGAAAAGAAAATCGATAAGGACCGCTGATCCGATGTGACAGAGCCCCAACCGGGCTTGCGTTTTGATTGACGAGTGAGAGAAGGCCAGCGATGAGCACAGGCTACACCATGGACATCCATGCGGTACTGAAACAACTGCCGCACCGCTACCCGTTTTTGCTGGTCGATAGAGTGTTGGATTGCCAGCCGGGGTCGCGGCTGACCGCAATCAAGAACGTAACCATCAACGAGCCCTTTTTTCAGGGGCATTTCCCGCAGCGACCGGTTATGCCGGGTGTCATTATTCTTGAGGCACTGGCGCAGGCAACCGGATTGCTGGCGTTCGCCACCGTCGGCAGCACGCCGGATGACAACACCCTTTATTATTTTGTCGGCATCGATAAGGCGCGCTTTCGCAAACCGGTCGAGCCGGGCGATCAGTTGGTCCTGGAGGTGGAGTTGCTACGCCACCTCAAGCGCGTATGGAAGTTTTCAACGCGTGCGCTGGTGGATGGCAAACTGGTGGCGTCCGCGGAAATGATGTGCGCCCCATCGGAATTTGAAACTTGATTCACCCTACCGCCGTCGTCGATTCTGCGGCTGACATTGACGCTGACGTGACCATCGGGCCTTACAGCGTCATCGGTCCCAACGTATCAATCGGCCGCGGTACCCGAGTGTGGCCGCACGTGGTCATTGACGGGCCGTGCACGATCGGGCGCGACAACCAGATCTATTCGTTTTGTTCCATTGGCGCCGCGCCGCAGGACAAAAAATACGCCGACGAGCCCACCACATTGACCATCGGCGATCGCAACACCATTCGGGAAAGCTGCACGATCAATCGCGGCACGGCGCAGGATCGCGGTCACACCAGCATCGGTGATGACAACTGGATCATGGCTTACGTGCACGTCGCGCACGATTGTGACGTGGGCAATCAAATTATCCTGGCGAACAACGTGACGCTCGCCGGCCACGTTTTTGTCGGGGAGTTCGCGATTTTGGGTGGCTTCACGAAGGTCCATCAGTTCTGCCGGGTAGGTGCGCACGCGTTTTGCAGTATGAACTGCGATTTGAATCGCGACGTGCCACCGTACGTGACCGCATCAGGGCGCATGGCGGTGCCGCGCGGCGTCAACGTCGAAGGTCTGAAACGGCGCGACTATACCACCGAGCAAATTCGCAATATTCGCAATGCCTACAAAGTGCTCTATCGTCAGGATCTCAAGCTGGACGACGCGCTGGCGAAATTAACTGAGCTCCAGGCGGAACAGCCGGAATTGACGACCCTCGTCGATTTCGTGCGCCAAAGCGAACGCAGCATTATTCGATAATGCTAACCGTCGGCGTGATCGCGGGCGAAGCGTCAGGCAGCGCATTAGGTGCCGGCTTGATGCGAGCACTGCAATCAAAGCATCCACAAATCCGATTCGTTGGCGTCGGCGGCGACGACATGGCGGCGCTGGGTGCGGAGCTGTGGTTGCCGGCTCAGGAGCTTGCGGTCATGGGTTTGGTCGAAGTGTTGCGACATCTGCCGAGGTTGTTGCGTCATCGGCGCATGCTTCGTCAGCGTTTCCTTGAAGAACGAATCGACGTTTTTGTCGGCATCGATTTACCGGATTTCAATCTGGGCGTCGCAAAGTGGTTGCGCCAACGTGGCGTGCCGACGCTGCAATACGTGAGCCCGTCAGTGTGGGCGTGGCGCGAAAAACGCGTCAAGACGATTCGTATGGCGGTCGATGAAGTTTTGTGTCTGCTGCCATTCGAAGTGGATTTCTATGCTCGCCATACGGTCCGCGCGCGCTTTGTCGGTCACCCGCTGGCCGACGACATCAGCGCTGCTGTCGGGCAAGGCGAAGCACGCGCGGCGCTTGAGATTGGCCCGGACGATCGCGTGCTGTGCGTTATGCCGGGCAGTCGCCAGGGCGAGGTGCGAACGACCGGGCCGGTGTTTGCGCAGGCGGCAGCGCGTCTGGTGGCGGCCGATTCGCAGCTGCACGTCATTGTGCCCATCGCGCATCCGTCCCTCGAACCGCTGCTGCGCGATGTTTTCGCGCAGCACGCGCCCGGCGTAACCGTGGGGTGGCAGCTCGGGGAGGCACACAGGGCGATGGCCGCGTCAGACGTGGTTTTGCTGGCCTCAGGTACCGCGACGCTGGAAGCGATGCTCATCGGACGCCCCATGGTGGTTGGCTATCGATTGGCGGCCGCAACGTCGTTCCTGTTGCGTCGTTTTTCGCTGCTACGCATTGAGTATTTTTCCTTACCGAACTTGCTCGCCGGTAAGTCGCTGGTGCCCGAGTTCATGCAAGAGTCGCTGACGGTAGGCGCGCTGGTCGGTGCGTTGCGCGAGCGGCTCTATGATGACGAAAACAATGCACAACTGTTAATGCAGTTTGATCAGCTGCGCGGCGTGCTGGCCAACGATGCCAGCGCTCACGCCGCGCAGGCGGTGCTGGAGCACGCTGGCGCTGTGTCCTCGTGAACGCGCTGGCGGGCGTTGATGAAGCGGGGCGGGGTCCGCTGGCGGGGCCGGTGGTCGCCGCTGCGGTCATTCTGCCGGTCGACAACGCGCTCAGTGAGATCGACGATTCGAAAAAACTCACGCACAGACAGCGCATTCGTATCGCCGATCAGGTGATTCGCAACGCGGACAGTTTTTGTGTCGCAAGTGCAACGGCGCGTGAGATAGATGCGCTAAACATTTTGAATGCCACGTTTTTGGCGATGCAGCGAGCCGTGGCTGGGCTAACGGTACGACCCGCCAGTGTCCGGGTTGACGGTAATCGGTGTCCGTCTTTCGAGTGGAAGGGCGTAACATTGGAAGCTCAAGCGCTGGTTGGTGGCGATGGTCTGGATCGATCCATTGGTGCAGCGTCAATTTTGGCCAAAGTGTGGCGTGATCAACATATGCTCAATCTGAACGCCCTTTTTCCGCAATACGGCTTTGCCAAACACAAGGGTTACCCGACGGCGGCGCATCGACAGGCCCTTGAAGCGCACGGTCCGTGCTCTGAGCACCGCGTTTCTTTCCGTCCCGTTGCCAACGCGCTAGCGGTCCGAGGACCGGGCGCCGAGCGCTCGTGACGCTGACGACCGTGGGCTCTGGTTTCGTTCATCTTCGGGTACACACCGAGTTTTCGTTGCTCGACAGTGTTGTGCGCATCAAGCCGTTGATGAAGGCAGTCGCCGACGGCGGCATGGCGGCAGTTGCCGTGACTGACGACACCAACCTGTTCGCGATGGTCAAGGCTTATCGGCAAGCCCTCAATACCGGCGTCAAGCCAATTATTGGCGCGGATCTGTGGGTTGTTGATGGCACTGATGATCCGCCGTCGTTACTTACGCTGTTATGTCAGCATCACGCCGGTTTCCTGAATCTGTCCGCTTTGATTACGCGCGCCTATTTGGAGGGCCAGCAGCGTGGCCGCGCCTACGTTCACGCCGATTGGCTGGACGACGGCGCCACAGACGGTTTGATTGCACTGTCGGGCGGTCATGTCGGCGATGTCGGACGTGCGCTGCTCGGTCCCCATCCGGAGCGTGCCAGCGACATCGCGGCTCGCCACGTGGCACGTTTTGGTGATCGCTACTACCTCGAAGTGAGTCGCACTGGCCGTGCCGATGAAGATCGTCACCTGCACGCGGCGGTAGCACTGGCATCAGAGCAGCAGATTCCGCTGGTAGCGACCAATGACGTACGGTTTCTCGACTCGGACGATTTTGTCGCGCACGAGGCGCGCGTGTGTATCCACGAGGGCTTCACGCTCAGCGATCCGCGGCGACCCAAAATCTATACCGATCAGCAGTCCTTGCGCAGCGCTGCGCAGATGCGTGAGCTGTTCGCTGATCTGCCCGAGGCGCTCGACAATACGGTTCACGTTGCGCAGCGCTGTTCCCTTGACCTGAACCTCGGCGACAGCGTGCTGCCGGAGTTTCCGATACCCGACGGTCGCAGCGCGGCGCAGGCGTTGACGGACGACGCGCGCGCTGGCCTCGTCGAGCGATTGGCGCAAGCGGGAATCGCGCGCAGCGCTGACTACGACGAACGCCTGGCGATCGAGCTGGGCGTTATCGAGAGCATGGGCTTTCCCGGCTACTTTCTCATCGTCGCAGATTTTATTCGCTGGGCGCGCGAGAATGACGTGCCGGTTGGGCCGGGCCGCGGTTCCGGAGCGGGCTCGCTGGTCGCGTATTGTTTGGGTATCACCGACCTCGACCCACTCGAGTACGATCTTCTGTTCGAGCGCTTTTTGAATCCCGAACGCGTGTCGATGCCGGATTTCGACGTCGACTTCTGCATGGAAGGCCGCGATCGCGTCATTGAATACGTGGCCGAGCGCTACGGCCGCGAGCGCGTTTCGCAAATCATTACCTACGGCACGATGGCCGCGAAGGCGGTGGTGCGTGATGTCGGGCGCGTACTCGGTCACCCTTACGGGTTTGTTGATCGCATTGCCAAACTGATCCCGTTCGAAGTGGGCATGACACTCGATCAGGCCATGTCGCAGGAGGCAGAGCTCAAGCAGCTGTATCAGGATGATGGCGAAGTGCGTGCGTTACTGGATCTGGCTCTGCGCCTGGAAGGCATCTCGCGCAACGCCGGTAAGCACGCCGGCGGCGTCGTGATCGCACCATCCCGTTTGACCGACTTCACACCGTTGTACTGCGAAGAGGGCAGCGACAGTACGGTGACCCAGCTCGACAAGGACGACGTTGAGGCCGCCGGACTGGTCAAGTTTGATTTTCTTGGTTTGCGGACGCTGACGATTATCGACTGGTCGGTCAAAACGATTAACCGCGCGCGCGCCGATAGCGGCGAAGGGCCGCTCGAATTGTCGAAACTCGCGATGACCGATGCCGGCGCGTTTGATCTGTTAAAACGCTGCGCAACCACCGCTGTGTTCCAGCTGGAATCGCGCGGCATGAAAGATCTGATCAAGCGTCTGCGCCCGGACAGCTTCGATGACATTGTCGCGCTCGTCGCGCTGTTTCGTCCCGGCCCGTTGCAATCGGGCATGGTCGACGATTTTATCAAGCGCAAACACGGTGAAGAGGTCGTCGAATACCCGCACCCGGCGCTCAAGACCATTCTTGAGCCGACCTATGGCGTGATCCTGTATCAGGAGCAGGTCATGCAGATTGCGCAGGAGCTCGCTGGTTACACGCTAGGGGGCGCCGATCTGTTGCGCCGAGCCATGGGCAAGAAAAAAGCGTCGGAGATGGCCAAGCAGCGGTCCGTATTTGTCGACGGCTGCGTGGCGAACGACGTCGACAAAGACCGCGCCATGTACATCTTCGATTTGATGGAAAAGTTTGCCGGCTACGGGTTCAATAAATCGCACTCGGCCGCTTATGCCGTCTTGTCCTATCAGACCGCATGGCTCAAAGCGCATTACCCGGCCGCGTTCATGGCAGCGGTGATGTCGGCAGACATGGATAACACCGACAAGGTCGATTTGTTGATCCGGGATTGCGTCGAGCAAAACTTGCGCGTGCAGATTCCGGACATCAATGCGTCATCCTATGAGTTTACGGTGGCGGGCGAGCGCGACATCCTTTATGGACTCGGCGCACTCAAAGGCGTTGGTCGTGGCGCGGTCATGTCGATCATCGAAGCGCGTGAGGCGGATGGTCCCTATCAGGACATCGACGATCTGTGCGCGCGCGTCGATTTGCAAAAACTGAACCGTCGGGCGTTTGAGGCGTTGATCAAAGCCGGTGCGCTCGATGCGCTGGGCGAGCACCGTGGTTCGCTACTTGAAGACCTGCCCGATGCGCTGCGCGCGGCGGAACAAAGCGCCAAGGATGCCGCGGCTGGCCAGAGCGATTTGTTTGGTGGCGGTTCGACCACGGTTACCGCGCCGCCGCGGCGGCGCCAATCCGTAGCACCGTTGCACAGCCAGGATCGTCTGGCCATGGAGAAACAGGCGCTGGGATTGTGGCTGACGGGTCACCCGGTGGATGCCGTGCGTCGCGAACTCGCTGACCTGACCGGCGGCAATATCCAAAAGAGCCTCGAAGTGCTCGGGCCGCCGCCCACCGACGGGCCACGCCGACGCGGCCCGCCGATCATCGTTGGGGGCCTGATCGACATGATTCAACGTCGCGGCGGTCGCCTGAATCTGGTGCTCGACGACTGCAGCGCGCGGGTTGAAGTGACCATGAGCGAGGAAACCGCGGAGCAGTATCGCTCGGTAATCGGCAAGGAGCGCATCGTGCTGGTTGAGGGCACCGTGAGGTTTGACGATTTTTTGAACGACTGGCGCATTACCGCCCGCCACATTGAGCCACTCGACCAGGCGCGAGAGCGCCGCGCAACGCACGTCTTGCTGAACCTGATCGACGGTATCGATGGACCCGAGTTTGTCCAGCAGCTGCGGCAGATCCTCGGCCCGTATCGGCCCGGTCGTTGCGCGGTTCACGTGCACTACCGCGGCGACGTGGCGGCCGCCCGACTTACCTTGGGACAGGACTGGGCTGTGACACCCAACGGTGAGTTATTGCGTGAACTGGCGGGCCTGGTCGGCGAGGACGGGGTGCGGCTGGTTTATCCGGCCGATGCGTCACACGTCGCTCCGGCTGAGCACGGCATGGCCAGCGGGATGTAGGCCATGGCGGGGGCGAAATAGCGGACGCATTTAGGGTAAGCTTGCGCGCCATGGATATGAAATTTCTCGACTTCGAACAACCCATCGCGGAGCTCGAAGCAAAAATCGACCAGCTCAAGTACGTCAGTGACGAACCTGGCGTCGATATCAACGAAGAAGTGGACCGGCTAAAGAGCAAGTGCGCCTCGGAGACCAAGGCGATTTTCTCCGATTTGAGCGACTGGCAAATCGCACAGCTGGCCCGTCACCCCCAACGCCCGCATACCTCCGACTATCTGGAACACGCGTTCGAGGATTTCCAGGAGCTGGCGGGTGATCGCGCGTTTGGTGACGACCCGGCCATTCTCGCTGGGCTGGCGCGAATCGGCGACCGGCCCGTCATGGTGATCGGGCATGAAAAAGGCCGCAACACGCGCGACAAAGTTCGGCGAAATTTTGGCATGCCGCGCCCGGAGGGCTATCGCAAGGCGCTGCGACTGATGCGCATGGCCGAGCGTTTTTCGCTACCGGTAATTACCTTTGTGGATACGCCCGGCGCGTACCCCGGCATCGGCGCGGAAGAGCGGGGTCAGAGTGACGCGATTGCGCGCAATCTGGCGGCAATGGCGCAGCTCAAAACGCCAATTATCACGTTTGTGATCGGCGAGGGCGGATCCGGTGGTGCGCTCGCGATCAGCGTGGCGGACGCGCTGTACATGTTGAGTTTCTCCGTTTACTCGGTGATCTCGCCGGAAGGTTGTGCTTCCATTCTTTGGAAAAGCGCGGACCGCGCCGAAACGGCGGCCAAGGCGATGGGCATCACGGCCAAAAGACTGCAGGAACTGGGTCTGGTGGACGGGGTGCTCGAGGAGCCGATCGGCGGTGCGCACCGCGACGTTGCGCAAATGGCCGATTCGATGAAAACGATGATTCTCGAGACTCTGGCGACGCTCGACGAACTTGACACCGAGGCGCTGGTGGCTCGCCGGCTGGAGCGAATTGCTGCCTACGGCGATTACAAGGGCGAGTGACCCTCACCTTTAGCGCCGACTATCTACAGCAGCAACTCGCTGCTTTGGGCGTTGCTCCCGACGCGCCGCTCGTGGTTGCCGTGTCCGGCGGTGCCGATTCGCTGTCGCTGGCGCACGCTGTCGCAAACACCCGCCGTCCGGCGCGTCTGGTGCACGTGAACCACCAGCTGCACCCGCAAAGCGCGCAGTGGGCGGAGCAGGTGCGGACACAGGCCAAATCCTGGGGTCTGTCTTGCCGTATTGTCAGTGTTGAGCTGTTGGGCACAGAGAATCTCGAGGCAAGGGCGCGTGATTCGCGCTACCGCGCTTTGGCGGCGCAACTCAATTCGGGCGAGACCGTCCTGACGGCGCATCATCAGGATGATCAGGCGTTGACGCTGTTTCTGCAGTTGCTGCGTGGCGCAGGGCCAGCCGGTTTGGCGGCGATGCCAGCGCGCGCCGATTTTGCCACGGGTGAGATCGTGCGGCCTTTGCTGAATTTGCCCGCGCGCGCATTACGGGACTACGCCGTTGAACAGGCGTTGCAGCCGGTGAACGACCCGAGCAACGACGACCGGCGATTTGACCGGAATTTCCTGCGGCTGGAAATGGTACCGATGCTGCAAGACCGCTGGCCTGCCTTTGCGAAAACCCTGACCCGCAGCGCGTCGCTGTGCGCCGAGGCGGATTCTCTGCAGGGGACGCTGGCGCGCATCGACGGGGCCTATGATCACGCGCTGAATCTGGATCCGCAAAAGTTTACGGATGTAACCAGAGCGCGCAATGCGCTGCGCGGTTTTCTGCGTGCACGGGATTTGACGCTACCCCCGCGTGCGCGACTCAACGAATTTGTGCGCCAGGCGCTGACCGCGTCGACGGACAGCGCGCCCAGCCTGATCCTTGGAGATGTGCGACTGCGCGTTTACGGGCACTACGTGTTCGTTACGGATAACGAAGCGCCGCCGCCAAACTGGTCAGCGCGTCTCGAGAACGGGGAGTCGCTGACGCTGCCCGGGGACGCCGGTGTCCTGACCTACCACGGCCGCAACGCGCATATACGTCCGTTGCGCGTCACGCTGCGCCGCGGCGGTGAGCGTTTTGTGCAGCCGCCGGAGCGTCGCGTCAAATCCTATCTGCAGGGCCTGGGTGTATTGCCATGGCGGCGGGCATGGGTGCCGCTGGTCTATCGTGAATCAGGCCCGACTCAACTCGTGGCCATTGGGGACTGGTGGCGTAGTCCGGGTTTGGAGGGGCAATTGCGCTGGCAGCGAGAGGCGGTTTACCGACTCTCCGACGTCGCCGGCGCGCCCGAATTTGCGCAACCGCGTTAGGGGAACCGAGCCGCCGAGTCACGCGCGGGATCGCTGGCCCTTGGCGCAGCGGGGCGGGCGCGTTTGAGAGTCAGTTTTCATTGTCGAGCCGGGGCAGTTTCTGTTACCTTTTCCTCCCGTCTTGTCGCGGCCACGTCGCGATCCATTCGAAGGCGGAGAATTCATGACGCGCTTTATTTTTGTCACCGGTGGTGTGGTGTCCTCATTGGGTAAGGGCATCGCTGCGGCGTCCCTCGGTGCCATCCTCGAGGCCCGCGGGTTGCAGGTGTCGATGATCAAACTTGATCCCTACATCAACGTCGATCCGGGCACCATGAGCCCGTTTCAGCACGGTGAGGTGTTCGTGACCGACGACGGCGCCGAAACGGATCTGGACTTGGGTCATTACGAACGATTTGTGACCACGGTTACCGGGCGCAACAGTAACTTCACGACCGGCCGCATTTACGACAGTGTGATTCGCAAAGAGCGTCGCGGGGATTACCTCGGCGCCACCGTTCAGGTCATTCCGCACGTGACGGACGAAATCATGCAGAGTGTGCGCCGCGGGGCTGGCGATTCCGACGTGTGCATTGTCGAGATTGGCGGCACCGTTGGTGACATAGAGTCACTGCCGTTTCTCGAGGCGATTCGTCAATTTGGCGTTGATGCTGGCGAAGGCATGACGTTGTATTTGCATTTGACGCTGGTGCCTTACATCGCCGCCGCGCGCGAGTTGAAAACCAAGCCGACCCAGCATTCGGTCAAGGAGATGCGTTCGATTGGTATCCAGCCCGATGTGTTGCTGTGTCGCGCGGATCGCCCGATTCCCAAAGAAGAGCGACGCAAAATTGCGCTGTTCACCAACGTTGACCCGCGAGCGGTGATCCAAGGGGTCGATGCCGATGACATTTACAAGATTCCGATGCTTCTGCACGAGGAAGGTCTGGATGAGATCGTTGCCGAAAAGCTGAGCCTCGACTGCAAGCCTGCAGATCTGTCGGTGTGGAAGCGCGTGGTGGAAGCCAAGCACAACACCACCGGCGAGGCGAACATCGCGATGGTCGGTAAGTACGTCGATTTCCTTGACTCGTACAAGTCTCTGATCGAAGCGTTAATGCACGCGGGTCTGCACACCGGCACGCGCGTTAACATTCACTACGTGGAATCGCAGAGCATCGCCGACAACGGCGTGGAGCGATTGCACGGCATGGATGCTGTGCTCGTGCCCGGCGGATTCGGCGAGCGTGGCTTCGAAGGCAAGATTGAGGCGGTGCGCTATGCACGCGAAAACAACGTGCCGTTCCTGGGCATTTGTCTGGGTTTGCAGGTGGCGGTCGTCGAATACGCGCGCCACGTCGCCGGCATCCCCGGCGCCGTCAGCACCGAGATGGAGCCCGACGGCACCGATCCGGTTATTGCATTAATCACCGAATGGCGTGATCTGACCGGCACGGTCGAACGGCGCGACGAAGCGTCAGACAAGGGGGGCACGATGCGCCTGGGCGGTCAGAAATGTTTGCTCGAAGCCGGCACGCTCGCCCGCGACGTGTACGGCGAGGAATCCGTCATCGAGCGTCATCGTCATCGCTACGAATTTAACAATAATTATTTGAAGCCGCTGCAAGACAAGGGTCTGGTGTTCTCCGGGCGCTCGGAAGACGATCTGATGGAAATTGTCGAGCTGCCCGATCATCCGTGGTTCCTGGGTTGCCAGTTCCACCCCGA
>JBGCFP010000137.1:0-34157 GCA_045107005.1 Gammaproteobacteria bacterium
TGTTTCCCAGTACTGAAGAAAATCCGGATCGGCCATAAACGGCTCGGACATCTTCGTCCAGATCGCGCCGGGCGGCAGGTAGTTGACGGGGATGCCGCGCTTGCCCAGATCGACCGCCATGCCCTTGCTTAAGCCCGCGACTGCGTGTTTGGACGCGCCGTAAATGGCCAGGGCCGGGCCGCCCAGGTCCGACATGATGGAGCCGAGATTGATCACTCGGCCTTGTTCGCTTTTCTTCAAGTGCGGGACCGCTGCGCGGGACAGTCGGAACATCGAGCGCACGTTGACATCCATGATCGTGTCCCACTGCTCGTCAGTGAGCGTTTCGAAATCGCCGGCGATGGCAATACCGGCATTGTTGATCAGAAAATCAATGCCGCCAAACGCTTCGACGGCCGTGTTAACGATCGTCGTCGGCGCTTCGTCTGCCGTCACATCGACAACAACGCAGCGCAACGCATCGCTGGCGTCAAAGGCGCTGGCCAGATCGTCTTCATCGCGGTCAACGGCGACCACGCGCACGTCCCGTTCCAACAATGACGTGGCGATAGCCCGGCCTATGCCGTTCGCCGCGCCGGTAACGATGGCGCAGCGGCCCGCGAACCCGCTCACGTGGCCTTACTCAGGGCCGAACTTCAGGCCGGCTTCGAGACCAAACGTGCGCGGGGGACCGTAGTTCGAGAACGTCCACAGCGCGCCCACTGCCTGGGATGCCGTCTTATAGCGATCGTCGGTCAGGTTGCGACCGAACGCCGAGATATAGGTTTTGTCGCTCGGCGAAGTCCACGTGACGCTCGCGTTGAGGATTGTCCGCTTCTCAAGAATCGTATCGAACTCTGAGCCAATATCGTCGTTGTAGTAATACGTGTTTTCGTCTTCGTAATTGAAGTTGGTGTTCCAGCGCAAGCGGCCACCGTCGCTCAACTCGTTCTCATACGTCAGATCGATACCGGCGGTAATCTCCGGTGCGCGCACGACGTCACGCCCCGAGAAGTCTTCCAGCACGCCGTCACGATCACGATCGAGCAGAAACTCGTTGTACTCGGCGTTCAAATAGCCGATGTTGGCCCGCAATGTCAGATCGTCGAGCAGCAGCCAGGTCAGCTCGAGTTCGACACCGCTGGCGTCTACGTCAGCAGCGTTAAACGTACGCGTTTCCTGAAACGCAGTGCCCGGCAGCGACACCACCGTGCTGCGCTGGAAGTCTTCGTAGTTCACGTGAAAGGCCGTCGCGTTCAGACGGAAAGTGTCTGAGAAATCCATCTTCATGCCCACTTCAATGTTGGTCGCGAACTCAGGATCGTAGGACTGCAGAGGGAAGTTGGCGAAACCGCCGGAGCCGGCCTGATCGTTGTAACCACCGCTTTTGAAGCCGCGTGAAACAGTCAAGTAACCAAAGTAGTCATCATTGAACTGATAGGAGCCGGTAATTCGCCACGTGGGCTCGCTCCAGGACTGCGATTCACGCTGGACAAACGCCGCAGCGCGCGTGAAGTCGGCGCCGTCCAGCGGCTCGTTGATGCTGCTCAGACCACCGGGAAAAATAAATCCGATGGGCAAGCCTTCGCGCGCCGTGTAGCGCTTTTCCTCGTCGGTGAAGCGCGCGCCAATTCCCAGCTGGAATCGATCCGTGAAGTCAAACGTCGCATCGGCAAACACGGCGGTTGCCGTCGCGTCCTGCGCGTTACACAGCAACAGCGGCGTTGCGTTATCCAGAATGCCAGGGTTGGCTGAACCAAAGAACTCGGTCAGACCGAGCTGCTGGAGCACGCAAAATTGCGCATCGTTGGTTTGATGAAACACACCGGCGACGTAGTTAAACATGCCGTCAAAATCCGACCCGATCCGCGCTTCCAATTGAAACGTCTGGCGATTGTCATCACGACTTGCCGCGAAAAAGCTTTCGTAGGCGGTGCCCAGATATTCGTTGGGTAAGCGCGACTCCTGATCGCGGTAGCCCACCAGGCCGTAAAACGTGTAGTCGTCGGTGGTATATTCGATGTTGGTGTACGCGCCAAAAATATCGACACGCTGACCGTCGCCAAGATTGACGATAGAGCTGTTGTGCAAACCTGCCTGATCAAGCGGGTCACCGCCGGTGATCCCTGGAAACCCTAGCAAGGTGGCCAACTGACCGGCAGCGGCCGGTGTCGTGTTGACCACCGGCACCGCATCGCTGCTGTCGCGCACGAGTTCGATCTGGGTGAGCAACGTGAACTGATCGTCAGGCTCCCACAAAAACTTGGCGCGACCGGAAAATACGTCTTTGCCACCGAGCGAACTGCCGTCGCCAGCAACGGCCGTGCCGTCCGTTTGACCAGCGTCACCCAGACCAGCGCCGAACGCGTCAATCGGGTTATCCACCTTGCCGTTTTCGTAGTAGCCGTCGCTGTTTTGATAAATGCCGGCGAATCGGAAAGCGGCCGTGTCGCCCAGCGGCACGTTGATTGCGAGGCGCCCCTTGAGATCGTTAAACGAGCCGTACTGCAATGACGTGTCGACCGAACTGACGCCAATTTCAGGGCGACGTGTCCGAACCACCACGGCGCCAGCCGTCGTGTTCTTGCCAAACAGCGTGCCCTGGGGGCCGCGCAGCACTTCCAGCGATTCGATGTCGAACGGCTCGAGCAGTTGGGTCTGCACGTGTGGCACCACAAAATCATCAACGATCACGCCGACTTTCGGATCGAAGTAGACAATGATGTCGGTCTCCGCCGCGCCACGCATCGCAAACGACGCCGCGTTAAAGCCGGTGACCGTTGCTGCAGAGAAGTTGGGCACGAACAGTGCTATTTCGCCGATGTCCTGAGCAAAGAGCTTCTCGAATTCCTCGGTGTTCACGGAAGTGACGGAGACCGGCGTGGTCTGCAGGTCCGTTGCCGCGCGTCGCGTGGCGTTCACGATGACTTCTTCGAGTTGTGCCACCGCTGACATTGCGGGGAACAAAGCGGCGCACGAGAGTGCGGCGGCAAGGGTGGACGTCGTGGCAAGACGGGCCTTGATGGCCGTCGACAGCGAATTGCTCATGGTTTCCCCCGGAGCGCTATGAATGGCGATATGGGCCAGATGCTCGGCCAATTACGAAAAAAAGTCAAACACGATTGTTTTTTTTGCTATAACGGGAAGCACCGGTTCTGCAAAGAGTTTTTACCGGTGAACACCTCAATTCCGGCGCTGCGTTGCAACAATGCGACACACGTTTAGCCGGGGAGCAGAGCTCGAATTTGCTCTTCGAGGTAACGCAGAAAGGTCTTTTCATCGCTGCCGCGCGGGTGCATTAAATGACTAATGGCGATGCCTTCAATCAACGTCTGGCTCAGGCTCAACGCGAGGTTGAACGCCTCAGGGTCTTTTTGCCATTCCGGGAACGATTGCTGCGCCGTGGCATACCATTCCTCGTCGAAACGGGTCTGCGCTGGCAGCAGAATTTTACGCAATTCGTCGTCGTGACGAGCGGCGACCGACAGCTCAATAAACGCCAGGAACAGCGGATGGTTGGCGTGCGCCCAGTACGCCCGCACGGCCATTTTCACGCGATCTTCATCGACGGGCAGCGCCTTCGACGCGTTCACAAATGCGCGCGTGCGTTTTTCAAACAAGTAATCGACCGTCGCAGCAATAATGTCGTTCTTGGACGGGAAGTGGTGCAGCGTCGCGCCGCGCGACAATCCGGCCTGCTCGGCGATCATCATGGTCGTGGTTTTCGCATAGCCGATGTTCACGATGCAGTGCACGGCCGCATCGAGAATCTGCTGTCGCGTGCTCGAACTTTTGTAGGCTTGCCACCCTTTTTCACCCGGGCCGGCCGGGCGGACAGAGGTTTTTTTGGTTTGCCGTGGCATGAACCTGCGTTTCTCGAACGTAAGGGCACAAAAGCGCTGCGCCGGACGAGTCGAGGTTATCATGATTTTTTTTTACGGTTTCAATCAGCACAGTAAACGAGGAATTGATCGATGGGTGAACGGGTAAAAGATAAAGTCGCATTGGTCACCGGAGCCGCTTCGGGCCTGGGCAAGGCCGATGCCATGGCGTTGGCGCGTGAAGGCGCGTCAGTCGTGCTGACGGATGTCAATGAAGACGGTGCAGCGGTGGCCGAACAAATCGCCAAAGAAACCGGTGCGAAGACCGCCTTCTATCACCAGGACGTTTCGGATGAGAATCGCTGGAGCGAAGTGGTCGCCCAGGTGGAAAAAGATTTTGGTGGCCTCAACGTGCTGGTCAACAACGCCGGTATTGTGATTATCGCAACACCGGAATCGACCACGTTGGATCAATTTCGTCTGGCCAACGGCGTCATGAGCGAAGGCGTGTTTCTTGGATGCCGCGCTGCCATTCCGGCCATGCAGCGATCGGGCGGCGGCTCGATTATCAATATGGCGTCCGTCGCGTCACATCTGGGTTATCCGGTGTTCTTCGCCTACACGGCAGCCAAGGGCGCGGTACGCGCGATGACCAAATCCATCGCCGTGCACTGCCAGATGAACGGCTACAATATTCGCTGCAACTCCGTCCACCCAAGTTCGATTGCCACGCCAATGATCGATCAGGCCAATCGTGAACTTGGCATCGAACCGGCGGAACCTGGCTCCGATCCGATCGGCGTTGGCGACCCCGTGGACGTGGCAAATCTGATTGTGTTTCTGGCGAGCGAAGAGTCGCGCTTTATTAACGGCAGCGAGCTGGTCATCGACAACGGGTTGACCATTCAGTAGTCAGGCGACGGCGCCGCCTTCGCGCAAAGCACGGCGGCGCTGCGCATCAAACCCCAGCTCTTCGAGCACCTGATCGGTGTGCTCACCGGGCGTGGGTGGCCGCTGCCGAATGCCGTTTTCAGACTGCGACATACTGAACGGCAAATCGGCGACGGGTGCCGCTGCGGGCGCGCCGGGATAGAGCACCTGTCCGAGTACGCCAAGTGCGTCGACCTGTGGATGCGCCAACGCGTCAGCCGGCGTTAACACCGGGCCGGCCGGCACACCGGCTGCCGACAGCTCGTCAAGTGCCACTTGTGTCGTGCGCAATGCGCACCATTGCGCCAGCGGCGCGCACAGTTCGTCACGCCACTCGCCCCGACTCTGATCGGTTGCGAACCTTGTATCGTCGAGCCACTCGGGTCTGTCAATGAGCGTCGCGATGCGCTTGAAAATGGCGTCCCCGGGGCAGTGCACCAGCACGTGGCCATCACGCGTTGCGAGAACATCGGACGGTCCCGACGTCTGTACTCGATTGCCGCTGCCTTCGCGACCCAGCGCCAGCGCGCCCTCTTCGATCAGATGCGAGTTAAAAACAGCCAGCGCCGTACCCAGCAGCGACGAGGCAATCTCCTGTCCGCGACCCGATTGATCACGCTCGCGCAGCGCGGCCATCACACCAAACGCCGTGAGAACCGCAGTGCTGTAATCGACATACGGCGCGGCCGCTTTGGCCGGATTTCCCGGTGTGCCACTGGTGTGCATTGCCCCCGACATGGCTTGACCTACGCCGTCAAAACCGCCTTGCGTGGCGAGCGGACCGCTTGCGCCAAAACTCGATACGTTCGCCAGAATAATGTCGTCGCGCAGCGCTTTGAGCGATGCGTAGTCCATGCCTGCCTTGCGCTGGGCGTGCGGCGGAAAATTGGACACCACGACGTCGGCCGTTTCAATCAGCCGATCGCGCACGTCGCGACCTTCAGCACTCTTGAGGCTCAAGCACACACTGCGCTTGTTGCAAGCCGTTTGCAGAAACACCGCACCGGCATCCTCGCTAAGCGGTGCGATGAAACGATCTTCACCTCCGCCAATCCGTTCAACACGAATCACGTCCGCGCCCAGGTAACCGAGCAACGTGGCGCAGTAGGGTGCCGCGACGTAGCGGCCAAAATCCACGACGCGAACGCCGCTCAACACGCCGGCACCGGTCACGCCCGTTTTATTCGTCAAGCGCCACTCCGGGTGTGCAGCCGGCGATACCCAGCCCGGTGCCGCTGTTGGGGTACGTCAGCAGTTTGGGGTCGGCGGTTTCGAGCGGTGCAATCCAGCCTTCGTTGAACAGGCCCGCCACATCAAACGTATCCGGGGCGTCCCAGTCGGTGCACCACACACCGTCTGCGGTGGACAGCGAAGTCGCAAAACCACTGGCCGGGTCGGTGAGATCAAACTGATCGGCAAGATCCTGCTCGCTGGCGCCCAACTGTGTGGCGACCCCAGTCGTAAAACCGCCGATGCCATCACGTCGATTCACCAGGATCACGCGATCGCATTCCAGCGCCCCAAGCACTTGGGCAGGGACCGGATCGCTCCAGCCGCCGGCGGAGACGCGACCATCCGGCAGCTCCAGCGCCCGCGACAAACCCGGCTCGGCCGGTGACACGGAAATAATATCGCGCCACGGCGACTCACCCAGCGAGGAGAAACGTGCACTCTTTGGATCGTCGAAGTCGTTCAGGTTTGTCGTGACGGTTTCAAGATCCGCCGAGCTGCCCCAGTAGCCGAACTTCACGTCATCGAAGTTCACATCCAGCGTGACGGGTTGCGCCGCAAAGTAACTCGCTTTCGCCTGGGCAAAGGCATCAACCGCATCGCCCTCCAGCACCGATGTGGTCACCAGCGACGGCAGATACAGACCAATTGGATCGTCCAAGCGGTTGTCATCCGCATCGGGATCGAAGGCGCCGAGGAAGGTATCGAACAGATCGGCGAACAGCGTGGCGCAGGTCGCATCCCCAGCTGGCAGTGACGAGAGCTCAGGCCAGGACAAGCCACGGCCAGGCAGCGCACACGCTTCTAAAAAGGTCTGCGTTAACGCGCTTTGCTGCGGCCCATAACCCGCGTAAAAACTTCCGAGGCGACCAACGATGTTGGCAAAGGCTGCGAAATTGATCGGGCCAGGACGCACCAGTGGCAGCGCATCATTCACCTGGAAACTCAAACTCGCCTGCAGGCCCGCAACGATGTCATTAGCGTGGAACACCGGGTCCGGAGACTGCTGCAAAAGCGTCAGTAATTCCGGGTTGATAATGCTCTGCAGATCGGCGTCCTGAAGAATATCGAGCAGCGCCTCGACGCCCTCGAGCGGTTCGTCGCCATCGAGAAGGCCTTGGATGTCGCCGGCGGATATCGCCGCCACCAGATCGAGCACCGCCAGCACGTCGGCGATCAAACCGGCGGTCTGCAGGCCTTCCAGCGATTTGAACAGGAGCGCCATGCGTGCCTGAAACTCGCGCTGCGTGCAGCGGCGACCGTCACACTGGCGCAGCAGCGGATTCGCATTGATCGATTCGATCAGAAAAACGCTGATACTGCCGGAACTGCCTCCCGCTGCGCCGCCCACCGGGCCGAACGCTTCGACGAGTCGTGCGATGGACGAATAGTGCGCCCACAGTCTCGGGCCATTGCCGCGTACGCCAACACAAATCGGCGCCACGTAGCGTTGCGCCTCGTTGTTCACGCCCAACCAAACCGGATCGAGTTCGCCGTCGTCAGGACCACTGGCGAGCACCGTTGGCGCGTGCGCGGCTGTCGCCAGGCAAAGCACCATGAAGCCGATCCGAAAATTAGTCATTACTCTTGGCATGTTTGCTCCCCCACTGACTCAAGTTTAATCCAGCTCATTCACCGCACGGTGTGCGTTATAGATCGCGGCATCCGTGTTCGCAGCAGCGCTGGCATCAGAATTGGCAATGGTGATTCGACCCAGCGGCTGTCGGCCAACCACCCACGGTTGGCTGGCCGGCGTCGGCCATTGCGGCTCCCACAATAAGTCCGGGCTGTAGGCGTAACCGTGAGCCCAGCGATTGACGGTGATCGCCTGAATGTCGCGTTGCGGATCGAAGCCCACGCTCGACAACGCCTGATCAAGCTGGACGTTGACGTTGTGTTCAAAACTCTCAAACGAGCGACCGAGCATTTCGCGACGCCCGGCGCGCCACTGCTCGGGTCCTTTCAGATCCTCAAAATACGGCACGTGACACATGTGCAGCACCATCGGTTGATCGGGGTTGCTGCCAAACTGGTAGCGCCCCATGGACACCGGGTAGTCGAGCTCGACCTGTTTATAAAAAGCGTTGGTGTAATACACGTAGGACACGCCAAGCTCTGCAAATGCGCGCCAGTTGCGCACCAGAATCTTGGTGTACGTCAGCGGCACTTTGACGTTGTATTGCAACCCGGCGACTTGAGTCTCCGGCAGCTCAGGACACAAATAGGGAATCGCGCTGTTGTAGCACGCCAGCACGCAGTGCTTCGCGCGAACCGTATGCGCGGTGCCAGCGTTCACGTAGGTCACATCGACATGGCGCTCGCCGTTTGCGTGTTGCGCGTTCACCACGGTACTGTTCAAACGCAGGTTCAGCGACGCATCAGGACGATCCAGCAGCCCATAGCGAACGGTCGCAGTCACCACGTCTTCCATCGTCGAGCCGGGGACCGCCTCCGGAATCAACGCCCGCACCAGAAGCCGTGCAATCGACGCGTTGCCGTCGGGAAAATGAAAAATGTACGGTTCGTCGCCGCGATGACCGACGCGCGGCATCGTGTGTTTGAGCCCCGGCATGCCGCCGCCGTCATCGTATTCCTGCACCGCAATGGCGGGAATCTCATCAATCCCGACGCACCAGAAACTCATACCCCAGCGGCGATACATCTCCAGCACTTGCTGATCGACTTTTGCGTAGTCCTTGAGAAAATCGTAGTAGCTGGTGGTACTCAGCAGCGCGTGCTTTTCGTCCCGCGTCATACCGGGCAGGTAGTCTTTTTCCTCGGTGAACACGCGAATCAGATCCGCCTTCGCCTGGGGGTTCATGGGCGTCTTGGCGGCAAACTCTTCCCACGGCAAGTCGCCGTAGCCGACCACGGTTTTCTGCTCGCCGTAGGTTTGTTTGTCGTAAACGACGGCCTGACTCAAATCTTTCGATGCGTACAAAGCCTGATCGAAATACTCGTAAAAACGCGGTAAATCGACACCTAACTCCGCCAACAGTTTTTTTGCAACGTCGCTGTACGACGACGGCGTGTCGATGGACTCCGTGCCACCGTAGCCAATGTGCGTCTTGTCCTCGTGCGAAAATTCGTTGCGTTTCGCGTGACCGCCGAAATCGTCGTGATTATCAAGGATAAGAACACGCGCCTTGGGGTGTTTTTGTCGATAGAACCAGGCAGCCGACAAGCCGCTGATTCCACCGCCAACAACCACCAAATCGTAGTGCTCGTCCGGCGACTGCGGAGCCCAGCGTTTGCCCGCGACGCGCGCGTGCATGGTTTCCCATGAGCCGTTGTGACTACCACGCATACCGGTTTGCGCTGGAGGATAATAATCGTCCGCGAGCGTGAAATTTGTCGGCGGCGTTCCAAACGCGCTGGCCCAGGGCGTCAGCAGCGATGCGCCGAGTGCGACCTGCGTGCCGTTGAGAAAATCGCGACGTGTGATGTTGTCTTTCATGCAAGATCCAATAGCGGCGACGTTGACGCTGCCCGACTTCACCTTACCGAAGCTATGACAGCGACACCAGAAAGGGTTACAACGCGCGCAGACCCGAAACGAAAAAACCCCGCCGAATGGGCGGGGTCGCACGGTTTGTCCGATGAAAGAGCCAAACGAGGCAGCGGACAGGTCACAGGATCGAAAAAAGCACCGGGCGGTAATGGGTGGGGGAGTTCAGGGGAACCCGCCCGGTGCCGTCACACTCGTTACCGGGTCTGCGCCACGAAATCGTCCAACAGGATCAGTCCAAGTGGAGCACCGCCGCCCTCGGCGTCACGCGCGATGGCGGTGTACACGCCACCATCAACGATGGTAATGGTCGCCGGGCCGATGGCTGCCGTGGTGGTGCCGGTGGGCGTCACGGTAACGTCATAGGTGCCCGCCGCCAGCGATACGAAACCCGTGTTCGCCTTGAACGCAACGTCAGTGAACGCTGGCGTCTCGGCGGTGATATCAGCACCGGCAGCGGTGACGAAAATATCCACATTGCCGGCGGCAGGTGAGCCGTGAATGATGCGAACTTTCGCTTCGGTGGCAACTGGTCGTGGGTCGTCAGCCGCTACGATCGCGTCAATGGTGGCCAGAACGTCCACCGCAATGACGGTGTACGTCTGCGCGGCCTCAAGATCGAGATCCGTATCGATCACGACCACGCCAGCGTTGTCCGCTGGCGTCACTTTGATGTTGTAAGTGGCAGGCGGCACGCTGAGGAAACCCGTAAAGTCCGGAAACGCCAGGTCTTCGACCAGCGGTGCGGCAAAGCCATCGTTCGCGACAACGTCAACAGCCGGTGCGTCCGGAGAGGCGTGGACAACGCGCAGGTCTGCTGGCGTGTCCGTGTCGCGAATTTCAGCGGCTGCCGTACCGTCCAGCAAAGCAAGAGAGATTGGCGCAGCGCCAGTGCCGGTGTTAGGCACGGCAGCGAGCAGCAGATTGGCGCCGTCGGCCAGCGCCACCGTGCCGGAGTCAAAGACCACTGCGGCCGGGTCGCCTGCCGCCGTGACGCGGATCTGGTAGTCCGCCGAGGTCACTTCAACCGGTCCGAGATCGCCGCGAAACTCGAAGGTGCCCACTGGCATTTCGGCGGTGAGGTCAGCGCCAGGTGTCGTGACAAACACGTCAACTTCCGGTGCGTCAGGTGCGGCGTGAACGACGCGCACGCGAGTGGAGCCAGCGGGCACGGCCGTATCGGGCTGATCGATGACCAGTGGTTCGATGGCGGCGACGCCGTTGAGCGCGATGACGCTGTAGAGAGTGTCGGGTGCGAAGGTCAGCGTGACAGGACCGATAACCGTTGCAGGTCCGGCCGGTAAAATACCGTCGACCTGAATCTCGTAGTCGCCCTCGTCCAGTGTCAGTGCCGCGGATCCTTGCTTGAAGTCGACCCCTGACAGCGTTTCGGTGCCGTTCACCAGCACGTTAACCGCCGGCGCATCCGCGGACGCATGCAGCACCTGGAGTTTGGTTTGTCCAAGCACGACGGGCGGCGGCGCAACGACCACCGGATCATCATCGTCGTCGAAAATATCGCAGCCGGTAAGACTGAGACTCGAAACAAGCAGCAACGGCAGCAAGCCTGCGCCGCGCTTTGTGGTCAATCCAAACATAAGTGACTCCCTCGTAAAAACGGATGGCGACAGCGCATGGGGCAGGCACGGCGTCGCAGCGAGGTCGCAGTGTGGCAACGTTAACAAGCGCCTTCGTCTCGGTTTTCTTTCCACTTGTTTCGTTATGTTTCGTCCAGTTTTTCAGTCACGTAGCGAATTCGCTATACTTGAACCATGCCTGAATCAAAAGCGATCAACCGTCATCCGATTGGGCCTCTTCGTTGATCGTTGACTGCCCAAACTGCGAGAACCGCCACGTCATACTTGAGCGTGCCGCCGGTACGATTGCGCGCTGCGACTGCGGCCATGAGTTCGCTTTGCGCACCAGTGCGCTTGAGTCGGGCGTCGTGAAATGTGGCAACTGCGGGGCCAACCCGCCTGCCGATGCGCAGCGCTGTACCTACTGCGACGCTCATCTGACTAACGCACGTTGCGCGCGCTGCCTGGCAAACAGCATAGAGGGAGACGTGCACTGTCGGGCTTGCGGGCACACCCTCGCAACGCCGATCCGTCAACTTCGCGCCAAGCCGGATCAGGTGTTGGCGTGTCCGCGCTGCGAGCAGGCGCTGCGCTCGGTCATGGTCGGCGACGCTCTGATCGACGATTGCTCTTCGTGCGGTGGCGTTTGGCTTGAACACGACATGTTCAAGGAGATTCTGGCATCGCGTGAAGACCAGGGGCGTCTGACCACCGCGCTGGATGCCCTGGTACCCGCCGCGCAGCGCACTGCGCCCGGCGCAGTAAACGAGGGCAAAAACCGACCGGAAACTGAAGAACGCTTTTACGTACCTTGCCCGCACTGCGCGACCATGATGGATCGCAAGCAGTTCGCCAGCGTGTCAGGGGTTGTCATCGATGTTTGTGGCAAACACGGGATCTGGTTTGATCACGACGAGCTATCGCGCATTATTCAGTTTGTCAAAGCGGGTGGCATGGAATTGGCGGCAGAGAAAGTTCACCAGAAACGCGTTGCTCGAGGCAAAGCCCGCGCCAAACGCTCGGCCACGTCAACCGACACATTCAATGACAACCTGGTTAGCGGCTCACTCATCGAAGTCGTTTTCAGCGTTCTTTCTGCGCTACTGCGCTAGCGTCCAGCGGGGCCAGAGACCCAAGATCCCCGCAAGCGTCGCTCATACGTGCGACGCTGCCGCCACATCCACTTCACCGAAAACTCAAGGCGCGATACCGCTCGGCCCCGGCGCCCCGAAGAAGCTCGCGCGCAGCAGCCCAAGATCGGCCACATTGACCACGCCGTCGCCGTCAAAATCGGCATCGGCGTCATCACTGAAAAACACGTTACGCAGTAAGCCGAGGTCGGCCACGTTGATCACGCCATCGTTGTTCAGATCGGCATCGCACAAATTACCAAAGCCGTCACCGTTGGTGTCACGCTGGTCGCTGTTGACGACCAGTGTGCAGTTGTCCTGATCGTCAACCACACCGTCTCCGTCGGTGTCGACGAGAAAGACGATGGCATCCGTCACGTTAGCGACGCTAAACGTGCCGCGACCCAGCGTACCGACAAACAGCCTGTCATCCGTGGCGTCATAGTCGAATTCATAGACCAGTGCATTGGGGTCAAGCGTGGTCAGCGGCAGCCAGCTGGCAAAACTGACGCTCTCGTTGGTCGCGCGGATGTTGCGGTCGCCGCCAGCCACCAACGCATCAAAATCCGGCCCCTCAACAAACTGCAGCGCACGAATGCGGCCAAGAGGTGCGAACGGCACGTCGTTGATGTCGCCGGTGATTTCGACAAAATTGTCGCCGCCGTCGGAGCTGCGGAAAATGGCGCTGCCGTCGGTAATGAATACTTCAGACGGATCCGAGGGATCCAGAGCAATCGCGGTGATGGGACCGTCCGTGGGCGACGAGAAAACGGTCACCAGCGGATCGCCCGCGTTCACGCGCCGCAAAACACTGCTGCCCACACCGACAAACAACAAGTCTTCGGCACCGATCGAACCGTAAGCCGCGGCACGACCGTCAAACCCATTAATGATCACCGACGGCGCGAGCTGCGAAATCGTATCGCCCTGATCGAGTGATTCGTAGGCCGCCGCACTCCCGCCCAGAATAAACCTCTGTCGATCAATCTGGTTGAGAATGACCGGTGTCGTGAACTGACCGGAAAAGGGCGCGCCACTGATGACCGTCAGCGGCACCGACGTGAAATCGAGCAACTGGTTTTGGTCATCGAACGTGCGCCGCGAGAACGCCGACAGGAATTGGAAACTGGAGTAGCGAATGGACTGGTCCTGAGCGTCAAGCGTTTGCGTATCGACCGCCACATCGCCACCGTCGCCATTTTGCAGAGCAAACCAGCTCAAGCTGCTGGGTGCTGACTGGTTCGTCGTACCGGTGTCCTGGTTGCCCGTGAGCAGCACGCCCGCGTTGCTGTCGAACGCCATGTTGTGCGCTTCGGTCACCTGCAAGCTGCCCGTACCATTGAGGCTAAACCAGTCCCCATCGACACTCTTGGGCTGCGTGCGTCGATAGACACCACCGTCATCGGTTTCGATCAAGTCACCGTTGGCGTCCAGCGCCAGATCGCGAGAATCGGCGTGCGGCGACGACGAACTGGCGGTGCCGCTGTGCGTGAGCGGCGCCCACTGATTTCCGCTCGACGCGGACAAATCACCGCGAAACAAGCGACCGCTGAAATCGGTTGCACCCAGTGCATTGGGGAAGCCACCGGTGTCGGTCAGCGGCTGACGATCGCCCCCAACGTAAACAATGTTCGAATCGGAAGTATCGATCGCAAGAGAGAAGTGAATGGAGGCTTGCCCACCGGCATGCACCCCGACAAACGACGGCTCGTTGGTTCCGGGCAGATCGGTTCCTGTCCAGGTCGCGCCATCGTCATCACTGAAAAATACGCCGGACAACCGTCCAAACTCTGACAACGCCACGACCACGCGACCGTCGCTGGCAATGTCGATTTCAATCAGGCCGCTGTCGTTGCTGGTGACGGCATCCATCGCGGCGTCGCTGACTTTTACGAACTGCGCGCCGCCGTCGGCGCTGCGATAGATGCCGTTCTGGCCACCGTCGCAAACGTCGGCAAAAATGACTGATGCGTAAATAATATCCGGGTTGCTTGGATCCGCCGCCAATCCGGTGCTGACGCCACGCGGGATTCCGTTGTCGACCAGAGTAGCCAGATTGAAAGACGCGCCCTGATCAAACGAGCGGAACACGCCGACGTTTTCACACAAGAACGGCTCGGCAAAATTTACGGCGACCACAATCTGGTCTCCGTTCGCCGCGAGCTTGGACACGTTGCGCCCGATCAGGTCGGTGCCAATCGTGTCCCAAAAGCCGCCGCCATCGGTAGTACGCAGGAGCCCCGTCAGCGCACCGCCGCGCCGACCGTAGCTACTAAAACGACCCGCGCCAGCAACCAGCGTTTGATGCGTTGCATCTGCCGAGTCGAAAACGATGTCGCCAATGGACTGGGACGCGTCGAACGCACGCTGCTCTTCCCACTCCGGCGTAAAGTTTGTCAGCTGAGTCGCTTTCCAAATGCCGCCGTTAACTGCACCAATGTACGCGATGTCCGGATCGGTCGGGTGCGTGGCAATCGTGTTAATCGCACCCGTCACCTCATCGCCGCCCAGGTTCTCAGTTTGCCCGCCAAAAGCCGGCGCGGGCCCTTGCGGATTAAGCTGCGCATGCGCACCGGACGCAAGCAACACAAGCGCAAAACATAAGCCAGTGCGAGGCGAGGTGATGGACAGCATAATGACGTTTCCGTATTGTTTGTTGTGACCCGAGTATGAACCAAAGTTTACACGCTCTACCAGCCGAGGCAGGCCGAATGACAATGAATCTAAAACAATCCGCGGTGGCACGCAGTGCATCGACCGTTGCCGTAACGCTAACTTTGTTTGGCGCAGCAACGGCTTCTGCCGCCCCGGTCAGTTTGGGCGACGCGACGCTCATCGATTCGACGACATCGGTCATTTATATTATGTCGCCTAAATCGGGCGTGGAAGCGCGCGACGTCGGTGACGGCAACGTACTGTGGCGCAGCGCTGAGGCGCAGCGACCCATCGCGCTGGAAGATAACCTGCTGATGGCTCAACGCCATAGTGACGAGCCCGGCACGCTGAATCTGGTGTTGCTCGAGGGCAACAGTGGGCGCTTGGTCAAAAGCATTGACGCCTCGCTGCCAGGCGCCGTGCGCGCCACCGTCGGCGATCGGCTTGGCGAACAGTTCGCACTAGAGCAAACCCAGAGCGGGCTGGTGTGGCGCGCGCAGACACAGCTGGTTCAAGGTATAGCCCCGGGTCGCGAAGCACCGCCCGTTGAACGTTACGCGGGCGTCATGAACGTTGACATCGGCAAAGGCGTTGCGCGCGCATCGGACAGCCCCGCGCCAGAGCCGCGCGTTGCCAATGCACAGCTCGCCCAGCCGTTGGTCGCCGGACCCGGGCGTCAATTCTATTCCGAAGATCGCGAGCACGTGCTGGTTTCCACACGCCTTGCGCCCGGTGAAACGCAGCGTCGCTATCGCTGGACGATTTACAATCTGGAAGGCAAGCGCTTGGGCGCGCTCGATGCGCCGGTGTCTTACGCACCGTTTGATGTCAGCGGTGAGCGGGTGCTGTTCGTTACGCCAGCGACGTCACGCAGCGCGGATGGAGAGCTTGAGCATACGCCGTTGTCCCTGCGTGCCGTTTCTTTGGCCGATGGACAGACGGCATGGCAGGCAGCACTCAAGGACACTCGCTACCACGGTCCTTTCCCACCTTGAAAAACTGACCACCGTCTCCAGTTCACGATGCGGACCGCCAGACCTGTCTGACGCGGTCGATCTAATGGTTTTTGGATTGCCCGCAAATGAGAGGGAGTAGTCAATGCGTTCCATTTTGATTCTGGATACCAGCCCGCGCCGTGAAGCCGTTTCACGGGCATTGAGCAAACGCTTCTGTGACGCGTGGCGCGCCAAACACCCGGATGCGTCCATTGTCTATCGCGACGTCGGCGGCGCGCCGCCGGAACATCTTGACGACGAACTCATCGATGCGTTGCGACGCAGCCCGCCCGAACTCAACGAACGCCAGCAAGCTGCCGTGACCGCCTCCGACACGATGATCGCCGAGCTTGATGCTGCCGACGTAATCGTAGTTGGCGCGCCCATGCACAATTTCACGATCAGCGGTGCACTGCGCACCTGGATCGACCACGTTGCACGACCGGGCAAGACTTTTGCTTACATCAAGGACAAGGGCATTCAGGGACTGCTGACCGACAAGCCAGTCATCGTGCTGTCGACGCGGGGCGGCGACTATGGCGACGGCGATCCCCAGAACCCCAATCCGGCTGATTTTCAAACGGGCTACCTGCGCCACATTTTTGGCTTTATGGGATTGCGCGACGTGCGCATCATCGCGGCGAACGGTCTCGATATGGGGGGCGACGCCCGGAAACAGGGCATGACGGCGGCTGAGCGAGCCATCGACGCAGCCGTCGACCAGCTCTAGTCATCTGGCACCCGCCACACAGCGACCTACGTTAAAGAATACGCCACCCGCAAGTTTTGGCGCCTTCTGTTGTTACTGAGCGAGCAACGCCTTGGTAATAATGAGCCGCTGAATTTCGTTGGTGCCCTCGCCAATGCACATTAACGGCGCATCACGATAAAACCGCTCGATATCGTACTCGGTAGAATAGCTGTAGCCGCCGAAAATCCGCATCCCCTCCGTCGCGTTCTCGAGGGCTGCCTCTGACGCAAACAACTTGGCACGCCCCGCTTCCAGGTCGCAGCGTTTGCCGGCGTCAAAGCGCGTGGCGGCTTCGGCTACCAGCAGCCGCGCTGCTTCAGCCCGCGTCGACATATCGGCAAGCTTCAATGCAATCGCCTGATGTTGCGCGATCGGTTTGCCGAACGCTTCGCGCTCGCGGGCGTAAGCCAGCGCCAGATCTAACGCTCCTTTGGCCATGCCAACGCCACGCGCGGCCACGTTGATACGGCCGAGCTCCAGTCCGCCCGCCACTTGTTTGAAGCCCTCCCCTTCGCGACCGCCAATCAGTCGCGACGCGTCGACAGCGAAATCGTCAAAGATCAGTTCGGCACTGTCGATGGAGCGGTAGCCCAGCTTTTTCAGCTTTTTCCCCACCGTGAACCCTGCCCCTTTTTCACACAGAAGCACGCTCATGCCGCGATGTGCAGGCTCCGCCGTCGGATCGGTTTTCACGAGCACGGCGAGGCAGTTGCCGTGGATGCCGTTGGAGATCCAGGTCTTGGTCCCGTTGACGATGTATCGATCACCGTCGCGTTTGGCCACCGTTCGAATGCGCTGGAGATCGGAACCGGCATTGGGTTCGGTCAAGCCAATCCCACCGCGCAACTCGCCGCTGGCAAAGCGCGGCAGAAACTCGTTTTTCTGCGCTTCGGTACCGCCACGCTCCACGCAACTCGCCATGATCAGGTGCGAGTTAAAAATGCCGGTGGGCGCCATCCACACTTCGCAAATGCGCGCCACCACTTTGGCATAGGTGCTGGCGCTCAAACCCAAGCCGCCGTACTCGGTACCAATCGTGGCCCCGAACAGTCCCAGTTCCTTCATTTGCTCGACCAGTTCCTCGGGATAGCGATCGGCCTGGTCAAACTCGCGCGCGATCGGGCGCACCTCGCGTTCCACCCAACGATCGATGGCGTCGAGAATCTGCGCTTCGAGGTCGTCATCACCCCGGTCAATGACGGCGCTCATTCGCTCGCTCCATCGCGCTTGGGAATCAACATGGTGCGCTCGAACACGCAAACCACGACGTCGTCCTGATTGGTGCCCGTCGTGCACACGGTGATCAGACCGTCCTTGGGACGCGACTTGGATTCGCGTTTGCCCACTACTTCGCTCGCGGCGTACAGCGTATCGCCCGGAAACACGGGCTTGGGCAATGTGATGTCCTTCCAACCGAGATTGGCGACGGCGCGTTGCGACACGTCACCGACGCTCATTCCGACCAATATCGCCACCGTCAGCGGGCTGGCCACGAGCGGCTTACCAAACTCGGTGGTTTTGGCAAATTCCTCGTCGAAATGCACCGGGTGGGTGTTCATCGTCAGCAAGGTAAACCACGCGTTGTCCTGCTGAGAGATGGTTCGACCGGGTCTGTGCTCGTAGACATCACCCAGTGTAAACTCTTCGAAGTAGCGGCCAGCGGCGGCGCGATAACGCTGCGGTCTGATTTCCTCGTCGGTTCTCGCGCCCATGAGTAGTGCTCCTGCCGTTGGCATTTGTTTGTACAATTTGTCCGTACAAATGCTATCTTTGCGCTTTGACGTTTGCAAGACAGAACCGTGACCAAAGCGACACCCAAGCCTTCCAAACCGCGCTACCGCGTGCTCGCCGAGACTTTGATGCAAGACATCCGCGACGGCAAGCTCGAAGTGGGTGCCCGCCTGCCCGGCGAGCTGGATCTGGTGGAAGAGCATAAAGTCAGCCGCCACACCGTGCGCGAATCGCTGCGGGTTCTCGAAGACCTCGGGTTGATCGAGCGGCATCAAGGGCTCGGCACGCTGGTCCGCGCCCGCACATCGCAGCCGTCTTACGTGCACCAGGTGCAATCGCCAACGGACTTGATGCAATACCCGAAAGAGAGCCGGCTGACGTATGTGGGCATGGAGGAAGTGAAAACCACTCGTGCGCTCGCCCGTTTTTTAAAGTGTCGCAGCGGCACGCAGTGGGTTCGCATCGACGCCATCCGCCATGTGCAAGACACCAGGAAAGTGGCGCTGTGTTGGGTCAACATTTACGTCCTGCCCGAATACGCGAGCCTGGCGAGCAAGATCGGGCGCAACGACAAACCGGTCTACGAACTGATCGAAGAGCACTTTGACGAACAAATCGCGAGCGTGGAGGTCGACTTCAAGCCGACGATGGTCTCGCCCGACGTTGCCCTCAAGCTCGACGTTGATGCCGGTACGCCGTCGATGACGCTGGTTCGCCGTTACGTCGGTCGCGGCAAGCGGCAGTTTGAAATCTCGGTGTCGGAACACCCGGCGACCCATTTTAACTACTCGCTCAAGCTCGACCGGGGCTGGCAATCCGGCGGCGGATGGACGCCGGGACAATGAAGCGATCACGCGCCAGCTATTCGGGCCTGCGCAGCTTTCTGTTTGTGCCCGGCAATCACCCACGCAAGGTGGAAAAAGTGTTTACCGTGGGCGCGGACGCGATCATTCTGGATCTCGAAGACGCCGTCGCGATTACTGAAAAACCAGCGACCCGACAGGTCGTCGTCGCCGCTTTGCAGCCAGCTCGCCAATGCCGTGGCTACATCCGCATTAACGCCATCGACACGCCGTTTTGGCGCGACGATTTGAGCAGTGTGATCGGATCACATCTCGACGGCATCGTGTTACCCAAAGTGGAGTCCGCCGAGACACTGCTGGAGGTTGACGCACTGATTACGGGGCGCGAGCAGGCACTTGGTATCGACCCCGGCAGTATTGATTTGATGCCCATCGTGGAAACCGCCCGCGGCGTTGAAAACTCGATGAGCATCGCAACGGCGTGCCCGCGCGTGCGCCGCCTGTCGTTTGGCGGCGGCGACTACACGCTGGATCTGGACTACCGATGGGAAGCCGACGAACAGGTTCTCGCCTACGCGCGTGCCAAACTCAGTCACGCCTCGCGCATTGCGCAATTGGAACCACCCATCGATACCGTGGTTCTGCAAATCCGCGAGCACGATCGCTTCACCGCGTCAGCTGAGCGCGGGCGCGCGTTTGGTTTCGGGGGCAAGCTGTGCATCCATCCGGATCAGGTCGCCCTGACCCACACCGTCTTCAGCCCCAGTGACGAAGAAGTCGCGCACGCGCGCGCCGTGATCGACGCCTTTGAACGCGCCGAAGCCGAAGGCTCCGCGTCTATCCAGCTCAACGGCTACTTTATCGACTACCCGATTGTCGATAAAGCGCGCCGTATTGTTGCGCTAACCGAGCGGCTGAGCGCCGCCAGCACCGAGAGGAATTCACCATGAGTGCCGCCGCCGACAAACTGCAAACCACGTCACCAACCCTCGCACAGCACATCGCAAACTACGCAGCGGGCTTTCAATTGTCGGACGTGCCAGCTGCGGTGCTGGACTACGCCAAGCTGTGCATCGCCGACACCATTGGTATTGGTTTTGCGTCGCACCGTTACGAGTTCGCCGCCAAGAGCATCAATGGCATTACGTCGCTCGCAGGCCGTGGTGACTTTGCCGTTGTGGGCACCGACCTGTCGCTTCCCGTGCGCGACGCGGCGATGCTCAACGGCCTGCTGATGCACGGCCTGGATTTTGATGACACCCACAGCGGCGCAGTCATTCACTGCTCGACCAGCGCCGTGCCGTTAATGCTGGCGGCCGGGGCGCATCATGGCGCCACCGGCGCACAGGCTCTCGGCGCGTATTTGCTGGCCATTGAGACCGACGCTCGCATCGGCAAAGTGGCGCAAGGCATGCTTCAGAAAATTGGCTTTCACCCCACCGGGCTCGTGGGTGTGTTTGGCTGTACGGTCGGCGCGGCGTATCTGGCAAACCTGAGCGCGCTGCAGACGGCGCGGGCGCAGGGCGTCGCGCTGAGCATGGCCAGCGGCAGTCTCGAATTTCTCGAAGACGGGTCGTGGACCAAGCGCCTGCATCCGGGATGGGCCGCATCGAGCGCCATCACCGCGGCAGCGATGGCGGGCGGGGATTTCGTTGCGCCACTGAACGCGTACGAAGGCCGCTACGGTCTGTACAGCCTGTATCTGCGCGACCCGGCCGTCGACGTGAGCGAGCTGCACGCCGATCTGGGCGACAATTTTGAGATGATGAAAATTGCCATCAAGCCCTACCCTGTCTGTCACTTCAATCATGCTTGCATTGACGCGATGCTCGCGCTGCGCGAGAAGCACGATTTGCAACCCGACGACATTAAGTCCGTCACTGCTCTGATCCATGAGAAGCAGCACGATGTCGTGTGCCGACCGCTGAGCGCGAAGCGCCGTCCGCAGAATGACTACGACGCGAAATTCAGCCTGCCGTTTGCGGTCTCGGCAGCGGCCGTGCGCGGTCGATTCACGTTGGCCGAACTGCACGACGATGCACTGACTTCGCCCGAAATCCTCGCGCTGTGTGACCGGGTGAGCTGCGAACACATGTCGACGTCACGCTACCCCGAGTTTTACTCCGGTGGTCTGGTCGTCGAGACTCGCGACGGGCGTCGCCTCGAGCACGTTGAACCGATCAACCGGGGCGCCGACTCGCGTGCTCTGGATCACGATGCCGTGCACGCCAAGTTCCAGGCCAACGTGAGCGGTCATTTGACCGATGCGCAGGCACAGACCTTGTGGCAAGCGGTCCAGACGCTGGATTCTGCCGAAAATCTGAACGCGCTCAATCGCGCCATTGGCGTTGCAGGTAATCCTTGATGTTGATGAGCGCTGAGCAGTATCGGGAGAGCTTGAGGGCGTACAAGCCGCGAGTGTTTTTGAACGGCCAGGCGGTCACGTCCGTGGCGGACGAGCCGGGTTTCCAGCCCGGCATTAACGCGGTCGGCGTAACCTACGACTACGCGTTGCGCGAAGACACCAGCGACCTGATGACGGCGATACAACACTCCTCGAGCGAGACCGTGAATCGCATGCTGCACATCAATCGCCACAGCGATGATTTGCTGACCAAGCTTGAAGCCGTGCGACTTGTGTGTCGCGAAAGCGGCTGTGCCCAGCGCTACCTGTCGCACGATGCGCTCAACGCCATTCATCAAGCGACGTTTCGGGCCGACGAAGAGAACGGTAGCGACTACCACGCGCGGTTCATGAACTATCTCCACGACGTACAGGACCGCGACCTGACGCTGGGTGTCGCCATGACCGACGCAAAGGGCGATCGCCGACTGCGCCCCAGCGCACAACCGCAACCGCGCAGTTACGTGTGCATCAAAGAGCGCCGCAAAGACGGCATCGTAATCGACGGGGCGAAAGCCATCGTCACCGGTGCGCCCTACATGCACGAACTGCTCGTGATGCCGTGTCGCACGATGACCGAAGCTGACGCGGATTACGCCGTGTGTTGTGCCGTACCCGTGGATGCCGAAGGGTTGACCATCATTAGCCGACCGGCTGGTCGCCCTGGCAACAAGGCGGCCAAGTTCAGCGGGAAGTACGGTCAGGCAACCGCCGTCTGCGTGTTTGAAGACGTGTTCGTGCCGTGGGACAAGGTGTTCATGGCCGGCGAGTGGCAACACAGTGAATATCTGGTCACTAACTACGCGTGTCACCATCGCCATAGCTGCATCGGCGCGCGCGCCGGGTTTGGGGATCTGTTGATTGGGGCCGGTGCGCTGATGAGCGAAGCCAACGGCCTCGATCCGGCGCGCTATGCGCACATTCGCGAATCGATGGTCGAGCTGATCAAGATCGTCGAAGGCTTCTACGCTTGCGGTGTCGCGTCGTCGGTGTACGGCATCGAAGACCCATCCGGCGCGTGGCAACCCGAAGGCGTTTTTGCCAACGTTGGAAAACTGATGCTGGCAACGCAAATCTACGATATGCATCGCGTGGCTCACGAGGTGTCGGGCGGACTGATTGTCGCCCTGCCCGGCCCGGATGAAGACCACAACCCAGCCACGGCAGGCAGCCTGACCGATCTGTTGAGCGCCCGTCCCGACGTGCCGTATGACAAGCGTATGCAGGTCGCGCGTTTCATCGAAGACCTTACCGCGTCCGATACCGGCGGCTGGTATTCAGTGATCAGCTTGCACGGCGGCGGTTCGCCGCAAGCCATGAAACGTGAAATCTTTCGCCGCTATCCGATCGAAGAGCGTAAGCAGTTGGTGGAGCGCTTGCTGGATCGCGGCGTAGCCGATCTTGGGCAAAGTGGTGCGCCCGTTCGGCAACGCCAGCCGGGCCAGTGTTGCGCCGTCGGCTGTACGGCGCCCGATCCCAGCTGATTCGCCTGACCGTCGTCTTTGGTCCGGAAACAATTCGTCACCGCTGTCATCTTTGCCGCCGCCAAACTCGTCTATAATCGCTAACCCTTAATCGATTACTGACGAGCACGATTACCTATGGACTGGACGAATCCCTGGATCACCGGACCACTATGCGCTGGACTTGGCATAGTGCTTGGCCTGCTTCTCGCCCGCCTGTTCGGCGGCGGCGCCTCAGAATCCAAAGCGCTCGACGAACTGCGCACTGAGTTCGATGAATACCGCGACGGTGTTAGCAAACACTTCGATACCACGTCGGAATTGTTCCAGGACATGACCGAGAAATACCGCGACGTCTACAACCACATGGCGGGCGGCGCAACCACGTTTGGCGGCGCGAGTGATTCGCCACCTCGATTGGAAATCGTGTCAGACGTCGAACAAATCGAAACGGTGGTTGAAGAAGCGCCAGCGACCAACGATGACGCGTCCGAACCAACCATCGAAGCCGAGCAGGAAGCGTCGTTGGCGGGTGAGACGGAGACCGACGAAGACGCCGAGCTGCGGCGCAAGGCCAATTCCCCCGCGCTGGAACAACCGGTCGACTAAAAAAGTCGGGGCAGACGTTCACGCTGTCCCGATTTTTTCGCGCGCTTAAAACGGAACGGCCAAATCAGCGGGCGGCAGAATCGTCGTTCTTTTCATTAGCCGCGTGTGGCTCTGATCAAACGGATCACGGCGATGCATCGTGCACGCGTTGTCCCACATGACGCAGTCGCCGTCGCGCCACTGGTGCACGTAGACGAACTGCGGCTGAACGCTCCAGTCGAACAGGAAATCGAGCATCTTGCGACTGCCCGCTTCGTCCATGCCGACGATGCGCGTCGTCATGCCGGGGCATAAATACAGCGCTTTCACGCCGGTAAACGGATGCGTGCGGACAATCGGTTGATCAACGTCGGGCGATTGTTTCTTTTGGGTCTTGTTGGTCGGGACGCTGTAAGTCGCGTTAAACGCCTCGTAGGACTGCGTCGCTTTTTTGCCCTCAAGTGTCTCTTTGATGTCGTCGGGCAGCGCGGCGTAAGCCGCCGCCATATCGGCGAAATAGGTGTTGCCACCGTCGGGCGGCAGCGTCACGGCGCACAGCAGTGAACCCACCGCCGGGCGCTCAAGATAAATCTGATCGAAGTGCCAACCCACTTCGCGGTCAGCCAAAATACCGATCTCCTTACCTTCGCGGCGCTCGTTGGACACGTACAGAATCTCGGGATGATCGGGCGACAGATACTCCTTGCGCACGTGAATTTCCAGATCACCAAACCGTTTGCTAAACGCGACCAATCCGGCCTCGTCCACCGCTTGATCACGAAACAACAGCAGTTTGTTCTCGTGCCACAAATCGCGCACCGCGTTGACTTCGTCATCGCTGTTGTCACGGTGGATGCGGATGCCTGCGACCTCTGCGCCGAAGGTCTGCGTTAGGGTTTTAGCGGCGTGAACCGGCATGATCGACGTCCTCGAACAGTAAAATTGCCAAAACAAAAACAGCGACAGCTGCCCTCGCTGTCCTTATTGAAAACGCTGGCGTGCTCGAAGTCAAATGTACGGACAATTAGCCCCTAAGAATCTCGCGGATTTCGCGCAGAAGGCCTCAATTGGATCCGTCACGCTTGCGGCCGCGGCGAATTTCCAGCAACGCAATGCTGGCGACAATCACCAGAATCCCCAACCACTGATCGACTCGCACGCTATCGCCCAGCATAAAGGCCGCCATTAGCGCCGCAGCGGGCGGGCCGCTGGTGCTTGCCACCGCCGCTCGCTCAGCCCCCACGCGACGCAAACCTTCAGCAACCAGATACAGCGGCAGCACCGTTGCAAAGACGACCAACGCCACCATCAACCACCAGCTCGTTGCGTCCAGACTCAAGGTCTGCCAGCCGTGACGAATTTGATAGTGCACGGTCAATACCAAGCCGGCCGTGGTCATCGCAACGACGGTAAACTGCGCGCTGCCCAACGAACGGGTCAGCGACCCGCTCGCCAGATAGTAATAGGCGATGGTCGCCGAACACAGCAAGACGCACGCGACGCCCACCAGGTTTTGCGCCGGCACGTCGGGGCGCAGTAACCCCACCACCAGCACGATTCCGACAAACGTGCCGATCACCGCGAGGCTCATGATCGGGCCCGGTCGCTGACGACTGATCACCCAGGTGGCAATCACCACCATGGCGGGATAGCTGTACAGCAGCGCGCGCTCAACGCTCGCGTCGATCAGCGTCAGCGCATAGAAATTCAGACTCGCACCCACGTAGTAGCAGACCACACCGGCGAGCGCCGCGCGCATCAGTTGCGAGGTTGGTGCGTGGCGTAACGCAGCGGGGCCGGGCCGCCAGTGCGCGACCAGCATAAAGCCGGGGATCGCCAGCAGCGCGCGCGTCGCCACGACCGTTTCGTAGTGCAAGCCGCGCGCGTACAGCAATTTGGCGAAGATGCCCTTGGACGCGAGCAGAACGGAACCGCCCACGACCAGCGCTATGCCCGCCCAGTAACCCGCGGGCGGGCTGTCTTGTGCGCTCAGGACGACGTCGTCGTTTGGGTCAATTCGCCGATCACGTCGTCCGTGGTCATGACGCGCGCCCACAGACGTCGCAGCATGTTCAACGTCGCATCCTGCATCTGTTCGCTGTCGGTGCCCGTCGCATCACTGACGACGACCACGCCATACTGGGCATCGCAAGCCTCCATGGCCGTCATCGCGACGCAGTTGTTGGTTGACACACCCACGGCAATAACGGTCTTGATACCCATGGCACGCAGATGCGTGTCGATGGCCGTGGAGCGAAACGCCCCCATGGTGACTTTGTTGACCACCAGCTCGCCCGGGTGCGGCGTCAGCGGCTCGACAATTTGATGTTCCGGCTGACCTTCGATGTTTTTCGTGGCGAGGACGATGCCTTTCAGGTGCGCCGGTACGTCGCTGGCGTCGGGCAGCAGCGCGCCGTAGGTGACATATATGACGCGCACGCCCTGCTTGCGGCAGGCGTCGGCCAGGCGGGCGATGTTGGGCACCACCCGTTGCTCAATGCGATCGAAACGGTAGCGCGACTCGTCAGCTTTCCCGTTCGCCGCCTGCAGCGCCCCCAAGCCCATGGCTCGGTTGCCGGTCGCGTTCTGCATATCCACGACGACCAGCGCCGTGCTGTCGGACGCGAGCGTGACGCTCTGGCTGTAAGCGTCGATAAACGTTGGCTGCATGGCGGTCCGCCTGTGGGTAAATTCGTTAGATTTGAAATGTTCGGACAATTTAGCTCAAATGACGGTCCGACGCACCCGCGCGCCGCATTATCTGGAGATCCCCGTGAATCAATTCGAAAAATCCGGTTACGGCAGTCTGGACATTGGCTTTGGCGATCGCTGCGCGGTCCTGGTGGTGGACTTCCAGCGCGGCTTCACCGATCCGGCGAGCCGTATGGGCCAGTCACAGCACGTCCAACGCGCGGTAGACAACACCGCGACGCTGATTGCCGCCGCCAAGGCGCGCTCGATCCCGGTCGCATCCTGCCGCGTCGCGTGGAAAAACCGCGACGACATGAGCTACTGGAAGATCGATTCACTCTACGACGGGAGCTTTTTTCGCGGGCACCCGATGACCGACATCGACCCGCGGATTGCCGATCCCGACTACATCTTTGAATTCACCAAGACCGCGCCATCGATCTTTTTCCGCACCCCGCTGCCGACCTGGCTGACCAAGCACAACATCGACACCACGATCATCACCGGCTGCACCACCAGCGGTTGCGTGCGAGCGTCGATCATCGACAGCTTCTCCTACGGCTATCGCACCATCGTACCCGAGGACTGCTGCGGTGATATGGACGAAGGCCCGCATCATGACAATTTGCGCGACGTTGGGCGGCGCTACGCCGATGTGCTGTCGCTCAGCAACGTCCTCGAACACTTCAACACGCTGTCACCGGCCGCTAAACGCGCCTAAGGGAAAGCACCATGCCTATTGCGAACATCAACAACCACAACATGTACTACGAGATTCACGGCGAGGGCGAGCCGGTCGTATATATTGGCGGTTGGGACACGTTTTGCCACGGCCGCCACAAATACCTGGCGCGCGGCATTACCGACGATCACGCCGTGCTCATCGTGGACTACCGCGGCATCGGGGAGTCGGATGACGATCTGTCGGTCAAAGCAACCACCGAACTCTACGCCGACGACATGATCGCGTTGATGGACCATTTGGGCTGGACCAAGGTCAAGTTTATCGGCCTGGTGGGCATTGGCGCCTGCATTGGCCAGTACGTCGCGCTTAAGCGCCCGGACCTCGTGCGCTGCATGGTCAATATGGGCTGCTGGGTACACACCGACAAAGTGCTGACCGATCAGCTCAACGCGATGGGCAACATGCATCGCCACGCCGGCTTTCTGGCGTTTCAGGAACTGGTTGCCGTGTGGTCGTTTCGCGCCGACTACTACAATGAAAATCGCGAAAAGCTGCTTGGCACCGGCGGCGTTTGGGGCAGCCTCAACGGCAATTTGACCGCGCACTTGCGCTTCGTTGAAGCCTGCTTGAGTCACGACATTCGCTCGGAGCTGCAGAACATCCATTGCCCCACGCTCGTGATCCACGCGGGTATGGATGAAATTACCGGGCCTCGCACCACCGGTCCGCTCGAAGCGGGCTTGCCCAACGCCACCGGCGTGCACATGACCGAAGTGGCGCACGTGGTCGCCGGCAAAGCCGAGAAGATTGCGTTCAACGAAATCCTTTTCCCATTCCTGGCGGCGCATTAGGCTAAAATCCCGGGATGATTTCCGGCAACGTTAGAAAAATGATCGCGCAGCTAGGGGACGTTGTGTCCTACCAGCTGCCCTTGGGTGATGAGCGCATCGATATGAATGCGCGCATTGGCCAGCCCATCAAACTGCAGTTCGATGGCCAGATTAACTGCATTGAATGCGGGCGGCTGACCAAGAAGTCGTTTGGACAAGGGTTTTGCTATCCGTGTTTTCGCAGCTCACCCAATGCCAGCGAATGCATCATTCGACCGGAACTGTGTCGCGCGCACGAGGGCGAAGCGCGGGACATGGAGTGGTCGAAAGAACATTGTCTTACTGAGCAGGTGGTGTATCTCGCCAAAAGCTCGGCAGTAAAGATAGGCATCACGCGCGGCGGCCAGGTACCGACACGCTGGATCGACCAAGGCGCGTCCGAGGCCATCGTCTTTGCACGGGTGCCCAATCGTTACACCGCCGGTGTGCTGGAAGTGGCCATGAAAGAACACCTGACCGATCGCACCAACTGGCGACGCATGCTGAAAAACGAAATCAGTGACGTGGATCTGGCCGCCAAGAAGTCTGAGCTGCGCGACGAGGTCGACGCATCGATGCAGGCTTACCTTGATGCCGATGACACCGTCACGCGCATCGAGTATCCGGTCGAACAGTTCCCGGAAAAAGTGAAAAGCGTTGGCTTCGACAAGCTGCCGACGATCGAAGGCACGTTACTGGGAATCAAGGGACAGTATCTGTTACTCGACGGCGATCGCGTACTGAACGTGCGCAAGCACAACGGGTATTTTTTAAGCGTCGAGTAACGCGAGCGCTGTCAGTCTTCGATGTCCGGTTCGGTGACCCAGCGTGTAACTTGCCCGTCCACTGCCCAGCCGTTCTGGCGTGCACTCTCAAGCAACGTATCAACGCGATCATCCGGCGCCGGGTGAGTACCGAAATACGCGCTAAGAGAATCCGAATCCTCGGCGATACGCGTAAAAAATGCACCCGCATCGGTGACGTGGCCGTACTCGGCGTGCAACAACGACAACCCAAACGCGTCGGCTCTTGCCTCCTGTTCGCGATTGAAGCTGCGCAGGGTGACCTCGCTCAATCCAAGGCCGACGTCGCCGCCACCACCGCTCGAGGACACACCGGCAAACATCACCACCAGCGCCGCAATACGGCCAAGCTGGCGCAGGTGATCGCGCTCGGCAAAATGGCCGAGTTCATGGCCGATAACAAACGCCAGTTCGTTCTCCGTCTCGACGGCGTCGAGCAGTCCTTGCGTAACCACAATCAACCCGCCAGGTAGCGCCATGGCGTTGGGCACTTTGCTTTCATCGATGCCGATGCGAAAACGATAATCCGTATCGTAGTGACGGCTCATGCGCTCAAGCAGCGCGGTCAGTTGGCGCTGCGTCGGCGTATCCTCGATTTCCACTTCCATCGGCGACCAGTTGGACAGCCACTTGACCTCTTTCTCCGGTGGTACAAAGCGCACCAGCAGATCAACGGCAAAGACGATGACGGCGGTCACGGTGATGAAAATCACCCCAATGCCCCCAAGAAGCAGCCCGCCTTCGACCAGCGGGTGTGTCTTGCTGACGTTGACCGAGTCGTCGGGCTGGCGCGGATTAACCTGCATCGGGCAACCTGGTGTCAAAGCGTACCGCCGTACCAAACGCCAGCATCTCAACACCGGCCGTGCCTTCGCCGCCGCGCGAGTTGGCCATCCGTGAGGTTTCGAGGCGGACGTGGATCAGCGCGTCGTAACCGTCCTTCTTGGCCTGTTCGATCAGACGCAGCATCGCTTCGCGTCGCGCGCGGTCGAGCAACGGCTCGTAGGTCTTTACGCGCCCGCCGATGAGGCCGCGAAGCCCCGCGATGATGCGTTTGAAGTAATCCAGCGAGACCACGACGCTGCCGGACAACAACGTGACATCAGCGGCCTGCCAGTCTTTGGGCATGGTTTGGGTGGTGAGCACCGGAAAACTCCGCAAGGCGGATTCGCGCTCCCGGATGTTGGCAAAGTGACGACGCTCGAGCCAGCTGCCGGCGAAATACGCAATTAGCAGCAGACTGAGCGGAATCCCGAAATCGATGATAATCCCTAGATTATTCACGATGGCTTAAACCACTTTGACGGCGGTGCCGTAGGCGAACAGCTCCGAGGCACCCTGGGTGATGGAGCTGGTGGCGAAGCGCACGTTGACGATGGCGTTGGCGCCCACGGAACGGGCTTGTGCGAGCATGCGCTCGGTGGCTTCCTGCCGTGAGTCTTGCAGCAGCTCGGTGTAACCGGCGAGCTCGCCGCCTACAATGTTTTTCAGACCCGCCATCAGGTCGCGGCCCACGTGCTTGGCGCGCACCGTGTTGCCGGTGACCACACCGTAGAATTCGACGATTTCCTTGCCTGGAATGGTCTCGACGTTCGAGATCATGATGTCGGAAGCGGTTGTAATACTCATGGGCAGTCCTTCTGTAAATAAGAAATATTGGGTTGTTGGGTTTAGCGGCGAATTTCCTGATCCAGCTGCGTGCGCAGCACTTCCATTTGCACATCGAGATCGAACGCGACGCGATCGTCGCGTTGGGCCTGATGGCGGTTGAGCGCTTCGTCGGTCTTGTCGAGCAGCTCGCGGAAGCGTTGGTCGAATTCCGGATCCGGTTTTGTCTCCAGCGACTTTTGATAGGTTTTGGCGACCGTCTGCACGCCAGGTAAAAAGACGTTTAGAAACTTGCGCGCTTTGCGCAACTGCTTTGGCTCGCGTTCGATCGTGTGCATCAGGCGATGGGTCTTGCCCGACAGACGCTTGAGTTTGCGGCGGATATCGCCGTGCGGCAGGCGCAGGTAAACCGCTTCGATGTCTTGCACTTTCACCTCAGCTTCACGCAGAGCGGCGACCACTTCGTCGGACGAATAACCGTCAGCACTGCCCGCTCGTGCACGGCCCCACATCGAACCGTAGGAAAGAAACGCACCGAGAAAGCCGAGCGCACCAACGGCCGCCGAGAACAACAACGACTTGTCGACCACAAAGTACTGCGCAACAAAACAGCCTGCGGCGACCGCAATGCAGCCGGCCCAGGTGAGCGGGTGGGTATCGGATCGGGTGTAACGACTCAAAGCCCGACGACGTTGTCGACGATTGCCAAAACGCACACACAGTCCGCCGGCGACGAACAGGCTGAGGCTGCCCGCCACGGTCAGAATCGGCCACAGCGCCATTTGATCGAACGTGATCATCAGCGCTGGCAGCAACGGCAGGGCCAACAGGTAGATCAAGAAGCCGCGGACGGACCAGGCCACTTTGCCAGTGGTGGGGTTCATGAGCGCACCTCCTGCTCGATGGTGGCCTGGCGGGCGTTATCTTTCACCGCATCCAGCGCGCTGCAGGTCGTCAGACCCATCGTAAAGGCGAGCAAAACGAAGCCGGCCAAGCGTCGTGTGACCTTGGAAACCATCCTGCCCAACCGCGGATTCCCCGCCCCAGCCGCTCTATCGTTCATGTTTCGTACCCCCAGGCCGCCGATTCTTCATGTTTTCCCTTCTATTGCGCCTTGCCGCGGTCAACATCACCGCACGTTCTCAATCTAATTCATTTGCATTCATTTGTAAACATCTGTATATTTTTGTCATCGATCGAACACAGAGGCCGGAACCATGCCGGACAAATCGGTGGCGCTGAGCGCCAGACTGCCCGCCAAAGACGCGGAGTTTCTGAACGAGTGGCAGGTGGAAGGCGCCGATACCGCCAGTGAAAAGCTGCGGCGAGTGGTGCGTGAGACACGTGGCCGAGTCAAAGCCACGACCGATTATCGGCAGGCGCTGCGCATGGCGAACGAGCTGTTCGCCCCGACACTTGAGTACGTGTACGCCTCCGAGGCGCAGGTCGGCAAACACTCTGAACTGATGGCAAGGGTGTCGGAGTGGCTGCCGGAGTTGGTCGCTTATGTGTACTCCGCGGAAGGCCTGGCTGGGCCTGACGCAGAGGCGAATTTGAAGCGGCTGGAAGGCGGGATCGCGATGCGGGTGACCACGCTGATGCAGTCGGTGCTGCAGATGGCGGTGACCAAGTCCGCGCCGCTGTACGACCCGACGCTGCTCGACGAGAGGCTGCACGGCGTGCTCGACACCGCCGAGGTGGTGCGCCGAGAGAAAGAGCCCTAGCTCTCTGAATCGTTCGGGAGCAGGAGGACAACAAGAATGTAAGGAGAAAGCGCGTGTGGGATCTGTTTATTGCCAGTGAGAATTTGCCGTTCAGCGTCGCGCTGACGTTGATGGCGGTCATCGCTTTGTTGGAAGGAGCCACCGCGGTTTTCGGTGTTGCGCTGTCGGACATGGTCGACGCGCTCGTGCCCGAAGTGGACATGGAATTGGGCGACGGACCTGACGCGTCCGGCGTGCCGGCTCTGTCCCAGTTTCTCGGCTGGCTGCGTTTTGGCCAAGTGCCCGCGCTGATCTTGCTGATCGTGTTCTTGTTGGCCTTTGGCATTGGCGGCTTTGCCGTGCAATCCATTTTCGAAGGCATGACCGGCCGCTTTCTGGGCAGCGCGCTGGCCACTGTTCCGGCGCTCGCGATCGCCCTGCCCGGCGTGCACTTTCTGGGCGGTGCGTTGGCGGCCATCTTGCCGCGCGACGAGACCGAAGCGGTCGCAGAGGCCAGTTTTCTGGGGCAGAACGCGACCATCGTGCTTGGCACCGCACAACGCGGCAGCCCGGCACAAGCCAAGCTGACCGACGCGTTTGGTCAGACGCACTACATCATGTTTGAGCCGGAGGGTGACGAATCGCTCACCGCCGGAACCATCGTCACGCTTCATGAAGCCGCCCACGGCGTCTTCAGCGGCGTAGCGGCGACGGCACTCGAAAAGGCGAGTGACGTCACGTCATCAAAAGGGGAAAAAGTATGATTGAACTACAACAAATCGCGATTATCGTCGGCTTGATTTTCCTGGCACTGATTGCCATTGGATTAATCGTCACTCGGTTGTACCGGCGAGCATCAAAAGAAGTCTCGTTTGTGCGGACCGGTTTTCGCGGCCAGCGGGTCGTGATGAACGGCGGCGCCATCGTGCTGCCGGTGCTGCACGAGACCATTCCCGTCAACATGAACACTCTGCGATTAGAAGTGGCCCGCGCCAACGACGCGGCGTTGATTACGCATGACCGCATGCGCGTTGACTGTACCGCTGAGTTTTATGTGCGTGTTAAGCCCACGCAGGACGCGATCGCCAATGCCGCTCAGACGCTGGGCATGAAGACCATGAACCCCATGGAATTGAAAAACCTCGTGGAAGGTAAATTCGTGGATGCGCTGCGTGCCGTTGCCGCCGAGATGGCGATGGAAGAGCTGCATGAGAAGCGCGTCGACTTCGTGCAAAAAGTGCAGCAGGTGGTGTCGGAAGACTTGCTCAAAAACGGCCTGGAACTCGAATCGGTCTCGCTGACCGGCCTTGACCAGACGGGCTTTGAGCACTTCAACCCACAGAACGCGTTTGATGCCGAAGGTATGACCAAGCTCACGGCCGCCATCGAATCGCGACGCAAAACGCGTAACGATATCGAGCAGGACACGGCGGTGGCCATTCGTCTCAAAGACCTGGAAGCCGAGCGCGAGAAGCTCGAAATTCTCAAGGAAGAAGAGTACGCGAAGCTCGCGCAACAGCGTGAGATTGAAATTCGTCGCGCCAGCCAGTCGGCCGAGATTGCCAGTGAGCAGGCGAAGAAATCGCGTGAAGCGAAGGAAGCCGAGATCACCGCGAACCAGCAGGTGGATCTGGCCGGCATCAGCGCTAAGCGTGAGGTCGATGAGAACCGTCTGATCATGGAACGCCAGGTGCGTGAGACCGAGATTGAGAAGCAACGTGCGGTGGAGACGGCGGAGATTGAACGTCAGAAGTCCGTTGAGCTGACCGAACAGGATCGCGCGATTGCGATTGCTGAGAAGTCACGTGCTCAATCCGAGGCGCAGGCAGAAGCGGATCGCGCGCGGGCTGAGGCCGTGCGCGAGGAAGAGCAGGTGATCACCGTTCGCGAGACGACCAAGGCCGAGCGTGCCAAGGAAATCGAACTGGTTGCGGCTCGTCAGGAAGCCGGTAAGAGCGCCATTGAGCTGACCGTTGCTGCCGAAGCTGAGAAGCAGGCCGCAGAAGATCGCGCGATCGCAGTCACGACGTTGGCTGAAGCGGCGGCTGCGAAAGTGCGTATCGCCGCATCGGGTGATGCCGACGCCAAGATGCGTATCGCCGAAGCGGACGAGAAACAGTACGCGGTGGATGCGGCGGGTAAACGCGCCGTTAACGAAGCCTCGAACGTGTTGTCCGAAGAGCAGATCGCGATGCAGATCAAACTGGCGCTGATGCGTCACCTGCCGGCGATC
>JBGCFP010000138.1:0-30376 GCA_045107005.1 Gammaproteobacteria bacterium
GTCCTCTTTTTTTGTTCGCTGCTAGTGGCACAGGGATGTGCCAACATTTTTGATGGCGTAAGCCATTGAAAATGGGAGCCATCGGCAAACCGCGTTTGCCGATGAGCGACGTTGAAAAAGCCATGGATGGCTTTTTCAACAGACTGCTAGTGTCCTGATCCGATCGATCAGGAGACCCGCTCGGGTCTGTGAAAAAGCGAGCGGTTTAGTGGCCCTTGCGAATGGCGTTCTCCGCGATTCGATCGATCAGGCGCGGGGCGATCAGGCGCAAATAGCGACCCAGTCGACCTCGCCATGAGGTCACCAGCAAGCGCTTGCGACGCTGTGTCGCGTCAAGGATTAACTGCGCGCAGCGTTGCGCTGTCATGATTTTGCTTTCGCGCATTGGCGACTCGCCCAGCGCGCTGCCGTCACCGGTCAGCGCGCGGCGGTGGATGCTGGAGACCACAAAGTCCGGTGCAATGATCGTCACACTTACCCCGGTTTCGGCCAGCTCAATGCGCAATGATTCGAACAAGCCAACGGCGGCGTGTTTGCTGGCCGCGTAGCCCGTGCGCATGGGCACTCCGGTAAATCCCGCAACGCTGGCAACCAGTACGATTCTTCCGCGACTTTTCGTCAGCGCGTTCAGCGCGGCACGGGTGCAGTTGAGCGCACCAAAGTAATTGACCTCCATAACGCGCCGAAAGACCTCGGGATCGGTGTCGCGAAATGCCGCCCACATGGTTGCGCCCGCGTTGTTGAACAACGTATCCAGTCGACCGAAGTGAGACAGCGTTTGGGCGATGAGTGCCAAACAGGCGTCGGCGTCGGTGACGTCTGTCATCACGCACAAGACGTCGCAACCCTGTTCGCGCATTTGCGCTGCCAGCGATTCGAGCCGCTCGATACTTCGAGCGGTGATAACGACCCTCGGATAGTCGGTGGTTTGACTAATGTGCAGTGCCAACGCGCGGCCGATGCCTTCGGATGCTCCGGTAATCAACGCGACTGGCTGATCGTCAGTTGTCATAACATTTTTCGTCCTGTCGGTTCGATTTACAGTTGAACCCGGCAGCGGCGTGTGCCGCTGTCGCAAGCCCTTGTCGCGGCTAAATCTCGTTCGTTTGGTGCGAATCTTGCACTCGCTGGTTAAACGCTCGGGTTAACCGGTTGGGCTTACCCGGATGCAACGTGCCAACCAACTGACGATGGAGAAGTCGTTATGCTAAAACCACGTCGACTGCATCGTCGTGCAACGCAAAAAAATCGCCTCTACAATGCACTGCGTGCCCTCTACGCTGATGGGGTCCGCGTTTGCACCGGTGGCCGTCGCAAGCCGGCGGGCGAGTCGTCGGTTGCCGCCGAGCGACCGAAGCGCGAAAAACCGCGCGCTCCCAATTATCTGAGCTTGCTCGACGAGTCAAATACCCACGGCACTGATCCCTACAATACCAGCCGACGTTAAGGCCCGTGCGCAGTCTGGCAGCTGACCACACGGCGCGCCAGTGGGCGCGCGCCGGTGTGATGCGCGTTATGGCGATCGTGCTTTAAAGCCCGCCGCCAGCCACGTATCCTCTGGCGTTATGTCCAGCGGATAGCACGGTCTCGAATGACAGACGTCTCAGCGGTGGTTTCCCTGGTAACAGGAGGTGCCAGTGGAATTGGTCGCGCGCTTTGCCTGCGCTTCGCCAACGCCGGCGGTCGCGTGGTCGTGCTCGATGTCGATCGAGACGGCATGGATACGCTGGTGCGCGACGCCGCTGCGCTTAACGGTGAAATCCATCCATTTCATTGTGATTTGTCCGATCGCGACTCGATCAAGGCGTGCGCTGAACAGGTGCGCAGTGACGTCGGCGACGTCGAATTGCTGATTCACAACGCGGGCATCGTCGCAGGTGCGCCGCTACTTGAGCTCAGTGACGAGCAGATTGAACGCACGTTCGCGATCAATACGCTCGCCCTATTTTTTCTGACGCGCGAGTTTTTGCCAGCGATGGTGGCGCGCGACCGCGGCCACATCGTCACGATCGCATCGGCGGGCGGGCTGGCGGGTACAGCCAAACTCACCGACTACTGCGCGAGCAAATTCGCCGCCGTGGGCTTTGATGACGCGCTGCGCGCAGAACTTGCTTACCTTGGCCGGAACATCGATACGACGCTGGTGTGTCCCTACTACATCAATACCGGCATGTTTGACGGAGTGAGCACGCGTTTCCCTGCCCTGCTGCCGTTGTTATCGCCCGACTATGTGGTCGAGCGCATTGCGCACGCCATCGCGCGCCGCAAGCGCCGCCTGATCATGCCGCGCTTTGTTTACACCACCTGGTTGGTGCGCCTGTTACCCGTCGCGATTGGTGATCGGCTCATGCGTTTTTTTGGCATCACCGAGAGTATGGATCGCTTTCGCGGCCGGTCGCGCTAATGCGTTTTTTCTCCGGAATTCGTCACGCCTGTCTGTGGCTACTGCGCAAGCTGATGTTTGTTTGGGTGCGCACGCGTGTGCTCCCGGATCCGGTCAGTGAGCTTGGGTTGACCAAGGAACAGCACGTCGCCTATGTGCTGGACGTGCGCGGCTTGTCGAATTTGCTGGTCGTGGAAGAAGTGTGTGAACGCCTCGGTCTGCCCAGGCCACTGTCATCGCCGCGCCGACCAGAGGGACTGCCGCGCATGGTTTTCCTGCGCGAAATGCGCGGGCTGTGGGCGCGGCGTATCGATCCGCGCGTGCCGCCCGGCCTCGATCTGCTCTATCACCACACGCAAGCCGCCGCGAGCCCCGACGTGCTGGTCGTGCCGGTGTCCATCTTTTGGGGGCGCTCGCCGGACAAGGAAAGTTCGAGCCTGAAAATTCTGTTTTCCGACTCGTGGTCAGTCGTTGGTCGCCTGCGCAAAATGCTCACGATTTTACTGCACGGGCGTACGACACTGGTGCAGTTTTCCACCCCCGTGCATCTGAGCCAGCTGGCGGATGAGGGGCTGGATTTCGAGCGTGCTCAGCGCAAACTCTCGCGCGTGCTGCGCGTGCATTTTCGGCGTCGACGCGAAGCCACCATCGGTCCCGACCTTTCGCATCGCCGCAACCTGGTGGAGGAGTTGCTGTCTACGCCGGCCGTGCGCGAGGAAATCACCAATCAGGCGGTGGCCAACGGTTGGTCGGAAGACAAATCGCGTGCCAAGGCGCGACACTACGCCAAGGAAATTGCCGCAGACTATTCGTATCCCGTTATTCGCTTTTTCGATATTTTCTTGTCGTGGCTGTGGAACAAACTGTATCGGGGTATTGAGTTTAGTCACTTCTCAACGCTGCAGGACGTCACGGCTGGCAATGAAGTGATCTACGTCCCGTGCCATCGCAGTCACATGGACTATTTGCTGCTTTCGTATTTGCTGTATCACCGTGGCCTGGTGCCACCGCACATTGCGGCCGGCGTCAATTTGAACCTGCCGCTGGTCGGCTCGCTACTGCGGCGCAGCGGCGCGTTTTTCATTCGCCGCAGCTTCAAGGGCAACCGGCTCTACGCCAAGATTTTCGATGCCTACATGCGACGCAATATTGCACGCGGCGTCTCGCTGGAATACTTCATTGAAGGCACTCGCAGTCGAACGGGGCGCCTGCTGGCGCACAAAGGCGGGCTGTTGGCGATGACGGTACAGAGCTACCTGAAAGACCAACAGCGCCCGGTGGTATTTGTACCGATTTACATCGGCTATGAAAAACTGGCGGAAGGTCGCAGCTACTTGCGTGAACTGGGCGGCAAACCGAAAAAAAGTGAATCGTTAACCGGAGTGCTGCGTGCCGCCAAACTGTTGCGTCAGGATTTCGGTCGGGTGCACGTAAATATTGGCGAACCTATTTTCCTCGAAGAGATCCTGGATCGGTCTGCGCCCAACTGGCGGGAGCGCGACTATCACGATGACTACAAACCCGAATTCATGAAATCGCTGGTCGATGATTTGGGTAACGACATCTTGCGCAACATCAACCGCGCCGCGGCGGTTACGCCCGTTAACCTGCTGGCCGTCGCGCTGCTCGCTACAGCGAAGCAGGCCATGCCGGAGGCGGACCTGGTGCGCCAGATCGATTTGTATTTGTCGCTGCTGCGCAAAGTGCCTTACTCGCCCATGGTGACCTTGCCGCAGCTCGACGGCGCCGGAGTGATTCAATACGGTGAGGAACTTGGCGTCATCGCGCGTCGTTCACACGCGCTGGGAGACATCCTCGCCCTTGAGGGTGCCAATGCAGTGCTGATGACGTACGCGCGCAATAACGTTTTGCATCTGCTTGCATTGCCGTCGCTGATCGCCTGCTGTTTCCTCGACAACAAGGAAATGGAGGAGACAGAAATTCATCGCTTGTGCCGGCTGGCGTTTCCGTTCGTCAAAAGTGAGCTGTTCGTCGCGCTCAGTGACGACGCGTTTTCAGAGCAAATTTCGCGCATGATTGGCGAATTGGTTGGCCATGGCTTGCTTATTCGCGACGAAAATTCGCCAAGTTTGCGCCGTGCGCCGTCGCGGTCGTTTGCCGCCGTGCAGCTCTCGGTCCTGGCGCAAAGCCTGTTGCAGACGGTCGAGCGCTATTATCTTGTGCTTGCCGTGTTGCTCAAACACGGCAGTGGTGTGCTGCCGCAAAAAGAGCTGGAGACCGAATGCCAACAGGTGGCTGAGCGCATGTCGATGCTCCATCAGCTTGATGCGCCCGAGTTTTTCGACCGGCGACTGTTTAAGGGGTTTATCGAACGGCTCAAGGAAAGCGGGGTCGTCCACGTCAGCGACGAGGGTTGCCTGGTTTTCGACGAGCAAATTCGCACGGTGGAATCCGACGCGCGTCGCGTTCTCAGTGACCGAATTCGTCACAGCATTTTGCAGGTCACGCACGCTTGAGGGCGACGATTGGTCCGCCGGCTTTTGCGCTGTTGCGGTGCAACGTGAGGTTCCCAACATGGGCGTGTATGTTCCTGTTTGGACAGTGGGAATTTGTCGTCGCGCACAAATTTGTGGCATCGCACTGCGCCGTTTTATGGCCGTCATTTACATTTTTGATTGAATCATGGGGATATCAATGCAATTGAAGCTTCCTGCGGGCCGTCGTGGTCGGCTGCTAAAGCGCTCACCAGCGGCCCTCGCGGCTGGCGTTTTCGCCCTGTCGGGCGCGTCATCGTTTGGAGTGTCGTTCGACGCCGGCGAGGTCAGCGGCAGCTTTGACACAACCTTGTCCATCGGCGGAATCTGGCGCATGGAGCAGCGCGCGGACAACATCGTTGGTACGGCCAACGGTGGCAACGCCTTCTCGGTTAATTACGATGACGGAACGCTGAACTTCAATCGCGGTCTCGCCAGCTCGGTGGCTAAGGTCACCAGTGAGCTCGAAGTCAACTACAAGAATTTCGGTTTCTTCGGTCGCGGCACCTTCTTTTATGATTTCGAGCTCGAGGATGACGACCGGCTGCGCACGCCGTTGAGCGACGGTGCGCTCCGACGCAGCGGTTCGGACGGCGATATTCTCGACGCGATGTTTTACTGGCGCTTCAGTATCGGCGACATGCCCGCGGAATTTCGCATTGGTGAACAGGTTGTGAACTGGGGGGAGAGTACTTTCATCCAGGGCGGCAACAACGTCATCAACCACTTCAACGTGAGTGCGTTGCGTATCCCGGGCGCCGAGTTGCGTGAAGCATTGCTGGCACAGGATCTGGTCTGGTTTTCGCTGTCGCCCACCGAGAATCTGTCGATGGAATTCGTGTACCAGTATGACTGGGATGACACTGAGCCCGAAGGTGTGGGCACGTTTTTCTCGACCAACGATTTTGCCGTGGATGGCGGTACGCACGTGCGGCTCGGATTTGGCGACACGCCGGATTTCCCGAACCCTCAGTTCAGCGACCCGACGCGCCCGTTTAACGCGATCCCCCGTGGCGGTTTTGATGCCCCGGACGACGGCGGCCAGTTTGGTCTCGCGCTTCGCTACTACGCCGAAGATTTCAACAACGGCACAGAATTCGGTCTTTATTACTACCGCTACCACAGCCGTCTGCCGCTGTTGAGTGCGCGCTCGGGTTCGGCTGCCGGGCTGGTTGCTGCAGCGTCCATCGGTGCGGGGGTAGGTGCCGGTGGTGCCGCCGATATCGCGGGCGCCGCGGGACTCTCTTTCCTCGCACTCGATCCGGGTAACTTTGATGCGGCGATAGCCGCTGGACAAGCTGCGGCCAACGGCGGCGTACCCGATTTCGCGGCCGCCGGCATTGCCGCAGCCGCGATCACCGGACAGAGCGTTGCGGCCGTTGCGGGCGCTTACGCGACCGACGCTTTTGGCGCGACCGCGGAGTACTTCACGAGCTTCCCGGAAGACATTACCAACATCGGGTTGAGCTTCAACACCACGGTCGGGCAAGTCGCCGTGCAGGGTGAATACTCGCTGAAACTGGATTTACCACTGCAGGTGGACGATCTGGAGCTCTTGTTCGCCGGATTGAGTTCGCTGCGCGATCCGTTCGCACAGTTTGGTCAGTTGGGCAGCTTCTCGATTAACTCAATCAGTCCCCAGTTCAACGAGAATGCACCGCCTGGCACAGTTATTAACGGTTTCCGGCGCCAGGATGTCAGCCAGTTCCAGGTGACGGCGACGCGTCTGTTTGGTCCAATGTTTGGTGCCAGTCAAGGGGCTTTGGTTGCCGAGGCGGCCGTTGTGCACGTCCACAGAATGCCAGATCAGAGTGAGATTCGCTTTGACGCGCCGGGCACATTTGTTAGTGGTAACGAGGCCTTAGCCGATCTTGGCCATCCTGGCAAACCGTTCCTTGGCGAAGAGTTTTTCCCTGACGCCACGTCGTACGGCTATCGGTTGCTCGGTTTGCTGGAGTACAACAACGTCATTGGACCGATCAATCTGATCCCCAATTTCTCTTACCAGCACGACGTGGAAGGCATTTCCCCGGGCCCTGGCGGGAACTTTATTGAGGGTCGCAAGGCCTTAACCTTTGGAGTCCGCGCCAGTTATCTGGCCAATTGGAACGCCAGCCTGAGCTGGACGCAGTTCTACGGCGGCGGAAGTCAAAATTTGTTGCGTGACCGTGATTTTATCGGCGCCAACCTCACATACACATTTTAGAGGCAATATGCCGTCGCGGCGGACCCGGGCTTACGTTTGTGCTCGGGCGTCGTGAGCGCCAACTGCCGCGACCTATCGCCGACGACGCTGGTTTGAGGCAGATTCTGGAGAGTTAGCTATGTTGAAACGAATTCTTGTAACGCTGTGCAGTATGGGCGTATTGACTGTCGCCGCGCTGCCCGCAATGGCGGCCGTCAGTGCCGAGGAAGCGGCACGTCTTGGCAACGACCTGACGCCGCTGGGCGGCGAAAAAGCGGGCAACGAAGCGGGCACCATTCCGGCGTGGGATGGCGGCATCACGCAGGCGCCTGCCGGATACAAACCGGGCGATCACCACCCTGATCCGTTTTCGGACGATGAGCCGTTGTTCACCATCACCAAAGACAACATGGCTGAGTACGCGGACAAACTCACCGTGGGCAACAAGGCTTTGCTTGAGCGTTACCCTGATTACAAAATGGTGGTCTATCCAACGCGTCGCAGTGCATCGGCACCGCAGCGCATTTACGACGCCACTAAGCAAATCGCCACAACGGCCAATCTCGCAGAGGGCGGCAACGGCGTCACCGGCGCGATCAACGGCATTCCATTTCCGGTGCCGAAGAACGGTCTCGAAGTCATTTGGAATCACATTCTGCGCTGGCGTGCCGCAAGCGGTTCGCGTTTTTATGGCCAGGCAGCGGTAACGCCACGCGGTAGCTACACCGTCGTACAGTTCTCCGACAAGATCATGGTCCCCTACGCGATGGAAGGCATGACAGTCGAAGGGCTCGATAACGTTATCCTTTACTTCAAAGAGAAAACGGTCGCGCCGGCACGTCTGGCAGGTCGCGTTCTTCTGGTCCATGAAACCCTGGATCAGACCAAGGAGAATCGTAAGGCCTGGGTGTACAACCCCGGTCAGCGCCGCGTGCGCCGCGCGCCGAACGTGGCGTTCGATAACCCCCGCTCAGGTTCGGATGGTCTGATGACCTCCGATCAGTTCGACATGTACAACGGCAGCCCGGAGCGCTACAACTGGGAGCTTGTTGGCAAGCGCGAAATGTACGTGCCGTACAACGCGTATCGACTGCACAGTGATTCGCTCAAGTACAAGGAAATTCTGCAGCCCAAGCACATCGATCAAAACCTGAGTCGCTATGAACTGCATCGCGTGTGGGTGGTTGAAGCGACGTTGAAAGAGGGTTTGAGCCACCAGTACAAGCGCCGCACGTTCTATATTGATGAAGATTCCTGGCAAGCGCTGGTCGTCGATCAGTACGACAAGAGCGACAAGATCTGGCGTGTTTCAGAGGGCCATGGCATCAACTACTATGACGTCAAGAATTTCTGGACGACGCTCGAAACGCACTACGATTTACAGTCTTCGCGCTATATCGCCTTCGGTCTCGACAATGAGTCGGATATGTATCGTCTCGATGAGGCTCACGACCGCGACGACTTCACGACGGGCGCTTTGCGCTCATCCGGTGTGCGTTAGTCCACGCGCGCAACGTATCTGATCGTAAAGCCGGGCCTTGTGCCCGGCTTTTTTGTGCCCGGAATACGTGGGCTGTTCTCGAAAAGGGCGTATGATATTGCACAGAACCGAGCATGCTAAGAATTGGGGGCCACATGCTAATAGACGTTCCATTGCGCCATACTTTTTGGGCGACCGGGTTTGCACTGTGCCTTGCTGCGACAGCGGTCGCGCAGGCCGATAATCACGCCGGATTTGGCGACGAGCTGGCCGCCTACTCAGCCCCCAAAGTGACCGAGTCGATGCTGCTGGACGGCGCGCGCAATGCGCAGCGCCTGATTGTTGTTGGCGAGCACGGACATATTGTTTTGAGCGACGACGACGGCGCCTCGTGGGCGCAAGCCGAATCGCCGACGCGCTCGGCACTGACCGGCGTCACGCTGATAGACGGGGGCATCGGGTTTGCCGTCGGCCATGATGCCGTCATTTTGCGCACCACTGACGGCGGGAGTGCCTGGGAACGCGTGCATTTTGATCCGGACCTGCAGACACCGCTTCTGGACGTCTGGTTTGCCGATGCGCAGCGCGGATTTGCAGTGGGCGCATACGGACTGTTTTTGGAAACCTCCGACGGTGGCGACACGTGGGCGCGACGACCGTTTTTTAGTGAGCCGCTGCCGCTGGCAGAGGGTGAAGAGCCGGCCGAAGACGGCGACACGGACGATTTCGACGAGGATTACGTCGATCCGGAATACGGCGAGGACTTCCATCTCAATCACATCACAGCTGCCGCCGACGGCACGCTCTACATTGCCGCCGAGGCGGGCCACTACTACCGCTCCGATAACGCTGGTGCAACCTGGTATCGGCTGGCACCCCCTTACAACGGATCGTTTTTCGGTACTTTGCCGCTCGATGGCGATTCTCTGTTGTTGTTCGGCATGCGTGGCAATTTGTTTTTGTCTGACGACAAAGGCCTGACCTATTTTGCGATCGAGACGGGCGTCGAGGCGCTCCTGACTGCCGGTATTCGTGAAAATGACGGCCGCGTGGTGTTGGTCGGTCTGGCCGGTACGGTGCTTGAGAGTGCCGACGGTGGACGCAGCTTTGAACTGCATCGCCAGGAAGATCGACGCGGCAATATGATGGTATTGCCAGGTGGCGGCACGGGCATCGTTTTGATCGGCGAATCCGGGGTTAACCGGCTGACCGAGTCTGCGTATCGCGCCGGAGGCAAGCCATGAAAACCAACCCCGTCATCGGCGCCATCGAAAACCTGATTTTCGCCAACCGTCGCGTCGTCATTGCGTTCTTTGTCGTTGTTACCGCTGGCATGTTGTTCATGGCGAAAGGGCTGCACATCGATGCGGGCTTTACCAAGACACTGCCGGTCAAACACCCGTACATGCAAACCTACCTGGATCACCAGGAGCAGTTTGGCGGCGCCAACCGAATTTTGGTAGCACTCGTCGATAAAAAAGGCGACATGTTCAACCCCAAGTTCTTTACCGCGCTCAAAGATGCCACCGATGTGGTGTCGCTGTATTTGCCGGGTGTTGATCGTGCAAAAGTCAGTTCGCTGTTCACGCCCGACGTGCGTTTCATTGAAGTGGTCGAAGACGGGCTCGCGGGCGGTAACGTGGTGCCGGCGGATTTCGCGCCAACTGCAGAGGGCATTGACGAGGTTCGCCAAAATATTCTGAAGGCAAAAATTGTCGGCCGTCTGGTGGCCAACGATTTTTCAGGCGCCATCATTAGTGCGCAGTTGCTCGAGACAAACCCGGAAACCGGAGAGCCTCTGGATCTTGTCGATTTTTCCCACCAGCTCGACGAAAAAGTGCGGGCGAAATTCGATGACGAAGATATCGGCGTACACATCATCGGTTTTGCGAAAGTTCTTGGCGACGTTACCGACGGCGCGCAGATGGTTGTGCTGTTTTTCGTCATGGCGTTTTTCATCACCGCACTGCTGGTTTACGGGTACACCCGCTCGATCTGGCTGTCGCTGATTCCGCTGTCGTGTTCGGTGGTTGCCGTGATATGGCAGCTGGGCATGCTGACGGGTCTGGGCTTCGGTATTGATCCGTTCGGCATCATTGTGCCGTTTCTTGTGTTTGCCATTGCGGTCAGTCACGGCGTGCAAATGGTGACCGCCGTGCGTGCGGAAGTGTTTGACGGACTCAACAGCATAGACGCCGCACGTGCCAGTTTTCGTAAGCTGGCCGTGCCGGGCGTAATCGCGCTGCTTAGCGATACTGTGGGTTTCATCACGATCTATTTGATCGAGATCCGCGTGATCCAGGAAATGGCGATCACGGCGAGTATCGGCGTGGCGACCATCATCCTGACCAACCTGATTTTGTTACCCGTGCTGATGTCTTACATCACGTTCGACGACGCTTACAAGCGCAAGCTGGTGGCGCGCGCGGAGCGTCTGGAGCCGATGTGGCGCAAGCTGTCGCACATGACCCAAAAGGGCCCGGCGACGGCGGCCATGGTGGTGGCGCTGCTGCTTGTGGGCGTGGGCTACTGGAAAGGCGCAAACATCAAGATCGGCGACTTGCAGTCCGGGGTGCCGGAGCTGCGCGAAACGTCGCGCTACAACGTTGACACGCGCGAGGTCACCGACCGGTTTTCGATTGGCGTTGACATCATTTCGGCCATTGTCGAGACCAGTCCGGAAGCGTGTATCGATTACGACATCATGACCAACATCGATCAGTTCGCCTGGTACATGGATAACGTCGAAGGTGTGCAGTCGACCATCTCGTTGTCGAAGATCAGCAAGATCGTTAACGCGGGCTGGAACGAGGGGAGCCTCAAGTGGCGTATTTTGTCGCGCAACAGTGCGAACCTGGTGCAAGCTAACGGCGGCGTTGATACCAGTTCCGGGTTGCTCAATGCCGACTGCAGTGTCATGCCGGTGATGATGTTCACCGAGGATCACAAGGCCGAGACCATCGCGCGTGTCGTCGATGCGGTGAAACGTTACAACGCGGAATTCGCGATGGAAGGTGTGAACTATCGACTGGCCACCGGCAACGTTGGCGTCATGGCGGCGACCAATGAAGAAGTCAGTCGAGCGCAGTTTCCGATTCTGATCGGTGTGTTCGCCGTCATTATTGCACTGTGCTGGCTTACCTTTCGGTCACTGCGCGCGGTGATGTGTATTGTTCTGCCGCTGGGCCTGGTCTCGTTGCTGGCTTACGCTCTGATGACCACGCTTGAGATTGGCTTGAAAGTGTCGACTCTGCCGGTCGTAGCGTTGGGCGTTGGTATTGGTGTGGACTACGGTATCTACATTTACAGTCGAATAAAGAGTTTCATGGACGAGGGTGTCTCTTTGGACGAGGCGTTTTACCGCACGCTCAAGATCACGGGCGCTGGCGTCGTGTTCACCGGCCTGACACTGGCCATCGGCGTTGCGACCTGGCTGCTGTCACCGTTGAAGTTTCAGGCGGACATGGGGCTGCTGTTGACATTCATGTTTCTGGTTAACATGCTCGGCGCCATCTTGCTGCTGCCCGCTCTGGCGCGTTTTTTGCTCGGCGGTAAGGACGACGAGGCATGAGGTTTGGTTTCACTGGCGCGTTAGGTGCACTCGGGGATTCCCGACCCGGAGTCTGAATGGACTTTGATCGTCTGCTGGATGAAGTGACGGCGTTGGTCAACGAACGCGGGCGCGTGTCGCTCGCAGCGCTGACGCAATATTTCGATCTGAATGATGCACAGCTCGTCGCGGTTCGCGAAGAGCTGGTGGACGCGCGTGCCAGCGTAAGCCTGGAAAACGACCGAATTCTGGTCGCACTCGACGCCAAACCGGCGGCGGCAGTCAGTGCCGAGCGACGCAATTTGACCGTGATGTTCGTGGATATGGTTGGGTCAACGGATCTCGCCGCGCGACTCGATCCGGAGGATTTGCGCGACGTCGTACGGCGCTATCAGGAAACCGTTGCGAGCGCGACCGAACGGCTGCACGGCTACACGGCCCAATACCTGGGTGACGGCGTGCTGATTTACTTTGGCTTTCCGCATGCGCACGGCGACGACCCCAAGCGGGCAGTGTATGCCGCCCACGAAATTCTGTCGGCGTTGCCAGAGCTTAATGCGCAACTGGAAAAACAATACCGAATCGAAGTCGCGCTGCGCATCGGTGTGCACACAGGGCTGGTTGTGGTTGGCGACGTCGGGGCGGGCGCGCGACACGAAGCGCTGGCGCTCGGCAAAACGCCCAACGTGGCGGCGCGGCTCGAATCGATCGCCGCGCCCGGCACCGTGCTTCTTAGTGAACAGACGCGCTCACTGCTGGGTGATCAATTTGAGCTGCTCGATCTCGGTCAGCGTGAACTAAAAGGCATCGAGGAACCGGCGCGCGTATTCCAGTCGTTGCGTCCCAGCGGTGTGATGTCGGCGTTCGATCTGGCGGTTAAACACAAGCTTCTGCCCATGGCCGGGCGTAAGAGTGAGCTCGACTTGTTGACCGGTGGGTGGGCGGCTGCGCGTGAGGGTAACGGCGGCTCGTTCGAAATCACCGGCGACGCCGGCATCGGCAAATCGCGCCTGATTCAAGCGTTGAAAGACCAGCTGTCCGCGAACGACGAACGTTGGACCGCGTTGCGCGCGTCGCCCTACGATACCAACACGCCGTTGTACCCCGTGGTCGCGCTGCTGCGGCAGACGATTGGGATCGATGACCGCGACAGCGCGCGGACCAATTTCGAACGAATCTCGATTACGCTCGAAAACTTCCCCGGCGCTGGTCGTCGGGCGATGTCGCTGATTGCCCAGCTGTGCGGCGTGGCCATCGACGACGACGAACACGCCAGCGCGCTCGACCTGCGCGCGGCGTCTGAGCTGTTTGCCCACTTGTTTATGCAGTTTTTGCTGGAAGGTCCGCGTTTGCTTGTGGTCGAGGACGTCCACTGGCTCGATCCAACCACGATTGCGCTGACCCATCAGCTCATCGAGCGCGCGCCCGATCACTCGATGCTGGTGATCATTTCGGCCCGTTCGGGGTTTGACACGGGGGAGCTGTCTTGCGGGGCGACTCGGCGACTGCGTCTGGGACCATTGCCGCGCGCCGACGTAGCCCAGATGATTGAATCGGTAGCCGGCGGGCGCACCCTTGACGTACCGGTTGTCGATGAAATCGTCCGGCGCACCGATGGTGTCCCGGCGTTCGTCGAAGAGCTGACGCGCATGCTGTTGAGCTCAGACTGGTTGATCGAGCAAGACGACCAGATCGTGGCCAACGGTCCAGCCCCGGACCACATTCCAGAAACGCTCAAAGATTCACTGATGGCGCGCCTTGATCGTCTTGGCGATGCTAAGTCAGTCGCGCAGCAGGCAGCCGTGCTGGGTCGGACTTTTTCCTCCGAGCTGCTCGCTGCCGTCTCTGGTACCGAGCGCGTGGTGCTCGACACAGCGCTCGCGTCGCTGCAGGACGCCCAGATCATTCGTAAGCGCTCGCGCATGGGTGTGACGGAGTGGCGCTTTCGCCATGCTCTGCTTCAGGAGGCGGCGTACCAGTCGCTGTTGCGCGCGACGCGTCAGGCGTTGCACCTGGTCACGGCGCGCACCATCGAAGCGGAGTTTCAAATGCTCGCCAGCCAGCGGCCTGAGCGGGTCGCGCGGCATTTCACGCTTGGGGGCGACTCCGAGCGTGCACTTGGATACTGGCAGTGGGCCGGGGAGCAAGCCGTCGAGAATGCAGCGATGCGCGAGGCGCTGGCTCACGTTGAGGCTGGCATGGCGCTACTCGACGAATTGCCGGCATCGCCTCTGCGTGACCAACGCGAGCTGGCGCTGCTGTCGATCAAAGGCTCGGCGCGAGTGCTGATTGGCGGCTGGGCAGCGGAGGGATTGGCCGACATCTATCAACGGGCGCTGGCGCTGGTCGGCCGTGGTGGGGCCCAGGAACACGTCGATTTTCAGGTTCTTGGTGGTTTGTGTGCGTTTCATTTGGTGCGCGGCGAGATCGATACGGTCACGCTTCTTGCAGAGCGATTGCTGCGCCAGGGGGCGGCCGCTCACGACAGCTCATCGATGACCATTGCGCACGTGTGCTTGTGCGCGGCGGGGTTCTTTCGCGGCCAGTTTGACGATGCGCGCGAACACGCCGCCCAGGTCGCGCAGCATCACGACCCGGATGCGCCAGTTCCGGTGAGTTTTCTGTACGGCCAGGATCCGGCGGTGATCACCGATTCGATGATCGCCTTGATGACCTGGGCCCAGGGCGATGCGTTAAGCGCCATCGCGATCAGCGAGCGGGCGATTGCCACGGCACTGCGCATCAAAGCGCCCTTCAGCTCACTGTGGGCGAACGCCTGGCACGCGCGGCTGCTGCTCGAATGCGGGCAGCCAACGGCGGCGCTGACGCTCGCCGAACACACGGCCGGGGAGTGCGCGCGCATCGGATATTCCTACGTCGGCGCCTTGGCGAACCTGGTCGCCGGCGTGGCCGCGCTGCGCTGTTCGGACGATAGCGATGGCCTTGCGCGTGCGCACACAGGACTGCAAGCGTTGAATCAAAGCCCCAATGCGATGGCCAAGACGTATTTCAATGCGTTGATTGCCGAGGCGGAAATGCGCAACGGTAATCGGGCACCGGCGCGGCCGTTGATCGACGACGCACTGGCGTACACCGGTGTCCAGGGCGAGCGATTCTGGCGTTCTGAACTGCAGCGTCTGGACGGCGTCTTACTCGCACCCGAAGACGTCGACGCGGCAACCAAAGCGCTGATGACAAGCGTGGAACAGGCGCGTGAATTAGGCGCTTATCGGCTACTGTTGCGCACGGCGAATACCTTGTATGAGATCAGCGCAGACGAATCCCCAGCGCGAGACCACGCCGTGTCCGTGCTGAGTGAAGCCCTGGAGCGTGTACACAGTGCAGACGACGATCCGGAGCTGGTGATGGCGCGGGAGCGGGCACGTCGCGGCGCGAACTCCCAAGGGGGCTCTGTTTAAGTCACGACCGACGTCTTCGCGGTCATGAGCTGTGCCGAAGCTCTCTAGTCGCGCGGCGGTGTTTTGCGCAGCCGTTTAGTGCTGCCGCGTTGGCGCTTCGCGTCGACACGCTTTTTGCGTTGATTTGCCGTGGGTTTGCGCTTGGCCTTGCGCACGGTGGGCTTGATCAACGCGCGTCGAATCAGACGCGCCAGCCGCTCACGCACCTCATCGCGATTGCGCACCTGCGAGCGATGCTGGTTGGCCGTCAGTATCAGCGTCCCGTTGCGATTGATGCGCGTTCCGGCGAGTTGTTTGAGGCGCATTCGCACGTCGGGTGCCAGCGTTGTACAGCGGTCTACCGGGAAGCGGATCTGTACCGCTGTCGAGACTTTATTGACGTGCTGACCGCCCGGGCCAGATGCGCGGATGAACCGCTCTTCCAAGAGTGCATCGTCAATGCTGACGGTTGCGGTGATCTCCATGCGACAGCGCCGGGTGACGGTCAGGCGTTGAGATCGGGAATGAGCTCGCTTTCCAGGCGCGCGATCACGTCTTTCATTTGCAGACGGCGCTTTTTCAGGCGGCGCAAGCGTAGCTGATCGACGTGGGGTTCGTGTGCCAGCCGGTCAATCACGTCATCGAGATCGCGATGAGCCACGCGCATCTCTTTGAGCTTCATGCGGTTCTTGAAGCATTCCGTGTTGATATTCTCTTGCATAGCCCCTCTATTCTACACGCCCCGACCCCCGCGCCAACACCTTGGCCGTCACACTAATGATAGGCATCCGGTGGCAGATCAACGGCGCTCACTCGCCTTCCATGTGTGGTGACAAAACCACCCAGTCGGGTCGTCCCGTCCAGCGAAAACTCGAAGCGAAAGACGCGTTGTAGCGTAAACCCGTCACCCAGACGGATCACGCTGACTTTGGCAAACGCGACGGTTCCGTCCAGAAACTGCAGGCGGTCGCGCTGGCAACGCGCCTGGGCCGACTCGTTTGCCGCTTCACGCGCGGCCAGGGAGTCAAAGACGAACCAGAGAAAGATCAGAATCAGACATAATGTCAGGATCTCGATCACGGCAGATAGTCGAGCCAATTGGAGGTGGGGTTGCCCAGAACCATGAAATGGGGGTTCAGGATGTCTTCTTTGGCGTTGTAGGTCAGGTCGCTGCCGTCGAGGTGCACGACGCGCCCGCCGGCGCCGTTGATCACCGCGTGAGCCGCCGCCGTGTCCCACTCGCTGGTTGGCCCGAGGCGTGGATAGACATCGGCGCCGCCTTCTGCCACCACACAGAATTTGAGTGAGCTGCCCATGGGCACCATTTCGTGCGCGCCCAGATTCTCCAGATACTGATCGATCAGCGGGCCGCGGTGGGAACGACTGCCCACCACGCGCGGCGTGCGCGCCTGATCGTGCACACGGATCGCGACCGGCTCGTCGGTGCCCAGCTTGCGAAACGCGCCGTGGCCCTCGGCGGCGAAGTAGGTGACGCCGGTGACCGGTACGTGTACGACGCCGAGCACCGGTTTGTGGCCCTCAATCAGCGCGATGTTGACGGTGAATTCCCCGTTGCGCTTGACGAATTCTTTGGTGCCATCGAGTGGGTCCACGAGCCAGTAAGGGCTCCAGGACGAGCGCTCCGAAAAAGGCCTCGTTGTGGCGGATTCTTCCGACAAAATTGGCCACTGCACGCGAAGTTTCTCAAGCCCGTCGAGGATACAGCGATGCGCAGCCAGATCCGCGGCCGTCAGGGGAGACTCGTCCTGTTTGTGGTCGACTTCGAAGTCCGTGTCGTAGACCTTAAGTATCTGGTAACCCGCCGCGCGTGCGAGCGAGATGATCTCGGGCAGAATTTTTTCGTAAGGCATGATTTAGCGGCCTGCACCTGATTCGGATCGGCTATCATACGCCGCCATGCACGAACTCACTAACCAACCGGTCGATTTTGACCGAGTCGACACGCTGCTGCTGGACATGGACGGCACGCTCCTCGACCTGAATTTTGACAGCTACTTTTGGCTGCAAGCCGTGCCAAACGCGTACGCCGAGTCGGTGGGCGAGCCGCTGTCGGAAGTGATCGGTGGTCTGCGCGAGGTTTTCGAAGCCAATCGCGGCACGCTCAATTGGTATGCCATCGATTTTTGGGCGAACGAGCTCAAGCTGGACGTGATGGCGCTGCAGCGTACGCATTCGGCGCGCATCGGCTACCTGGCAGGTGCCCCGGCGTTTTTGGCCGCGGCGCGAAGTGCGGGCAAGCGTTGCATGCTGGTGACCAATGCTGATCGCCAGACGTTCGGGCTCAAGGATGAGTGCACCGGTCTGAGCGCGCATTTGGACGAGGTGGTGTCGTCACACGATTTCCATCTGCCCAAGGAGCACCCGGACTTTTGGCCGTCGTTCTTCGGCAAATACCGCGTTGATGCGACCCGGTCCGCTTTCTTCGACGATACACAGTCGGTGCTCGACACGGCGAAAGCGTACGGTATTGGCTACGTGGTTGGAATTGCCAGACCCGATTCACAGGGAGTGGCGCGTGAACTCGATGGGCACCTGCGAGTCGATGGCGTTCGGGACCTGGTCCGGAGACGACCCTAGCGGCTCAGGACGCTAGCGCCGACCGCGTCCCTGACTGCGACCGCGTCCACCGCCGCCACCGCCGCCACCGCGCTTGTTCGGGTGCGGTTTGCGCGGACGACGGGGAGGGCGCTTGATCTCCGGCAGGTCGGCGTGCGAGTACTGCTCGACGGGCAACTGATAACCAACGTATTCCTCAATCTGCGGCAGACCTTGCGCATAGTCTTCGCAACCGAAGCTGATCGCGTCGCCTTCGGCGCCGGCGCGCGCGGTGCGACCGATCCGGTGCACGTAGTCTTCGGCTTCCTGTGGCAGATCGTAGTTGAATACGTGGGTGACATCCTCGACATGCAAGCCGCGTGACGCCACATCGGTGCCGACCAGAATCTGCAGCTCCCCGTTCTTGAACTGTTGCAGCATGCTCTGGCGCTTTTTCTGTGGGACATCACCGGAGATAGCGCGCGCACTAAAGCCGTTGGCTTCCAACGTGCGATGAACCGTGTCGGCTGCCCGGCGCGTGTTAACGAACACCATGCTGCGGCTTTTGCCAATTTCGTTCAGCATTTGAATCAGCAACGGCATCTTGTCCTGATTGGCCGGGAAATAGATGACCTGCTTGACGCGATCCGCCGTCACTTTTTCCGGCTCAATCCGAATCAGCTCCGGTTCGTTCATGTGCTCATAGGCAAGCTCGAGCACGCGGTGTGACAGTGTTGCGGAGAACAGCATGTTTTGGCGCTGGTCGCGCTCGGGCAAGCGACGCATCAGATAGCGGATGTCTTTGATGAAGCCCAGATCAAACATCCGGTCAGCTTCATCGAGAATCAGCACGTCAATCGAATTGAGGCTAAACAGGCCTTGCTTAAAGTAATCGATGAGCCGGCCGGGCGTGCCGATGATGACGTCGACACCCTCTTGCAGCGACTGACGCTGCTTCTCGTAGTCGGTGCCGCCGTAAACCAGGCGCAGTTTCAGGTCGAGATGACCGCCGAGATTGACCGCATCCTTGTGAATCTGGATTGCCAGTTCGCGCGTTGGGGCCAAAATCAGCGCGGCCGGGTGGTCTTTCTTGCGCTCGGCGTTGCCTTGGACAACCAGCTTCTGAAACATCGCCAGCAGGAAAGCCGCGGATTTGCCGGTGCCGGTCTGGGCCTGACCCGCCACGTCACGGCCAGCGATGGCCAGCGGCAGCGTCTGGGCCTGAATGGGGGTGCACTTGACGAATCCGGCGTTGGTTACGCCTTGTAAGACAGGTGGAGCGAGGTCCAGATCCGCGAAAGCGATCTCGGACAAATGGGTCGTTGTCATATTATTTTTGGTGGCACTCTTGAAAAAATCTGAAAATGTTGCAGAATATGAAGGGTAGGTCGTCAAAGTGCCCCGGCTAGACAAGCCCGCAGCGGTCAGACCTTGCTTCTCCCAACGCACAAAATAGCGAAACAATCCCGACATTGTGCCTCATCCGGCACTCGGCGTCACGGTCACGCCCTGATCGATCCATAGATCACGACCTTCCCGCCGCCCACTTTCTACGAACTCTTACATTTCCAATACCCTTAATCGGAGGACATAAAAAATGAGCGAACATATCGTCCAAGCGACGGATGCCTCATTTGACGGCGACGTTTTGAAATCGGACACGCCTGTGCTGGTCGACTTCTGGGCTGAATGGTGCGGACCGTGCAAAATGATCGCACCCATTCTCGATGAGGTGGCTGGCGAAATGGGTGATCGGATCAAGATCGCCAAATTCAACATCGAAGAGAACCCGCAGACGCCGCCCAAATACGGCGTGCGCGCGATCCCGATGTTGATCCTGTTCAAAGGCGGTGAGATCGAGGCCCAGCACATGGGCGTGCTGTCGAAGACTCAGCTCACCCAGTTTCTGGAAGAAAACTTATGAGAGGCTACCTCGGCGGTTCGTCTCGCGGCGGCGGCCAAAAGAAGCCCGCGGCGCGCGGCAAGCGTAACGATAACAAGGGCAATAAAGGCCGGCGTCGGCAGCAGCACGGCAACGGCTCAGGCAATCACGACGAAGAAGATCTGGGCACGCTTGACGAAGGCGAGCTGACGTTGAGCGAAACGGCGATGAAACTCGCCGACCTCAAGAAGCAACCCATTTCCGAACTGGTCTCGATGTCGCAGACCATGGGTCTGGAAAATACGGCTCGCCTGCGCAAGCAGGACATCATTTTCGCCATCCTCAAAGCCCACGCCAAAAAAGGCGAGGATATCTGGGGCGACGGCGTACTCGAAATTCTGCAGGACGGTTTTGGCTTCCTGCGTTCGGCTGACAGCTCCTACCTGGCAGGCCCGGACGACATTTACGTGTCGCCCAGTCAGATTCGACGTTTCAGCCTGCGCACGGGCGACACGATTTCAGGTTTGATTCGTCCGCCGAAGGACGGGGAGCGCTACTTTGCGCTGCTCAAGGTTGGCCTGATCAACATGGATCGTCCGGAAAATGCGCGCACAAAGGTTCTGTTTGAGAACCTGACGCCGCTGTTCCCGCGCGATCGGTTGAAGATGGAAATTGGTAACGGCAGTAGCGAAGACCTGACGGCGCGCATCATCGATATGGCGGCGCCCATCGGCAAAGGCCAGCGCGGGCTGATCGTATCGCCACCCAAGGCGGGTAAGACGATTCTGTTGCAGAACATCGCGCAGTCCATCGCCCACAATCACCCGGAGTGCTATCTGATCGTGCTGCTCATCGACGAGCGGCCGGAGGAAGTCACGGAAATGGCGCGCTCGGTGCGCGGTGAAGTGGTGTCGAGTACGTTCGATGAACCGGCCAGTCGCCACGTGCAGGTGGCCGAGATGGTCATCGAGAAAGCCAAGCGACTGACCGAGCACAAAAAGGATGTGGTTATCCTGCTCGATTCGATCACCCGGCTGGCGCGTGCCTACAACACGGTTGTGCCCTCATCCGGTAAAGTGCTGACCGGTGGTGTCGATGCGAACGCATTGCACCGGCCCAAGCGCTTTTTCGGCGCGGCGCGCAACATCGAAGAGGGCGGTAGTCTGACCATTATTGCCACGGCATTGGTCGACACGGGCTCGCGCATGGACGACGTGATCTTTGAAGAATTCAAAGGCACCGGCAACATGGAGGCCCATCTGGACCGCCGTATTGCAGAAAAACGCGTGTTCCCGGCGATCAATATCAACCGCTCCGGTACACGTAAGGAAGAGCTGTTAACCAGCCCTGAAGAACTCAAGAAGATCTGGGTGCTGCGCAAACTGCTACATCCGATGGACGAAATTGCATCGGTGGAGTTCCTGCTGGGCAAGCTCAAGGATACGAAGACCAACTACGATTTCTTTGAGTCCATGAAGCGCTGATCTTATTCAGCGCTTCGGTCCGCTCGCGGATCGGCCGGGCCCGGCGATCTCGCCAGCGCCCAAACTCTCCAGAATTAAAGCTCGAAACCGTCTAGCGCTTCACATATTGCGCGGGCGGTCGCTTGCCCACCCGGGCAACTGTGAATCCGATCACTGTGCAAAGCGCACTCGCGCCCTAGGCTTTGCAGGCTCGCTGGCAGACCGGGACTCCTCTCGCTGTGGCCATCGAGTCGTCACCGGCGCGGCCGGCCATCACTGGAGCGAGTTCTCTCATGAGAAAGCTAAAGACCGGTAAGTATTCCGGCATCATTTTCGCCATTGCCCTGTTCGTGTTGCTGGACGCGGCGGTACTGATGGCCAACTTCTACATGGCGGCGCAGTTTGCCCGTGACACGGAGCTGGTCAATCTGGCCGCGCGTCAGCAGACTTTGTCGCAGCAGACGGTAAAAGCGCTGCTGCAAACGGATAACGCGCTCGGTAGCGGTAATCTCGTCGATGAGCCGCTTGAAGAGTTCAAGACCTCATTCAAGCTGTTTGACGAGACGCTGACGGCGTTTCAAAACGGCGGTGAGGTCACGACACCTGCCGGTATGCGTACCACCATTGAACCGCTGACCAATGCGGCGCTCGCGCAACACATTGAAGACGCCGCGGCCGTCTGGTCCGGGTTCAAAGCCAAAGCGCAGTCTATCGCCGCCTTCGAAGGTAGCATTGAGCTGGACGCCGATTTCGAAGTGTACGACGCTGAAGGCCAACTTGAAGGCGACATGTACGAGGCCATCATTTACTCCGCTGAGAATAACGTGAGCGCCAGTCTGCTGTGGCACATCAACAGCGTCGCGGTGGGTCTTGAAGCACAGGCGGCGCAGCGCGCTCAGCGACTTCGTATGACGCAAATCGGTGGCATTGTGCTGGCGCTATGTGCCTTTGGCATTATTGTTTTCCACTTCCTGCGCAACCTGCGTCGTTCGGACGAAGCGCTGGCCATTGCCGAGGAGGAAAAAGACGAAATTCTCAATACCGTGAACGAAGGGCTATTCCTGCTCGACAAGGACATGCGCTTTGGTACGCAGTATTCGCGTGCCGTCGAGACCATTTTTCGACGCACAAATCTGGCGGGCGAAGAGTTTTTGAGTTTGCTCAAGGACATTGTGCCCGAGAAGACGCTCGATACCGCGCGCGACTACGTGGAGCTGTTCTTTGGTGACCGTATCAACGAAAAGTTGGTGCAGGACCTCAACCCGCTAGATCAGGTTGAGGTGCACTTTCGCGACGTGACCGGTGGTTTTGTTACCCGCTATCTTGGCTTTGGCTTCAAGCGAGTGATGGTCAATGAAGATCTGTCGCACTTGCTTGTCACCGTGAACGACATCACCGAAGTGGTGGGCTTGAAGCGTCAGCTGGATCAATCGCAGGACCAGGGCAAGTCGCAGCTCGACATGTTGATGGACGTGCTGCACATCGAGCCGGACGTTTTGGTCGATTTCATCGCTTCGGCCGACCGCGACCTGGAAGAAATCAACAGCGTGCTCAAGCGTCAGAGTTCGTCGCAGGCGGAGTTTGTTGAGAAGCTCGACGACATTTTCCGACGTACGCACAGTGTCAAAGGCGAGTCCGGCGCGCTGGGCCTGAATTCCGTGGCCAAGCTGGCGCACGAACTCGAGGAGCGCGTGATCGCGCTCAAAGGCAACCCGTCTCTGACCGGCGGCGACTTCCTGCCGCTGACCATGCGCCTGGATGAGTTGATGGGCCACATGACCTCCATTCGTAAACTCAGCGGCGATCTGTCGAAATTCCGCACCGTCGTGGCGGCGCAGTCTGCGATTGACGAAAACGGCCAAGTGGTCGATTCGCGCAAGATCGAGCGGCGCAACGTGCCGTCAATGCTACAGTCGCTCGGCGAACGACTGGCCGCGGAGCAAAACAAGAACGTGGAAGTGGTCTGCGAAGGGTTTGACGAGATTGAACTTCCCGCGGCATCGCGCAAGGCGGTCAAGGATATCTGTGTGCAGTTTGTGCGCAACGGTATTGCGCACGGCGTCGAGACGCCGAGCCAGCGCCGCGCCGCCGACAAAGACGAGCAGGGGCACATTGCACTGCGCCTGACGCAGCAGGACGGTTTCATCCAGTTGGCCTACAGCGACGACGGCTGCGGTCTGCAGGTCGAGAAAATTCGGGCTGCGGCGTTGTCACGAGGATTCCTGGCTGCCGATCAAATTCACGAGATGAACGATCGTCAGGTGATGTCGTTGATTTTCCGTCGCGGGTTCTCGACGGCAGAACAGGTCGACGGCAACGCCGGGCGCGGCGTGGGCATGGACGTGGTCCGCCACTTGATTCAGCAGCTTGGTGGCAAGGTGCGGATGTCAACGGTGCCGGGGCAACGTACGTCATTCACCGTAAGCCTCCCAACCGCGGTGGCGAGTGACGAGGTGGCGGCGTAATGAACGATGCTGTCGCACCGACCAAAGTGGTCAGAATGATGATCGTCGACGACTCACGCATCATCCGGCGCAAGATCGCGCGCTGCCTGGAAGAGTATCCGCTTGAAGTAATCGGGCGCGCTGGCAACGGCGTTGAGGCGCTGGAAATTTTCAAAGCCGCTCAGCCGGATCTGGTCACCATGGATTTGACGATGCCGGAAATGGACGGCGTCGAATGCGTCGAAAAACTGGTGAATCTGGATCCGTCGGTCAAGATTCTCGTGGTCTCCGCTCTGGCGGACAAAGCCACCGCGATCGAAGCGCTCAAGAAAGGCGCGAACGGATTCTTATGCAAGCCGTTTACCGACCGCGGTTTGTCGGATGCACTCGCTGAGCTGATGAGGTCCTGATCATGAACGCACAGGATTTGACGGTGTTCATCGATGGGGCCGTCCACTATTTCAAACAAATCACCGGCGATGCTGCCGACGTCGGTACGCCGTATTTGATGAACACCCGTGCGGCGGCGGCCAAAGGCATCACCGGTATCATTGGTGTGACCGGAGATAAACGCGGCAACGTGTTTTTCACGGCACCACAAGTGTTGGTCAAGGATCTGCTGACGAGCATTGGCGAAGAAGAGACGACGCACGACCTCATGTGCGACGTCGTGGGCGAAGTCGCCAATACGATATCTGGCAATGCACGCAAAGTGTTCGGCAAAGAGTTCTTGATCTCCGCGCCGGTGGTGGTGACCGGGCAATCAGAGAAGATTGTTGTGCCCAGCGACGTGAGATCTTACGTTGTGCCGATCGCGTGGCGTGGTTTCGAAGCGGGTCTGGTGATCAGTCTTTGCTGAGCGCGCGGTGCCCGATGTCGCGACGATAGTGCGCGTTGTCGAAGGTAATTTGATCGGTCAGCGCGTAGGCGGCGTCCCGCGCAACTTGTAGCGTTTCGCCCAGTGCCGCGGCGCACAGCACGCGCCCGCCGCTGGTTACGACGGCGTCCGCGTCTTGCGCGGTGCCCGCGTGGAATATTTTCAGATCGTCGCGGTTGGCATCACTGTCCAGACCGCTGATGGTCGTTCCCTTCGCGTAACTGGCCGGGTAGCCGCCGGCGGCCATGACTACGGCCAGCGCCGGTCGCGGATCCCAGCTCGCCTTCTGCCCAGACAGTTGTCCGTCGCAGGCAGCCAGACACAGCGCCGCCAGATCGCTGTTGAGTCGCAGCATGATCGGCTGCGTTTCGGGATCGCCGAAGCGGCAATTGAATTCCAGAACCCGCGGCGTGCCGTGGGCGTCAATCATCAATCCGGCGTAGAGAAAACCGCGATAGCGATGACCGTCTGCCGCCATGCCGCGCACCGTCGGGCGCATCACCTCGGCCATCACGCGCTCGTGCATGGCGGCGTCGACAATCGGGGCGGGCGAGTAAGCACCCATTCCGCCGGTGTTGGGGCCCTGATCGCCATCGTCGCGCGTTTTGTGATCCTGGGAGCTGGCCAGCGGCAGTATGTCGTCGCCGTCGACCAGCGCAATGAAGCTGGCTTCCTCGCCCGCCAGAAATTCCTCGACCACCACGCGTTTGCCCGCGTCGCCAAACGCGGCGCCTGACAACATCGCGTCGATCGTGTCGTGCGCCTCGCGTTGCGTCGCGGCAATGATGACGCCTTTGCCCGCCGCCAATCCGTCCGTCTTAATGACGACAGGCAGCCCCAGGGTATCGGCGAAGCGCTTGGCCTCGGCTACATCGGTGAACGCTGCGTATCGAGCTGTGGGGATGGCGTGACGCTGCAGAAAGTCTTTCATGAAGGCTTTGGAGCCTTCGAGCTGAGCCGCAGCTGCCGTCGGACCAAAACAGGGGATGCCCGCGGCGTCAAAACGGTCAACGATGCCGAGTACCAACGGATCTTCAGGGCCGACAATGCACAAGCCGATGGATTCGCGGCGCGCGAAATCCAGCAGGGCATCGAGGTCGTTCGCGGCGATGTCGAGATTGGTCATCGACGGCTCGCGCGCCGTGCCGGCGTTGCCCGGGGCGACGTAAACATGTTCGACGCTGGCCCCTTGCGCGGTGCGCCAGGCCAAAGCGTGTTCGCGGCCACCGCCGCCGACAATCAGGACTTTCATGCGGTTTCCAGGCTAGTGACGGAAGTGACGCATGCCGGTGAACACCATGGCGATGCCGCGCTCGTTGGCCGCATCGATCACTTCCTGGTCCCGCTTGGAACCACCGGGCTGAATCACCGCGCTGATGCCGTGTTCGGCGGCGCTGTCCAGGCCGTCGCGAAACGGGAAGAACGCGTCCGAGGCCATCACCGATGATTTCACCGCGAGGCCGGCATCGGCGGCTTTCATGGCGGCAACTCGCGTGCTGTAAACGCGGCTCATTTGGCCAGCCCCAACGCCGATGGTCATGTTGTTCTTGGCGAACACAATGGCGTTGCTCTTGACGAACTTGCACACTTTCCAGGCGAACAGTAAATCCTTGATTTCGCGATCGTTGGGTGTGCGTTCGGTAACCGTTTTGAGATCGCGCGCGTCGATCAGATCGGTGTCGCGATCCTGGACCAGCAAACCGCCGCCGACCTTGTGCGTATGCAAGCTGCGGCCCGGCCCCATGTCCCACCAACCGGTGGTCAGAACACGCAGATTTGGCTTCGTGCTGAGCAAATCACGGGCTGCGTTGTCGAGTTCCGGCGCGATGATCACTTCGACAAACTGTTTGCTGATGATGCTTTCGGTGGTTTCGCCATCGAGCGTGCGGTTGAGCGCAATAATGCCGCCAAACGCCGAGGTCGAATCGGTGCTGTAGGCGCGCTTGTAAGCGGTCAGCACGTTCTCATCAACGGCGACGCCGCAAGGGTTGGCGTGCTTGACGATGACGCAGGCCGGTTCGTAAAACTGTTTGACGCATTCCAGGGCGGCGTCGGCGTCAGCGATGTTGTTGTAGGACATGGCTTTGCCCTGCACCAGAACCGCTTTGCCAATGGTCGCGCTCTCGCCATCCTGCGCCGCGTAGAACGCGGCACTCTGGTGCGGGTTCTCACCGTAGCGCAAGTCGCTTTGCTTGATAAACGACTGCGTATGCACGGCCGGAAAACCGGCGTCGTTGTTGAGCGCCCCGGACAGATAGTGCGCGATCATCGAATCGTAGCTGGCGACGTGCTGAAACGCTTTTTGCGCCAGACGCAAACGCAGCGACTCATCGGCGTCGTCCGTCTTAAGTGCCTCGAGCACTGCACTGTAGTCGTGCGGATCGGTCACTACGCTAACGTAACGGTGATTCTTTGCTGCGGCGCGGACCATGGCTGGCCCACCGATGTCGATGTTCTCGATCGCGTCGTCAAAGGTGCAGCCGGGTTGCGCGATGGTTTTGGCAAACGGGTAGAGGTTAACAACCAGCACGTCGACCGGCCGAATATCGTGCTCGCGCATCACATCGTCATCGGTGCCGCGCCGTCCGAGCAAGCCACCGTGAATTTTCGGGTGCAGAGTCTTGACGCGGCCGTCCATGATTTCGGGATAGCCGGTGCGTTCGCTGACGGGCGTTACCGCGAGACCGTTGTTGGTGAGCAGTTTGGCCGTGCCCCCCGTGGACAGAAGCTCGAAGCCGGCGTCGATGAGGCCTTGAGCCAGATCGACGATGCCGGTTTTGTCGGAGACGCTTAGAAGAGCGGTTCTTGGTGCTGGCATCAGAGCCTCGTGCGCCCAGATTGGTCGCGCTGGAAGTTGAATTTAAGGGGTTTGGCGTTGCAGAGGCGGCATCGTTGCCGAGCCGCCCCTGAACGTATCGATTAAAGCCCGTAGTTTTTGAGTTTCTTGCGTAGCGTGCCGCGATTAATGCCGAGGATATCGGCAGCGCGGGACTGATTGCCACGGGTGAAGTCCATCACCATACGAAACAACGGCATCTCGACTTCACGCAGTACAAAATTGTACAGCGCGACAGGCGGGTGTCCGTTAAGTTTGTCGAAGTAGTGTTTGAGGGCTTGTTCGGTCATGTCGCTTAATGGCGGCGTGCTGCCGTTAGCGAGGTTGGAATAGTCTGTCGACGACACGTTGTTGGTCACGATGCGTCACGCTCCGTTTCATTCTTGATTGTTGCGCACACCGCGTCGAATTATCCCTAATCTCTGCGGTCTTAAGTTTCCACTGCACAAAACTTCTCGCTATGCCGCGACATCCGTTCGCGCAATGACATTTGTGAAGAAAGTTTCTAGCAATGCCATTTGCGTAGAAGATGAGATCGCACGTACGGCTTGCGCCAAAACGTCAGCGGTACCTGGCGCTGCATCGTCGCAACGTTCTTTCAAATACCAGCCGAGATGTTTGCGTGCGACCCTTACGCCTGTGTGTTCCCCATAGAAGGCGTATAGGTTCTGCAAATGGACGCGCATGATATCACGGGTCTCGAAAATGTCAGTCTCACTTCGGACGTTTTCATGCGGCTTGGGATTTAAGTGATGCGCTATCTCCCTAAAAATCCAAGGCCTGCCCTGTGCGGCACGTCCAATCATGACGCCGTCGGCGCCGGTCAAATTCAGAACTTGACGCGCCTTTTCTTTTGAGTCTATGTCGCCGTTGACCCAAACCGGGATCGTCACTGACTGCTTGATCTCGCGTATGGTTTCGTACTCGGCGTCACCACCAAAGCGACATTCTCGCGTGCGTCCATGCACGGCGAGTGCGGCAATGCCGGCATCTTGTGCGAGCTGTGCAATGCGCACGCCGTTGCGTTTTTCCGGCGACCAACCGGTGCGCGTTTTTAACGTGACGGGCACATCGACCGCGTCGACGGTGGCTTCTAAAATGGCGCGTACTAAATCTTCGTCGTTGAGTAACCACGAACCGGCTTTGCGCTTACACACTTTTTTCGCAGGGCAACCCAAATTGATGTCAATGATTTGCGCGCCGCGTTGCACGTTTAGCTTCGCCGCGTTTGCCATCATCGCAGGATCGGCGCCCGCGATTTGGACGACGCGTGGTTCGCCTTCGCCGTCGTGATCCATGCGGCGTCGTGATTTGTCCGTGTGCCAAAGTCGCGTGTCTGACGTCACCATTTCGGACGGCGCAAAAGAGGCGCCCATCGATTTACATAAATCGCGAAACGGACGATCCGTGACGCCCGCCATGGGGGCGAGCGCGAGGTTGTTTTCGAATTGATAAGGGCCGATTTTCATGCGGCGGCAATGATAGCGGGTTTGGTGTCGCGGGCGCGACGTTTTACGCGCTATTGTGCGGTGCAATATGCGCCGAATCGAGCGTCAACAGCGGTTTTGGGGCTTACCGGGGTGCACGAACGCGTCGGCATCGTCTGCGGCATGGCGGTTGGCGTCAGGGGCCAGGCATTGGAAGTCTTTTTCGATCAGTACCGATAGCGTAGCGCCATCTTTGCTCTCGATGTCGGCCTTGATGGCGACCTGGTCGCTGTTGGCCCACGCGCGCGCCACCGCTTGCGGCACGCCTATCGCCAGCGCGTTTTGCTCAAGGGTTGCCGATATCGAAGATGCGTTGGTGGGTGTCAGGCGATAGGTCAGGCCGGCGTTTTGCAACGGCGTGTGCGCCTCAACGCTATCGCCGTTACCCAGCTGCTCGACTTCCTGTTGCTGCAGACGCAGGCGCAAGGTGTCGTCACGAAGGCGTAGTTTCATCGGTTGTCGCGTCGGCCCGTGCTTGAGGCGCTGCAGCTGACGTTGTCGCCAGGCATCGGTGCGCACGCTTCGACCAGATAATTGGTGGCGCCATCCGCGGCGACATTAGCAAGATCAAGTGAGACTTCCGTGCGTTGACCGCGCGCGATGCGATTGTCGCTGGCGCTTGCGTACTCGGCGGGTGCAAACGTGCGCACCAGGCTTTCGTCGCCAAAGCGATCGTAGAAGGTTACGCGAACGTGCGGCAGAGGCCTCGGTCCGTCCGCCAGGTTTCGAACCGACGCGCGTAGCTGGAGGATGTCCTGGTCGTCGTCGCGCGGCACGACCGTGTGACGAACCACATCGTAATCGCTGAAGCGGACGGCCGGCACGATGTCGAGATCAAAGCGAGCGTAGATCTCGCGCAGCGGGTCGCCGTAGCGCTCGTGCAGGACCAGTTCAGCGCGATGGTGATGAACGTATTGGGCGGCCAACAGTGCGATCAACGCCATAGCCAGCAGTGAGCCGATGATTTTTTGCCACGGGCGCAGCCCCGGCCGCAGGTAATTCATCAATTCCTTACGGTCGCGCTCATCTTCGAAATCCATGGGTTCAAAGTTGGGCGGTGGCGGGGGCGCCTCGTCGGGATCGGCGTCGAGCTCGGTTTCCGGTGTCTCGGTGTCTTCAGTCTGGGCCGCTGAGGGGGTGTCCTGTGCGGAGGGCTCGTCAGCCTCTGGCGCGGGCTCTTCGAACAGGATGTCGCGAAAGGCAGTGGGGCGAGACGGCGTGATGATCTGTTCATCATCGTCCGCGTTATCCGCGTCGTCAGCGTCGTCAGCGTCGTCAGCGTCGTCAGCGTCGTCAGCGTCGTCAGCGTCGTCAGCGTCGTCAGCGTCGTCAGCGTCGTC
>JBGCFP010000139.1:0-34096 GCA_045107005.1 Gammaproteobacteria bacterium
CGTTTGTGGGTCAGCTGCAGAACGCGGTTGGCGGCTAACGACACTCACTTAGTTTTTAAGGAGTCACGCCGTGGACTTTAACGCAACGCTAATTGGCCAGACGATCGCGATGATCGTGTTTGTCTGGTTCTGCATGAAGAAAATCTGGCCGCCGCTGCGCGAAGCGCTGGACAAGCGGCGCGAAGAGATTGCTGCTGGTCTTGCTGCAGGCGAACAGGCGGTCGAAGCGCAGGCGCAAGCCGAAGTCGAAGCCAGAAAGCTGGTGGACGAAGCACGCTCGCAGGCCATCGACATTGTCGATCAGGCCAACAAGCGCGCCAACGCCATCGTGGCCGAAGGCAAAGAAGACGGCGTCAAGGAACGCGAGCGTCAGATAGCGGCCGGTCGTGCGGAGATCGAGCAGGAGTTGAACAAGGCCAAGGACGAGCTCCGCGGTCAGGTGTCAGCGATTGCCGTGACCAGCGCCGAGAAAATTCTCAAACGTGAGATTGATGCCAACGCGCACAACGATCTGTTGTCGCAGCTGGCATCGCAAATCTGATGGCTGAGCTCACCACACTGGCCCGGCCCTACGCCAAAGCCGCGTTCGAATTTGCGAACGAAAACGGCGCACTGGACGCGTGGTCGAGTGCTCTTGGCTTTCTGGCGCAGGTGGTGGACAACGACAGCGTGCAAACCATGATCGGCAACCCGGCCACGTCGGACGGTGAGCTGCTGAAAATGTTTGAAGCGGTGGCGGGCGATCAGCTCAACGAACACAGCACCAACTTTCTGCGTTTGCTGATGGAAAACAACCGCCTCGAAGTCCTGCCAGACATCGCCGCCTTGTTTGAAGTCATGAAGTCGGAAGCCGAAGGCGCCGTCGATGTCGAAGTGACGTCGGTCGAGCCGGTCAGCGAAGACTACAAAACGCAGCTGGGCGATGCGCTGCGCAAGAAACTGGGACGCGACGTGCGTCTGAATTTCTCGCTTGACGAAACGCTGATTGGCGGCGCGCTGGTGCGCGCAGGCGATCTGGTGATTGACGGTACCGTTCGCGGACGTTTGAACCAGCTAACGGGTGCGCTGGCGGACTAAGCAGCCCGCACCCAAACGCACACATTATTTTAGGCGTTGCGATAGCCGCAGCGCCGAACGAAGAGGAAGATCATCATGTCACTCAAGGCTTCTGAAATCAGTGATCTGATCAAAGAACGCATTCAACGCTTCGAGGCGAACGCCGAGGCGCGCAACGTGGGCACCGTTATCGCGGTGACCGACGGCATCATGCGCCTGCACGGCCTGGCCGATGCGCAGTACGGTGAAATGCTCGAGTTCCCGGGCGACACTTACGGCCTGGCGTTGAACCTCGAGCAGGATTCAGTCGGGGCGGTGGTTCTGGGTGACTACAAACACATTTCGGAAGGCGACACGGTCAAAACGACCGGTCGCATTCTCGAGGTGCCGGTGGGTCGTGAACTGGTCGGTCGCGTCGTCGACGCGCTGGGTCGTCCCATTGACGGCAAAGGCCCGATCAACACGACGCAAACGGCGCCGATTGAGAAAGTCGCGCCGGGCGTTATCTCGCGTGAGTCAGTGTCGCAGCCGGTGCAAACCGGTCTGAAATCCATTGACGCCATGGTGCCGATTGGTCGCGGTCAGCGTGAGCTGATCATTGGTGACCGCCAGACCGGTAAGACCGCGGTGGCCATCGATGCGATCATTAACCAGAAAGGCAAAGGCATCACCTGTGTCTATGTGGCCATCGGTCAGAAAGCGTCCAGTATTGCCGGTGTGGTGCGCAAGCTCGAAGAGCACGGCGCGCTGGATCACACGATCATCGTTGCGGCAGCCGCTTCCGAGTCGCCGGCACTGCAGTACATCGCACCGTACGCCGGTTGCTCGATGGGTGAATACTTCCGTGATCGCGGCGAAGACGCGCTGATCGTGTATGACGATCTGTCGAAGCAGGCTGTTGCCTATCGTCAGGTATCGCTGCTGCTGCGTCGTCCGCCAGGTCGTGAAGCGTTCCCGGGTGACGTGTTCTATCTCCACTCCCGTTTGCTTGAGCGCGCCTCGCGTATTAACGCCGAGCACGTTGAGAAGATCACCAACGGCGAAGTGAAAGGCCAGACCGGTTCACTGACCGCGTTGCCGATCATTGAAACGCAAGCGGGTGACGTGTCGGCCTTCGTGCCCACCAACGTGATTTCGATTACCGACGGACAGATCTTCCTTGAGACCGATTTGTTCAACGCCGGTATTCGCCCGGCCATCAACGCCGGCCTGTCGGTCTCGCGTGTGGGTGGTGCGGCACAAACCAAAATCATTAAGAAACTGGGTGGCGGTGTGCGTCTGGCGCTGGCTCAGTATCGTGAGCTCGCCGCGTTCGCACAGTTTGCGTCGGATCTTGACGATGCCACGCGCAAGCAGCTCGATCGCGGTAAGCGCGTTACCGAGCTGATGAAGCAGGGTCAATACTCGCCGCTATCGGTGGGTGAAATGGCGCTGTCGCTGTACGCGGCGAACGAAGGTTATCTGGATGACGTCGACGAGCGTCGCATCGTGGAATTCGAAGCGGCCATGCTGGCGTTTGCCAACGACAAGTACGCCGATCTGATCAACTCGATCAGTGCCAACGGCGACTACAACGATGAGATCGCCGGCCAGCTCAAAGCGCTGCTGGATGATTTCAAAGCCACCGGCGCTTATTAAGGAGCTGCCATGTCGGGCGCAAAAGAAATTCGGACAAAGATCACCAGCGTAAAAAACACGCAGAAGATCACCAAAGCGATGGAACTGGTCGCCGCGAGCAAGATGCGCAAGGCGCAGGAGCGGATGGCCAAATCGCGTCCGTACGCGCAGAAGATCCGCACCGTAATCGGTCACTTGAACGAAGCCAATCCCGATTACAAACACCCGTTCCTGCAGGAGCGTGATGTAAAGCGGGTCGGTTTTATTGTGGTGACCACTGACCGTGGATTGTGCGGGGGCTTGAACATTAACCTGTTTAAAGAGCTGCTCGCGCACATGAAACAGTGGGACGACAAAGGCATTGAAGTCGACCTGTGTTTGATCGGTTCGAAGGCCGTGAGTTTCTTCAAACGTTACGGCGGTTCGGTCAAAGGGTCGGTCACGCATTTGGGTGATCGCCCGAAGATCGCCGATCTCATTGGCACGATCAAGATCATGCTCGACAGCTACAGCGATGGAAACATCGATCGTCTGTTTTTGGCGAACAACGAGTTCGTCAACACGATGAGCCAGAATCCGAACGTAGCGACCTTGCTGCCGGTGGAAGCCGTCGACAAAAGTGAGCTACAGGATCACTGGGACTACATTTACGAGCCCGACGCGGCCGAGCTTCTGGACAACGTGCTGACGCGCTACGTCGAGAGCCAGGTGTACCGCGCGGCTTTGGAAAACGTCGCGTGCGAAATGTCCGCCCGCATGGTTGCCATGAAGAGTGCGACCGATAACGCCGGCGACATTATTGAGGCGCTGCAGCTGACGTACAACAAGGCGCGTCAGGCGGCGATTACCCAAGAGCTGTCCGAGATTGTCGGCGGCGCCGCGGCGGTTTAAACGATTTTGAATTGGCAGCGCGTTCGTGCGCGGTGCAGATAACCTTTAGAGGAAGACAAAGATGAGCGTTGGCAAAACGGTACAGATCATTGGCGCCGTCGTGGACGTGGAATTTCCACGTGACTCGATCCCCAAAATCTACGACGCCCTGAGAATCGACGAAACCAAACTGACGCTGGAAGTACAGCAACAGCTTGGTGACGGCATTGTTCGCGCGATTGCCATGGGTTCATCCGAAGGCCTCAAGCGCGGGATGGATGTTGCCAACACCGGCAAGCCAATCTCCGTACCCGTCGGCGAAGCAACGCTTGGCCGCATCATGGACGTGCTGGGCGATCCCATCGATGAAAAAGGCGCCGTCGCGACCGACGAGCGCTGGGCGATTCACCGTGAAGCGCCAAGCTACGAAGATCAGGCCGCGACCGAAGAGTTGCTGGAAACCGGCATTAAAGTGATCGATCTGCTGTGCCCGTTCGCCAAGGGCGGCAAGGTTGGCCTGTTCGGCGGCGCCGGCGTGGGCAAGACCGTGAACATGATGGAGCTGATCCGTAACATCGCCGCCGAGCACAGTGGCTACTCGGTGTTCGCTGGTGTGGGTGAGCGTACTCGCGAAGGTAACGATTTCTACCACGAAAGGACTGACTCCAACGTGATCGACAAGGTGTCGCTGGTGTACGGTCAGATGAACGAGCCTCCGGGTAACCGTCTGCGCGTGGCGCTGACCGGCCTGACCATGGCCGAGTTCTTCCGCGAAGAAGGCCGCGACGTGCTGCTGTTCATCGACAACATTTACCGTTACACGCTGGCTGGTACCGAAGTGTCGGCACTGCTCGGTCGTATGCCCTCCGCTGTGGGTTACCAGCCGACGCTGGCTGAAGAAATGGGTGTGCTCCAGGAGCGCATCACCTCGACCAAGACCGGTTCGATTACCTCGATTCAGGCTGTGTACGTGCCGGCGGATGACTTGACCGATCCGTCGCCTGCAACCACTTTTGCTCACCTGGACGCCACCGTTGTGTTGTCGCGTTCGATTGCTGAGCTTGGCATTTACCCGGCCGTGGATCCGCTCGATTCAACGTCGCGCCAGCTCGATCCACTGGTGGTGGGTCAGGAACACTACGACTGCGCGCGTAACGTGCAGGGCATTTTGCAGCGCTACAAAGAGCTGCAGGACATCATCGCGATTCTGGGTATGGACGAGCTGTCGGAAGAAGACAAACTCGCCGTGGGCCGTGCACGTCGCATTCAGCGCTTCTTGTCGCAACCGTTCTTCGTGGCCGAAGTGTTCACCGGTTCGCCCGGCAAGTACGTCAGCCTGAAAGAAACGATTCGCGGCTTTAACGCCATCGCCGCTGGCGAATACGATCACCTGCCGGAGCAGGCGTTCTACATGGTTGGCAGCATCGACGAAGCGGTTGAGCGGGCCAAGAAAATGGCGGAAAAAGAAGCCGCGTAAAGGTACGTAGACCATGACCATTCAAATCGATATTGTCAGCGCCGAAGGCCAGCTTTACGAAGGTGAAGCGACGATGGTGTTCGCACCGGGCATCATGGGCGAGATCGGCATCGCGCCGCGTCACGCGCCGCTGCTAACGGCGTTGAACCCGGGTGAAATGCGCATTCAGACAGAAGACGGCAACGAAGAGTCGTTCTTCGTGTCGGGCGGCATCATCGAGATTCAGCCGTTCAGCATTACCGTGCTGGCGGACACCGCACTGCGCGCCGACGACATTGATGAAGCCGCCGCCATCGAAGCGCAAAAGCGCGCTGAAGATGCCCTGGCGGATCAAAAAGACAACGTCGATTTCGCGATGGCGCAAAGCCAGCTCGCCGAAGCGGCGGCGCGTTTGAAAGTGGTTCAGGCCATGAAGAAGGGTAAGGGCGGGCGGCGCTAAAGCTTGCTGAAAAAGCGTCACGATCGCTCAAAAGCCGCCTGCTGACAGGCGGTTTTTTTGTGGACACTATAATCAGGTGCCGCACCCAACGCTCATAATGAACCCGGTCAACCCCAAAAAACTCCTGCACAGCAAATGGACTGCCGTGACGCCGGCAAACCGTGAGAAGCACTTCTCCGTGGTTGAAGTGCATGATGACGAAGCCGGGCATCCTGTCACGTGCGTACTGCAAGCCGCGCACAGCGGCAATCACTACAAGTTGGCGTGGCGAGACTTGAAAGATTCCACCGCGTGGCGCATCGGCTGGCGTTAGCCTGGGACGGCTAGCACCGGGCAGCGCGCATGACGTACGGTATGCGTCAACGTGCGGCCGGAAAACGTTTTGAAGGGTTTCCGGCGCGGGTTGGTCGTCATCACGATGAGATCGGCGCGAAACTGCTGTACTTCCCGAACAATCTCCTGGCCAACATTGCCCTGCCGGGTTTCACCTTTCCATTGACAGTAGCGATCTTCGCTCGGCAGCGTGTTGGGTAGACCGCGGTTGCCCACATGAAAAAGTTTGAGCGACGCGGGCGACTCGCCCAAACCTTTGGCAAAGGTCTCAGCCTGAGTGATGGCGACTTCGCCATCGGGCTGCCGGCTTACCGGCACCAGTATTCGCCGTATCAGTCCGCTGCCGTCGTTCTGGTTGACCACTCCGTTGGTGGCTCGCTCGGGAACGATCAGCGTGCGTGCTCGGCTTTTGCGCGCAATCGCGTTGGCGATGGAGCGCCTGGGCAGGACCTGGCGCCCTTTCGCGTGTTTGCTTCCCACGACGACCAGATCGGCATCGTGCTCGTCGACCAGTTCAGCCGTCGCCCGGGCGGGATTACTGCTTCGTCGTACCACTTTTTGCACCGTCAATCCAAACTGTTCGGCGATCTGTTTTCGCGGCACATCGGCTGCGACCAGCCCCCAACGGGCAAGCGTCGCCCGCACCCCTGGGAACGCCTCCCAGTCCACTTCCGCGTTCAACTTTGGTCCCACATGTACGACAAAGAGCTTCGATTGCCCTTGCAGCGCAATCGCCAGCGCCTGGCAAAAAGCGCGGTGACTCACAGCGGAAAAATCGGTGGGGTGAATAATGACGCGTGAAATTCGGGAGGGCATGGTCTTTCCTGCTGTGCCGGGTAGCGCTGGTTTTCTCGGTGGGTCAAGCCTGCCGCTGCGTGCGCCTCAACCAGAGTGTAGTCGATGGGTGTCACGGCGCCAGATTTCCGGTTGCGCCACCTCTGTAGTGTTGCGAATAGGCCACACACAGTCAGAGCATCACGAAACCTTTGCTATTTTGCCGCGAAGAATCGCTGATTTCCCTCTACTGGGCCACACTCACGGGAGCAGCGCCCGCCCTTGCGAAACCCGGAACATTCATTCGGTTAAATAGCCTGCTACAATCGGCGGAATGTAGGGGATTTCCATGACGCCCGGTGGGTACGCTGGCGGGTCGTGGCCCAAACAAGAATTGGGGTACGGATGACGAATTCGATTGGCTGGCGCCAAGTGAGGCGCGTGGGCCCGGCAGTGTGGCTGTGTTTGGCGTTTTGTCTATTGGCAGTCAATGCCAATGCCGTGCCTCAGATCCTCGACTGGGACCAACTCACCTGGCTGCCGGAAGGCCAGACCAACCTTGAAGAGACCTATCAGATCGACGGGCGTGACGTCACCGTCACTTTCAGCGGTAACACGTCAGGTCTCGACAACACCGGTACCTTGTCCCCCCGGATCACCGACGGCGGCAACGATGGCGGTCTGGTACCCACCGAAAACTATCTGGCGATCTCCACCGACTATCCGATCTCCGATCTGGATCGCCAGGTGGTGGTCACGGTCGATTTATCGGCCTACCCGGACGGTGTCAACGATCTCTCGCTGCAGATCTTTGACGTGGATCAGTCGGGATCGTTTGTCGATGTGGTGACAATCACCGCCGTGGCCAATGGCGCTACCATCGATCCAACCACGATCACCCCCGGCCCGGCGAACATTCTAACCAGTCCCAATACCGTTGAAGGCCGATCATCGGCAACGCCCGGTCAGGATCTGGGTAACGTCTTCATCGAATTTGCGGCACAGGGCATTACGTCTCTTGAACTGCGCTATCTCAACGGCGGCCCGACCAACAACGCCGGGTTCCAGACGATTTCACTGCACGACATCAATTTCAATTTTCCCGAAGCGGACATTGCCGTTGAAAAAACGGTCGACAATCCTACGCCGTCCGCCACGGATCAAATCGTTTACACGGTCACCGTCACCAATGACGGCCCGGACACCGGCACTGGTCTGGTGGTCACTGACCAGCTGCCGAGCGGTCTGACCTACGTCAGCGACGACAGCGGCGGCGCTTACGATTCGCTGACCGGCGAGTGGACCGTCGGCACGCTAGCCGCCGGTGCCAGTGCCAATCTGTTGATCACCGCGCTGGTCAATGCAACGGGCGACTACGTCAACACCGCCGAGCTGACTGCCGCCAACGAGTTTGATCCCGACTCTACGCCTGCGAACAACGATCCGGCCGAAGACGATCAGTCCAGCGTGACGATTACACCGACCGTGTTTGCCGACCTGTCGCTGACCAAAGCGGTCGACAATGCCGAGCCTCTGGTTGGCGACCTCGTGACTTACACGTTAACGCTGACCAACGACGGCCCCCTGGGTACCACCGGCGTCACCATTGCCGACACGCTGCCCAGTGGCCTGGCTTACGTCTCGGATACGCCGAGCGTCGGCACTTACGATAGCGCCACAGGCATCTGGACGGTTGGAGCGTTAGCCAACGGTGCGGTTGAACTACTGCAAATTAGCGCGACCGTGTTGCCAAGCGGCGATTACCTGAACGTGGCCGAAGTGGCTACCTCGGATTTGCCCGATCCCGATTCAACGCCGGGCAATAACGACCCGGCAGAAGATGATCAGGGGCAAGTGGCCATTGCACCGCCCGCCATTGGCGCGGCCAAGAGTGTTAGCGCCGGGCCGGTTAACAACGGCGACGGCACGTTCACGCTGACTTACGACGTACTGGCCACCAACTTTGGCACGGTACCGCTCAGCGATCTGCAAATCACCGACGATTTGGCGGCCACCTTTGCCGGTGCGACCGGCTTTGTCGTCGACAGCGCAACCAGTGTGGGTTACGCCGTTAACCCGGGCTACAACGGCGTTGCGGATACCAACCTTTTGCTCGGCACCGACACGCTCGGTGTGGGCGAGAGCGCGTTGATTGCGCTGACCGTGACGGTCACCCCCGGCGCCAACAACGGCCCGTACAACAACCAAGCCACGGCCAGCGGTACCGGCCCACTGGGTACGCCAGTGACCGATGACTCGCAGCTGGGCGTGAACCCGGATCCGGATGCGGACGGCGATCCGACTAACAACAACGATCCAACGCCGGTCACGTTTGCGGAAGGGCCACAGATCGGCCTGGCCAAGCGCGTCAGTAGCGCGGTCACCAACAATGGCGACGGCACTTTCAGTTTTGACTACACGTTCGTCGTGCAAAACGTCGGCGACGTGTTGCTCAACAACGCGCAAGTGGTCGATCGCCTGACCGATACGTTCGCGGGCGCCGCCGGCTTTACCGTTGACGCGATCACCAGCCCGACCTTGGCGGTTAACACTGGCTACGATGGCACTGCTGATATCAATCTGCTCGCGGGCACTGACACACTGGCTGTTGGTGGCGCTGGCGAAGTGGTGCTGAGCCTGACAGTGACGCCGGGCGCCAATCTGGGTCCCTATCAGAACACCGCGACGGCGTCGGGTATATCGCCCGCTGGCACGCCGGTTAACGATGTGTCGACCGACGGCGTCTCGCCCGATCCGGACAACGATGGCGATCCGGGCAACAACAGCACACCAACACCGATCACCTTTGGCGAAGCGCCGCAGATTGGCGTGGCCAAAGCGGTGAGTACGGCGCCGGTTAACAACGGCGACGGCACGTTTGATTTTGTCTACACCGTGCTGGTGCAAAACAGCGGCGACGTGACGCTGACTGACGTGCAGGTGACCGACGATTTGGGCGGCGCGTTCAACCAGGCGGTTGGCTACACCGTGACGGCCATCGACAGCCCCGATCTGGCGGTGAACCCGAATTTTGACGGTGGCGGCGATCAGAATCTGCTGCTTGGCACCGACACACTGGTGGTGGGTGCCAGCGGTACGATCACCATGGCCCTGACCGTCGAGCCCGGCCCGAACCTCGGCCCGTACAACAACACGGCCATTGGCGTGGGCACGAGTCCGGCCGGTACCGTGGTGCAGGATCTGTCGACTGACGGCGTCAATCCCGATCCCGACAACGACGGTGATCCGACCGACGACAACACGCCAACGCCGGTCACGTTTGGTGAAAACCCGGGGCTCGGTACGGCCAAGGCCGTGGTCGCACCGCCGATGGATAACAACAACGGCAGCTTCACGTTCAGCTATCGCATCACGCTGGAAAATACCGGCGATGTGAACTTGAGCGACGTGCAGGTCGTGGAAGATTTGTCGACCACGTTTGCCGATGCGCAGAGCTTCGTCGTCAACGCGATTCAAAGCGGCGATTTTGCCGTCAACGCCACGTTCGACGGCGTCGCGGATACCGCGTTGCTCGCCGGCACCGATTTACTCAACGTTGGCGCGAGCGGCGCGCTTGATCTGACGGTAACCGTGGTGCCCGGTGATTTTGCCGGTCCGTACCTGAACACCGCGGTGGGCCAGGCGACGTCGCCATCGGGCGCACCGGTGGAAGACGATTCGACTGACGGCACCGAGGTCGATCCGGACAACGACGGTAACCCTGGCAATAACTCGGAGCCCACCCCAGTGTCGTTCGCGACGCCGATGCTGGTCGTGACCAAATCGGCGCAGCCGCGTCAGACGTCAGTGGGTGAGCTGATTCGTTACACGGTGACCGTGGAAAACACCGGCGGCACACAGTTCCTCGACCTGACGCTGGTCGATCTAATTCCGGCGGGCTTCACTTACGTCAGCGGCTCGGAGCGTCTGAGCAACGGCGCGCCGTTAGTGGACGGCGAGCGGCCGGTCAATTTCTCGGACATCGATGTCGCGGCGGGCGAGACCGTCACGCTGACTTACATACTGCGCGTGGGTGCCGGTGTCGTTGCCGGCAATTATCCGAACGTGGTGACGCCGACGCGCCTGGGCGTACCGGTCGCTGATCCGGCCACCGCCGTGGTCCAGGTGATCGCCGATCCGGATTTCGAACAAACGACAATCATCGGCAAAGTGTTTGCCGACGACAATGAAAATGGCTTCCAGGACGAAGGCGAAGTCGGCATTCCTGGCGTGCGTCTGGCGACCGTTGAAGGCCTGTTGATGGAAACCGACGCGTACGGTCGCTATCACATCGCGGGCGTGGACGGCGGCTTCATGGAGCGCTGACGCAACTTCATTGTGAAAGTGCCTCCCGCGACGCTGCCTGTGAGCGCAACGGCCACCACCGAGAACCCGCGCGTCAAACGCATCACCCAAGGTCTGATGAACCGTTTCGATTTCGGTGTGGGCTTGCCGGACAATCAGCGCGAGCGGTTGTATCCGATCCGCGTGAAACTGGCCGAAGTGTTCTTCGTTGAAAACAGCGCCGACGTCCGACCCGAGTTTGCGGGCGCGTTGAACGAGCTGGCCACGCGTTTGGTGGATCACGGCGGCGGCACTCTGTTTATTGAAGGCAACGATGTGGCGAACTGCCAGGTGCGCGGCCCGGACGTGCTGTCGACGCGCATCGAATCCGAATCGTTTGTGTTCGTGCCCAATTTCGGTATTCGTAAAGCGACCCTGACGCCGGAAGATCGCGCGGCGTTGGCCGATCTGGTGGATCGCTGGCGCGGTGCGCAAGACGTCACGATGACATCCATCGGCCACACGTCGAACGTTCGCATAGCACCGGAAAATCGTCCGGAGTTTGCCGATAACTACGTGCTGGGTAAGGCACGTGCGCAAACGGTTTCCAACTACCTGCAAAATGAGCTGGGTTTGCAGGTGAGTCAGACGACCGTCGAAACGCGTGGTCCGGATGAGCCGGTGGCCAGTAACGAGACCTTCGAAGGTCGGGCGCAAAACCGCCGTGTTGAGCTGACCCTGACCGGGCGTCGGATCAAACAGCAAATGCTCGAAGGCTCGCGCGCACCGTGCGACCCTGGCCTCGCCGAGCGACGGGCAAACAACGTGTTTGACGTGCTGCGTGGTTACATGGGCGACGACAACATTCACGACGTGAAAATGATGGTCGGCAAACCCGACGATTACACGCCCTGATCTTGCGACCGATATGGCGGTGAAGGCCGCGACGACGGCACGCTCATTCGACGCGTTGGCGTCACCGGATGCCGGTGTACTCGTGCTCGGCTCCATGCCGGGCCAGGCATCGCTCGGCGCGCAGCAGTATTACGCTCACCCCCGTAACGCGTTCTGGCCCATCATGAGCGCGCTGTTCGGTGTGAATCTCGATACGCGATACGCAGAACGTTGCGCCTGCATTGTGGCGCAACGGGTTGCCGTCTGGGATGTGCTGCAGTCCTGCGAGCGACCGGGCAGCCTCGATGCGGATATCGTTGAGAAGAGTATTGTTGCGAACGACTTCACGTCGCTGTTTGCCAAGTGCCCGAACCTTCGGCACGTGTTTTTTAACGGAGCGAAAGCCGAGACCGCGTATCGTCGCTACGTGCTGCCGAGCCTTGATCCGGTGCACGCCGAACTCGCGACGACGCGTTTGCCGTCAACCAGCCCGGCGCACGCTTCGCTAAGCGTTGAACAGAAAGCTGAGCAATGGCAGGTAGTCAAACTGGCACTAAGCGAACAGGCCTCTGTCACGTAGCGAATCGACGCGACCGCGACTGACCGGCAGCGCTGTGCCGTCGCGCAATACCACTCGGTCATCACTGCCTTGCGCCGCAGGTCCTCGTCAACAGGCTAGCGCAGCGTCTTGCCTTCGGTCTCTGGCAGGAACGTTGCCGCGACAAACGTGATCGCGAGAAACAAAGAGATAAACGTCACGGTCTGCAAGAAGTCTGATTTGGCCAGAATGGCGCCGATCGCAACGGGCGCGATGGCGTTGGCGACGCGCTGCGCCGACACGCCCCACGCCGTGCCCGCACCGCGGTCGGGCGTCGCGTAGATTTCACCCAGCCATGTGTTCCAGACGCCCCAGGCCCCAAGGCTGAAAAACGACAGCGTAAAATTCCACACGTACATTTGTGTCAGGGATTGCGAGTAGGCAAAGCCGAACCCGGCGAGGGCCGATACAAACACGTAGGTCAGCATCACTTTCTTGCGCCCGAACTTGCCGGTCAGATAACTCGCCGAAATGTAGCCGGGAAACATGAACAACGCCGACAGCGCCATGAACCCAAGGCCTTGCGGCGCACTCAGTCCACGCTCGGCCAACAGCGTCGGCATCCACGATGCCAAACCCCAGTATCCCCACGAGAAGCAGAAGTTGATGACCGTTTGAATAACGGTGACGCGCAGCGCCGATAGTCGAAAAATTCCGCTGAACGCCATCTCGCTGTTCGCGTCCGCCTCGCCGCTTTTGGTGCGTACCTCGAGTGTGCCGCGCGCGAGTTGGGCGAGTGCTTGATCGGCCTCTTGCGTGCGACCTTTGGCGGCAAGCCAGTAGGGCGATTCGGGCACGAGCCGGTAAATCACCAGTGCCCACAGTGACACCACTGCGCTCGCGCCGACCACGGCACGCCAGCCGGTGTCGAGAAACAGCACGGTCATGCCGATCGCGACCAAGACACCCACCGGCCAGCCGGCCGACAGGTAGACCGTGGCGGTACCGCGCACTTTGACCGGCACCAGTTCTTCAAAATAGGGGAAGGTGACGACCAGTGCGCCGGACAGTACCAAGCCGCACACAAAGCGCACCCACCACAGCATGTCGTAGCTCGTGGCCATGGCACTCAAAATGGGGAAAATGCCGTAAAGGCCGATGCTCAGCATCATGCATCGTTTGCGTCCCCACATGCCGGTCAGCTTGCCCCACAGCAATGCGCCCGGAATCATGCCCAGGAACATGGCGCCAATCAGTGAGCCGATTTGTCCCGTGCTTAACCCAAACTCGGTGGCAATCGCGCCGCTGGAAAAAATGATGATCATCATTTCCCACGATTCGATAACGAACGCGACGAACAGCGTCAGGCCGGCAAGCCAGTGCGCTCGCGTCAGCGGCATCTGATCGAACCAGTCGCCGACCGGGCGTTCCATGAGGGTGTTGCTATTTTGGCTGTCGACAGCAGTGGTCATGGTGAGTCCGTTAGAGGTGGAAGGAGCAGCTCGCATTCGTCGGGCGTCGCCGGCTCAATGCTGACGTGTTGGACGGTGACACTGTGTTTGAGCACGTCACGCGATTCAGCGCCCGCGTGCAGCGCTTCAAGTGTTTCGAAACCGCTGACCACTTGGCCGAATGCGGCGAAGCCCAGGCCGTCTTCATTGCGCGTCCCGCCGACGTCGAGCTCCGGCTCGTCGCGCATGCACACAAAAAAACTGCCGTACAGTTCGCCCGGCGCATAGCGCGCTGCGGATACCGTCCAGCGCTGATGTGGCAGGCCCGTTTTTAACGTGTCTTCGTGCGCGATGGTGGCGCGCTGTGCATTGAGGCCTTGTGGTGTACCGAGTTGCACAACGTCTATGGATGGCGCCGCACTGGCACGTTGATTTTTCTCAGCCAGAACGCGAAACACGACGGCGGAGTTCAGAGCGCCATGTTCGACGCTGGCACGAAAATAGTCACAGGTTTGCGGTGCCCGATTTTGCTGCAGCAACACACGAAACGCGTCGTCGCCTGCGCCAACGGCGATAACGTTCACGGCTTGTGGTGTGGGCGATTAACTCTGGTCATCATCGCCTTGATTCAAACTCGACGGGAACAAAACGGGTGTCCCGACCCAGATCAGGATGGCGACTCGGCCGCTCTGGTTGACTACGTGGTGATCGACCTGTGCGTTGTAATGGGCACAGTCGCCCTGGGTTAGCGTGAACGTGTCGTCGCCGATGCTCTGCTCCACTTCGCCTTCCAGCACGAAAAAAAAGTCCTCGCCGTGCTCGCGGTGAACGACCGGCAGTGCGACGCCCGGCGGAATCTCCATGCGCAGCGCGCTCATCTGTTGATTGCGGATGTCCGCGTCGAGCCGGTGATACGTCACGGGCGAATCGAGTTCGATCCGTTTTGGTTTCGCAGCGCGGCGTACCAGACTTTTGGCAGCAGGTGGCGTGATGAAATAGTTGACGTCGGTTTCCAGTGCCTTGGCAATGTTGATCAGCGAGACGATCGACGGCGTGGCTTTGCCGTTTTCAGCCTGCGACAAAAAGGCGGCTGAAAGCTCGGCGCGCTCGGCCAGTTCCTGAAGGGTCAATCCCAGTTCGCGGCGCCGGGCTCGTAACAAGTTGCCCAGTGAGCGCTTGACTGCGGCGCTGGAGGTGCTGGTTTTGGGCGCTGTCATGGTGTGCTGCTCTTCCTCGTGTTGCGCCACGAGTCTAGCTGGAAAGATCGCAAAAGCAAAAAAAATTTGAATTAGTTAAAATTTTAAGTAGAGTGAAGAGCGTTCAACTCAACTTGACCAACACGTTCGCCGCGGGCGTGACGATGCACCAAGGATTCGTGTCGACCGCTCATTGCCGCATGCCGTTATGCTTTCAGGGGTACTAAATATGGCTGCCACTCCACTATTCCGCTCTTTGTTATTGACCGCTACGGCCACGTCGCTGTCCCTGCCCGTCTTGGCACAAACCGCGGCGGGAGAGTCCGCCGGCGCACTCGAGGAAATCGTCGTGACGGCACGTCGTCGCTCCGAGTCGGCACTTGAGGCGCCGATTGCCGTCACCGCGTTCAACGCCCAGATGATTCAGGATGCCGGCATCCAGCGAGTTGAGGATTTCGTTGCGTTAACGCCTAACGTCACGATCGCGACGTCGCAAGGTATCGGCACGAGTTTCCTGAGCATCCGCGGATTGACCCAGGTGCGTAACGGCGAGTCACCGGTGGCCACGATTGTCGACGGCGTCCTGCAATTTAGCGCGATCCAGTTTCGTCAGGAATTATTCGATGTCGAAAGCATTGAGGTGGTCAAAGGACCGCAAGGTGCCATCTACGGCCGCAACGCAACCGGCGGCGCCATCGTCATCAACACGCGACGACCCACCAACGAAAGCTACGGCTTTGTGCAAGCCGGTGGCGGTAACGGCGACGAGTATTCTATCCAGGGTTCCTACGGGGGCGCCCTGATGCCTGACCGACTGTTTGGTCAGATCTCGGCCAACTACATTGAGCGCGAGGGCTATCTCGACAACCTCACACGAGGTGAAAAAGCGGACCGGTTTGAAGATCAGACCATCCGTGGCCGCCTGATCTACGAGCCCTCGGACGACCTGTCGTTCGACTTTCGCGCGGCCAACTCGGTGCACCGCGGTCGCGGAATTGGCTTTCAGTTTCAAGGTGTCGACATCGGTGCTGACGGCATCACGGCCATTGGCTTTGGTGGCGGCACCGGACCGGTCGATGCCAACAACGTGCTCCCGGTACGCGATAACAACATTGACATCGGCCAGCGTGACTTGACCGATCTGTCGTTGAAAATCGACTGGTCCTTACCCATCGGGAATCTGGTGTCGACCACGTCGTTTACCGATATTGAAGACTGGAGCGATTCCGATCAGTTCCCCTACACCGCGGCCCAAAGCTCGCCCGCCGTGTTTGGCTTTGACGGCACGCAAACCGGTTTCTTTGATTTACAGGCTTTCACCCAGGAAGTGCGTTTGAGTTCCGCGGACGACTCCCGCGTGCGCTGGGAAGTGGGCGCCTACTATCTGGACTGGGATCGCTTTGTTTCCTTGTCGACCGGCACCGATACCGGACAAGGCATCATCCGCCTCGAGCGCTCACCGACCACCGACCCGCGTAACCCGACCACTTCGTTTCTTGCCGATGACAACAGCAACACATCGTGGGCGGTCTTTGGCAGCGTGGACGTATCGCTGACCGACACGTTGGATTTATCGGTTGCCGCGCGTTACGACGAAGAAGAGCGTGTACAGAACGTGTCGCTCGAACAGTTTCCCGCTGGCGTTCCCGGCGCGCGCAACGAATCGACGTTCGACAAGTTGCAGCCGAAAATCACGTTGCGTTATCAGCCCAGCGACGACGCGAATCTCTACGCCACCTGGGGCGAAGGTTTTCGCAGCGGTCAGTTCAACCAAAACGGTATCGCACAGGTCGCTGCCGGTGTCGGCCTGGTCGGTGTGTCCGATGTGGCGAACCAGGAAGAGTCATCGTCGTTTGAGGTCGGCTATAAAGGCCGCTTCCTTGACGATCAACTGCGCATCAACGCGGCCGCGTTTTCGACGGACGTTGAAGGCCAGCAGTTCTTCTCGTTTATCGGTGCAATCAGCGCGCAGATCCTGACCAACATCGACGACGTTGCCCTGAAGGGCGCCGAGTTTGATGTGGTCTATCGCCCGACCGATGAATGGCAGATCTTCGGTGCCTTCGGCTACACCGATTCCGAGATTGAGGCTTACATCGTTGATCCAACGGCCGTTGGCAATCGCGCGCCTTACATCGCGCGCACGACGTTCAACTTCGGTGCGCAGTATTCGGCACCCTTGAGCAGCAATCTGGATTTGTTTGTGCGCACTGACTACGAGCGTCGCGGCGAGCAGTTCTGGGACGTTAACAACACCACGTCACGCGATCCGCTCGATTTTCTTAACCTGCGCGTTGGTCTGGAAGGCTCCAACGGCCGCTGGTCGGTCGTGGGCACCGTGCAGAATCTCAACGACGAACGCTACAACTCCGAATGGGTCGCCGGTGGCTTCTCGGCAGCGGCTCCCGGTCGAATCTGGAACATCAAGTATCGTTACAACATTCTTTAAGCCAACAAGAGCTCACAACGCATGACCAAATACCGCGTTTCCGCCGACATTGGCGGTACGTTTACCGACATCGTGATCGAGCCTTCCGACGGGCCGGTGTACGTTGGCAAAGTGGCCACCACCCCTGAGAACCCGGCCAACGGTGTGATCGAGGGGATCAAAGGGCTCGTGCCAAAGCTCGCCGACGTGTCGTTCTTCGTGCACGGGACCACGGTGGGATTGAACGCGTTTCTGGAGCGCAAGGGCGAGCGCGTTTTGCTGGTGGCGACGGCGGGCATGGGTGATTCGTTCACGATTGCTCGTGGCAATCGTCACACGCTTTATGAGCTTCGCTACAGCAAGCCCAAACAGCTGGTCGCGCGCAGCGATATTCACGAAGTGGCTGGGCGTCTGGCGTGGGATGGCAATGAACTCGAGCCGCTCGCGGCGGATGACTTCGCGCCCATCATCGACAAGGTTCGTGCTGAAGGCATCAACGCCGTGGCCGTCTGCCTGTTGCACGCCTATGCGTATTCGCAACATGAACGGCGCGCACGTGAGATTCTGAGCGAAGCTTTGCCGGGTGTATCGATTTCGCTGTCCCATGAAATTGCGCGCGAGTGGCGCGAGTATGAGCGTGGCTCCTCCACCGTCATGAACGCCTACGTGGCACCGGTCGTTGAGCGCTATCTCAGTAGTCTGCAGGATGAGCTGGCGGCCATGAGCATGCAGACGACCGTGCACGTCATGCAGTCAAGCGGTGGCGTGACCACCGCATCAAGCGCGCGCAAAAACCCGGTCTTTACACTGCTGTCGGGACCGGTGGGCGGGACCATTGCCGGTACCGCACTGTCGCAGGCGACGCAGCGTCCGAACTTGCTGTGTGTGGACATGGGCGGCACCTCGTTTGATTTGAGTCTGGTGATCGATGGCCAAGCTAACGCAACGCTTGAGACCGAGCTCGAAGGCTTGCCGCTGTTGATGTCCATCGTCGACATTCAAACCATCGGCACGGGCGGTGGCTCGATTGCGTGGATGGAGGGCAACGCGATGCGCGTGGGACCGCACAGCGCGGGTTCCGTGCCGGGACCCGCTTGCTACGGTCGCGGTGGTACTGCGCCAACCGTTACCGATGCCAATCTTTTTCTTGGACGGCTGGGCGCCAAGTCGCTGCTCGGTGGCGACATGTCGCTGGACGCTGACGCGGCGGCCACGGCGATTGAAAGCGTCGCGCCGCAAGCGGGGCTTGAGTCGGTCGCCTTTGCCGAAGGCGTACTGGCGATTTCCAACGCGGCGATGGCAGACGCCATGCGCACGATCACCGTCAGCCAAGGCGTCGATCCACGCGAGTTTACGCTGGTGGCGTTTGGTGGTGCCGGGCCCATGGCAGCGGTGTTCCTGGCTGAGGAACTCGACATTGGTGAAGTGCTGATCCCGCGGTTTCCCGGCACGTTCTCGGCGTGGGGCATGCTGCAAACCGATCTGCGCCACGATTTGACGCAGAGCTTTTTTCATCCGGCCGACGACCGCATTCACGCTGACATGCTCAAACGGTTTGCCGCGCTCGAGGCTGACGGTCTGGCCATCATTACCAAAGAAGGTATTGACCAAGCGCAGGTCAGTTTCGTGCGCACGGCCGACATGCGCTACGCCGGTCAGGAGTTTTCGATCAACGTGGCCATCGCCGAGGACGCCGACATCGCTCAGTGCATCGCCGATTTTCACGCCGCGCACGACAAGCGCTACGGCCACGCCAACACCAAGGCGCCGGTCGAGTTTGTCAACCTGCGTATTGCCGCGTTTGGTGGTTTGGAGAAATACAGCGACACCAACGCGCTGGTGGTGGATGACCAGCAAGCCCCAGAGTTGGGGCAGCGCAGTGTGGTGTTCAGCAGCAAGCGTTTTGACACACCCATCGTCGCCCGCGATCGCCTCAGTCCTGGCTATGCACAGCCCGGGCCCCTGATTGTCGAAGAACAAAGCGCGACGACAGTGGTGCCGCCGGGCTGGACCACGCGCGTTGATGAAGCCGGTAATCTGATTTTGCAGAGGACCAACAAATGAGTCACGTCGATCCGGTTACCACTGAGATTATTCGCAACGCGTTTATCTCTATCGCGCACGACATGAACGCGACGCTGATTCGCAGCGCGTTCACACCGGTGATTTATGAGGGCAAAGACTGCTCGGTCGCGCTGATCGATGCGCACGGCGAAGTGCTCGGGCAGTCGCTGGGTCTGCCGCTGTTTCTTGGCAACCTTGAGATTTGCGTCAAGTTGATCGCCGAAGAACACGGCTGGGACTACTTCAAGGAAGGCGATGTCTTCTACATGAACGATTCCTACATGACCGGCACGCACTTGAATGATTCGACCATCATCATGCCGATTTTCTGGGAAGGCGAGCGCGTCGGCTTCGCCGCGTCGCGCGCGCACTGGCTGGACGTGGGCGCGAAAGATCCCGGTACGCCGGTCGATTCGCACGAGATCTATCAAGAGGGTATGCGCTGGGGTCCGACGCGTTTGTACGACGGCGGCGTCGCGCGTGACGATGTGATTGATCTTCTACGTCGCAACAGCCGATTCGGTGAAGCCACGGTGGGCGACATGAACGCGCAAGTCGCCGCCGGTCGCACCGGCGAGAAGCGTTTGCACGCCCTGTATCAGCGTTTCGATGCCGCAACCATCAACGCCGCCCGCGACGAGATTTTCGCGCAAACCGAAAAACTCGAGCGCGCCGCGGTGGCAGCACTGCCCGACGGTATCTATCACGCGGAAGGCTATCTGGATAACGACGGATTGGGCAGCGACCCGTTGCTGGTCAAACTGGAATTGAAAATCGCTGGTGACGCGATGACCGTCGATCTGGCCGGTTCGGCGGACCAGGCACGCGGCCCGGTCAACTGTGGCATTACCCAAACCATCGCCGCGGCGCGCGTGGCTTACAAACTGCTGATCTGTTCCGAAGTGTCGCCAAACGGCGGCTCGTTCCGACCACTCGACGTCACCGCGCCGCCACGCACGATTTTTTCAGCTGAAGAGCCTGCCGCGTGCGGTTGGTATTTTTCGTCGCTGGGACTGCTGATCGACTTGGTGATCAAAGCGTTGGCACCGGTCATGCCGGACAAAGCGGCCGGTGCGCACTACGGCGATTCGATGGTCATCACAGTGGCCGGTGCCGATCCGCGCAACAACAACGATTTCTATTTGATGATCGAGCCGACCACGGGCGGCTGGGGTGCGTTTGAAGGCGGCGATGGCGAAAGCTCGCTGATTAATAACGTGAACGGCAGCTTCAAGGACATTCCGGCCGAAGTTTTCGAGAGCAAGTATCCGTTGCGTTTGTTGTCCTACGGCATTCGCAAGGATTCCGGCGGGCCGGGCAAGTATCGCGGCGGCAACGGCACCTATCGGGAATATCTGGTGGAGTCCGAGTCCGATTTGTTTCTGTGGTACGAACGCTCAGTGACGACGGCGTGGGGCTTGTTTGGCGGCGGCTCTGGCGTACCGCCGAACGTGATCGTCAAACGACCGGACAGCGAAACGCTTGAGCTGTTGAAAGTGAACGGCATCAAAGTCCCGGCGGGCACCGTCATCATGTCGCTGACCGGCGGCGGCGGTGGCTACGGCGACGCGATCGAGCGTGATCCGGCGCACGTGCGCCAGGATGTGATCGACGGCTTCGTGACGCGCGAGCATGCGCTTGAGGCTTACGGCGTCGTGATTGACGAAGCCTTGAATGTCGACGGGCCGGGCACGCAGGCGCGACGCGCGAGCATGTAACTGGCGGCTGATCGGTTATCTCAGACTATGAAAAAGGCGGAAGCCGCTAACGCGACTCCCGCCTGCACTTGGTTCACTGGGGAACAGGGTTACCCTATTCTTTCACAAGTGTCGCCACATTCAGATACGCGTATTGACCGGCGAAACGGCTGACCTTCAGAACCTCGTCTGCACCACTCAGGCGAGAAAACTGCATGCTCTCATCGGTACCATCAAAAGCCATGTTGATGTGACCATCGGTCGTGACGTTCCACTGGAACGCGTCACTCTGAATTTGGGTAAGGGTATTCAAGCGGTGGCCGCTGCCACTGGCGTCAAACACCCAGCGCGAGTTGCTGATGGCGCTGTCGATCCACGAGCCCGGCACGTCGGCCGAGTCGTAAGCCGCGCCGAACGTGCGCTTGACCGCGCCGCTGGCGTCGGTGATTTGCTGATTGCCAAAGTCGCTCTGACGCACCATGTGCACGACGTCGCCCGCTTCGCCGATCACGCTCAGTGCGTCGGTCTCGCGCTCGAAACCAAAGAAGCGCACCACTAACTGACCGAGCTCATTGAGCGACCAGCTTGGCGTGCCCGGCACGGCGTTGTCGTCGCGGTTGTCGACCAGCGCGACGCCGTTTGGAAACACGGCGTAAATGTAGCGGCCGTTGGTGGCGCTGTAGACACCCGGCGCATCGGATGGGCCGAACGGCAGCGTCGCGTTGCCGTCCGTCAGCAGTTTGTTACGGGCTTCGCTCAGCGCTTCAGGCGCGGCGATGGTCAGGTCGCTCAGAAAGCTGGAGCTGCCGTCGGCGATGGCGTGGGCCAGCTCAACGGTGTCGTTAATGCCGGCGGGCAGCACACTGCCGTCGATGTTTTCGATCACGACCTTCAGAGCAGCGGCAAGCTCGAACAGCTCTTCGCCACTGACCGCTTCGGCCAGTTGCGTGTATTCACTATACGAATCGATGCTGCCATCGCTGGCAAGTCTCTCAGCCAGCACCTGCAGCGCGGTGGTGACGTTGGTGATCTTGACGCCAGCCACGACGCCGTTGCGTGCTTGCGACGTGTAGTTGGAAAAGGTGTCGAGCACTGCGGAGAGCTTCACGCCGTTGACGGCGTCGAGCGCTTCGGCGCTTACCAGTGCCGCCGGATTCTCCGACGTAATGTCGACGGTGAATTCGCCGTTGCTGCCGGTCGGCGGCGCATCGCCAAACGCATTGTTGGCAACGCGGACCATGATGCTGGCGTTCACAATGGGGTTATCCGTCACGATTCCCGAGAGCGTAATTTTGCTCGACGTTGGCGTCGTTGGCTGTTCTTGTGGTGCATCGGAAGCACCGCCACCGCAGCCAATGAGCAGCGCGCACAGTGAAGTGGACAGGAGAAGTCGCAAGTTGGTCGTGGTCATAATTGTTCCCCCAAGGAACACGCACGTCATCATGATGTGCACAAAGTTGTGTGACGGCGTGCAGCCGACTCACTGATTGGGGGCAACGGGGGGTTATCTCGTGGCGCACGCTGGCGCGACCGACGTCACGTCGGTTTCACTGGTAACCCCGCTGTCTGCCATCCTGGCAGACCGGTAGCTTTGCGTAACGACCTCGCGATCGTCTTGCCCTTTTCAGTGAGCGGTCGCCTAGGCTTCTTGCCCGGCGCCGTTCAGGATCGAGGTAATTACATCGTATCGAGCAGCAACAAACTGTGAAGTCCATTGCAGATCGCGCACAAATGTTGTTCAAAAGGTCGCCAAATGATTGACATAATTTCATCGCTGTGTTGCGCATCGGTAATCACCCTTAGCTGCTATCATTGCGCGTAGTATTCTTACCGTCAGAGCCTTAAGCCATGCCACTTAGCGTTGTGATTCTTGCCGCGGGTCAGGGCACCCGCATGCGTTCGTCTTTACCCAAAGTACTGCATCCCATGGCGGGTCGCCCGCTACTCGGTCACGTCATTGATGCCGCGAAGCAGCTCAATCCCGTGGGCATTCATGTCGTGTACGGCTTTGGCGGTGACCAGGTGCAAGCCGCCCTGTCCGATCAGGATGTGGTGTGGCACGAGCAGGCCGAACAGCTGGGCACCGGTCACGCCGTAGCGCAAGCCATGGGCGCGGTCGCCCCCGATACGCAAGTGCTGATTTTGTACGGCGACGTGCCGCTGCTGCGGCCGCAAACGCTGCACGATCTGGTGGAAGTGGGCGGTGAAGATGGCTTGGGCGTGTTGACCGTTAACGTCAGCGAGCCCACCGGCTACGGCCGCGTCGTGCGTGACAACGACGATCACATCGTGCAGATCGTTGAAGAGAAAGACGCCAGTGATGATCAGCGCCTGATTCACGAAGTGAACACCGGCGTTATGGTATGTCCGGCGAAGCAGCTCGCCGAGTGGATCGGCAAGCTGAAAAACAACAACGCACAGGGCGAATACTATTTGACCGACATCGTCGAGCTTGCCGTGTGGGACAAAATCCCGGTGCGGGCGCTGGCCGCTGCGGACGAAGCCGAGACGCTGGGCGTCAACGATAAAGTGCATTTGGCTCAGGCGGAGACGGAAAATCGACGACGCATTGCGCTGGCGTTGATGCGCGAGGGCGTGAGTCTCGCCGACCCGGCGCGCATCGATGTACGCGGCACGCTGACTTGCGGGCGCGATGTGTTCATTGACGTCAACGCCGTGTTCATCGGCAAGTGCAAACTCGGCGACGGGGTGCACATTGGTCCGAATGTCGTGGTGATCGATTCGCAGATTGAAGACGGCACGCACATCCACCCTAACTGCGTCATTGAGAAATCGCACTTTGGCCCGAACTGTCAGATCGGTCCGTTTGCCCGCGTGCGACCCGAGACCTATCTCGGCAGCACCGTGAAGCTCGGCAACTTTGTCGAGGTGAAGAAGAGCAACATCGCAAAGGGCAGCAAGGTGAATCACCTGACCTACGTCGGGGATTCCACGCTGGGCGAGAGCGTCAACATGGGCGCCGGCAGCATCACCTGCAACTACGACGGGGCGAACAAGCACCGAACCGTGATTGGGGATAACGTGTTTGTCGGTTCCGGCGTGCAGCTCGTGGCGCCGGTCACCATTGAAGACGGGGCGACGCTGGGCGCCGGCTCGGTGATCACCAAAACGGCAGCTGCCAACAAGCTGACCTTGTCGCGTGGCAAGCAGATCACGATGGATGGGTGGCAGCGGCCGGTCAAGAAACCCAAGTCTTAGGGATTTGCCCTCGCTGGGGCAGCGCCAAGCCGGATTCTCGCACGGCGAGCCCAATCGGGCGGCCAGAGAGTCCGGTTACTTAAGTTACTGAAAAAATTACGCTATCTTCGCCTAACGAGCCTTTCCAGTCCTTGGTACAATGCGGTTCCCGCAGCGCAGCACGGCAAAGTGAGAACTGCGTTCTGGCGGTCTGGCGGGCGTGACGCGACAATGCCGCGCTAGTCCCCAAAATTGTATTAAGACAAATCGAGTCGGAGAGCAGAGTAATGTGTGGAATCGTAGGCGCCGTAGCCGAACGTAACATCGTCCCCATCCTCGTGGAGGGTCTGCGCCGACTCGAATATCGTGGCTACGATTCCGCCGGCGTCGCCGTCGTCCAGGCCGATGGCAGCATTGGCTTGCGCCGCGCTGTCGGCAAAGTGGCCGAGCTCGACGAGAAACTTCAAGAAGCCGAGCTGACCGGTCGCATCGGTGTTGCCCACACGCGCTGGGCCACCCACGGCGCCGTCACCGAAACCAACGCGCACCCGCACATGTCGGGCGACCGCGTTGCCGTGATCCACAACGGCGTGATCGAAAACTTCCAACCCATCAAAGATGAGTTGCTCGCCAAAGGCTACGAGTTTAATTCCGAGACCGACACCGAAGTCGCCGCGCATCTGGTGCACGACTTTTTGAAGCAGGGCAAAGATCTGGTTGAAGCCGTGCGTTTGTCGGTGCAGCGTTTTGAAGGCGCTTACGCTCTGTTGGTGATTGACAACCAAGATCCGGATCGCATTGTCGTTAGCCGTGTCGCCAGCCCGTTGGTGGTGGGTCTTGGCATTGGCGAGAACTACGTCGCCAGCGGCGTGCCTGCGCTGTTGCCCGTCACCCAGCGCTTTATGTATCTGGAGCAGGGCGACCTGGCCGAGATTCGTCGCGAAGCGGTCAACATTTTTGACGACACCGGCAAGCCCGTCGAACGCGAAGTGCACGAAACCACATGGAATAACGATGCGGCCGAGAAAGGCCCGTATCGCCACTTCATGCTCAAAGAAATTTATGAGCAGCCTTCGGCACTGGCCGACACGCTGTACGGACGTGTGGCCGACAACCGCGTGTTACCAAGCTCGCTGGGCCCGGCGGCCGAAGCCCTGCTGCCGCAGGTCGAGCAGATTCACATCATTGCCTGCGGCACGAGTTACAACGCCGGTTGCGTGGGCAAGTACTGGTTTGAAGCGCTGGCCGGTGTGCCGTGCCAGGTGGAGATTGCCAGTGAGTATCGCTACCGCCAGGTGGTGGTGCCCAAGAACACCTTGTTTGTGACGCTGTCACAATCAGGTGAAACGGCCGACACGCTCGAAGCATTGCGCATGGCCAAAGAGATGGGCTACATCGGCACGCTAACCATCTGCAACAGTGCACACAGCTCCATGGTCCGTGAGTCGGACATGGTGATGATGACGCATGCCGGTCCTGAGATTGGCGTGGCAAGTACTAAGGCGTTTACCACCCAGCTGCTGTCGATGCTGTTGGTGTCATTGATGCTGGCCCGTCATCGCGGCATGAGCGACGAACGTGAAGCCGAGCTGGTGCCGCACATCTATCACACCGCTGCCGCGGTGGAAGAAGCCTTGAGCATGAATGAGATTCTCAAGCACGTGGCGGAGGATTTCGCCGAGAAGCATCACACGCTGTTTTTGGGTCGCGGGCCGATGTGGCCGATCGCGATGGAAGGGGCGTTGAAGCTTAAAGAGATTTCGTACATTCACGCTGAAGCCTATGCGGCGGGTGAACTCAAGCACGGTCCGCTGGCGTTGATTGATGAGGATATGCCGGTCGTTGTCGTCGCGCCGAATAATGATTTGCTGGATAAGTTGAAATCCAACGTGCAGGTGGTGCGTGCGCGGGGTGGGCAGCTTTATGTGTTTGCGGATAAAGACACCGGGATTGAAGATGAGCCTGGGATCAAAGTGATTCCGATGCCGCACGTGGATCGGTTGATCGCGCCGATTGTGTTTACGGTGCCGCTGCAGTTGTTGTCGTATCACGTTGCTTTGTTGAAGGGGACGGATGTGGATCAGCCACGGAATTTGGCTAAGTCGGTTACGGTGGAGTAGTGGTTGTTGCTGGAGGCGATGTTTGTGGTTGCCTTGTAGAAAGAGGCATTGCTCATGCCGTGCTTGCGGCACAGGTCTGGCACCGGAACGCCAGCTTCGGCCTCCTTAAGCACCTGAAAAATCGTACTTTCTGAAAATCTGCCTTTCTTCATTCGTAGAATCTCCGTCTTGGTGGAAAAACCTACTCACAACGGCGATTAATTTCCGGGGGGATTACACAACAATCGCGGGAATAAGGTGCGTTTCCTCTATGTGTCGCGCCCAACCCGTTGGCGGCGTGTAGAGTCCGAAATCACGAACTTTGACTGGGACATTAGAACTACGCGTTCCTTCCGGCGACACACAACTGATCAAGAGTAGCGTCGATAAGACGAACAGAAAGTTTCGCCTGTCGAAAATCCGAATTGGTGAATCACGGAGGGACTCTGGCAAACGACGGTTATGGAGCATCGGCTACATTTTTCTGTATGGAAAACACATTCGAACTTCAGGTTGATCCAATACCGCAACGAAACGCGGGACCTCCGGCGCTGACAACCACATACCCGCCTACTCCGCCAGCAACGCCACTTTGGGCTTGAGTTCATTCTTGTCGCGTTTGCTCCAGGGTGCCCACTTTTGAGACTTGAGCAAAAGCTCATGAGCTCGCTGGCGATCCGCTGAGCTTGTCCATTCCAGTGCTTCCGGGACCAGCGACTTTCGAAGTTGCGCGACCTCGCCATTCGGAGGCTGCTTACGCTTGGATTGCTCCGCCCGTTCAATCGCCGCTTCAAATGCGAGAAGTTGTCGTTGCTCTTCCGTGGCGTTGGCGTGCAAAATCTCGTCGCCGGAGCGCGCTTTGGGAATGGCCTGTCGGTGGGGCCCAAGGAACCCGTGCAGGTACTTTCGACCGTTTTTTATCTCGCTGAAGTCATTAATGTTTGGTTTTGTACTAAGCACAGGGTGGCTGAGTTTTGCAGTGAAGCCGGGAGTCTCTGCCGTCGGTTCTTCCCCAATGCTTCGCTCATCAGCCATAGCGATCAGCGCACGAATCTGTGGAGTTGTCGCCCAATCCTCCACGTACTGCGACATGCCGTCGACGAACGCTTGGCGACAATGCTCAAACGACGGCGCCTCGGTGTTCGCCTTGTTCGGCCTTATTGAACTCTCGGCCTTATCGAGGCTAATCGTTATCTGGCCAAACCCGAAGGATTTACCGCCGCCCAGCATGTGTCGGGTGTTCTCAGCGCCGCCAAAGTCGAACGCCCATATCAGGGCGCCGAGTTCCTCAGGTTTCAGGTTGTGAAACACGATGGCAGCATCAAACGTCTGGCCCGGTTTGTGATACTCGAGAATCGTCTGTGTTTTCGTGTTCTTGATTTGATCGTCGCCCTGCAGCTTTTGCACCGCGACGCTTTCAAGCGGGCGAACGGGATACCGCTTCCAACCGCGCAATACGGCGGGCCGGTTTTTTCGATCAAGGTAACAAGCGTAATCAGAGGCAGCGCCGGTGGGCAAGCCCTGCTCCAGGTAGTGCGGAAAAAAGCTCGCTTTCGGCGAGTTCAAAATCGTTGGTGCCGTTTGTCCGGTATTTGCTTCACCTCGGAGCAATGCCGTTTGTACGAACACCCGACCCTTGAGACTGACATCCTCGGTGCTACCCACCTGACCGAACAGCAGCGTCGCCATGTCAAGATGGTGTTCGTCAAGGTGGCTGGCATCAAGGCGGCCCACGAGATCATGCAGGGATTTTTCGGCGGCCAGCTTGGGCAACATCGCAAGGCCAATCCGCAAGCGGTTCGACCCTTTTACGTAGAACACCGGCACGCTTTTTCCAGCCCAGAATCTTTCCCGCCAGTAGCCGGGCCAGGACATGGCTTTGTCGCTGGTGTCATCACCATGAATAAACAGAAAATCGGCCCAGGCGCGAGCGTCAAGTTGCTCGATATCAATGTCTTTTTCCGAAGCGTTGTAGAAGAGGTAATCGTGACGCTTGCCCAACTTTTCCCATGCGTCACTAATTTGGCCAGTGAACACAAGCTCGCCAGTCACGACCCCTTCACCGACATTGATGGCGCTTGGCCACTTCGAATTTTTGCCTGGTGGGCCGACGTCAAACTGAATCAAGCGGCTTGAGTCTGGGTGCTGGGCCCACAGCTCGTAGCGGCGGGCAACACTCGTCCCTTTTGCGTACAAGTGGTCATCACGGCCTGATTTCGGCTGTTCCGGATAGCCAAACGCGTTAGTCAGCGCTTTCCAGTGGACCCGCGCCATGTCGCAGGGTTTGAGTACTGGCCGGCCGTTTTTGTCGAGCTTCAGATAGCCCGGCTGAATATTGCTCGCGACCTCCTCACGATAGGCTGGATCATGCAGGTCACGGTGACTGAACACTTGATCATCGAGTTTGTTGAACCGTGAGAATGACGCAATTTCGATCACGTTGCGCAGCATACCGCGCAGGGACGATCCGGGAATGGCGTACTTCCCCCCGCATTGCGCAAGGTGAACCATACCTGGCTCACCCTCCTCGCGCGTCTGTTCGCCACCCATGACAAGCGGCGCGTGATTCTTGATACTGATTTTGATGCGACCGCTAAGGCCCTCTTCAAACGGATAGTCATGGCTGACGTGTTTGGCCCAAAGCGGGCTGATGGCAAAGGGCGCCAGCGGCACAAAGTTGTAGGGTGCGTTGGACGACGTTTGCGTATCCAGCGGCCTTTTCTGCTTAGTGTTGTGGCGTGAGGCAGCGTTCATATCAGCCCTTCTCCTGTTGGTCTGAAAGCGTCATTCCTGCAAAGCACACAGCGAATGGCCTGGTGTCGTGATCCGCCTCTGCGATCCGCCAGAAGCGGCGATAGCGCAGACGTTCGACGCGACCATCATTGGCCAGAAACTCGATTTCGTCGCTGAGCGTGGGCTCGCCTTCGTTGGCGAGATACCGAACCAGTAACCAGCCGCCCGACCGTCGTCGCAGGTGAAGCGCATCGCCAGAGGCGTTAACCGCTTCGAACGAGAGTAACTGACCATATGACGGTGTCAGTGCCGTGAATCCGTCGACCCAAAGTTTGTTGGCGCTTTGCTGTGTGGCCCAACCTTGCGTTGAATCAAACTGCTCCAACGCCTCACGCGCGACCTTGAGATCTTCGATCTCCTGTACCTCTGGCGCCGAATATTTGACCATCGTCATCGGACGTAAAAGCATGCCCATGCGAGCATCACGTGCGCGCAATGCGGCATAGTGTTCAAGGATTGTTTCTGTGTTCACTGCTTCACTACCTCCGTGCCCGGGCTTGGCAGCCACGCGGGCTTGCCATGCCAGTCAACGTCGCACTCGAAAAACCCAAGCCCTCGTGACGATGCGGCACCAAGCGGCAGTTCCCCGTTGCGCAGGTCGTCAAGCGCACGAGCCAGCGCCATCTGCGCGGCCTTCGACACCCCGTCGGTTTCGATGGTCAACGTGACCTTTGCGCCCGTTTGGTGCACCACTTCTTCGGTAAACAGAAACCGATTGCGTACACCGCCAGTAAATCGATCAATGCTGTTGTGCATGACGACCTGAAGACTGGCCGGGTCGCGGGGCGCGTACGCATCATCAATCAGCACATGTCCGGCCTGACCGGTCTTGCGTTTATCGTCACTGGCGTCGCCAAACAGCGTGACCAGATCCGGGTCTTTGGTCGCATCGAACTCGTCAGTGTTCTCGGCCCAGCGCTTAGCCTCGCAGTTGAGGTAAAACGCAACTCGATGCGCCAGCGCACCTTTGATGGATGACGCGGGGACGAGGAGTTCCAGTGCTTTCGCCTCAGCTTTACCGTCTTTCCAAGACCAGCACGACTCCATCTTCGGCAACAGGTCGGCAACCTCTTCGCCGTCACCCGAGACGCTTGCCTCATCACCCCCACCGAAACGCCAGGGCGTTTGCGGCGTAAGCTGAAGCGTCGCGCGCACCACACCCGGAACTTCTGGCGCCTTGGGCGGCTGATTGCTCAGCCCGATCGTGTTGCCAACGCCAATATTGAGCTTCAGGAATACGCGGCGTTGCATGCTGTCCTGGAGGTCAAAGCTGCCAATGTGAAGCGACTTGCACTCGACCCGTCCAAGTCCTGCGCGCGTCGCACCACCCAGGCGCAGCAGCGGATGACAGAGCAATCCGCAAATATCCTTGAACAGACCGTCGTTGTCGGCATTGCCGCTCAGGATCAGTTCGCCGCTGAACCGATAGCCTGCATTGAGCACCGTGCGATTGAAGAAGTTCTGCGACACGCCGCGATGGTTCAGCGATACCCGGTCCCGAGTGGTTGGCGTCGCCATCTGGGCGAGCGCTGCCACCAGCATCGGGTCGGTGCGGAGTTTTTGCGCTTCTTCTCCGAGCAACAACTGATCGACTGGATCGCCATGGCTGTCTTGCAAGAAGCCAAAACTCACGGCCAGGCGGGAGGTCAGTGCCACCTTGCCATCCTGCTGCCCAAACACCTCGTTTGTGTCAGCCTGGGCCCACTCTTCGTCGTGCTCGCGTCGGCGGTCACGCAGATAAAGGCTGCGCAACACCCCGGCCAGCGCCGTGCCTGGAATCGTTGGCAAGCCGTTGGCATCGTGCACCAACGACACATCGAAAAGACCGTCCTTGTCGCCCGAGGCCAGTGAAATGGCCGTCGTAGCCTCAAGTGTAAAGCGCGCGACATAGCGATGTGTGTGCCTCATGCCAGCGCTCCTTCTTTGAGTGCTCGCACGCGCTTGGACAGACGCAGTGCGATACCGGCGCGGTCCGCCTGATTGTGACGTTTCAGGGTTGCATCAAACCAGTCCGACAGGGTTCGGCGCTTTCTCGCGTGCGCGTCGAAGTAGGCATCCCCCCACCCCGCCGCCGTTGGCCGACACGTACCGTGATCTTCGCCGAACAGGCGCTTGGCAAGATCGCCCGCGTCACTGGCCTTGCGAGCCTCGACACCAACATTGCCCCATTGGCTGAACGAGGGTCCGACCTGCGTGTCTTTGGGCAAACCCGCAGCAACGCAAACCGCCTCGCAGACCGTCACGTATTCATCCAACAACGCTTCGACGACATCCGCCATCTGGCGCATAGCCGCTTGCTTGTCGTGGCGCGAAGCCAGGTGTTTCACCAGGTCGGTCATCGTGACCGGCGCCTTGGTGGGTGCACCAAAATTTGCATGGCCGACAAATGACGAGAACGTCGGGTGCTGGCCATCAAGAAACGGAGGGTTGACCCAGACCTGTCCGAGCCCGAGCTCAAGATAGCCACCCAGCCCGCGTTGCAATCGTGCGGCAGCATCACTCTCCAGACCATCCGCCGCGTAGCGCAACACACTGCCGGCACAGATGACAAATCGCTCCTGATCATGACCGCCGCGATGGGCGTTCCAGGTTGAGTAGCGACGACTGCGAATGCTACTGTTGGCCGCGTCCAGCTCGCCCTTACCCAGACCAAGATCGGCCAGACTCGGCGCAAACGTTGGTTGCCCAAAAACATCAAAGGCCGCGAGATCCGACATAAGCCAGAGCGTAAGTGTTGACTTGGACGTGTCGACCGGGGGCGCGACGTCGATCTTTTCAATACTGACCAGAACACGACCAAACTGCGCGGCTTTGGAGCGGCCCAGAAGGCGCTCCCCCTCAAGCGCGTTTAAAAGTGCCTTTACCGCGTTGCTATCAACATCATCATCAACCATCAACGTGGCACTGAAGCGACTGCCAGCGGCGATGGCGTCGTAGCCGAACAACTGGGCGTCGGCGGCGCGACCGGTGGTCGGATCGATGGCGGTCTTGAGGTGAAAGTTGCGCGGGGGATGCACGTACTCGCCCGCGATCGTCACGTAACCGGAGCGAAGTTGCTTGGGTTGCGAACCCTGCGGTATGTCCTGCAACGCGCAGTAGATACGGCCGGCATCCAAGTTGCCAGTGCCGGGATTCACATACGGATCGCCTTTGACTCGTTGCCAGGTTAACGGGACCGGGTAAGCCTGGGAACCAGAAGGCGCCAGCGGCAACCCCCAACCAAAGCGGACCTTGCCGGAGTGGAGCAACGTGAATGCCTGTGCTTTTTTCGGGCCACGATAAATCTGCGCGGCTGCCATGCCAAGCAACGCGCTGCCGGGAATGTAGTCAAGTCCGCGGTGGCCGCCCGCCGTTGCGGCGCGCGCGCCGAGTATGCAGTCTTCGAGTAGTTCGATATTGATCGCCCAACGCTTCATGCGGCCGCCCCCAGAGTCAGCTCTGCGCGACCCAGACCGCGATTACGGCTCGCACCGACCGCGCGAACGAAAGGCAGCGCTTCCTTAAGCATTTTGCTCCATTGATCCGGCACATCACTGACGCCGGGAATGGTTTGAATGCGACATTCCAGCTTGACCGGAATAACTACTTCAATCCCACGCAACGAATGCGACAGCGCCGCTCCGGTCTGACTGTTGATCGCGGTGGAGAACAGTTTGTCGAACAGGCGATCGATCAGGTGTGGATTGGTCAATAGCGCCTCGCGATCCGCTAGTGGCAAAACACCATTGCTGAACCGCAGCACGCCGCTGATCGATTCGAGCGTGCCGTCGGAGCGCGAACCGAACAACGTCTGGGTAATGTTTTGAGTGCTGGAATTCCCGTACATGCCGAGCGCCTCGGCCGACTCCACGGCTTCACGCACCAACCCACGAATGTGGCGGCCCGCAAGCTCCGGAAGACCGTCGCGATCGCGATGGCAGACAGCATCGAGCACGACACCTTGGCCACGACCTGTCCCTGCGTGCCAATAGGTTCGGATATCGATGTTCAAAGTACGACTGCTTGACGCACCGTTCGTTGGACTCATGCGTTTTCTCCCGTCTCCGCTGCACCGCGGATCGCGTGGCTCAGGATATTGATGTCACCGAGCGGCGTGCGCCGTAGCGCGTCATTGCCGGGTGTGCCAAAGGGCAAATCGGGCTGCAACTCGACAAGCTCGCCAAGGGCCCGGTCGAAGTCATCGCGAAACGCGACACCGGCGTCCCCTTGCCTTGCGACCACTTCGCGCCACCGGTTGTAGCGCTGCGACGCGCGCAGTTTGTCGTTGCCAAGAATACCGAGGAGCTCGCGGACAAAACTCTGCGGCATGCGGTCGTCGTTAACAACGCTCAGAAGTTTCTTGAGCGCCGCCAACGTTGGCAATCCACTTTCAGGCTCGAGCGCGTAGGCCTCCAAAGTAAAACGCAAGCCGTCGGTTGTCGTTCGATGTTGCGGCAGGATTGCGCTCGCGTAATTTTCGATGACCGAGGTGGTCACCCGGTAAAACGAGAGGGTCGACGGGATAAAGTCTTTACCCAGGACCTTGGCCTGGTGTTTGGCGTGTTCCTTTGCGTGATCGCACAGCGATGCGGCGAGACCGTACGCGCTGTGAAACGGCTGGGTGGCCTGCACGTACGCAATGCCGGCGCAGGCGGTAAGTTGGTTGGTCTCAAAACTGACCTTGTATTTGCGCGCCATCTTGCCGATGTGGACTTCGCTGAGCTGCTTGAAATACTCAAGAAACACTTCGGTGAAATCCATAGCGAGGTCAGCACGCACGATCACCGTGAGATCCTCGCCACCAAGCACAATAGGTCTGGCGGCGTAGATCAAACCGTCGCCTTTGGCCGGCTCGAGCACCTTGCTGGTCGCCGCGCGTGCCGCTCCTTTCATCGATGCGTCGAGCGCG
>JBGCFP010000014.1:0-19611 GCA_045107005.1 Gammaproteobacteria bacterium
TACATGCCGCCGGTCAGTTCGCGCACAACCATAAGATCGACATCCTCCAGATACTCTGGCTTGATCGGCGACGCATCGCGAATGGACGGCAGTGGCGACACGGGTCGAAGATTGGCGAACACACCCAATGCAGAACGCAACGCCAGCAGACCCAGCTCCGGCCGTTCTTTCGCCTTGGGATCAGACCATTTTGGTCCGCCAACGGCGCCGAGAAACACGGCGTGCGCATCGCGACACAACTCGAGCGTTGCGTCCGGCAGAGCCTCGCCGGTGGCGTCGATGGCTGCGCCACCGATAAGCGCTTCATCAAAATTAATAGCGTAGTCAAAGCGCTGTGCCACCGCATGAAGCACGGCGTGCGTGCTGGCAGTGACTTCCGGTCCGATGCCGTCACCGCCAAGCAACACAATGTTGGCGTTCATCGAGACGCGGCTTCGTAAGCGGCGATGGCTTCTTCCTGGGACAACAAAAAGCCCAACTGGTCAATGCCGTTCATCAGGCAATGACGGGCGAACGGATCCAGTTCGAACGCAACCTGTTTGCCGCCAGGCAGCGAGAGTTCCATGGACTCAAGATCGATGGTCACTGCGATGTCGGGACGCGCAACCAGCCATTGATGAATATCGCTCTCAACAATAATGGGCACGATGCCATTTTTCTGCGCGTTCGACCGAAAGATGTCGGCAATCTGCGTGCTGATGACGGCGCGCAAGCCATAATCGTACAGCGCCCACGGAGCGTGTTCGCGCGACGAACCGCAGCCGAAATTGTGACCGGCGACCAAAACCTGCGCGCCCTTAGCCGACGCGGCGTTAAGTGGAAACGTAGGGTCCGGCGACCCGTCAGCTTGATAGCGCCAGCCCGAGAACGCGTGTTCACCCAGACCGGTCTTCTCCGTCGTCGTCAAAAACTTTGCCGGAATGATTTGATCGGTGTCGATGTCGTCCTGCGGCAGCACCACTGTGCGAGAGGTAAATTGAATGATGGATTCCATGATGCAACGCGGCCTTAGAGAGTCAGAAAAATGGATCAGGAATTCGCGGACAACAGCGTGCGCGGATCGGAGACTACGCCAGTGACAGCTGCCGCAGCGGCCGTCATGGGGCTGGCCAGCAGCGTGCGCGCCCCTGAGCCCTGGCGACCTTCGAAATTGCGATTGCTGGTCGACACGGAATACTGACCGGCGCCAACCGAGTCGCCGTTCATGGCGATGCACATCGAACAGCCTGATTCCCTCCACTCGGCGCCAGCCGCCAAAAACACGTCGTGCAACCCTTTCGCTTCAGCCTGTCGTTTGACTTCCTGCGACCCGGGCACGATCAACGTACGCACGCCGTCTTTGACTTTGCGTCCACGGAAAATCTGCGCGGCGTCTTCGAGATCACTGAGCCTTGAATTGGTGCAGCTGCCGACAAAGACCACGTCCACCGGTTTACCCAGTAGCGGCTTGCCGTGCTCAAGAGCCATGTAGTCCAGCGCCGCTTGCGGTGCATCGGGGACGGTGCCGTCGATGGGCATGACCATGCCCGGGTTAGTTCCGAATGTAATCATTGGCGTCAATGCGGCCACATCGATGTCGATGCTCGCGTCAAAGGCCGCGTCGTCGTCACTGACCAGCGTGCGCCACTGTTCAACCGACGATTCCCACTGCTCACCCGACGGACTGAAGCGTCGTCCGTGGAGGTAGTCAAACGTCGTGTCATCCGGGGCTATCAATCCGGCCCGCGCGCCTGCCTCAATGGACATGTTGCAAACCGTCATCCGCTGCTCCATGGACAAGCTGCGAATCGCCGCGCCGCGATACTCGAGCACGTGACCGGTACCGCCGCCAACGCCCAGTCGGCCGATGATCGCCAGAATCAGATCCTTAGCCGACACTCCCGGGGCCAGAAGACCGCTGGTGTTGATGGCCATGGTGCGCGGGCGCCGCTGCAGCAGACACTGGGTGGCCAGCACGTGGCCAACTTCCGTGGTCCCGATGCCAAACGCCAGCGCACCGAATGCGCCGTGTGTCGACGTGTGGCTGTCGCCACAGACAATAGTAAAGCCCGGGTGCGAAGCGCCAAGCTCGGGCCCCATCACGTGGACTATGCCGCGCTCGGCACTTTCCAGATCAAACAGCGGCACATCAAACTCGGCGCAGTTGGTGGCCAGTGTGTTGATCTGCGTCGTCGCCGGACCGGGCTTGAGCACGCCGTACAAATCAGCGGCGAGTGTCGGCGTGGAGTGATCCATTGTCGCCAGCGTCCGGTCGGGGCGGCGTACGCGCAGACCGCGTTCACGCAGCACCGAAAACGCCTGCGGCGAGGTGACCTCGTGAGTCAGATGCAAATCGATATACATCACCGCTGGCGCGGCGTCAGATTCCGGCAGCACCTGATGCTGCTGCCAAATCTTGTCAAACAAAGTACGGCCCATGGCGTTATCCGATATCCCTAATTCCGTGAATTTTCAGACCAGTGGTCGGGCCCGGCTTACGCCGCTGCGTTTGCCGCCGACGTATCCAGCGGACTGAGCCAACCCCATTTATCTTCCGTCGCGCCTGAGAACAAACCAAAGAAATCTTCCTGCAACTGTTTCGTGACCGGACCGCGCGAACCCGACCCAATCTCGATACGATCCACCGAACGTATCGGCGTGACTTCAACGGCTGTGCCGGTGAAAAACAACTCGTCGGCCAGGTACAGCGATTCGCGTGTCATCGGTCGTTCGATCACCTCGTAGCCACGCTCGGCCGCCAGCGTGATTAGCGTGTCGCGCGTGATGCCGCACAACATAGATGAACTCGAAGGCGGCGTGGAAATAACGCCATTTTTGACCATGAACAAGTTTTCCCCGGCGCCCTCACTGACGATGCCATCGACGGTCAAGCCGATGCCCTCGTGAAAGCCCAGGCGCTTAGCCTCCATGCCAATCAACTGGCTCGACAGATAGTTGCCACCGGCCTTCGCCGCGGCTGGCACCGTGTTGGGAGCCAGACGCTGCCAACTTGAAATGCACACGTCCACGCCATGCGACAGTGCCTCTTCACCCAGATACGCACCCCACTCCTGCGCAACGATCGACACGTCGACCTGCGAATCTTTCGGTGCAACAACACCGAAGCCAACCGCGCCGCGAAACGCAATCGGACGCAAATAGGCCCCGTCAGTCAAACCGTTGGCGGCGACGATCTGATGGCAAGCACGATCGATCTGGTCGACCGTGAACGGAATCTTGATGCGGTAGACTTTTGCCGAATCGAACAACCGCTGGTTGTGTTCGCGCAAGCGAAAAAACACGGGCCCGTCGCCCTTGCGATACGCGCGGATGCCTTCGAATACCGACGATCCGTAATGCAACGCGTGCGTCGTTACGTGCACGTTGGCTTCGTTCCAGGGCACCACTTTTCCGTTATGCCAGATCGTTCTGTTGTCTTTCACATTTTGGCTCATCGTCAGAATCCATCGCGTCATCAGGTTTAGGCTGATACCGGGTCGATGGTCTTGTAAGCGGCCGTGTCGGCGCTCGTCGCGCCGGTGCTTTCTCTGGACGCCCGGTTCATTGCCTGAATGAACGCTCGGGCGCTGGCCTCGACCACATCGGTACTCAGTCCGGACCCGTGATAGTGCCCGCCCTGATGCTCGATTGCCAGCGCCACATCGCCCTGTGCATCGTCGCCCAGTGTCACGCCTCGAATCTCGAAATGACGCAGCAGAACAGGCATACCGAGCGCGGACTGAATGGCCCCGAAAACCGCCTCGACGGAGCCTTGTCCTTCGCCATCGCCCGCGACCTCACGCCCGTCATTATGGCGAATGGTGACGGTGGCGTGCGCCGCAGACCCGGTCGCGGACGAGGTGGTCAAGCTGTCGATCACCCACGGACCCGGTGTGGCGGTCTCGTCGCGCAGAATGATCGCCTCGATATCGGCGTCGTAGATCTCTTTCTTGCGATCAGCCAGAGCCTTGAAGGCTTTGAACGCAGCCTGAATCTCAGCGTCGCTCAACGTGAAACCCAACTGCTCGACGCGCTGGCGAAACGCGTGACGCCCGCTGTGCTTGCCGAGCACCAGCGACGTGCGACTGATACCGACGTCCTGGGGCTTCATGATTTCGTAAGTCGAAGCGTGCTCGATCATGCCGTGCTGGTGGATACCCGCTTCGTGCGCGAAGGCGTTGGCGCCCACAATGGCTTTGTTGCGCTGAACGTGCAGGCCGGTGGCTTTCTCGACCAGCGCGCTGGTGGTGTGCAGTCGGCGCGTATCGATGTCGGTGCGATACGGGAAGATATCCGGTCGTGTGCGCACCGCCATGACAATCTCCTCCAGTGCGCAGTTTCCAGCCCGCTCGCCGATGCCGTTGATCGTGCACTCAATCTGGCGCGCGCCCGCCCGCACCGCAGACAAACTGTTGGCCACCGCCAGTCCCAGATCGTTGTGGCAGTGGACGCTCATCACGGCACGGTCCATGCCCTCAACGTTATCGCGCAGATAGCTGAACAAATCGAAGAACTCGCTCGGTGCCGTGTAGCCGACCGTGTCGGGCACATTGATAGTGGTAGCGCCGGCATCCAGCGCCACGCGCACCACTTCTGCCAAAAAGGGTAATTCCGTGCGCGATGCGTCCTCCGGCGAAAACTCAACGTCCTCGGCAAATTGGCAGGCGTAGCGGACGTTTTCGTCCACCTGACGCAGAATCTGCTCTTTGGCCATTTTCAATTTGTATTCACGATGAATGGCACTGGTCGCCAGGAACACGTGCAAACGTTTTTTCCGAGCATTTTTTAGCGCCGCCACCGCCTTGTCGATGTCTTCATGATTGCTGCGACACAGACCGGCGATCACCGGCCCGTCAAGCGTCTCGCTGATGGCCTGCACGGCCTCAAAGTCACCGGGAGACGCAGCGGGGAAGCCTGCCTCAATCACGTCGACACCCAGGGCCGCCAACGCATTGCCGACGGTCAGTTTCTCGTTGAGCGTCATGCTGCAACCCGGCGCCTGCTCGCCGTCGCGCAAGGTCGTATCGAAAATGATCAGTTTGTCGTGCTGCGGGTTTTGGTCCGTCATGCTGGTTCGCCTTAATCGTCAGTCATAAAAAAACCCCGCGGCCTGTGGATCAGGTCGCGGGGTTTGGTGTTCGCTGCTGCTGTGCGCGTCGCGCTACGTCATACCCCGGCCTGTAAACCGATAAGGAGCAGGCTTAGAAGGAGGAGACCAAGAAGACCGCCGCGAACCAACGAAGCATCACGTCGCACCGCTTTGGCGCGCAGACGGGTTGGCTTGTGTGGCTGACGTGGCGTCATGGAATTCTGGCTCGACTCGCTATGGCGTATTACTAACGCTTTTGATGTAATCAGGCCCGACGCGGTATGTCAAGCGCGTCCCGCACACTTTCTTGCCCCGGAGCACCTGACGCACCATGACCGATTCCAAAAACCGCCGCCCCTACTCCTCCGTTGTCATCGATGGCGTCGAACGCGCGCCCGGCAGGGCCATGCTCCGCGCGGTGGGTTTCGAGGATGCCGACTTCAAGAAGCCGCAGATCGGGATCGCCTCCACGTTTTCAATGGTCACGCCGTGCAATATGCACATTGACGGCCTGGCGCGCTCCGCCAGCGCTGGCGTCGACGCCGCGGGTGGCAAGAGCGTGTTGTTCAACACCATCACCGTGTCGGACGGCATCTCCATGGGCACGCCGGGCATGCGCTACTCACTGGTATCGCGCGAAGTGATCGCTGATTCCATTGAGACCGTGGTCGCTGGCGAGGGCTTCGACGGAGTTCTGGCGGTCGGTGGCTGTGACAAAAATATGCCTGCCTGCGTGATTGCCATGGCTCGCCTGAATCGCCCGGCGATATTCGTTTACGGCGGCACGATCCGGCCGGGCGCGAAACGTCGCGATATCGTGTCCGTCTTTGAGGCGGTCGGCGGCCACGCGGCCGGCTCGGTTAGCGACGAGGAACTGCTCGACGTCGAACGCACTGCCATTCCGGGCCCCGGCTCCTGCGGCGGCATGTACACGGCCAACACCATGGCCAGCGCGATCGAAGCGCTCGGCTTGTCGTTACCGAACAGTTCCGCGCAGGAAGCGGTGTCGAAGAGCAAGGATGACGACTGCCGGGCCGCCGGCGAGGCGTTGATGCACCTGGTCGAACAGAACATTTGCCCACGCGACATTTTGACGCGCGAAGCGTTTGAGAATTCCATCACGGTGGTGATTGCACTGGGCGGTTCGACCAATGCGGTGCTGCACTTGATTGCGATGGCGCGCGCGGCAGGTGTCAAACTCGAGCTCGACGATTTCACACACATCGGTCAGCGCGTGCCGGTGCTCGCCGACGTCAGACCAAGCGGCCGCTACCTGATGAGCGAGCTAATCAACATTGGCGGGATCCGTCCGCTGATGAAAACGCTGCTCGATGCCGGTTTGCTGCACGGCCAGTGCCGCACGGTCACGGGTAAGACGCTGGCCGAAGATCTCGCCGATGTTGCCCAGTATCCCGCCGGCCAGGACATCGTCATGCCGCTCGATCGGCCCATCAAGAAAGACAGTCATCTGGTGGTGCTGTATGGCAATCTGGCACCGCAAGGCGCCGTGGCGAAAATATCCGGTAAAGAAGGCGAGCGTTTCACGGGCCGCGCCCGCGTGTTTGATTCCGAGGAAGCGTCGCTGCAGGCGATTTTAAACGGCGAAGTGGTCGCCGGTGATGTGGTAGTCATTCGTTACGAAGGTCCCAAGGGCGGGCCAGGCATGCGCGAAATGTTGAGCCCCACCGGGGCGATCATGGGCAAGGGACTGGGCGACAAAGTGGCATTGATTACGGACGGGCGCTTTTCCGGCGGTAGTCACGGCTTCGTGGTGGGTCACGTCACGCCCGAAGCGGCGCTCGGTGGCCCCATTGCGCTGATTGAGGACGGTGACGCCATTACGATTGACGCGGTTCAGCGGACAGTGGAGATTGACGTTAGCCCAGACGTGCTCGCCGCGCGCAAAGGCCGTTGGGTGGCACCCGCGACTGACGCCCGGGGCGTGCTGGCCAAATACGCGGCGCTGGTCAGCAGCGCCTCAACCGGCGCGGTCACCGATCCGAGCGCTTAGCAACAGACACTCGTCGTCAGGCGACTGCGGGCGCCGGCAGCACGTACCAGACCACTGCCAGAAAGTGGCAGGCACCCCCTGCCAGTACGAACAAATGCCAGATCACGTGATTGAAGGCGATGCGTTTGACCGCGTAGAACACGGCGCCGATGGTGTAACACACACCACCCGCGACCAGCCATTTCATACCGCCGCCGCCAATCGCCGCTGCGATCTGCGGGCCGGCGAGAATGACCAACCAACCCATGAGCAGATAGCTGAACAACGACAGCTTCGGGAATCGGTGGCCAAAAAACAGCTTCGACAGCACGCCGACCAACGCCAGCGTCCATACCGCGCCAAACAACCACCAACCGGTCTGCGTGCGCATGGCCACCAGCATAAACGGTGTGTAAGTACCCGCGATCAGCAGGTAAATGGCACAGTGATCGAATAGCTTGAGCTTGCGTCGGCGCGTCTCTCCGCGCGCGCTGTGATAGAGCGTTGAGGCCAGGAACAACGTGATCATGCTCGCGCCGTAGACGCTGCTGGCAACGATGCGCCACGGATCGGCCACGCTGATCGAGACCGCAAGCATCCAGACCAGACCCAGAGCACTGAGCAGCGCTCCTACGCCGTGGCTGAGCGCGTGCGCAAATTCTTCGCCCGCCGAATAGTCGTCAGAGGTGTGTGTCATGCACACAGTGTCGGCGAACGCCCGCGCAATTGCGAGCGCGTTTGGCGTGCGTGCGGTGTCAGTTCAGACCGCTTGGACCGGGCGCGCTGAAAAAAGCGGCGCGCAGAAGCCCCAGATCCACCACGTTGACAACGCCGTCGCCGTTTAAGTCGGCATCCGCATCGGCGGTAAAAAAGACCGAACGCAGCAGACCGAGGTCGACTACGTTGATCACGCCGTCATTGTTCAGATCGGCGTCACAGGCGTTGCCAAAGCCGTCGCCGTTGGTGTCGCGCTGATCCTCGTTGGCGATTTGCGTGCAGTTGTCGACGAAATTGCGCAGCGAATCGGCATCGTCGTCCGGCGGCGAGTGAAACCCGCCGGTCAGGGAGAAACTCGCCGACAAGCTCAAGCCCGGCGGCGTGGACTGCAGCGCTGCATCGCGCAGGGTGTAACTGGATGACAAGCTCAAGCCGCCGCTGGCATTCGTGTCCCATTGAATTTCATAGTTGCTGCTGCTCATGGTTTGCGCGTTTGCCAGCATTGGCACCCACAACGTGATCAACGTGAGAGTGAGCAGCAGTGTGCATCGGTTTGACATAAGGAAATCCCGTCTGGCGTTTACAGTCAGAGTGCCAGCTTGCCGTTTCATCCGCCCTCTCGCAATCACCCAAACGAGTGATCCGTCGCCTCCCGATTTCGGGGGAGTTACTCGGTGACGCACGCCTGCCAGACTCTCCATCAGTCCCAATCGCGTTGGAGCGAACACCATGAATGCAACGACCCTTTGTCGTGTCCTGTTTATCCTTAGTTGGCTGGCCGCGAGCGCCGCTCACGCCCAGATTCCCGAGCCGCTGAACTACCAAGGCTACCTGGTCGACAGTTCGGGGCAAGCACTGGACGATCCAACGACCGTCAGCTTCTCACTGTATACCGTAGCGTCCGGTGGCTCGGCGCAGTGGACCGACACTCAGTTAATCCTGCCCGATCAGGGCTTATTCGCAGCTGAGCTTGGCAGCGTCGCCAATCCGTTCCCGATCGGCCTGTTCGACACGCCACTGTGGCTAGGCGTGACGGTCGGCAGTGACGCGGAAATGACCCCGCGTCGCGCACTGCGCAGTGCCGCGTACGCGAAGAAAGCGGCGGACGCGCTGAGCCTGGGTGGCTTGAGTCCCGCGGCGTTTGATCAATCGGGAGATATCACGTCGCTCAACGTCTCAGTCGCCACCTTGGACGACAATGTGAACAACATCACCAACGAGGTCAGCGTTCTCAACGCCGACCTGAGCACCGTGGAAGTCGATCTCAACAGCGTCGAAAACGCGTTGCCGACGCTGCAGTCGCGGGTGACCGGCACTTGCCCCACCGGCTCTTCGATTCGAACCATTAGCAGCAGTGGGAGTGTGTCCTGCGAAACGGACGACGAAGGCCCGTGGTTCAATAGCGGCGTGAATCCCTACGTAACGAGCGGTACGCGCGTCGGTATTGGCACCACGGCGCCCGCAGCGTCGATACAAATTGATGCCCCCCTCGACACCGACCCGTTCCGTGCTCGGGTCGCCTCGTCCACCAAGTTGCGCGTCCATACCAACGGCAGCGTGTCGGTCGGCACCTCGGCGCAAGGTCCGGAAAACGGCTTATACGTGCAGGGACAAATGGGCGTCGGCACATCATCACCGGCAGCACGCAGCTCGATTGCCGACACCAATTGGCAGATGTCGCTACTGAATAATGATGTGGGCGGCTCGCAGTGGTTCATCGGCTCCAGCGCTGACGCCTGGGCAGCCGGCGGCGGCAAGCTGATCTTCGCGCCAACCAACAATTCAAACAGCTCGGCCATGACAATCACCGGCCTCGGCAACATCGGCATCGACAACAACGATCCGCAGGCCCACCTGCACGTGTCAGGCGGATCGGATGTGAATACGGTCAGTGGTGGCTACGCCATTTTCGGTTCGAACACCGGCAGTCAAATCGCCATCGACAACAATGAAATCATGGCGCGAAGCGGTGGCTCCGCGACCACGCTTGCGCTCAATGCCGAAGGTGGCACGGTGACGATCAACAGCGGCGGCGGCGCCAATGACGATACGGTCCTCGAAGTGACGGGCCAGGCAATTTTCGAGAGCGGCCAAAACAGCTCGCTCGTAATCGGTCGAACGAACTCGAGCCCGACGAACCTGTCCATCAAATCCTCGCTGTTTGAAGAAGGCTTGGTTGGCGAACTCGCCCGCCCCTGGTGGCGCATCTACAGCCGCGAATTTTACGCCTCCAGCCCGATCGAATATCGCACCTACTCGGACGCCTCGCTAAAACGCAACGTCCAGCCGATCGGCAACGCGCTTGACACCATCATGCGGCTGGACGGTGTGCAGTACGAGCTGATGAAACACCCGTTCGATGACTCGCAGCGCGAACGCTCGGCCAAAGACCAGTTTGATCAAGCCAATCAGTTGGGTTTCATCGCGCAGGATTTGGAAAAAGTGCTGCCACAACTGGTCAAGGAGGACGCCGACAGCGGCCTGAAGACGGTCGGTTACATGGGTGTTCTGCCGATACTGGTTGAGGCAATCAAGGAACAGCAGCGCCACATTGAACAACAGGAAGCGCGGATTGCAGAACTGGAAAAACGCCTGCAGTAAGGCTTGGGAACCTGACGACGCCCGCTCACTGCGCAGGCGTCGTCAGCGACTCAACCTCGGCGCTGCGACGGATCAACACGCGATCGTTTTCAAAATCCAGCACGAAGTCGCGTTGCGCGAACAGCCCCGCCCCAAGCAGCGCCGCCGGGCGTTCACCGAGCCCGAGCGTCGTGAAAATTTCAACGTCGGCAATGCTGAATATTTCTTCGCGCCAGCTAACACTATCGGTCGCAATGTGACCGGCAATAAAGCGCGGCAGTGCGTCGGTCTTTGCAAGAACGCCGTCAATCGACGCAGCACGACGCGCCGCATAGTGCTCGCGAGACAGACCAACGCGACGCGCCGCCGGCCAGTTCACGATGTTCACTCCGGAACCCAGATCGAACACCGCTTTGGCCTCTTCACCCTCTATCGACACGGTAAAAAAATAGATCGAGCCAGCTGGCGTGCCTGGCGCGCCTCTGGACAGAGCGACGCGCTGCCAGCCAGCGTAGTGGCGCTGCGCCATCGCGGCGTGGGAATACAGGCGAATCGTCCGCGGCAAAATTTCGAAGGCGACACCGTATCGCGAAAGCAGATCATGGCCCAGAATGCCCACGGGAGGTCGCGCGATTTTTGCGTCGGGCGGCGGCGCTGGCAGTGTCACCAGCAACACGTCTCGCCAGCGCGCGGCACCAAGACGCACCGAGTCGACCTGTACGACCGGTCTTGGCCCACTGGCCGACAAACCGTGCACGGTGATTTCGGTGCCCGGCAACGGCAGCGACGACAGCCCCGGATGATTTTCGTACAGCGCCGAAATGCTCGCCGCCGAGTCGACGATAAAAGGCTGGGGCGCACGACCGTTCAGAGACAAATTGACGACAAGTCGCCCGCGCACATCGATCGCAAACGGGGCACTGGCAACCGCTTCGTCAGGTCGCAAAGAGGAAGCGCATCCCCCCATCACAAGCGCGATGACCACTATCCCAAGTTGGCGACTCAGCAACGACATGCTAAGAACGACCTGCTCGGCCACCTTTCGTTCTCTTTTTTTACCCGCTGGCCAACCACGCCGCACGACGCGCGACGGCGTCTTCATCCGCGTTATCCATCGTTGCCAGGCGCCACAGTTGCTCTGGCGGCGCGTCAAACTTGACGTCGATCTCCATTAACTCATCACCGCGGAAAAAATGCAGATGTGCAACGTCGTCCGGCGCGTACGGTGCGCTCAACACCGACCAGTTCGCGCCCGACATCCGCAAGCCGTCGAGCGCGACCAGCTTGTCGCCCGGCGCCAGTCCGGCACGCTGTGCGGCGCCGTCGCGCATGACAGACGACACGGTCGCCGAGTCTTTCTTGAAGCGCACGCCGAGCGAGATGTGGCTTGCGGCGTCCGTATCCGGCACGAGCTCGACACCCACGTGGCGCAGCGCATCGGCCAGATCCAGCGCGTCAGTGCGGCGCACGTAGCGATCAAAAAATGGACCAAGATCCAGACCGGTCACTTCTTCGCAAGTTTTCTCGAAACCGTCTTCGGGGACGCCGTGACCTGGCTTTCCAAAGCGCAGCCACATCTCACGCATGACGTCATCCAGACTGGTCTTGTCCGATGTGCGCACACGTATGGTCAGATCCAGCAGCAGAGCGACCAGTGCGCCTTTGGCGTAATAGCTGACCACCGAGTTGGGCGTGTCGGCATTGGGCTTGTAGAACTTGGTCCATGCATCGAAACTCGATTCGGCCAGCGATTGCCAACGCTGCCCCGGTACCGACAGCACGCGCGCTACTGTTGTACTCACCAACTCAAGATAAGACGCCACATCGATGACGCCACAGCGCACCAGTGCCAAATCGTCGTAGTAACTGGTAATACCCTCGAACACCCACAGCAACTCGGTGTACGACTCGGATTCCAATTCGTAGGGCGTAAACACGGCAGGTTTGATGCGCTTGACGTTCCAGAGATGAAAATACTCGTGGCTGCACAACCCGAGGAAACGCCGATAGTGTTCCGTGACTTTCGGGTCACGCCCCGGTAAATCCTGACGCCGACACATTAATGCGCTCGAATTGCGATGCTCAAGGCCGCCATAACCGTCGCCCAACACCCGCGTCAAAAACAGATACTGCTCCATTGGCGGCAGTTCACCGAACAAGCTGACCTGTTGCGCGCAAATGCGGGTCAAATCTTTGGCCAAACGCGGGCCGTTGCAGTGGTGCCGACCGCTCAAGACGACGCGGTGCGTGACACCCGCCGTCTCATATTCCACAACATCAAACACACCCATCTCCACGGGGTGATCGATCAGTTCGTCGTAATTGGCGGCACCGTACTCGCCGAAACCCCACTCCGACGCATCAACGCGCGGCAGCGTGGTTGCCACGCGCCAGGATGACGCAACGGTAGGCGCCAACAGCGACACGCCAACCGGTTTCCACTCTTGCCCGACCACGGCAAGAAACACGTTGGCGCCGTTGAAAAAACCGTGCGTGTGATCCAGATGCGCGCCGCGCACGCTCAAATCGTGAGCAAACACTTCGTATTCGATCCGCAGCGAGCCGTCGCACGGGGCGCAGCGCCACGTCGACTTCTCCGTCTTGGAAACGGCAACGGGCTCGCCGTCACAGCTGGCACGGACGGTGCCAACGTGGCGGGCGAAGTCGCGCACCAGATAACTGCCCGGAATCCACGCCGGCAGACGTAGCACCTGGCCGGTTGGCGCCGGCGCCGGCACGTCAATCGTCACCACAAATCGATGCGCGGCCGGTTGAGATGAGGTGATGGTGTAGTGAATCTGCGCGCTCATTCTGAACTCTCCACGGCCCGCGGCAAAAAGACTTCGGCCAGCATGCAGCGCACGCTTCCGCCGGCGGCGTCCTCGATGGCATTGATGGGCACGGCAACGATGCGCACGTGGCGTTCAAGCGCCGCCACCTGCTGCGTATCCAGTGCCGCGCGTGCGCGCCCCGACATGACCAGCAACGGCTGTCCATCCTGACCGATTAGTTGCAGCATGTTCCCGGCAAACGCGTTCATCTGCTGCAACGTAATGGGAATCAATTCGCGATGCGCCTGCATGGCGGCGGCGACCCGCTCCCGGTCTGCATCCTCCACCGACTCCAGACACGCAACAACAAACGCGTCGCCCACACACATCATGACGTTGGTGTGATAAATCGGTGTGCCGTCGTCACCGCGAGCGTGAAACGCCACCGGCAGGTAGTCCATCTCCTGACAAAAATGGGCGAGGCCGATTTCGTGCGTGCGCGCCGACAAACAGGCATAGGCAATCCGATTTACACGATCCAGCACGAGCGACCCGGTGCCCTCAAGAAAAATAGCCCGTGCCTCGAGCTCACTCAGGTCTATGATCTCGCTGATCGTGCGCGCATGTTTTGACGTCAACAGCTCGAAAATGTCGGCGCGTCGCTCACCGCGACGACTGACCGGCTGCATCGGATACGTCACGACGCGTCCGTCGGCGTGCGTGCTGAACCAGTTGTTGGGGAAAACCGCATCTGGCGTCGCGGGTTGCGCCGTGTCGTCCACCACCACCACGGTGACGCCATGCTGCCGCAACGTGTCAGCCAGCGCGGTGAATTCCTCCAGCGCCTGTTCGGTCGTAACGCCGGTTCCGGCAGCCGTCATGAACGCGTTGGTTTTGGCCGTCTCCGGATTCGCAAAAAATCGGTGAGGGCGAATCATCAGAACGGTATCCGTGGTTTGCTCACCCGCAGCGGTGTTTGAAATCGTGGTCATGGCCGTGCCTGAGGTCCAGAGGAGATGGCTATTGTAGGGCCGCTGCGAAGGCGTGACCACCGCTGGTACACATTCAGCCGCTGCCCCCGGATGACCTGGTCCGCGCGTTTCGAAACGTTGACGGTGCTGGTTCGTCGACCCAGCCCACGACGCGTTCATCAGCGCTGTTGCTTACTCTGCGGGAACCTGGGCCAGCGCGACAATCCGCTGACGATCGGACACCATCACGCCGCCGGGAATTTCGACAGTGACAGCGAACAGCGTCGCATCACGCACGTGGCGTGTTGCGTGGATGGGAATCCTCTGGCGCTCACTTCCGGAAATGTCGAAAACGCCACCGTCTACCGGGTGCTCCTGCGAACGCGTCGCGTCGAAGATCCACAGCTGGTACTGCTCGACAGACGGGTCATTGACCGCCAGGCCGCCCAGTTCCATGTAGCCAACCTGGTGCACATGACTCCAGTGCACGGCCCCTCGCACGTTGCGCCCGGTGTCTTCCGCTGACGGCGCCCACGCAATGCTCAGCGCCGCCGCGTCGGCGTCCAGACGCTCACGATCAGACGGCGCGGTGACCGTTGTCAGGGCCGGTGGAGGCGTCGCGGCGCTGCGGATCACCGACGTCGACGGCGACAACGCTTGCCACCAGCCCACGGCACCAAACACCAGAGCGGCAGCGGCGGCGAGCCAAGGGAGCTTGCTTGGCGGCGGCGGCGGCGGCGATGGCGGTGCGGGAGAATTGGGCGACAATCGATCCGCGACGCCAGCCGCGATACTGTCGGGGAGCGGCGGGTCTTCGCCCAGTGTTACGGCATCGAGCGCCGCAACCGTTTGCTCGATTTCCTCGACACTGACGTCAGGGTGAGCGTGCGCTAGCGTCGCAAATTCGCGCGCCTCATCGAGATCGAGGCCCTCCAGAGTGCGCTTGATGATCAGATCCAGCAGTCGCTCCGTGGCGCCGCCTTCCTGGGTCATGCCGCGCTTCCGCCAGCGGTCACTCCGTCTGTGCACAGCGGAGCTGGATCGGCCAGATCGCGGCGGATTTGAATGAGACCGCGACGAATCAAGGTCTTTACGGTGCCCAGTGGCTTGCCGGTCGCCTCAGCAATTTCCCGATGCGTCAGCCCCTGAAATACCGACATGGAAATCACTCGCCGCTGCTCAACTGACAATGCGTCGAGCGCCCGAATAGCCATCGATACTTCAGCGCTCATCTCCGGCGACGCCGTGTCCGTCGTCAACGCTTCGCTCGCGGGAAGAAATTCTTCCGGTTCGGTTATCGGCCGCGCCTTGGTGCGGCGAATCCGATCGATTAGGCGACGCCGGGCGATGGTCATGATGAAACCCAGCTCTGACCCTTTCGTCGGGTCGAAACGGGCCGCGCTTTTCCACAAATCCAGGAAGATCTCCTGAGTGGCATCTTCCGCGTCGGCATGGGTCGGTGACAGCCGCAGCGCCAGTGACCAAACGGCTTTTCCAAAATCAGTGATGCACTCTTGTACGGCACCCGCTTCACCGGCAGCAATTCGCTGCAGTTTCGAAATCTCGTCACGGTCGCGGGTAAGCTGGCGGCGCATGCAATGTCCTTGGCGTAAAGTCTAAGCGACATCGCGTGCAAAATGGCACTAGCCCGGCAGTCTGACGATTCCCTGCGGTGGGGACGCGTTGACGCGCGGCGTGTCGCGTTTCGCTGCCCAGGACACAATGACGTGCCGTTCCCCCTGACTCACTTCGTGCGCGCAGTGCACGTATCGGTGGTCGGACGGGAAGCAAATCAGCATCCCGGCAGATGGCTTCAATCTAAAGCGAAAATTGGGAAAGTCCAGTTCGCCGCCGTCGTATTTATCGTCCAGATACAAAAGGATACTAATGTCACGATCGATCGCTTTTTTCCACTGATTCTGTGCCGCAATCCAGTTCTCCGAATCGGCATGGGGCACGTAGTGACCGCCCGGTTGATAACGCAGTAACGCCGGTGGCTCGAACCACGAAAACGTACACCGAAAGTGGGGCGCCACGACGTTGAGCAGCGCGTCACGCAACAACGGCTCGAGCCATTTTGAAATGCCCTGCGTATCGATGTGATCCGTCACCCGGATAATCGATTTGTGAGCGCGAGGGTCGGGCGAGTCTGCACTGAGGTCCTGTACCGTAGCGGGGACGGCCGTACTCTGGCGTGCATAGTCCAGCACTCGCTGGCGAGCATCGGGCGGGATAAAATCCTTGATGATCAGCAGACCCGGGGGCAGAGCGTTGCGAGCGACCAGCGTGCCCGGCGGCTGATCGGCGCAGTGCCGACGAATCGCGTCGGGCGAATTGAGGGGCGCGGCAAAATAACCCGAAGATTGATAGGTCATGAGTGGCGATATCCGAAATTCCGGCCGCCACTGTGGCGACCATCGCGGGCATCATAACGCAGGCGAAAAAAAACGGTCGCTCGACTTTCCGTCAAGCGACCGCTGTCGATCATTGAGTAGCCGCGTGTTACGCGCCTTTGACCCAGACCTGGCACCAGCCGCTGCCGGCCACTTGTTTGCCCGGGAAAATGGCGCACAGGCCGCTGGCCGCGCCGTCCTTGCCTTGATACTGCAGGCAGTTGCCGCAGTTCTGGCCATCTTTGTAGGTCGCAAACTTGGCCGTGTCGACCGTGGTTGCGTCAATCTTGTAGCCGAGCGCCTGAGCGGTCGCGTCATCTTCGGTCAGCGCAACAGCGTCCTGTGCGCGCACCGGCAACGTACCGGCAACAAGCGGCACCGCGATCGTGCTGGCCGCGCCGATTTTCAGAAAGCGTCGGCGAGAAACTTTGTCATTGGTCATTTGAGAACTCCTAAACACTCATGCTCTGATGCGAGCCTTGATTCTGCCGCGGAGGTTAGCATGCGCGTCGCCCGTGACGATGCCGACTCCTGACACCAGCAACGACTTGCCGGTCGTTTTTGCCACGACATGAGTGTCGAACGTTTGCGCCAAAGGATTGACGTTCAATGCTGCGCACGGACATGGCCCGATTACCCCATCAGAAAACTCAAGCAGCGAGAGTTAACTAGCGGCAATTTGCAGATGATTATGATTCGCGTTTAGATCGGCAATCGCTACTGCCACAGACGTCCCGGGGCGCATTGGCAGGCTTTCGCGTTTACAATTGGTTACTAATTTCCTGACGGGTTTTTGGCCAATGGCGGTGCCAATGACGCACGTCCGCGCAAAATAGTCAGCGCGACCAGAACAATCAGCAGCGGCGGAAACGCAACGGCCATGACAGCCTGCCACCCAAACCAGCCCATCACCGACCCGGACAAGAGCGACGCTGTCGCCGACATGGCGAACACCGTCAGGTCGTTCAGCGCTTGCGCCTTGAACCGCTCGCGGGGCAAATAGGTTCGCGTGAGCAACGTCGTGCCACCGACGTAGAGAAAATTCCAACCAACGCCCAGCGCAACAAGCGCCAGCGTGTAGTGCATCAGTTCCTGCCCGCCCACGCCCACGCCCAGAGTCGCCATCAGGAGCAGCGCACCAATGGTCATCATGCGGCGTACGCCAAAACGCGCCATCAAATAACCCGATACCAAAGACGGTGCGTACATTGCGATGACGTGTACGCGCACAACGTTAGCGGTCTGTTCAATCGTGAATCCGTCGTGCACGTGCATGCTCAACGGCGTCGCCGTCATCACAAACGTCATGACACCATAGCCCACGCCCGCGCAAAGCACGGCGATCAGGTAGCCCGGCGAACGGGCAATTTGCAGCAGCGGTCGCGGTGGCGTCGACCGCTCGTCTTTTGACTCGACGGCCGTGTCGCGCAACAGTGACATCGCGACCGCGGCGGCGAGCAACGCGACGACCAGCATCAACATGGTGCCAACGTAGGCGACATCAGTCACGGCATCGCGACCTTGCGCCACGAGAATCGGGCCGACAACGGCACCACCAATCGCGCCGAGCAGCACTAGTGAAATAGCGCGACTGGCGTGTTCGCTGGCGACACATTCCACGGCGGCGAATCGATACTGTTGAACGAACGCCATGTGCACGCCGTACAGCCCGGTGCCCACACACAGCATGAAAAAACTTTCACGTACCAGAGCAAGCGCAACGAGCAGCACGCCAGCTGTCGCCACCAGGGCCGACGCAATGAACGCCCGTCGCCGACCGATGCGGGCCATCAGCAGAGCGGCAGGGACCGTGGTGAGCGCGACGCAAACCACCATCGCTGAGAGCGGCAGCGTGGCCAGCGCCGGGTTGGCCGCCAGCTCACGTCCCACGATGCCCCCAAGCGTAACCAAAATGATGGAACCGAGCGCGCCGACCAGCTGGCAGCTCATCAACACAATCAGGTTGCGATTGAGGACCGTCATTCACCTGCTTCCGTTGACGTACGCTTTACCATGCGTCCATAGGTAAAAATCACGGCGATCAGGGACAACACACTCCCGAGAATCGCTCCCATGAACACACCCGCCAAGCCCAGCTTCCAAGCCCCCAGCCACGCCAGCGGAATGACAAACACAACGACCCGCAGCAGACTCAATGCCAATGTCTTGCCCGACTGATGATAGGCATTGAACGCCGTATTGATGACGATGATGACCGCGTAGCACACCACTGCGAGCGGCATGATTCGCAAGTAGTAAATCGCCACGCCGATCACGGCGGGGTCGTCGCTGAAAATGCCCGCGAGCGATGGCGCAAACGCCGCCAACAGCCCCCACACCGCAAGCTGGAAAATAAAAATGAAACGCGTGCTGTTGCGAACAGCCGTGCGCGCTCGTTCGCCATTACCGGCACCCAGGTTCTGCGACAGATAAGGAGACAGCGCGGCCGTCACGGCAAACGCCACCACCAGCGAAAACGCTTCGACTCGGCCACCCACGCCAAACGCGGCCACGGACGACTCACCGTAGCGTGCGACGATGGCAGTCAGCGCGCCGATGGACATCGGCCCAAGCATGTTAGCCAGGCAAATCGGTCCGGCGAGCGTCAGCACATCACGCCAGACGTGAAACAACTCGCCAACGGGCGGCAGTTTGAGCACGAGCAATTTTTCGCGCACGCTGAGCAGGTAAATCGCCGCAACGCTCGCGAATAGCCAAGCCGCCGCGGTCGCCCACGCGGCACCGGCCATGCCCATGGCCGGAATCGGCCCGAAGCCGAAGATCAGGATTGGATCGAGCACGACGTTGACGAGCCCTGACACCATCATCAGGATACTCGGCCACTTCGTGTCGCCGGTCGCCCGAATCGCCGCCTTGCAGATCATCGGCATCGCCAGCAGCACGGCAAACCCGAACCAGATATCCATGTACTGGCGAATCAGCACAATCGTGGACGGCGTAGCACCGAGTTTGGCGAACAGCGAGTCGGTCAGAAAATAGCCGACCGCGCACAAAAGAATGGTCAAAAGCAGCGACAACATCAGCGATTCGGTCGCAATGCGCGCCGCTTTGATATGCCGCCCTTGGCCAATCGCTTTGCCCACGGTGATCGACATGGCGA
>JBGCFP010000140.1:0-27701 GCA_045107005.1 Gammaproteobacteria bacterium
GCGCTAAGTGTTCGTGTGGGCAAGCTGCCGCTCCGGTGGCAATCTGATGGCCTGAATGCTTAAACGGTTCACGAACGATGAAGGGCGATGTACCGCAGAAACCGATACTGCCTGTGTTGGCGTGAGGCGGTGGAGAGAGAATTATTGTCTTGTTGGTCGTGACGACATGACGTAACCGGCACGATCAGGCTTTCCACACGGCGACATTACGAGCACCCAGGACGTTGCTGCCGACCAGAAAGCGAGTGTCATCGGGCAGCGGCAGCGAGCGTTCTTCTTCGGAATAATTGAAGGCAAACGCCAGAGCACCCCGAACGTGCACGCGAACGTCATCGCCAAATTCGTATGTGGTAATCCCAAGGCCTGTGCACCGTTGACGCAGGAAGTCGCGCAAAAAATCCCGGCAGGTCAGCGTGCCGATGTAGATAAATCGGTCTTGCTGCACAACAGCCGGACCGTCGGCGCACTGAGCCAACGCTTCGCCGCCGTCCGTTTCGAGTTCCTCGCGCCAGACCCGACTCTCGTAAACGCCTCCGTCAAACAACAGCGGCTCTGTGCAATCCGGCCGAAGCGTTTCGACCGACAGCACTCGTAGCGGTATCAACGACTGCAGCAAGCCTGGTGGCAAATTGGCAGGCAGACTGAACTGCCGGGTCTTCGCGCCGGCACGCGGACCGAAGACTACCTCCGCGTCGGTTTGGCGACAGCGCTCGATAAAGGCATCGCTAACGATTGGTAGCGACGGCGCGAGGACCAGCAGGTAGTCCGTCAAATCGTCGTCGACCGAAACAAAATCGACACTGACGCCGAGCTCACGCAGTGCTCGGTAGTAGTCGAATTGAACGTCGTTGAAATCGTAGGAGGTGCTTTGGCGTTCGATAGCACTGACCCAGAAACCGTCAGCGCCTGTAACAATCGCCACTTTGGCCTCAACGCCCTCTGTGGCATTCAGATTCAGTCGGGCCACGTCGTGCATAGCTTGCTCAACCTCAGCATAGGCAGTCGCTTCGGTGCGATCGGGTCGCAGCAGACCTGCGTGCATTTGCTCCTGCGCGAAGGGCACCTGGCGCCAGCGAAAATACGCCACGCAGTCTGCGCCGTGCGCGAAGGCCTCCAGCGTCCAGAAGCGAATCATGCCGGGCGCCGGTCGCGGATTGTTGTTGGCCCAGTTCACCGGGCCCGGCTGTTGTTCCATGATCCAGAATCCCGCCTTGCTCAAACCGCGAGTCTGGTCCATGTAATAAGTGGCCAGATCCGGGTGACCGGTGCGCATGTAGCGGCGATAGTCTTCGGTGGGCGCCTCAACAAAGTAGTTGTCTGTCCGACCGAGCGGGTAGCTGTCGTAACTGGCGAACTCGAGGGGCTCTGCCAGTGCAAAATTGTCGACGCCAGTGTCGACCATTGGAATAAAATTGTGCGTGACAAATTGGTCTTTCGCGTACTTGCGAATGGTCGCCACCATGCGCGCGTGAAACTGATTGACCTTATCGGACGAGAATCGACGGTAAGCCAGTTGATGCGCCGGACTGGTCTCAGTCACGGCGCCGACGGGCAGTTCGACTTCGGTGAAGTCGTTGTACTCCATGGACCAAAACACGTTGCCCCACGCGCGATTCAGTGCGTTGATGTTGGGGTACTGCTCACGGCACCAAAACTGAAAACTGCGTCGCGCAACCGCGGACGCGCTGAGGGTCGTATCGTGGCCGCACAGTTCGTTGTCAGTCTGCCAACCGGCAACGTGAGCGTTACTGCCGTAGCGGCGAGCCAATGCCTCGGTGATGCGCAGCGCTTCATTGCGGTAGATCTCGCTGGCAAAATCATAGTGACGCCGTGATCCGAACCCGCGAACCTGCCCGGTCTGCGGGTCGACGGGAAGTATTTCTGGCCAGCGATCAACCAGCCATTTGGGTGGCGTTGCCGTAGGCGTGGCCAACACCACTTTCAGGCCGGCCGCACCGAGCACGTCGATGGCTTTGTCGAGCCAGTCAAAGCGCAGTTCGCCTGGCGCCGGTTCAAGTCGCGACCAGGCGAACTCGCCAATGCGCACAAAAGAAAGGCCAAGCGCGGCCATTTGAGCGGCATCGGTTTCCCAGTCGTCTTGCGGCCAGTGCTCGGGGTAGTAGCAAACGCCAAACATGGAAATGTCCTTATGGTAGATCTACGACGCATGGTTGCTGTGCGCGCTAGCATGAATTGAAGCTATATAAAAAAGCCAAGCGATTATTGCATCGACAGCGAAAACTGGCATGACATCAAGCAGAATCAAATTTTTTCAACGCTGCTAGACAGTTACAGTTTGACCGAACCGTATGCTCACTGTAACAAATGGTCTGTCGTATTCGCCAGATTAAGCCTGACGCAGGCGAGTGGAGACTTCGGAATCCGGCCATTTCGCCTGCTTTGCCACTGGACATGCCCACTGCAAAGCCGCATGTTGGCAGACCTTACTGTCCTGGGGGATTAGCATCGTGACAAACGACTTCGACGCGGCGAGCCTGCAAAAGACCAATTTCTCAATGGCCACCGCGCGCTCGATGGCTGCGGCCTGCAAACTGGCCTATCAAACCGATCCCGCGGCGTTGTGCGCAACGCTTGCGCAGTGGAATTTGAACGCAGAGCTGCTGATCGACATTGACGATACGCAAGGGTTTGTCGCCGCCAATGAAGACGTGGCCATTCTCGCGTTCCGGGGCACAGAGTCGGTCAAGGACTGGCTGCGTAACTTGAAGATTCGACGAATCGTCACGCCGTGGGGCAAAGCGCACCGCGGATTCTACGACGGCGCTGAGGCCGTGTGGTCTACGTTGGTCAAGCCGGTGCTCGAAGAGTTGGCAGACGGTCGGCGAAAAATCTGGCTGACGGGGCACAGTCTGGGCGGCGCGTTAGCCACGGCGACCGCAGCGCTGGCTGATGGCGACATCGATATCACCGGTTGCTATACGTTCGGCCAGCCGCTGGTGGGCAATCGAGAATTCACGCAAAACATGAACCGCGCCTACCAAAACCGATTCTTTCGCGTGGTAAATAACGTGGACGTTGTTACCCGTATTCCGCCAGCGCCGTTGTATGCGCATGTTGACCGCCGCTACCACATGGATGAGCACGGTGAGATCACCGTCGAGGAGCAAACGCGTGGCACGCGCAGTGCGCCTGAACAGGACGACGAGGCGATGGACGTCAGCGAGTTCGAAGCCATGCAAGCGGAGCTTGACGGGGAGGGCGCCGAGGGTGACGCGAGACCACGAGGGCAGTTACCGGGTCGAGCCTTACGTGGCGTCGCCGATCACGATATCGAGGAAGGCTATCTGGCCAAGCTGCGAGCCACCAGCACGGCCTGAGTGCAAGGGCACTATTGCGTCGCAGCCGTACCCGCCAATGCGATGAAGCGCGGGTTGTCGGCCAGCTGAGCCATGTCCGGATCTGTGACCACAAATTTCGCGAAGCTGGGTGCGGCAGCCACTGACGCTTCCAGTGCATCGAGAGCGCCGTTCACGTCGCCGGTTTGCAGCAGCACCAGCGCCTCGAAGTAGAAAAATTCGGCGTTCTCACCGGCGATGGGGGCGATCCGACGTATCAGGTCAATCGCCTCGGCCCCGCGTCCCAGGTGCGCGTAGTAGATCGCGAGCAACGCTGAGGTATTCCAATCCGAGGCATTGATCGCCAGACTCTCGTTGGCTAGCTCCGCGGCGCGCGAATACGCCTCGCGCGCTTTGTTCTGTGAGCCAGGTACAAAGCGATAAGATTCTGCAAGTCGGCCCCACACCCGATGATCCTGCGGAGCGAGTTCCAATGCTTTTTTCTGCATCGCGACGGCATCCTCAAACTGACCGGCGTAGTAATAATTCAAACCGGCATTGGTGTAGCCCTGGCGCGTGGGTTTCAACGCTAAGGAGCGATCCCGGGCCGCACGCGCGAGTTCGGGTTCGTTGAGCATCGAATAGGCAGCAGCGAGCCGGGCATGACTGAGCGGACTGTCGGGCTTGAGGTCAACCAGTATTTGCAGTGGGCCGCGCGATTCTTCGTAGCGCTGTTCGTTGTAGTAAAAACGACCAAGTGCTTCGTGGGTTCGCCAGTAGCCCGGTTGCAATGTCGTTGCCCGGACAAACGCGGCCTCGGCATCGACCACATTGCCGGCGGAGGCGAGCGTCTCGCCCAATTCGATGACCGCGTCAGGATCTGACGGAGCCAGCGCAATCGCCTTGTCGATTTGCTCGCGCGCAACGTCGGGCTTGCCGGCGACGCGATATAAAGTGGCAAGTGCGATGTAGACGTCGCTACTGCGCCCGCGATTGGCCGCAATGGCCTCACTGCAAGCCGTCTCGGCCAGTTGAAAATTGGAACTGTCCAGGCTCAGCTGATAGATCGTCAAATACGACTCGCACAGCCCTGCGTGAGCACGCGGGTAGGACTGATCGATGGACAGAGCGCGCTGAAACAGCGTGATGGCCGCTTGCAGCACGTCGATATCCTGTCCGCTGCGGAGCTTTTCACGGCCCCGCAGGTAATAGACGTAAGCATCCGAATTGGCCGTTGGCAGGTTGCGCAAGCGTGCGCTCGAATCCGTGGAAAGCTCGATTTCAAGTTCGGTGACGACGGCATTGGCAATCTGCTGCTGGATCTCGATGACATCGTCGAGTTCCGCGTCGTAGGTTTTGCTCCAGATTTGAAACCCGCTGGCTCCGCTGGTCAGATACGCGGCAACGCGCAAGCGATCTCCATTGCGTCGCACGCTGCCGTCCAGAATGTTGGCGACGCCAAGCACGCTGGCGGTCTGGCGCGCGTCCAGGTCCTGATCGCGAGAGCGGAAGGACGATGAGCGTGCTGCGACGTGCATTTCAGGCAATGTCGACAACATGCTTAGCACTTCTTCGGCCAGACCGTTGGCAAAAAAACCCACCTGCTCCTGGTCGCCAATCGCTTCGAAGGCCATCACGGCAATCGAATTGGGTGGCGCTGATGGCGACGTTGCTGCGACGGTTTCCGGCGGCATGTCGATCAGGGGTGCGACGGTAAAATAGCTGCCGGCCGCAACGCCGGACAACAGCAGCAGCACGATCAGTGAATCGGCTCGAGTTGCCTCACGCCGCGACTCATCCGCATCCCCGTCGCCGTGCCACAGGGGTAAGTCGAAGATCAGACCTTTTGGGGTCAAATCGATGACCCAGGCCAGGATAAAAGCGATGGGAAAACCGGTCACGGCGAGAATGATCAGAGCTCGCATGATCCACGGCGCCACGCCCAGTGGTTCGAACGTCACTTCGGCGATCTGCAGTGCCAGCCAGGCCAGAACGGCGTAGACCGCAACCACTCGGAAGACTTTGCGCCGCTTAACCTCGGCGATAAATGCCTTAATCACGTTGGCGATGATCGTTCTCTCATGCAGTCGACTTACTTGGCTCTCGAGGAAGGCATCTTATGGTGACGCTTGGCGCAATTATGAGCCAAGGCGCGCTGCGATGCACTTGCCAGTGGCAATTGCAAATTCAAGGGCCTATATTCATGATGATAGAGTGATAAAACATAATCGGGCGGCCAGCGTGGCGTTCATCAGGTCTCGCAGAGCCAAATGACGAAGCGCGGATCGCACCGAGGAATACACCACCCCTACGGAGCTTTTGATGACACTTCCAGATCCCCGAGAAAGACCTCAAGACACGCCCATCGAGCAACCCGACCCCACAGAGCCTGGCGTACCGGATATTCGCCCTGGCCCGCCGGAAGATCCACCTGAAGCTGACAGCTCCGATGACGCCGCCAAGCCCGGGTCTCGGCCTGGTCCGCCTGACATCATGTAGTCAGCAAGGGCTGATCCACCTGCAGATCGACAGGATGTTGGTTAACGCCATGGACGGCGATTCGTCACTGCGTCTTTCGTTTTTGCCAAGAAAATTCTGATGTCCAAAAAGCATGCCTTGATCGTAGGGATTGATAAGTACTCGAAATTGGATCCCGAATACCAGCTGTCGGGCTGTGTAAATGACGCGAAGTTGATGCGCAACGTGTTGGTCGAGCACTTCCATTTCGACCCGGCCAATGTGCTGGAGCTTTACAATGCCGATGCGTCGCGCGCTGGCCTGACCCAGGGTATGGACGCTTTGGTTGGGCGTGTGGAGCAGGACGACATCGTCGTGTTCCACTTCAGCGGCCACGGATCGCGGCGCACCGGCAGAACACCGAATGAAGAAGAGGGGAGCGGCAAAGACAGCACGATCATGCCCTCAGACAGCGGCAGACGCCCGCACCCGAATCTCGACATTGTCGACGATGACATCAACAAGTGGTTGCAGCGGCTTACGGCCAACACGGAAAACGTGACGCTTATTTTCGACTGCTGTCATTCCGGCACAATCACACGCGATGCATTCGGCGCGCAGGCGCGCAGTGTTCCTGATGATAATCGCAGTCTTGAGGAAATGGGTGTTGAGGTGGGCGACACGGTGCAACCGGCGACTCGCGGCAACACAAGTTCTGCCCGAGGACTGACGCTAAACGATCGTTACGTCGTTTTGTCCGGCTGCCGCGACAACGAGGTCTCCCACGAATACACTCGGTTCGAAAACGGCGAAGAATTTCGCAACGGCGCGCTCACGCATTTTTTGACATCGGCCATGCTGCGTGCCACGCCGGGCACCACCTATCGCGACGTTTTCGAGTACGCACGGCAATCGGTCCGTGCCAAGTTTTCGTCGCAAAATCCACAGATAGAGGGCCGCCAGGAGCGTGAGCTGCTGGGCACTCGTGACATCGAACCGCTGCGCTACGTGTCGGTGAAGGCCATTGACGGCGATGCCGTGACGCTCGCCGGAGGAGCGGCTCACGGATTGCACCGCGGCGCGCGCTGGACAGTCTATCCGCCGGGCACGAAGACCATCGAAGGCGCCGTAGCATTGGCGGTCGTTGACGTTAACGCGGTGGGTCCGCTGGCCAGTGAGGCCACCGTGATCGAGCGGCACGGCGACGTGCCGGTCACCGCGCGCTGTGTGGAAACGTCGCCTTCCACCGAACAGTTTGTGACTCAGGTGGACCTGAGTCAGTTGCCGGCCACGGAGCGACAGTTGTTCGACGCGGCCATCGGTGAATCCGATTTGCTCAGTGCGAGCGACACGGGCGCGGCGGTGCGCCTGTACGTGCTCGAGCCGCGCGAGCAGGTCGATGACAGCAGCCCGGTGCCGCAGCTGGCGAGCGTCCCGGTGCGCACCTTCGCCATCGTGGATCGACAGGGGCAGCTCCAGGGGCCCGTTCATCCGGTGGATGAAGACGGCGTGGTCGAACTGCTGGTCAAGAATCTGGAGACGCTGGCGCGTTATCAGAACGCACTGGTGCTTGATTGCCCCAATGCCAACCTCGACGTTGAATTCAATATTCTGCGTCAGAACGAAAACAATGAATGGGTGTCGGCGAACGGTGGGGACCAGGTGTTTCACCCGGGCGACCGTCTGGCGTTTGAAATCATCAATAACGATGATCGCGCCGTATTCGCAAGCGTGCTGGATTTCGGACTGACCGGACGGGTGTCGTTGCTCTATCCGCCAAGACGTGCCGGTGAAATGATCGACCCCGGTCACACGTTGCGCATCGGCGTGCGGCAGAAGATCAAGCTTTCGATTCCCGACGACATGCCGGGCACCGAGGGTGTTGAGACGTATAAATGCCTTGTCGCTACTGACGAAACGGATTTTCGCTGGCTGCAGCAGGACGGCATGCGTTCGGGCGACTTCGGCCCGTCGCAATTGCGACGTCAGTTTTCGGCCGCCTATCACGGGCCGACAACGCGGGATTCGGCAATCGAGATGGATGACAGCGATGCCGAGGACGAGGACGTCGAGTGGAAGTCAGTGAACCGCGCATTCATTTTGCGCCGGCAGTAGTTTGGAGATCAGGGCATGCGGTATCAGGATTTCAAAATCAGAATTGAGGGCAAGCGCGGCGAGGGCTATGACGTAAGTGTTGAGTCGCCGGCTGGAAACTCGGAAGAAAACATTGTCTTTGATTTCGATATTCCCGCGATGGCTGGCCAAATGCACTCGCTCGGGTCTACCGTGCGTGGCGCCACTCGAGATTCAACCTTGGAAGTGCCCGACGGTCCGTCGCCGGCGGAGTTTGGCGAGCAGCTGTTTCGAACGCTGTTCACCGGCAGCATTGCGAAGATGTACTACCAGAGTTACACCAAGCTCTCCGATCCCAACGTCGGACTGCGTATCAAGCTGCATTTGAATCTCAACGATACCGACGTTATTCCGCTCGCCTCTGTGCCGTGGGAGTACCTGCGCGAAGCGGCAAACATGGAGTATTTGAATCTGAGCCGGCAAACGCCTCTGGTGCGTTTTCTGGATGTCCAGCGGCCCAACGATGTTCAGCCGCTGGACGGCGACTTGCGCATTCTGGTCGTGATCTCCGATCCCAAAGGTGTCCACAAGCTGGATCTGGGCGCGGAGCGCGCGCTGATCGAGAACTCGTGGGCGCAAGAACGGGGCGTGGCGGTGGACTTCCTGGACGACGCCACCGCAGACGGTTTGCGTTCGGCTTTGGCGTCCAGGGCTTACCATGTCCTTCACTACATGGGGCACGGCGTTCACGATGAGCGCACGGGCAGTGGCGCCCTTGTGCTTGAAGACCAGAACGGCGATGCCGCACTGCTCAATGCCGAAGCGCTTGGCCAACTGCTGCGCAATTCACCGACGCTGCGCCTGGTGTTCCTGAACGCCTGCGATACGGCCAAAACCGACACGTCGCGACCGTTTGCCGGCGTCACCAATCGGCTCGTGATGGCCGGGGTGCCGGCCGTCGTCGCGATGCAATTTCCCATTTCTGACAGCGCGGCGATCACGTTCGCCAAGGCGTTTTACTCAAGCCTGGTGGCGGGTGCGCCGGTGGACGAAGCGACGGCGCACGGTCGCCTGTCGATCATGGTAAACGAGCCGCAGTCGCTCGAGTGGGGCACTCCGGTGCTGTCGATGCGGGCTCCGGACGGGCGCTTGTTTGATCGCGTCGGCGCACAGAAAAACGACGCTCAGTCGGCAGCCGTCCCGCCCGTTGCCGCACCGCCAAAAGCAGCGAAGCAGGATGTGGCGTCGCCGAAACGTGGTATTGGAAGCGTGCTTGGGTTTGTGGCGATGGGCGCGGCGGCGGTGATCGGTGTCGGGTTGTATCTGGTTTTCTTCGAGTCAGAGCCCGGCAAGGTGGTCTGGGACGCGCCGTCATCGAATCTGGAAGTCGGTGTGCCGACTTCCGTTCGGTTGAAGGTCGAGATGCCAGCCTCGGTCGGCGATGGCGAGCCGATCTACAAGAAATCATCGAAGCACTTTACCGTTGAGGTCAATACCGATTCCGCTGCGATCGCATCGTTGGTGCGAAGTGGACCGGACAGTTGGGAATGGATGGTCACGCCGCGGGCACCGACCGAAGATCAACCGGCTGTACTGCGAGCCGATGTTGTGCTCCTGGGCAACGGCGACGACGATGGTCCGCAGTTTATCGAGCCGTTGAACTTGAACGTCGTGGTCAATGAAATTCTGGAGCAGAGCTATCGGCAGGCGACCGAGGGGATACGCAGCCGGCTCGTCAGCACCGCTGAGGTGATTAAGAAAATGGGCGAGCTGCAGAGCAACAGCGCCAGATTGTCGCCCACCATGAATGACACCTTGCAGGCGTCAATGAATGCCCTGAACGATCTTGCAACCAAAGAAGCGCTGATCAACGCACCGTCTTTTTCGGATAACACGCTTACCGACAGAATCGTCAAGCTGGATGCCTGGAAAGGAAAATTTCAGGAAGTTCGTTACGCACTCACCGAAGAGCAAAGTCACCCGCTCAATGATCAGCTGACTGCGCTTCGCGGTCGGACGAACATTGAGAAGCTGGTGTTATGCAGTCGCGTGAGCACGTGTGGCGATGGTAGTGATCGGTTTCGAGTCAACACGCCACTGTACGTCGTCAGCTTGCCCCTGGTCAGTGGGCTGGATTGCCGGATTGTTGGGCCGCAAAACAAGGAATGTGCAGTTGGCGCCGGGAGTTATCGACAGTTGAACGTGGCGGGGGAATATACCGTTCGCGTGAGCAACGCTGACGGCGACTTGCTGGCCGAAAGTCCGTTTACCGTTTACTGAACCGGACGTCTGATGTCGCGCGCTATTGTTACGAAACCAACGATCCATGCGGATGGCGCCAGCACGCGTGGCGTACCGGACGGCGGGAACTGGTCGCTGGCGGACGATGTCGCTGGGCCAGAGGAGGTCGACGGCTACGCCGATAAACTGATCAAACTGATCCCTGGCGAAGTGGTCACCGTCTATTTGTCGATGATGACGTTATTGGAGAACTCGCGAGACGAGGTCGCTGCCATCGTGCCCTGGTTGGTGTTTGGCTTCGGGGTGCTGGCTACCTGGTTCTACCTTCGCGTAACGCTGAAGGTGAGTAACCGGCGTCAGATCGGGATTACCGTCGGGGCGTTCTTCATCTGGGCTTTCACGCTGGGCGCACCGTTCGAAAACCTTGACTGGTACAACGGCACGTACGCTGGTTTGCTGCTGGCCGCGTACACGTTTATCGCGCCCAAGATTCCGTTGGAGTAGGTCAGGCTGGCGTCGCATCCCCGAGCGCATCACTAAACCATCGGTGAACCGCTCTGTCGGCGAACGTGGGTTGGCGAAAACCGTCGATGTAACCGCAGTGACCGCCAAAGCGTGTGTGCACGATGTGCAGCGCGTCGGGCGGGTCAATGTCGCCAAAGTCTTCCGGCGGAATGATCGGGTCGTCGTTGGCGGCAAGAATCAGAGACGGTGCGTCCAGCGACGCAAGGCGATCGCCGGTGATGGCGTAGCCCTTGAAGTAGTCCTCGACTTTCATGAAGCCGTATTGCTCAACCAGATACTCGGTCAGTTCGCGCATGGTCTTGAGCGTGAACCACTGCGGGTCGTCATAAACGCCGGGAAACAGTTCCTGTTTCTTGCGCAAGCTGCGGCGCCACTTGCGCATGAAGTAAGCCTCGTAGACCGGCGTCGTGTTCTCCATCGCCAGCAAGGTTTTGGCGGGATCGGCGACCGGGCAAACCGCGGCAATGGCACTCAGCGCAATGCCGGCGTCGGGGGCTCGCGCTCCAATGCGTAGCGAGAAGTTTCCGCCCAGCGAGTAGCCACCAAGTACAACCGGTTGGTCAAGCCCAAAGCGCCGCTGCACTTCGCCCACACCATCGACGGCTTCGTCGATACGACAAGAGTGGAACAGGCCTTCGTTGAGATGATGCGAGTCGCCGTGGTCGCGCATCTGAAAGCGGAACACGCGATAGCCGCGTGCGTACAAGTAGGCGGATGTCGACAGCATGTATTGCGACTGAGCGCTGCCTTCCCAACCGTGGATCAGGACGGCCAGTGGGCCATCGTCGCTGGTCGCCGAGTAAAAGCCGGTCAGGCGCACGTTATTGGCGCAGTCCAGAATGACGAATTCCTCGTCGTCGATGAGCTTGCGAGCGCGGCGCACTATCCACGGCGCACGCAGTTTGAGGCTGGCCAACAGAGACTGTACGTGACCGTTGCGCAATGCTCGCGGCGGCTCGAATTGATCGGTAATGGGCATGAATCCGGGGACCGTGTGAATAAAAAGCCGCCGCACGGCGCCACGCGCCCGCGCTGATCGTATCAGTGGATCAGGTTACTGCCGGTAGTTTTCGCCGACGCCAGGCTTGCACGACCGGGCGTGTGACGATGGCCTTCAGGCGCCGACTTTTTCTGCCAGCTTCACGACACCGGGATCGCTGCTGCCGGTCATCTGCATCTCGCCTTCGATGACGGCACCTTCTGCCACAGAGATCATCCGGCCGATCAGACTGCCGCGTACCCTCGCGGTGGACGCCACTTCAATTTTTCCGTCGGTGCGAACGTCGCCGTCCACATTGCCCGCGATGGTGATCTCGGTGGCGCGAATGGTGCCCTTCCAGCGCCCTTCACGAGCCAGAGTAACCGGACCGTTCAAATCGCAATCGCTTTCCACTTCGCCGCAAACGATGAAGCTGCCAGTGCCGGCGATGGTGCCGGAAATACGCACGCCTTCGCCGATGATGGTTGCGGTACCGCCGGCGCGCTCGCCGGGTCGTTTATCATTCATTGACGCTAATTCCTATGGAACTGAGGCTATTAGTCTAACAGGTCATTCGCAGATGTTCCGGTGCGTTGGCGCACAGTTTTATCCGGCCTGACCGCCCAAAGACTGCTGCCAGCGCCGGTACCAGTCGAGCATTGCGCTGGCGGACATGGGTCTGGCAATGAAATAACCCTGGCCCTCGTCGCAACCCAGGTCGACGATCAGGTCCCAGTCATCCTGATTGTCGACGCCTTCGGCAACAACGTGCAGCCCCAGTGCGCGGCCAAGTTCGATGCTGGAGGCAACGATCAAGCGTGCGACTTCGTCGGCAGCGGCACCACGTATTAACGACTGATCCAGTTTCAGTTCGCTGAACGGCACCTGTTTGAGCCGCAGCATGGTGGAATAGCCAGTGCCGAAATCGTCAATCGACAAATCGAAGCCTTTCATCCTCAGCCGAGTCATGATGTCCAGGGCATCAATGGGGTTTTGCTCGATCCAACCCTCTGTGATTTCCACGGTAATACGCTCCGGGCTCAGCCCGTAATGAGCCGTGGTGCGCGCCAGATGGTCCGGCAGTTTGAGATTGGCCAGCGAAGCGCCCGAGACGTTGATGGCCAGACGTGTGTCGAGATTCTGTTCGCGCCAGTCGCGCAGGCTGGCAAACGCTCGCTGCACCACGATGTCGGTCAGCGGGCCGATCAGATTGTGATGCTCGGCCACGGATATGAAATCGCCGGGAGACACCGACCCGTGCGCCGGGTGTAGCCAGCGCGCCAGGGCTTCGACGCTGATCAGTTCGAGCGTACTGATGTTCACTTTGGGCTGAAACAGAACGCTGATTTCACCGTTGGCCATCCCGTGGCGCAGCTCGGCAGCCGTCGGGACAAACCGCGCTTTGCCGCGCTCGCGCGACGGCGAATCGCGGGGCGCGCGCAATACTTGAGTCAGTTGATCGTAGTCGGCGAAGGCTTTGCCCAGTACGTCGCGCACGGTCAGCCCACGGGCATTGGCAAGGCGTCTCGCCGCGTCACGAATGCGCGGTTCGGCGTCGCTCACGATGACCAAATCGGGGGGGGCGATCATGCTGCCGAAATAGCGAATCAACTCGATGCCGTCGACATCGGCCAGCATCAGTTCCAGCACGACCGTGCGCACCGGTTCCTGCAGCGCTTTTTCGAGCTGCGCAAAATCATCCACAACCTGAGCGGTCAATCCCGCCGCCAGAACCGAGTCGCGGCTTTGCGCGGCGGTAACCGGATCCGGGTCCGCGATCAGGACATCCACGTGCGTTGGCGGCGTTTTCGGTTCGACAGGCATCTTACCTTTATAACGCGTGGCCAAGTGGGAACAAAGGAACCAGTTATCGTTGTCAGGGTTTGCACGACCCTGACGGTGTTATGATCCGCGCCATGGGCGATAGCTGGGACATTTGCGGACAATCGACGTGACGACGGACGCGCAAAAAATCACACAGCTGCGGTCACAACTCGCCGGGTTGATGGCCGAAGCGGCGCGCAACGAAACGATCTCGCGTCGCGCTCAACGGCGCGAATTGCTGCTGCTGCAGTCGCGCTCGCTGGAGGATTTACTGGAGAACATGGTTGGCGGGTTGCAGGCGTCTTTCGGCCTTGACGCGGTCAGTTTGTCGCTCGCCGATCCCGATCACGAGGTGCACCATCTGCTGCTGTTTGGTCAGCAGCAACGACAGACCGCACTCGATGGCGTGCTGCTCGTTGAAGATCTGCACGCGCTGTGCAGTCAGTACACCAAGCTGCACGGCGCCGTTCTCGGCCCTTACGAGCTTTCGAGTCACGGCGCCCTGTTCGAAAACGAGGCGTCGTATCAAAGCGTCGCGCTGGTGCCGTTGATGCAGCGTGGACGTCTGGTCGGCGTGCTCAATTTCGCGAGTCGCGATGCGCAGCGATTTACCCGTGATCACGCGACCGATTTTCTCAATCACCTGGGAATTATCGCGGCGTTTTGCTTTGAGAATGCCGTCAACCGTGCGCGGCTGACGTGGAGTGGACTGACTGACGTGCTGACCGGCTGGCACAACCGGCGCTATCTGAATGCTCGCTTGCCCGAAGAGATTGCGCGCGCGTCACGCGTTAGCTCACCGCTTGGTGTGCTGATGTTTGATCTGGATTTTTTCAAGAAAGTGAACGATAAGCACGGCCATTTGGCGGGCGACGCGGCACTGCGGGACGTGGCGCGGCGTGCGCAAAAACAGGTGCGCAGTAGTGATGTTGCTGCGCGTTTCGGTGGCGAAGAGTTTGTGGTGCTGTTGCCGGACACCGATTTGGAGAAGGCGCACCATCTGGGCGCGCGCATCGTCGAGGGCGTTCGCGCAACGCCGGTGCGTCTTGACGACGCGGCGTCGGTGACGCTGACCGTGTCAGTGGGCGTTGTTCAACTTGACGTCATTGACGGCGGTGACCCGATAGCGGCTGCCGACGCCGTGCTCGCCCGCGCGGATGAGGCGCTGTTTGCCGCTAAAACCGCCGGGCGCGATCGCGTTATTGCGCGGGGCGCAGACGGACGTAACCGGACTCCGCCTGTCTGAGCGACGGCGTCGATCGAGGCAGCAGCAACCAGGTGCTGGCGGCCGGTTTAGTATCGATCGGGTGAAGGTCGTGCTGGTGGACGGTCGTGGGCTTCGTTAACGCGCAGCGTACGGCCGCCCATCTCGGAACCGTTCACTTCTTTAATTGCCGCTTTGGCTTCTTCCCGATCCATATCGACAAACCCGAAGCCGCGTGGACGTCCGGTCTCGCGATCCATGATGATCTTGACTGACTGCACCGTCCCGAACGGTGCAAACACCGCGCCGATTTCTTCTTCTGTTGCGGTGTAGGGCAGATTGCCCACGTAAATCGATGCCATTGCATAACCTCATTTCGCCGGTGAGTTGGTGGCTCGGTTAATCCGAGTCTTGCGGTATCCATACTCAGCATCCAGCGGGGCCAGGATGCACACGCCTCCTCGTGTGAAGAGCCGAATGTTAGGGTGTGTCTAACCTAATTGCAAATTTTTGTGTCAATTAGAATTTGTGTAAAAACAGGGGTTTAATGCAAGCTAGGGCGCTTTGGCTGCGCGCTTTGTGTCGATATTAGGTCAAACCGGGCGGATCGGGCGCCCCGCGATTCGTAGGCGCCGGACCGACCAGCCGACAATCGAAGCCAGCGGAAGGTCGGTCTCAAGCGGCCCGTGCGCCAAACCGGCGAGAGAGCATCGCTGATCAAGAAAGCAAGCGTACTTTCTCACCGCCAACTCGCCTCGTCTGAGATCGATTGGAAGGTAAGGATTTGTGCCATCTACACGAAACATTTCGTGAATTTATCTCGCGTTAAGCCGCGCTGGTGAGCGCTGACTGACTGTGAAAGAATAATGCCAGGAGTGAAATATATGTCCGATGAAAACATAGACGCCGAGGGCTTCCGCGCCAATGTCGGCATTGTCATCGTCAATGGCGAAGGCAAAGTGCTGTGGGCGCGACGCGTCGGACAGGGTGGCTGGCAGTTTCCCCAAGGCGGAATTCGTCCGAATGAAGCGCCCATTGCGGCCATGTATCGCGAACTGCGTGAGGAAGTCGGGCTCGAACCGCAGGACGTGTCGCTGTTGGCGACCAGTCGCGATTGGTGCCGCTATACGTTGCCCGAACGTTATCAGCGCAAGCACAGCAAGCCGTTGTGTATCGGCCAAAAGCAACGCTGGTTTGTGCTGCGTCTGGAAAGCGACGAACAGCGTATTCGTTTTGATCGAAACGACGAGCCGGAGTTCGACCACTGGGAGTGGGTCGACGTGTCCGTGCCGGTTGAAAAAGTGATCTATTTCAAGCGCGACGTGTACGTCAAAGTGCTGGGTGAATTCAGCGACTACTTCCGGGAAACCGCCTGAATTAAAAGGCTTTGAGCTAGGCCGGCTGTTTGAGTACGGCCAACAGTACAATCGGTATCAAGCCCAGCACCGGCGCTTCGTTAAACCATCGATACCAGCGCGAACTGTGGCGGTTTTGCCCCACTGCGAATGCCCGCATCAGCCGAAAACACCAGTAGTGATAGCCAAAGAGCGCGAGCACCAGCGTCAGCTTGATGTGCATCCACGCGAGCTTGAGGTAGGCCGGCACCAGAATCAGCTGGGCCACCCCGAAAATGGCCGTTAGCAGCGCCCCGAGCGTCATGATTCCAAACAATCGGCGCTCCATGATCACAAAACGTTCCAGGCTCAGCGCGTCGGTGGCCTCGGTGTGATAGATGAACAGGCGCGGCAGATAGAACAGCCCGGCAAACCAGGTGACCATGAATACAATGTGGAAGGCCTTGAGCCAGAGCATAGGTTTGCCTCGTAAAGGGCGGGTGAGTGTGCGTCGCGTCGCATTTTGCCAGATAAGAGCCGGTGTTTTCTTTTCATTTTGGACCTTGTGCCAGTAATATGGTCAATCCCCTGATCAAACTTTAAGCAATCCATGGCGAACCCCAAGCTAGTTGTCCGCTCACACCAGCCGCGCCGAACCGGCGTGATTCTGGGCGTGAGTGCGGTGAGCCTGCTGATTGCCGCGTTTGTGCTCTATGAATGGGGCCGCTATCGCGGTGGTTATGACGGACTCCGGGCCGATCGTGAGCGCCGGGCCCTGCTCGACGAATCCGAGGAGCTCAAAGCCAGCAACAACGCGTTGCGCGAGGAAATTGCCATGTTGACCATGTCGCGCGACGTGGATCGAGAGGCTTACGAACGCGTTGAAGGGTCGCTTGGCGAACTGCAGAGCCAGATTCAGACCCAGCGCGAACAGCTCGCGTTCTATCGCGGCATCGTGTCGCCGGCTGACGGGGCGCGGGGCCTGCATATACAAGAATTGGTGGTGTCGCCCGGAGCTGCGGCCAGTGAATACCGACTCAAGCTGACGCTGGTGATGGCTGCGGCGAGACACGATAAGAGCGTCTCGGGCAGTGTCGATCTGGCGCTTGAGGGTGCACGGGATGGCAAACAGGTAAGCTACGCGCTGTCAGATTTGATGATCGGCGACGTGGCTGGCCCGAAGATGGGTTTTTCTTTTCGTTACTTCCAGAATTTTGAACGCGAGTTGCAGTTGCCGGCCGGCTTCGTGCCTAATCGCGTGATGGTGGAAGTCAGTCCAAAAGGGCGCTCCGCCAAGGCCATACGCCAGGCGTTCGAGTGGTCCGTGCAGTCAACTTAGGAGTTCTAACATGTTTGGTGGCAACAAGAGCAAAGTGAAGCAAGCGCCCAAGCCGTCGAAGCCGCGGCGTCGCACAACCGAGATCGACACGCTGGTCGGCATTAACACGAAAGTGTCCGGTGACGTTGAATTCAGCGGTGGCTTGCACGTTGATGGTTACATCAAAGGCAACATCCAGGCGGAGCTTGAATCCACCTCGGTGCTGACGATCTCGGAACAGGGTGTCGTGGAAGGCAGCGTTAGCGTGCCGCACGTGGTGTTAAACGGCACGGTCAAAGGCGACGTCAGCGCGCGCGAACGCGTTGAACTGGGTACGACGGCTCGGGTCATCGGTAACGTGTTCTATAACTTGATCGAAATGGCCATCGGCGCCGAGATCAACGGCAAGCTGATTCACGAGCCGGCCGAGCAGGGCGTTGTGACCACCAAGAAACCGCGCCCGGTGGAAGACGAAGAACTGGTGCAGGTCGGGTCCAAAAAACAGCAAGCCTGAGCGCAACTAAGCCATTTTCTCAGGCGCTGCGAGCCGAAACTTGATCGCCGTGCCACGTGTATCGCGGTTTTTGGCCAGTGAATAGGCGAACAGGTAGGACTGAACCCAAGTATTTGGTTTAATACACAGATGATTACGCAAACAGACAACGCACCGCCTCCGCCGCCGCCTGCGGACCTGGTGTTTACCGATTCAGCCGCGACCAAAGTGGCGGAGCTGATCACCGACGAAGCTAACCCGAATCTCAAGCTGCGCGTTTACATAAGCGGTGGCGGTTGTTCCGGGTTCCAGTATGGCTTCACGTTTGATGAAAACCACGAAGACGGCGACGTCACGGTTCAGAATCAGGGCGTCACGTTGCTCGTCGATCCGATGAGTTTTCAGTACCTGACCGGTGCCGAGATCGACTACAAAGACGATCTTTCCGGCGCGCAATTTATTATTCGCAATCCGAATGCGACGACCACCTGCGGGTGCGGTTCGTCGTTTAACGTTTAAGCGATATATCGACCTGAGCCCCGGTCGTGAACACCAAGACCGTGGCGCATGCATAGACACGAAGGGCGAGTCCTCGCCGCCGTTGATTTAGGCTCCAACAGTTTTCATATGATTGTGGCGCGGGTCGAGGCGGGTCGACTGCACGTGCTCGACCGTCTGCGCGAGATGGTGCGTCTGGCAGCGGGCCTCGACGACGCGGGAAACCTGACCGAAGATCGCCAGGTCGCAGCGCTCGAATGCCTTGAGCGTTTCGGCGAGCGCTTGCGCGCGTTCGAGGCGCAGGACGTCAGGGCAGCCGGCACCAACACGCTGCGCAAGGCAAAAAACGGCAAGGCGTTTCTCAAGCGTGCCGGCCGCGCATTGGGCCATCCCATCGACATTGTGTCTGGTCAGGAAGAGGCCAGGCTGATCTATCTTGGTGCCATCAACACTGCACCATCCACCGACGGGCGTCGGCTGGTTCTGGACATCGGTGGCGGCAGCACGGAGATCATCGTCGGGCAGCACGACGAGCCCAAAACCCTTTACAGCCTTTTCATGGGCTGCGTCAGCGTCAGCAAGACATTTTTCCCGGACGGCGAGATTTCCAAAGAGGGGATTCGCGGCGCGCGCGTGGCGATCGATCTTGAGTTGGCGCCGGTGCTTGCTCCACTGAAAGCGACCGGGTGGGATCAGGAGCTTGGCTGCTCGGGAACCATTCGCACGGTCATGAAGCTTGCGCGCGAATTTGACCCCACCAGTGACGGCGTGACCATGGCCGATATCAAACAAATGGTGCGCCGAATTGCCGTTTTTTCATCACACGATCAGCTGCCGTTCGAATCCATCAATGAACGTCGACGCCCGGTATTCCTGGGCGGACTGTTGATCCTTGAGCGTCTGTTTGCGGGATTGAAGATTAAACGGTTGCGTATCGCTGACGGTGCTCTGCGTGAAGGCTTGATGTACGACATGCTCGGGGCCCGAACCGGGCGTGACGCTCACGATGTTAGCGTCGCATCACTCGAGGAGCGCTACCTCATTGACGCGGGGCAGGCGGAGCGAGTCGAGAACATCGTGATCGAAATGCTACGTCAGGTGGGCAAAGACTGGGGAGTAGGCAGCCGCAAAACCAAGCGGCTGCTGCGCTACGCGGCACGATTGCACGAAGTTGGCTTAGGGCTCGCGCATTCCCACTATCACCGCCACGGTGCCTACATCGTCAAAAACGCGGATCTGCCGGGATTTAGCCAGCACGAGCAAACTTTGCTGGCGTGGTTGATTGGCGGACATCGTCGACGCATCCCCCGCGAGACGCCCGAACACGTGGGCAGCAAATGGAGCAAACGCTTACCTCGCATGTTGGCGTTGCTGCGCATCGCCAGTGATCTGACGCGCGCGCGCCAGGACAGTCATTTGCCGGCGTTTGAACTCGTGGCGCGCCACGAGACAATTACACTGACCTTCCCGGACGGCTGGCTCGACGATCACCCGCTAACCCAGGCAGACCTCGAGCGGGAAGCCGCGCAATTGCAGGAAATCGGTTTGCGTTTGACCGTGACCTGAGCCGGTCAGGATCGTCCAGGTTAAGCGTTGGGCAGCTGCGTGAAACGCTCCATCAGCTTTTTTTGCACGGACTCACCCTGACTGCTGTCCGCTTGCGCGCGGTGATACTGGCCGTCCGGTGCAAGCCGCCACGTACCGGCTTCATCGCGCAAGTACAGCGACAGTTCTTCCATGATGCGCGATTTAATTCGCGCGTCTTCAATGGGGAAGCACACTTCAACGCGGCGGAAAAAGTTGCGATCCATCCAGTCGGCGCTGGCGCAGTACACCACGTGATCGTCGCGATTGCTGAAGTAATAAACGCGCGAGTGTTCAAGAAAACGTCCGAGCACTGAGCGCACTTGGATGTTGTCCGACATGCCGGGTACTTGTGGGCGCAAACAGCAAATGCCGCGCACGATCAAATCGATTTTGACGCCTGCGTTAGAGGCGACATAAAGCGCGTCGATGATGCGCGGTTCCACCAGAGAATTGACCTTCGCGACGATGCGGGCGTTGTGGCCGTCTTTGGCGTTTTGGGTTTCGCGCGCGATATGTTTGAGGAGCATCGCGTGCAGATCGAACGGCGCCTGCCAGAGTTTCTTGAGTCTGGGCTTGGTGCTCAGACCGGTGAGCTCTAAAAAAACCGCGTGCACGTCTTCGCACACTTCAGGGTCGGCGGTGAACAGACCGTAGTCGGTATACACTTTGGCCGTGCGCGGATGGTAGTTGCCCGTGCCCAAGTGCACGTAGCGTCGCAGACGGTCTTCTTCGCTACGCACCACCATGATCAGTTTGGCGTGGGTTTTGAAACCCACCACGCCGTAAGCCACGTGCACGCCCGCTTCGTGCAAACGACTGGCCAGCTGAATGTTGTCGGCCTCGTCAAAGCGGGCCCGTAACTCGATGACGACGGTAACTTCCTTGCCGGCCTGCGCTGCCTCGACCAGCGCGTCAACCACGGTTGAATCCGCACCGGTGCGATACAGCGTTTGCTTGATCGCCAGCACGCTGGGATCGCGCGCGGCCTGGCGCAGAAAAGCGACGACCGGCGCAAACGACTCGTACGGGTGGTGCAGCAACAGGTCGTCGTTTTTCAGGTGCGCAAACATGTCGTCGGCACCAGGCGTTAACCCGGGACGCAGCGGCGTATCCTTGAGATCGGGCCGATCGACCAGGTCGTACAGCGCGGCAACCCGATTCAGGTTCACCGGACCGTTAACCCGATAGCAATCCTGCGGGCCAAGACCGAAGTGCGCGCGCAAAAACTCGACGTATTCCGGCTCGCAGTGTTCTGAGGTTTCCATGCGCACGGCCGCCGCGTGCTGACGTTCTGCCAGACGGTCTTTCAGCGCGATCATCAGATCATCAAAGTCTTCGCCTTCGAGAAACAGATCGCTGTTTCGCGTCACTCGGAACTGGTGGCAGCCGAGGATCTCCATGCCTGGGAAGACGTCGGCGGTAAACGCTCGAATCAGGGATGCCAGGAACACAAACGTGTTAGCGCCAGCGCCAAGCTCCGGCGGCAGACGAATCAAACGCGGCAAAGACCGCGGCGCCTGTACCACAGCGTAGCGACTGACTCGTTGCAGCGCATCGTCGCCGCGCACACCCACGACGAAGTTCAGGCTCTTGTTAATAATGTTTGGGAACGGCCGCGCCGGATCCAGGCCGAACGGGCTGAGCACGGGCAAAATGTTGGTGCGAAAATGCTCCTGCAGATAGCGCGTCGTCGCTTCGCTCCACGAACGCCGACGCGCGATCACGATGCCTTCGCTGGCCATGGCCGGCAGCAGACTCTGCTGGTAGGTCTGGTACTGACGACTGATCAGATCTGACGCCTTTCGGTGAATGGCCAGCAGCACTTCCGACATGGTCATGCCGTCGTTCACCGCCGAATCGGCGCCCAGCTCAATCGCGTGTTTCAGACGGGCGACGCGGACTTCGAAGAATTCGTCCACGTTGGTGCTGGATATGCACAGAAAGCGCAGTCGTTCGAGCAACGGAACGCTCGGATCCTGGGCCAGCGCCAGCACGCGCTCGTGAAACGCGAGCAGGCTCAGTTCGCGGTTGAACAGCCGCGACTCGGCGTTGTTGTTCGAAGGCACTTGATGTAATTCCATAGCGCTATGTTATCCACCTGCGACCGTTGGGTTGTCAAGCGGCATTGTGCACAGGTATAACGCTGTCTCGTTTGCCGTTGCCCGGGTTGTCCTCATGGTCTACTTTGCCAGTTACTTCGTGTTGTTCTTTGCGTTGGGCGCGTTGCTCGGCTTTTTCACCGGTTACGTGTACCGCGGCATGCGCCGCACGGCGCCCGCGCCGACCGTCGCATCCGTGCCGCAACCGCCATTGTTACCGCCAGATGACGAAGTGGCGGCGTTGCCAGGTATGACCGCTGCGGTGGCCAGTGGCCTCGCGGGTCACGGCGTACGCTCCCTAAAAGATCTGGTGGAATTGGGGACGTCGGACGAGCGGCTGCTCGGTGTGGCGGACCTGCTGCGGTTGGAGGATTTTGCGCTGCGCAAATGGGTAGGCATGGCGGGCTTGCAAGGCCTGCCCGGCGTCGATGCCGATTTGGCGCACGCGCTACAGCGTATTGGCGTGCGTTCTGTCGCCGATCTCGCGACAGAGAACCCGGATCGCGTGCAGAACAAACTGGCCGCGTTGCACGATGCCGAATCGTTGCCAGCGGTGGTCCCGGATCGTCAGGCAGTCAGTCAGATCATCGAAGCGGCAGGCTAGCCCGTCCCATTCAGGAGGCGTTCAGCCATCCTGCGTCATCCTTAATCTTCCATACGCTGCCGGGCGCGCATCTGTTGTGCGCTTTGGGGTCAGCGCTCACTTTGGGAGGATTTGACGATGAACAAGCGTTCCACTCTGGTTCACATGGGTCTGGCCGTATTGTTGATGCTGCTGGCCGTGGGTGTCACGTACGCGGACGACGATGCGTTTTATTTTGATGCCGCGCTCGGTCGGGCCGAGGTCGACAACCAGATTGCCGGTGTGTTTCTCGAAGACGATAGTTTCGCTGCGCGCTTTGGTGTGGGCTACGACCTTGGCAACAACATCGCGCTGGAAGCCGCTTACGTAAACCTCGGTGAGGTGACGTCAGACTTGTTCGGCGGCCTCAATGACGCACGCACCGACGGACTGACGCTGGCCGCTCGGTTTACCGTCCCGCTTGGCAATTCCCTGCGCGCGTCGGCACGTCTGGGCGGTTTTTTCTGGGACGCCGAACTGGACACGCCCGGGGGTCAATTCATCAATGAAGGCGAAGATTTGTTCTACGGTGTCGGGCTTACGTTTGATGCGTCACGCCGCGTGTCGGTGACCGCGCACTGGGATCGATTTGAATTTGGTGACAGCGACGCTGACGCGCTGTGGGCCGGATTGCGTTTTCGCTTTTAACGGCTTAAGGGTAGATCAGGGTGCCATGGCCACGCGTTTGTCGCGCGACACCACGTTGAGCTGATTGAGCAGCGGCGTGGTGGCCTGCCGGAAGTCCTGTGCCAGTTTCTTCGGAATCGGCTTGGCTTTGGGCAAGCTCACCGTTCGCGGATTGCGATGCACGCCGTTCAAGCGGTATTCGTAATGCAGGTGACGCGCTGTGACCGTGCCGGTGGCGCCGACGTAGCCAATCACTTGGCCTTGTTTCACGCGTGAGCCGTTGCGCACTTTGCGATTGAATTTCGACATGTGGGCGTAGAGCGTCGTGATGTTGCTGCCGTGCTGCAGGATTACGGTGTTCCCGTAACCGCCTTTGCGTCCGCGAAAGATCACCTTGCCGTCCCCAGCAGCAATGATGGGCGTACCGGTCGGCGCGCCGTAGTCAACGCCGCGGTGCGGGCGCACGCGTTTGTGTACCGGATGCAGACGCTTGGGATTGAAGTTGGACGTGACGCGTGGCGTGAACTTAATCGGTGCGCGCAGGAACGCTTTTTTGACGTTCACGCCCTCAGGGGTGAAGTAGCCGGCGTTGCCGTCCGGGTCGACGTAGCGTAGCGCCTTGAATTCGTCACCATCGTTTTCGAACAGCGCGGCGACGATAGTGCCGTCACGCAGCCGTTTGCCGTTTTGCCAGATTTCTTCGTAGATCACGCTGAAGCGATCGCCCTGGCGAATGTCCAGAACAAAATCGATGTCCCAGGCGAAAATACCGGCGAGGTTCATCGTCAGCGTGTCGCTGATGCCCGCCGCTTTCGCCGCCAGAAACAGCGATGAGGTAATGGTCGCGCTCGCCCGATTGATGCGCACTTCAACCGGCTGCTCGGTGACGTGCGTGGTGAAACCCTCGTCACCGCGGCGAACGTGCAGCGTGCGCACTTCGTCGAGCTGCCGCGACAGATAGGTGATGTTCTTGTTCTGATGACGCACATCAATCTTGTCGCCGGGCATCAAAAGCGTGAGCGCGGCTTTGGCGTCTTTAATAGCCAGGATGTTGGCCAGATCGGTGCGCGAGAGATCGTTATCGTTGAACAGCTCGTCAAGCGTGTCGCCCGGGCTGATGGTCAGCGTGAGCGGTTGACCTGACAACTCTTCGGCGCTGTCGGCTTGCTCCAGGTTGGCGATTCGCGTTGGTGCCGGCAGTGCGAGCGGGCGCGTTGAACCGCTGCCGGTGGCGGCGTCATTATCCGCAACCGTCGGTGGTGTTCGGGTTGTCGCCGGCTGTGCGTCCAGCGGTTTTGCTTCGACCGACCGCGTCACGCCAGGCGTTGGCGCGGCGGGACTGGCAACGGCCGACGGTGCCGAGTCACCGGTGGACGGCGCGGTCGCGACGGGTTTCAGATCGAGCGGTTTCTCGATGCGCGCCGTTTTTGAAGCCGACTTTGCGACGTCGGTCTTACGCGGCGTTGTTGCCGGCGCGACGGCGTCATCAGCATCGACAACCGGCTCGGCAGCTTGCGTTATCGCAACGGGTGCCGGTAGTGCCGCCGCCACGCTCAGCGGCGCATCCGCGACATTATCACCCGTTGCCGCTATGGCCGTTTGGCTGCTGCCCCCGGGTGATAGCAACAGGATAAGTGCGACCAATGCCACCGGGATACCCATTCCGATCAGGAACCAGCGATGGGTTTTGGGGGAGGGTGTGCGCCCGGCGGGCTTTACCAGAGACTTATAATCGTGTTGTATCTGGCTCTTGACTCGAGTCACGGCTCATCCGGGGTCGTAATGCTGTGCGTAAAGTAGCGCGCAAGTGGCGGCGGGTCAACGAGTTTTCCCCTATTTAACAGTCGCAGCGGAGCGCATGACACAAACCACAGAAGAGCAGCTGGCGCTAATTGGGCGCGGCGCAGAAGAGATATTGGTGCTTGATGAGCTGGAGGAGCGCCTGAAGCTTGGTCGCCCGCTGCGGGTAAAGGCCGGATTCGACCCCACCGCGCCGGATTTGCACCTGGGTCACACCGTATTGATCAACAAGCTGCGCCAGTTTCAGGAGCTGGGGCACGAGGTGATTTTCCTGATCGGGGATTTCACCGGTTTGATCGGCGACCCGTCGGGGAAGAACGCCACGCGACCGGCGCTCTCGCCAGAGCAGATTGCGGACAACGCGACCACCTATAAAGAACAGGTGTTCAAGATCCTCGATCCGGACAAGACTATTGTTGATTTCAACTCGCGCTGGATGAACGCGATGAGTTCAGCCGACATGATCCGGCTGGCCTCCCGTCACACGGTGGCGCGTATGCTCGAACGCGACGATTTCAACAAGCGCTACAAGAGCAATCGGCCGATCGCGATCCACGAATTTCTCTACCCGCTGGTCCAGGGCTACGATTCGGTGGCGCTCGAAGCGGACGTGGAACTGGGCGGCACTGACCAGAAATTCAATCTGCTGGTGGGCCGTCATTTGCAGCAGCTGCACGAGCAGCTGCCGCAGATCGTCCTGACAATGCCGCTGCTCGAAGGCCTCGACGGCGTGCAGAAGATGTCCAAGTCACTGGATAACTACATCGGGATCACCGATGAGCCGGGCGACATGTTTGGCAAACTGATGTCCGTGTCCGATGAGCTGATGTGGCGCTATTTCGAGCTGTTGAGTTTCGAGACCATGGCGACCATCGACAGCTGGCGTCAGGAGATCGACGCGGGCCTGAACCCCCGCGACGTGAAATTCCGCCTGTGCAATGAGATCGTTGGGCGCTTTCACGGCGCTGCGGCGGCCAAGGCGGCGCACGAGGGCTTCATCGCCCGCTTCCAGAAAAACGCGGTGCCGGACGACATGGACGAGAAATCCGTGCCGTGCAGCGGCGAGTCCATGGGTGTGGCGCACGTGCTCAAGGCCGCCGGCCTGGTTGCTAGCACATCCGAGGGTATGCGGATGGTCAAGCAAGGGGCCGTTCGGATCGACAGCGAAAAAGTCGCGGATCCGGCTCAAGCCATCGCGGTGGGCGCCCAGCACGTGATGCAGGTGGGCAAACGCCGCTTTGCTCGCGTCAGCGTGGTGGCTGGGGATTAGTCAGCATTGATCAAGATCGTCTCCTTTGATCCGGCTCTGGCCAGCCATTTTGAGGCGCTCAACGTCGAATGGCTCGAGAAGTACTTCAACGTGGAGCCGATCGATCGACGCGTGCTGGAGAATCCGCAAAGCGAAGTGATCGATCACGGCGGCGACATTCTGTTCGCGCTGCTCGATGACGACGTGGTCGGCACCTGCGCCCTGAAACACCATGGGGCTGGTGTATTCGAGCTGACCAAAATGGCCGTCACGTCCCGGGCGCAAGGGCACGGTCTGGGTCGCAAGCTGCTTGACGCGGCGATCCGGCGTTTCAAGGAGCTCGTCGGCGATCGACAGGGCAAGCGTCTGTATCTCGAATCGCACCATTCGCTCGCGCCGGCATTAAAGCTCTACGAGTCCGGCGGATTTGAACACGAGCCGCGTCCGCCCGGGCCAGAGCTCTACGAGCGCAGTGACGTTTATATGGTTTATCGCGGTGAGCCGAAAAAATGATCTCGGTGGCTTCAAGTCGCGCGCAAGGCCGGGAAATGATCAACTAATCGCCACTCATCGCGGCCCGGGCCAGCCGGATTGTGCAGTGGCAGCATCGCGCATCAATCAGGCTCCTCGCGGGCCGGAGCGCCTCATCCTCCGTTTGAGCCCGAAATCGTGCTCCTGCTCACGTTTTGTTCAAACAAAAAAGCGTTCAGTGTCATGCAGTTGTAATATTTCTCGAACTTTTTCGAATTTAGTGTTGACGCAATCTGATCGTGCCCTATAATGCGCCTCCCTCGACGGGCTAACGCCTTCGAGGGCACATCAGGAAAAAACGCGTTCTGCCTACCACTAGCTATTGACGGTAAGCATTTCACTGTTATACTTGATGGTCTGCCTCGACGATGTTGCGAGGCACGCTCTTTAACAATTTGAACCAAATAATTTGTGTGGGCACTCGCGGATTTGAGAGAGACTCAAAACCGATGAGTGACCTAAATAGATTACTTTGAAATACTCAAGTAATTGAACCGGGAATCTTATCAAACTGTCAAAAGCTTTGCTTTAAAGTGAAGAGTTTGATCCTGGCTCAGATTGAACGCTGGCGGAATGCTTAACACATGCAAGTCGAACGGTAACGATGGTAGCTTGCTACCAGGCGACGAGTGGCGGACGGGTGAGTAATACTTAGGAATCTGCCCAGTAGTGGGGGACAACTCGAGGAAACTCGAGCTAATACCGCATACGCCCTTCGGGGGAAAGCAGGGGATCTTCGGACCTTGCGCTATTGGATGAGCCTAAGCCGGATTAGCTTGTTGGTGGGGTAAAGGCCTACCAAGGCGACGATCCGTAGCTGGTCTGAGAGGACGATCAGCCACACTGGGACTGAGACACGGCCCAGACTCCTACGGGAGGCAGCAGTGGGGAATATTGGACAATGGGGGCAACCCTGATCCAGCAATTCCGCGTGTGTGAAGAAG
>JBGCFP010000141.1:0-2882 GCA_045107005.1 Gammaproteobacteria bacterium
CGCCGCAGACGCGTCCATGTCGGTCGCGTCCACCTGAGAAATAATGGCCAGCGCCGTGGCATAACGGCCGGGGTCATCATTCATCGCGTTCGTCGTTGCCAGATCCGTAGGCACCACTTCTGTGATGTCGCCTGCAATACCGAAGCTCGTACCGACGGCCGCGTTATACGTTGCAATGGCCGAATTCAAGTCGCCGGTCGCTGCTGCAATCTGCGCCGCGATTTCTGTCAGCGGTGAGATAATAAAAGTAGCGTCGCTGTCGACGTTGACGACTGCGCGCGTGGGCGGTGCGTCGAGGGTCATGCCCGACGCTTCATCAACGTAGGTGCCGCCGGTGCAGGAAATGAGTGCCGGACCGTCGACCGGAATCAGTGCTGCGAAGGTAACCGCGCCATTTGCCGTGGTGCCCGTACCGAGCGCGGCGCCTGCTGCGCCGCTGGCTTCGACGGCCGAGATTTCACACATCGCCCCGGCGACCAAACCGTGGACGTAGAGACCACTGACGGTGAACGCCGACTGAATGGCAACGGCTGCAGATTCCACCGTCTCGCGCAGTCCTGACGCATCGGTGTAGCGCACAATCACAGTAACGGATTCGCCGCCTTCGTCAGCGCTCAATGTGTACGAAGCGCCCGTCGCACCCGCGACCGGATCTCCGTCGGAAAGCCACTGATAGCTTTCGCTACCGGCCTGCCCACCGTCGGGATCGGTGACCGATGCGGTCAGGGTCTGGCCAACAACGGCTTCGCCGCTGAGACTCGCGACGCCATTTGAGCTCTCCACAAGTGGAGTGCCTTCTCGATCGCTGCTGCAAGCGACGAGCGCCGTGGTCAGCGCGGCAAATAGGAAAACCTTGAACTTCATTACCCTGAACTCCTAATTCCAAATTAGTGTTGTCGATTGCAGCGGCGAGCTCCCCGGATCGGGCGTGCAAGCTGAAATCTTGTATTCGTTAAGCCTTGGAAAGTGGTGACCAATATACCTGACCAAAGTATGGAAATTGAGTCTTTAATTGGTCAGGCCAATTACGCGTATGGTACCATCCAATTCACTGGAACCATTGCTGCGGCGCGCAAGAGCAGGTAAGTCTCCAAATTTCAGAGGACTGACCACGCATGCCGGCCGATTGCTAGAATCAGTCCAGTGTAACGCCGTTACATAATGACGCAGCCACTTTCGCGATCACCGCGCGTTCTTCAGGATCGTGCGCACATTCGCGCTGCGCCTGAAACTTCACAGCGCGCTGGAACTCAAAATACCAAGTGCGCCAGAACAGGAAAAATGACCAGATGAACCTTCGAGCCAGTTTGATCGCCAGCGTAATTCTGGCCGCAGGATGCGGCGGCGGTGGCGGTGGAACCGAGACGATCACCGGCAACACGCCGCCAACGCCCGTAACGCCACCACCGGTCTTGGCCACATCGTGCGTCGGCAACCATCTAATTAATGTTGTGGGCGCAACAGATGCCGGCTTGAGCGCGGCCGGCAACGGACCGGATCAGGCCATTGATGACAACCTGGACCCGGCGTCGCGCTGGGAATCGACAGGTGATGCGATCACGGTCACCTTCGATTTGGGCGCGCGGCATTTGGTCAGAGAAGTGGGTCTCGCCTGGTTTGAGGGCGATGAGCGCGTCGCGTCTTTTGCTGTTTTCGCATCCGAAGATGGCGTGACGTTTGAATCGTTGCTGGCGGATCAGCAATCGTCCGGAGAGACACGGGGATTTGAGCGCTATGACACGCCCGATACCCCGGCCCAGTACATTCGCATAGAAAACTACGGCAACTCACAAAACACCGACAATGCCATTGTCGAGGCCACGGCCTTCGGCTGCACGCTGGATACGGCGACGGCAATGTTTGAAAGCGCCAACGTGACGGCCGCCGATTTCACGCTCGATCCGGCTCAGCCACCGGGCGCCAATTTTGATTTGCTCGGCTGGAAGCTGGATACGCCCGGGGATCTCGACGGCAACGGTCTTTCCGACACCGCCAGTGAGCGCGACTTGAACGACGGATTTTCAGACCAGTACTTTTTCACCGACGACGCGGGCGGCATGGTGTTTCGCTCCACCATTGCAGGCGCTACGACGTCGGTGAACGCACGCTACACGCGCTCAGAACTGCGCGGTATGTTACGCCGCGGCAATACCGGCGTAAGTACGCGAGGCGTAAACCGGAACAACTGGGTGCTGGGCTACCAGCCAGATGCCGGTCTCCCGGTCGGCGGACGCAACGGCGTGCTCCGCGGCACACTCGCCGTTAACGAAGTCACCGACACCGGTGAGCGCAATCAGATTGGTCGACTGATCATCGGACAAATTCACGCCGAAGACGATGAACCCATTCGTTTGTACTACCGCAAGTATCCGGAAAATGAGCGCGGGTTTGTTTACTTCGCGCACGAAATCCGCAACTCGGACGACATCTATTTTCCAGTCCTCGGACCCGTCAACGACGATCTCGATGATGCGCCTACCGATGACACAAACCCCGAGAACGGCATTGCACTGGATGAAATCTTCTCCTACGAAATCACGCAACGCGGCGCCCGCATCGATGTGATTTTGCGACGCGGCGACAGCACCGGCCCGATCATCGGCCACAACTATGTGGACATGGAAGAACAAAATAGCGGCTATGACGTGGTGGATGAGTGGATGTACTTCAAAGCCGGTGCCTATATGCAAAACAACACCGGTGACGACACGGACATTGATCAGGTCACCTTTTATGCGCTTGAATACTCCCACGACAATTAGGCGCGGACTGTCCACTGGCTAACGACTTTTTTAGGAATTTTCTGCATGAATTTTTTACCTCTTTTTCGCACCTCTCTTGCTGGCCTTGGTATCGCACTGCTGACCTCGCCTGTTGCCCAC
>JBGCFP010000142.1:0-7612 GCA_045107005.1 Gammaproteobacteria bacterium
GGCGACCGGGTTGTGATCGATTTTGCCGGGCGTCTTGGCGACGAGGCGTTTGAAGGCGGCTCGAGCACTGACTACCCGCTGGTCCTCGGTGCGGGCTCGTTGCTCAAGGATCTCGAAGACGGCCTGATCGGCATGACGGCCGATGGCGAAAAGACCGTAGATGTGGCCTTTCCCGACGATTACCACGCGGAGCACCTGGCTGGCAAAACCGCTCAATTCGACGTGACGGTCAAGTCTGTCGCGGAACCGTCGCTACCGGAAGTGGACGAGGCGTTCATGACCGAGTTTGGCATTGAGGAAGGCGGCATGGAGGCGTTTCGCGAAGCGGTGCAGGGCAATATGCAACGAGAAGCGTCGGAGCGCATTGGCAATGAGGTGCGTCAGCAAATTTTTGACGCGCTGGTCGAGCATAATCCGCTGGAGCTGCCGCGAGTGCTGGTGGATCGCGAAGCCGATCAACTGCGTGAGGACAGCGTGAGCCATATGGGTAAGGATGCGGAATTGCCGCCACGTGAGCCGTTTTTGCCGCAGGCTGAAAAAAGAGTCGCGCTGGGCTTGTTAATGGGAGAGGTTATCTCCACTAAAGAACTCAAGGCCGAGCGCGAGCAGATTGATGCGCGCATTCAGACCATCGCAAGCGGCCAGCCGGACGCCGCCGCGGCGGTCAGCCAGATTCGCAGCGATCCGAATCTGATGCAGCGCGTCGAGATGATGGTGCTCGAAGAGGCGGCGGTTACGGCGCTGATCGAGGACGCAGACGTCACGATCGAGAAAATCAGTTTTCAGAAACTGATGGAACTGGAACAGTAAAATCTAGGACAGGCGAGAGCAGATTATGGAAACGAAGAATTTGAATTTGGTGCCGATGGTGGTGGAACAGACCGCACGCGGCGAGCGTTCTTACGACATCTACTCACGACTGCTCAAAGAGCGCGTCATTTTTATTGTCGGGCCAGTGGAAGACCACATGGCCAATCTGGTGGTCGCGCAGCTGCTGTTCCTTGAGTCGGAGAACCCGGAAAAAGACATCCACATTTACATCAATTCGCCCGGTGGCGTCATTACCGCCGGTCTGGCCATTTACGACACCATGCAGTTCATCAAGTGCGACGTCAGCACGATTTGTCTGGGGCAGGCTGCCAGCATGGGCGCCTTGTTGCTCGCGGGCGGAGCCAAAGGTAAGCGTTTTTGCCTGCCGCACTCGCGCGTCATGATTCATCAGCCACTCGGTGGCTTCCAGGGACAGGCAACGGACATCGACATCCACGCACGCGAGATTCTGTACGTGCGCGATCGAGTGAATCAAATTCTCGTTGACCACACCGGCCAACCCATGGAAACCATCCAAAAAGACACCGAGCGCGATAACTTCAAGAGTGCCGAGCAGGCGAAGGAATACGGCATCATTGACACCGTATTGGCTTCCCGGGCCGAGCTAGCCGCTGAAGCCGACGCGAAAGGCTGATTCTGGCCGCGACCGCGACGTTGCGGTTTTACGTAAAACCGGCTTCCAATTCAGCGGTTTATCGCAGCTTTTGTGGCTAAGGTCGCGGTTTTCCGCCTTTACCCCTGTTAGCGTGGCCGATATGATGGAGCTGGAGAGCTGCGGGAGGCGGACTTTTCGGTATGACGAGCACTTTGGGAAGGAATGAATGAGCGACGACACGCGCGGTAAAGACGACGGCAAACTTTTGTACTGCTCGTTCTGCGGGAAGAGCCAGCATGAGGTGCGCAAACTGATTGCGGGCCCGTCGGTATTCGTGTGCGATGAATGCGTCGAACTGTGCAACGACATTATTCGCGAAGAGCTCGAAGAGCGTGCGGAGCAGGGCAACGACAAGCTTCCAACGCCTCATGAAATCAAGGCAACGCTCGATGAATACGTCATCGGCCAGCAGCGAGCCAAAAAGGTGCTATCCGTTGCCGTCTACAACCATTACAAACGTCTTGAGTCTCGCCCCGGCGAAGGGGTCAAGGACGAAGTCGAGCTGTCCAAAAGCAACATCCTGTTGATTGGACCGACCGGCTGCGGCAAAACCTTGCTTGCCGAGACGCTGGCACGTTTGCTCAACGTACCCTTTACGATTGCCGATGCCACGACGCTGACCGAAGCGGGCTACGTTGGCGAAGACGTCGAGAACATCATTCAGAAGCTGCTGCAAAAATGCGACTACGAAGTTGAGAAGGCGCAGACCGGCATTGTGTACATCGATGAGATCGACAAAATCTCACGTAAATCGGATAACCCGTCGATCACCCGCGACGTGTCGGGCGAGGGCGTGCAGCAGGCACTGCTGAAACTGATCGAAGGCACCGTTGCATCGGTGCCTCCACAGGGCGGACGCAAGCATCCCCAGCAGGAGTTCCTGCAGGTCGATACGTCCAACATCCTGTTTATCTGCGGCGGAGCATTCGCGGGTCTTGAGAAGATTATTCTGAATCGCTCGTCCAAGAGCGGCATTGGTTTCGTTGCCGACGTGAAGAGCAACGAAGAGGACATCAATATCGGTGAACTGTTTCACGATGTTGAGCCCGAGGATCTGATTAAATTTGGCTTGATACCTGAGTTTGTGGGGCGTCTGCCGGTTGTGGCCACGCTCGAAGAGCTGGATGAAGACGCTCTGGTGACGATCTTGGTTGAGCCGAAGAACGCATTGACCAAGCAGTACAAGAAACTGTTCGACATGGAAGGCGCTGAGCTGGATTTCCGTGAAGACGCGCTGCGCGCCGTGGCCCGCAAGGCTATGGAACGCAAGACGGGCGCTCGCGGGTTGCGAACGATTCTTGAAAATGTACTGCTCGACACCATGTACGACCTCCCGGCAATGGAAAACGCGACCAAAGTGGTGGTTGATGAATCCGTTGTGGTGGGTGAGACCGAGCCCTACGTGATTTACGAATCGGAAGCCGAAAGCGCTGACGAATCGCAACGCCCGACCGGTTCAAGCCTGTAGCGCGCCCAATGGCTTTGCCCGGCGTGGCCATGGCGCTGCGCCGGGCGTTATTGTTTTTGCACGACCGACATTCCCTCGAGGTTTAATCTGTGGCTGACCAACCCTTAAGTTCTGATCCACTGTTGTTGCCGGTGCTGCCGCTGCGCGATGTGGTGGTGTATCCGCACATGGTGATTCCGCTGTTTGTCGGGCGCGAAAAATCCAAGCAAGCGCTGGATCAAGCCATGAAATTTGGCAAGCAGGTCGTGCTCGTTGCCCAGAAGCAGGCTGACGTCGATGACCCTGGCGTCGACGATGTGTATCGCGTCGGCACCATTGCGAACATTTTGCAGCTGGTGAAAATGCCCGACGGCACCGACAAGGTGCTGGCTGAGGGGCGCTCCCGCGCACGTATCTCGAATCTGTCGGTGGGCGACTATTACAGCGGCGACATCATTACGCTGGACGAGTCGGGCCCAACGACCGAGCGCGAAGTCGGCGTGCTGTCGCGTTCCGTGGTCACGCAATTCGAGCAGTACGTAAAACTGAACAAGAAAGTGCCGCCAGAGATCCTGACCTCTCTGTCTGGCATTGACGACGTTGGTCGTTTGACTGACACCATCGCAGCACATATGTCGTTGCGACTGGATATCAAGCAAAAAGTGCTGGAAACCGTCAACGTCCAGGAGCGCCTGGAATTGGTGCTCGGTCTGGTTGAGGGCGAAATTGATTTGCTCCAAATCGAGAAGCGCATTCGCGGCCGCGTTAAGCAGCAGATGGAAAAGAGTCAGCGCGAGTACTACCTCAACGAGCAAATGAAGGCGATCCAAAAAGAGCTCGGTGAGATGGAAGATTCGCCGAACGAGCTGCAGGATCTGGAAAACCGGATTAACGACGCCGGCATGCCGAAGGACGCGAAAGAAAAGGCGAATGCCGAGCTCAACAAGCTCAAGATGATGTCGCCCATGTCAGCCGAAGCCACCGTCGTGCGCAACTACGTTGACTGGCTGCTCAAGGCGCCGTGGAAGAAGCGCACGAAGATCCTGCGTGATCTTGAGAAAGCGCAGTCGGTCCTTGAGGCCGATCACTACGGCCTCGACAAAGTGAAAGAACGCATTCTTGAGTATCTGGCCGTGCAGCAGCGCGTCAAGAAACTCAAAGGGCCGATCCTCTGTCTGGTCGGGCCACCCGGTGTTGGCAAAACGTCACTGGGACAGAGCATCGCGCGCGCCACCAATCGCAAATTTGTCCGTATGTCCCTGGGTGGCGTTCGTGACGAGGCGGAAATCCGTGGCCACCGACGTACCTACATCGGTTCGATGCCCGGGAAGATCGTCCAGAATCTGGCAAAAACCGGCGTACGCAATCCGCTGTTCCTGCTCGATGAGATCGACAAGATGTCGATGGATTTCCGTGGCGATCCGTCGTCGGCACTGCTCGAAGTGCTCGATCCGGAACAGAACGGAAGCTTCAACGATCACTATCTCGAAGTGGATTTCGACCTGTCTGACGTGATGTTCGTCTGTACGGCCAACAGCCTGAACATTCCGGCACCGCTGCTCGACCGCATGGAAGTGATTCGTCTGCCCGGTTACACCGAAGACGAGAAGCTCAATATTGCCAAGCGCTACCTGGTGCCCAAGCAGATTGAGCAAAACGGGTTGAAAGACGGCGAGATGTCCGTATCGGACCCGGCTATTCTCGATGTGGTTCGTGAGTACACCCGCGAAGCCGGTGTGCGCAACCTTGAGCGAGAGATTTCAAAGATTTGCCGCAAGGTTGTGAAGAGTCTTCTGCTCAAGCCGCGTGACACGAAAGTGGCGGTTACTTCGCGCACGCTGTCCAAATATCTCGGTGTTCCGAAGTTCCGCTTCGGCTCCGCGGAAGATCGCGATCAGATCGGCCAGGTCACGGGTTTGGCATGGACCGAAGTGGGTGGCGAGCTGCTGACCATTGAGGCGGCCATCGTGCCGGGCAAGGGCAAGCTCACACACACCGGGCAGCTGGGCGACGTCATGAAAGAGTCGATTCAAGCGGCCATGACGGTCGTGCGCAGCCGGGCTGACGTGCTTGGGATCGACGCTGATTTTCATTCCAACGTCGATATCCACATTCACGTGCCGGAAGGGGCTACGCCCAAGGACGGCCCGAGTGCGGGTAGTGGCATGTGCACCGCGATCGTCTCGGCGCTGACCAAGATCCCGGTGCGCGCGGACGTCGCGATGACCGGCGAAATAACGCTGCGTGGCGAAGTATTGCCGATCGGTGGGCTCAAGGAGAAACTTCTGGCCGCGCATCGGGGCAACATAACGACCGTGTTGATTCCGAAGGAAAACGAGAAAGATCTGGTCGATATTCCGAAGAACATTAAGGACAAATTGGCCATTCATCCGGTCAAATGGTTCGACGAAGTTCTGTCGTTTGCCCTGAAGAAAACCCCTGCGCCGGGTACCAAGGCGCGCGCCGGGGGCAAATCCAAGCGTGGCAAGCGCGGTGACAAGGACGCAGTGCGGGCGCACTAAGCCCAACCTGTGACGGCTCGCACGCGGCAAGTGTCGCGTGCGGTTGACACCTTCGTGTCACGCGAAACTTCATAAATTCAAAGAATTTAGCGCAAATACGTAAAAGATCGTGTGAATCTGCGGTGCCTAAACGCGCCGCAGTCCACGCCCGCTGCGGGTGCCAGCGCGGAAAAAAACCTGACGGCATTTTATTTTTCGTTTGCCGTGGGCGTAGCAATCCGTGCTAGTGTCCGTTTCCATCGAGACCGTGCTGTAGCGCGGCGGATTATTTCGAACACTAAAATAGGTAGCGACATGAACAAAGGCGAACTGATTGACGCCGTGGCAGAGTCCACCGGTCTATCCAAAGCAGAGGCTGGCAGTGCCGTTGACGCGACGCTTGACGCCGTTACGAGTACGCTGAAAAAAGGCGACACGGTTACGATCGTCGGCTTCGGCTCGTTTAATGTAAAACACCGCGAAGCCCGCGTTGGCCGCAATCCACGAACCAACGAGCCGCTGCAAATTGCAGCTCGAAACGTTCCTGGATTTAAGGCTGGCAAAGCGCTGAAGGATGCCGTAAACTAGCGCGCCTTTCCCAGGAGCGGGGTGCTTAGCTCAGCTGGGAGAGCGTCTCGTTTACACCGAGAAGGTCGGCGGTTCGATCCCGTCAGCACCCACCATCGATGTTTAGGAGTGGTAGTTCAGCTGGTTAGAATACCGGCCTGTCACGCCGGGGGTCGCGGGTTCGAGTCCCGTCCACTCCGCCATGAACCAGAAATGGGCGTCCTTTATGGACGCCCTTTTTTGTACAACAAGATTTAAAGCGGCGCCGACCCGCTCAAGCTACCGAAAAGCTCTGCTTTATCGGTGCACTGCGAGTACAATACGGCGCTGCTCGATTGAAGGCCCATGCCCATGCTGCAAAAAATCCGTGACAACTCCAAAGGCGTACTTGCCCTCGGACTGATGTTCCTGCTGTTCGTCTCCTTCGCGATCTGGGGAATCGATTTTAATTTCGGTCAGGCGGCGTCGCCCGTTGAAGTGGACGGTGAGCCGTTGCCGTACGTGCAGGTCGCGCGTAACTATCAGCGTCAGCTGTCGAGCTATCAGCAGGTGTACCCAAACGGCATCCCGCCGCTGCAGCTGGAAGAAATTAAACGCGGTGTTTTGCGGGCGAGTGCGCAGGAAGAGGTGGTGTACCGCCACGCCTACGAGCAGGGTTTCCGCGTGTCGGATGCCGCGCTTGCCGATTACTTGCAGAACCAGCCAGCCTGGCAGCTGGGCGGCGTATTCAGCTACGACCAGTTCAACCTGGTTGCGCAGCAGCAGGGTTACTCGGCTGAGCAGTTCAAGGAAGTCATTCGCCGCGCGCTGGTGACCGAACAAGTTCGACTCGCACTGCTGGGCAGTGCTTTTGTCACGCCGCAGGAGCGTGAGCAGCGCGGTGCGCTGGAGCAGGAGACACGGACGGTGAGCTATTTCGTGGTGCCCGCCGAACGCTTTCTGGAAGACTTTACGCCGGACGACGCGGCGATCTCGGCGTATTACGACGAAAACCAGGAGCGATTCAACACGATCGAAGCGGTCAAGCTGCAATACGTCGAGCTCAATCCCGACGAGTTGGCTGCCGACATGCCGGTGAACGAAGACGAACTGCGAGCCGCTTACGATAACGGGGTTGCCGCCGGCTCTTACGTGCGGGAAGAGACACGCAAATCGAGTCACATTCTGATCGGCGCAAGCCCGGACGATGCGGACGGCCAGGCGGCTGCGCTTGAGAAGGTGCAAACGGTTCTGGAGCGCGTGAACGCAGGCGAAGATTTTGCCGCGCTGGCAGCAGAGTTCTCCGACGACCCGGGTACCAAGACCGAAGGTGGGTCGCTGGACTGGTCGCCACGTTCGGCTTTCGTTGGTCCGTTTAGCGACGCGCTGTTCTCCATGGAGATCGGTGAGATCAGCGAGCCGGTGAACACGCGCTTTGGCTATCACATCATTCGCCTCGACGACATTCGCGCCGACGAAGTGCGCAGCTATGACGACGTACGCATTGAACTGGCACAGGAAGAACGACTGCGCCTGGCAACGACCCGCGTCGACGAACTCAGCCGCGATCTGGACGACCTGACCTACGAGTACGACGACACCTTGGTGCCAGCGTCCGAGGAAACCGATTTG
>JBGCFP010000143.1:0-2550 GCA_045107005.1 Gammaproteobacteria bacterium
CTGTTTTGAGTTGCCAGTTACACAAAGCGGGAGGGGTTTTAATCAACCCGTCCCGCGCGGCGGCATGATACGTGAGGGGTGGCGCGTGTGTCTATGTGTCGCCCAAGGTATCCAGGTAATCCGCCATGTCGTAGAGCCCCACTTCCTGCCTCGACAGCCACTCAGCCGCCCGCAGTGCCCCTTCGACAAAAACGCCGCGACGCGCCGCACGGTGGGTTAACTCGACCGAATCCGAGGGACCGGAGAAAACGACGCGGTGCTCGCCCGCGTGCGCGCCGGCACGAACTTCGCTGAACGCGATGCTGGGCTGATCGCGCTGGCCCTTGGTGTCGCTATCGACACGCACTTCACGTAATGCGCGTCCCCAGCCTCGGGCGACGGCGCGACCGAGCTCGATGGCTGTGCCTGACGGCGCGTCTTTTTTGTGCCGGTGATGAATATCCAGAATATCGACATCGTATTCGGTGCCAAGAACAGTGGCGAGTCGTTGCACCGTTGCAAAGCAGCCGTTCATCGCCAGAGACGTGTTGGCGCTGAACAGCACCGGGGCTGACTGCGACGTCGCGACCACGGACGCTTCCTGATGGGCGGTCAATCCGGTCGTGCCGAGCAGCCATGGCGTGTTGGTCAGCGCGCAAGCGCTGGCACGGCCGTTCAGATCGTTGGGACTGGCGAAGTCGATCGCCACATCCGCGCGAGCCAGCGCCTCATTCAAATCATCCCGATAAGACAACTCGCTGCCCGGGACCGGTCGGCCCACATCCGGGTGATCGCGGCGGATCAGCGCCGCGCCCAGTTGCAGGGAACTGTGACTCTCAATCGCGTCGATGAGCCCGCGCCCCATTCGGCCGTTCGCACCGATGACCGCGACGCGTGTCACGCTAGGATCTCATGTCTTCGAAGAACGACTTGACGCCGTCGAGCCAGCTGCCGGTCTTCGGGCTGTGACTCGAACCGCCGTCATTGAGCGAGTGCTCCAGTTTGGTCAGCAACTCTTTTTGTTCCTTGGTCAGGTTGACGGGAGTCTCCACCTGGACGCGACACAGCAAATCGCCTTCGCTCCCGCCGCGCACCGGCGCGACGCCTTTGCCACGCAGACGGAAGGTCTTGCCTGATTGAGTGCCCGACGGAATCTTCAGCGATACTTCGCCGTTCAGGGTCGGCGCTTCCACCGCGCCGCCCAACGTGGCGGTGCCAAAACTGACCGGAATCTCACACGCCAGGTCGCTGCCGTGACGCTCGAAAATGGGATGCTCGCGGACATTGATCTCAACGTAGAGATCACCGGCCGGCCCGCCGTTGCGCCCGGCCTCGCCTTCGCCACTGAGCCGCACTCGATCGCCGGTGTCGATGCCAGCGGGCACTTTGACCGACAGCGTTTTGGTGCGGTGACTCAAACCACTGCCTTGGCAGTTTCGACACGGATCACTGATCACAGACCCTCGTCCCCGACACTTGGGGCACGATTGCTGCACCGAAAAGAAGCCCTGCTGCATGCGCACCTGGCCCTGCCCGTCACAAGTCGCGCAGGTCTCGGGCGTGCTGCCCTCCTGCGCGCCGGTGCCGGTGCAGACCTCACAGGTATCCTGCTTGGGAATATCGATATTGACGCTGTCACCGAACGCGGCTTGTTCCAGCGACAGATCCAGCACGTAGCGCAGATCGGCGCCACGAAACACCTGACTGCGACCGCGCGAGCGCCCGCCGCCGAAGATGTCACTGAACACGTCGCCGAACATTTCATTGAACGGATCGCCACCGCGCCCCGCACCGGGGCCGCCCTGGCCGTTCACGGCATCGTGACCAAACTGATCGTAAGCCGCCCGTTTGCGACTGTCCTTGAGCACTTCGTAGGCCTGTTTCACTTCCTTGAACTTCGCCTCCGCCGCGGCATCGCCCTCGTTTCGATCCGGGTGATACTTCATGGCCATGCGGCGATAGGATTTTTTGATCTCGGCCTCGGTCGCCGAGCGTTCGACGTCGAGTACCTTGTAGAAATCTTCTGGCATACGTGCAACTCCAGACCGGGCGCTCAGACTCCACTGAGCGCCCGGTCAGGTGGTCCTATTTGTTTTCGTTCACTTCTTCGAATTCGGCGTCGACGACATCGTCACCACCGCCCGCATCGCCGGTCGGTGCGCCCTCGCCGCCTTCGGGCTCTTCGGCGTACAAACGCTGCGCCAGACTACCGGACAACTCAGCCAGTGCTTTCGACTTGGTCTCCAGCACATCCTTGTTGTCGCCCTTGAGCGCTTCGCGGACGTCGCTAATCGCCGACTCGATGCTGCCGCGTTCTTCGGCTTCGACTTTGTCGCCCAGATCTTCGAGCGTTTTCTCCGTCGCGTGAATCATGGTCTCAGCCTGGTTACGGGCATCCACCAGCTCACGGAACTTCTTGTCGTCTTCGGCGTGGGCTTCGGCTTCCGAGACCATGCGCTGAATTTCATCTTCGGCCAGACCGCTCGACGCGGTAATGACAATCTTCTGCTCTTTACCGGTCTTCTTGTCGGTGGCGGAAACGTGAAGGATTCCGTTGGCATCGATGTCGAA
>JBGCFP010000144.1:0-10410 GCA_045107005.1 Gammaproteobacteria bacterium
TAGCGATCGTTGCCCTGCTGATCCTGCCATTTGCGCGTCTTGATGCGCCCTTCGACGTAGACCTGCGAGCCTTTGCGCAGATATTCCGCGGCAATTTCGCCCAGACGGTTAAAAAACGCGATCCGGTGCCATTCGGTTTCTTCCTGCTGTTCGCCGGTCTGCTTGTTTTTCCACGAGCGCGACGTGGCGACACTGATATTGGTGACCGACCCGCCGTTGGGAAAATGCCGGGTTTCCGGATCCGCGCCCAGATTACCCACCAGAATTACTTTATTAATGCCCCGCGCCATGTCAGCTCCCGATCTTTAACGAAATGTGTGCAAGCCCGCCATTGTACCCGTTTACGGCGCCTGCAAAAGGTCCTTATTGGGTCGAGGAGCCGCGAAACAGCAGCGCCCGCACCAGCAGCCACGTCAACGCCATGGCCCCGGCAAAGCCAAACACGGCCATCGGGCTCGATACGGCCAGCAGCGCACCCGCGCTGGCACCGCCCGCAAACACGCCCAGAAACTGCGCGCTGGCGTAAATGCCCAGCGCCGCGCCACGTCGCTCGGCGCCCGCCGTCAGTGTGACTTCGGCCGGCAGCCGGGCTTCGAGGAAATTGATGCCGGTGAACAACGCCAGCAAACCGCCAAACACCGCCCACGACGAGTGACCGCCCAGGACAAAAATCACCTGAGCCACGAGCAGGCACAGCACCGCCAACACGGTCAGTCGACCCGGGTTCGCGCTGCGTTCGACACCCCGTATCAGCATCACCGTGGTGAAAATCGACAGCACCACCGAACCCAGATACAAATGCCAGTGATTCCCGGGCTCAATGCCGAGCTCATCGCGCAGCACGAAAGGCAGCGCGACGAACACCGCGGCGATAATCAGGTGCAGCGTGAAAATGCCGAAATTAATCGCCATCAGACGCCGATCCAGCAGCACCTCGCGCCACTGCATAGGCGCCCGTGCGCCAGGCGCCGGCGTCGACGGCGCCAGCCACGCTACCGCGACCCATGCCGCGGACGCCAAAACGCAGGTCAACCAGAACAGACCGTCGACGCCAATGCGCGCGGCCAGCATTGGGCCGAGCATCAGCGAGAGCATGAAACTGCCGCCGATACTGGCGCCAAAAATGGCCTGCGCGCGTGTGCGCACGTCGGGCCGCGTCAGATCCGCCAGCAGCGCGTTGAGCACGGCCGAGACGGCGCCAGCGCCCTGAATCACGCGCCCGGCGATGACCCAGATAATGTGGTCACTGAGCGCCGCGACGGCGCCTCCGAGGGCGAAGACAGCGAGCCCGATCAGCAGCACTGGTCGACGGCCGAATCGATCCGACGCCACGCCAAACGGTATCTGCAGCAGCGCCTGGGTAATGCCGTAAGCGCCGACGGACACCCCGACCAGAAACGGCGTGGAACCGGGCATGGCGTCGGCGTACAGCGCCAGCACCGGGAGCAGCATGAAAAGGCCGAGCATCCGAATGCCGGCAATACTCGCCAGACCCGCCACGGCGCGGCGCTCCATCCCGGTCATTGCCGGCGGTGAAATGGCTTGGGTGTGATTCATGCTCGATCGACGCGCGCGCTGACGCCGCTGTGTTCTTCTAAGGGTTCGTTTCAATTTGTAACGGCGCCGTCGACGGCTGGCCGTGTGCACCAAAATCCGGCGCAACTCGCTTTGCGCCACGTCGCACCAGCGGCGTATATTAGCAGGTTTCCCCAAGGCAGCAGTCAGCCCCATGCAGAAGATTCAGATCCGTGGCGCCAAAACCCACAACCTGAAGAATATCGACATCGATTTGCCGCGCGACAAGATGACCGTGATCACCGGCTTGTCGGGCTCGGGCAAGTCGAGCCTGGCGTTCGATACGGTTTACGCGGAGGGGCAACGCCGCTACGTCGAATCACTGTCCGCCTACGCGCGGCAGTTTTTGTCGATGATGGAAAAGCCCGATGTGGATCACATTGAAGGCTTGTCGCCGGCGATTTCGATCGAGCAAAAATCCACGTCGCACAACCCGCGCTCCACCGTCGGCACCGTGACGGAAATCTACGACTATCTGCGTTTGTTGTTCGCGCGCGCCGGCACGCCGCGCTGCCCTGAACACGGCGACGATTTGCAGGCACAAACGGTCAGCGAAATGGTCGATCAAGTGCTGAGCCTTGGCGAAGGTCGTCGCTTGCTGCTGCTCGCGCCCGTGATCGATAACCGCAAAGGTCGTCACGAACAATTGCTGGCGGAACTGCTGGCCCAGGGTTTCATTCGCGCCCGCATCAACGGCGAGATCTGTGAGCTCGACGATCCGCCGACGCTCGATCTGCGGCGCAAACACACCATCGAAGCGGTGGTCGATCGTTTCAAAGTGCGACCGGACATCGCGCAGCGTCTGGCGGAGTCGTTTGAGACAGCACTGCGACTCGCCGACGGCGTTGCGCGCGTTGCCGACATGGACAACCCCGATTCCGCCGAGCTGGTCTTCTCCGACAAATTTGCGTGCAACCGCTGCGGCTACGCGCTTGCCGAGCTCGAGCCACGCCTGTTCTCGTTCAACAGCCCCATCGGTGCGTGCGCCGAGTGCGACGGCTTGGGCGTGATTCAGTTTTTTGATGCCGAGCGCGTCGCGGCGCACCCCAACCTGTCGCTGGCGGGCGGTGCGATCCGCGGCTGGGATCGACGCAACGCCTACTATTTTCATTTGATTCAAGGCTTGGCCAAGCACTACAAATTCGACATCGAAAAACCCTTCGGCGAGCTGACCCAAAAAGTGCGCGACATTGTGCTCTACGGCAGCGACGGCAAACGCATCGCGTTTGAATACGAAGACGGTCGCGGCAACACCGTCACGCGCCGCCACGAATTCGAAGGCATCATTCCGAACATGCAGCGGCGCTATCACGAAACCGAATCGGGCACGGTGCGCGAGGAGCTTGCCAAATACATGAGCTCGCAGCCTTGCCCCGAATGCAGCGGCACGCGGTTAAACGCCGCGGCGCGCAACGTGTTCGTCAGTGAGATGAACATTGCCAACGTGACCGATCTCTCCGTCGCCAGTGCGCTGGCGTTTTTTCAGACTCTGACGCTACCCGGATGGCGCGGCGAGATCGCCACCAAAATCGTCAAGGAAATTGACGATCGCTTGAGCTTTTTGAACAACGTCGGGCTTGAATACCTGACGCTCAATCGCAGCGCCGACACGCTGTCGGGCGGCGAGGCACAGCGCATTCGTCTTGCCAGTCAAATTGGCTCAGGCCTGGTCGGCGTCATGTACATCCTGGACGAACCGTCCATTGGTTTGCATCAGCGCGACAATCGTCGTTTGCTCGACACGCTGTTTCATCTGCGCGACCTGGGCAACACGGTCCTGGTCGTGGAACACGATGAAGAAGCGATTCGCAGTGCCGATCACGTGGTCGACATTGGCCCCGGCGCCGGCGTTCACGGCGGCCAGGTGGTCGCCCAAGGTACGCCGAAACAGGTGATCAGCAACGCGCAGTCGCTCACCGGTCAGTACCTGAGCGGACGACGCGGCATTGAAGTACCGGACTCGCGCAAACCCATCAGACCCGGCCGTTTCCTGTCGGTGATTGGCGCGACGGGTAACAATCTTAAAGACGTGTCGGTCAAGATTCCCGTTGGTCTGATGACCTGCGTGACCGGCGTTTCCGGCTCGGGTAAGTCGACACTCATTAACGACACGTTGTATCGCCACATCGCGCGCTCGCTCAACGGCGCGTCGGCCATGCCTCGTCCGTTCAAGAAGATTAACGGGATTGGACAGATCGATCGGGTGATCGACATCAGTCAGAGCCCGATTGGCCGCACGCCGCGCTCGAACCCCGCGACCTACACCGGTCTGTTCACACCGATTCGCGATCTGTACGCGGGCACGCAGGAAGCTCGCGCGCGCGGCTACAAGCCGGGGCGCTTCAGCTTTAACGTCAAGGGTGGTCGCTGCGAAGCGTGCCGCGGCGACGGCGTCATTCGCGTGGAGATGCACTTCCTGCCCGATGTCTACGTGCCCTGCGACGTGTGCCACGGTCAGCGCTATAACCGCGAGACGCTGTCGATTCGCTACAAAGGCAAGAACATCCACGAAGTGTTGAGCATGACCGTGGAGGACGCCAACGAGTTTTTCAAGAACGTGCCGGTGATCGCTGGCAAGCTGCAAACGCTGATGGATGTCGGCCTGACTTACGTTGAGCTGGGCCAGAACGCCACGACGCTCTCAGGTGGTGAAGCGCAGCGCGTGAAGCTCGCCAAGGAACTGTCAAAACGTGCAACGGGAAACACGCTGTACCTGCTCGACGAACCGACGACCGGCCTGCACTTTCACGACATCGCTCAACTGCTCACCGTGCTGCAACGACTGCGCGAGCGCGACAACACGATTGTGATCATCGAACACAATCTCGACGTGATCAAAACGGCCGACTGGATCATCGACATCGGCCCGGAAGGCGGTGATGGTGGCGGCGAAGTGGTGGCTGAAGGCACGCCGGAAGACGTGGCCAAGATTAAGGGCTCTTACACCGGCCAGTATCTCAAGCCGCTGCTCGCGTCGGCGAAAAAAGGCGCGGGCAAGAAAACAACGCGAAAGAAACGCGCGACGCGCTAACGCGTTTGGTTTCGGGTGACGCGCTGGATCCGCCGCGCGTCAGCCCGTTCGGGTCTGCGTAAATTCGTATTCGGCAGCCAGCGTTTTCTCGGTGTCGCTGGCGACAAACTGAGCGAGTTTCTTGCCCACCAGCGGAATCGAACACTTGATCTCGATTTCGATATCGTTGACACAACCGTCGCCGTCCGGCATCAAATTCATCGTGCCGTTCATCTCCACCGGTACGCCCTGCGCGGCGATTTCAAAATCGTTGTAGTACTCGTCGCCCGGGTCGCCTTCCCAGCTCTCAGTCTGTGCAATCGTGTTCCAATCGCCGAGAAAACTCTTGAGCACGCCCGGCACATCCGCTGGCACATCGCGCTCGCTGGCGACGACAAACCCGTCGTCGGTGGCCGCGGCCTTGTTGATTTTGACGTTGCGCGCACCGCAAGCGGTGAACTTGTCGAGGTAGAACTGCTTGTCAATAAACAGGGCGTAAAGCTCGTCAATCGAACAGTTATAGCGGTGCTGAGCGGTAACTTTCATGCTGGACCTCAATGTTCATCAAAAAATGCGCGCCACGTCACAAGCGTTGCCTTAACAACCGACGCCGGGCTGCTAAACTTCCTGGATTGGCGGAGTTGCCGACCCACTCGCCTTACGTTCAAGACTACAGAAACAAATGTTTACCTGCCACGATGATCAGCGCCCGCGTCGTAGACTATCATTACGTCGCGCCGGGCGAACCGACCTTTCGAAACCCAAGGAGAACACCATGCAAAGATTGCTACCCGTTGTGCTCGTATGCGCCGCTCTGGGCGCCTGCAGCAGCGAAGAGATTGACCAGTCCAAGGACACGGTCGAATCGACCATGGAAGGGGTCAAGGACGCCGGCACCAAGGTCATGGACAGCGTTGATTCAACCACCGAGAACATTGGCGACTCGGCCAGGGAAACGCTCGACCGCGCCCGAAACGCCGCGGACGATCTGGAAGACGCGGCTCGGCGCCGCGCAGAACAAGCGGCCGAGGCGGCGAAACAGACACGCCTGGACGCCGAGAATCGCGCGCGTGAAGAATTGGCCCGGCTTGAAGAGCAGCGTGAAAAAGCGCGCAAGACCAAGGGCGAATTCAAACGCGAAATTCGCTCTGGCGAAGAAGAGTACTAACCGCTCAGCTTTGGAGCTGATCGCGCTTGATACGTTTTTTCTCGAGACAAAACGTTGCCCCCCAGGCAGAGAGTGCGGTCAGCTCCATCTTCTAATCAGTAGCCAGCGGCGTGCCCGTCTTTACGCGATTCCGACGCGCCGAGATACACACCGTTTTCCTTGTCCCACCAGATCGCCTGATAGCCACCGTAACCGGACGCGCCGACTTTGACCTTGTGTCCAAGTTTCTCCAGGCCAACACGTGCGGCTTCTGAAAACCCGGATTCCAGATTGACGGTACCGCCGTCAGTCATGACCTCGCCCGTGGGCTCCGAAGACCCGTCGTGGCGAACACGCGCCGCATCGCCCGCTTCCTGCAGGTTCATGCCGAAGTCGACCAGGTTGATGACGATCTGCGCGTGACCTTGGGGCTGCATGCCGCCGCCCATCAAGCCAAAGCTCATCAACGGCTCGCCGTCGAGCGTGACGAACGACGGGATGATGGTATGAAACGGACGTTTGCCCGGCGCGTACACATTGGCGTGAGTGGGATCGAGGCTAAACAGCTCACCGCGATCCTGCAGGATGAAGCCCAGCTTGCCCGGCGTCATGCCTGAACCCATACCGCGGTAGTTGCTCTGGATCAGCGATACCATGTTGCCGTCGCTGTCCGCGACGGTGAGATAAATCGTGTCGCCGTCTTCAAGCCTGGCGTCGCCAGCCGGGTAATCCGTGGCCGCTTTGTCCGAGTCAATCAGCGCGCGACGCTCGGTCGCGTATTCCTTGCTGATCAGATTCGCAACGGGAATGTCGACAAACGCCGGGTCGGCGTAAAACCTGGCGCGATCTTCGAACGCCAGTTTTTTCGCTTCGACGAAGTGATGCAGGTATTCGACGCTGTCGTGGCCCATCGCGGCGATGTCGTAGCCTTCGAGGATGTTGAGAATCTGCAGCGCGGCAATGCCCTGGCCGTTGGGCGGCAGCTCCCAGACGGTGTAGCCACGATAATCAGTGGAGACCGGCGCCACCCACTCCGAGGTGTGCGCGGCCATATCTTCATAGCGCAGGAAGCCACCGTTCTCGCGCATGTACGTGTCGATCTCACGCGCCATGTCGCCGCGGTAGAAAACATCACGACCTTCCTGTGCCAGACGTCGCAGTGTCTTGGCCAGACGCGGGTTGCGAAACACTTCGCCCTTCATTGGCGCCCGCCCCTTCGGCATGTACGTCTCACGAAAACCCGGAAACGCTTCGAGAATGGGCACGCTGCGATTCCAGTAGTAAGCAATCACTTCGGTGACGCCAAAACCGTTTTCGGCGTAATCGATGGCCGGCTCGAGAATCGCGGACATGGGCATTTCGCCAAAACGTTCGTGGAGTTCAAACCAACCGTCAACCGCACCCGGTACGCTGACCGGCAGCGGGCCGTGAGACGGAATCTTGTCCATGCCCTGCTCTTTGAAGTAAGCCAGGTCCAGACTCCTGGGCGAGCGACCACTCGCGTTCAGGCCGTGCAGTTTTTTCGATTTGGCTTCCCAGACAATCGCAAACAGATCGCCGCCGATGCCGTTGCCCGTGGGTTCAACCAGACCAAGAACCGCGTTGGCAGCAATCGCCGCGTCGATCGCGTTCCCGCCGGCTTTAAGAATGTCGAGCGCAGCCTGGGTGGCCAGCGGTTGGCTGGTCGCCGCCATACCGCGTTGCGCGATCACTTCGGAACGCGTGGCGAACGGCTCGCCGGTAATGCGATCACCGCCGCTCACGTTAAGCGCCGCAATCGTCAGCACCAAGCCGCCAATGCGCGGAATAAACGTCATGCTTTTCTCCAAAAAACTGTTGCGTGATCAAGATCAGGTTTTGATTTTTTCTCTCAGACTGTCGATCAGTTTGCGTCGTTCGATGGCGCCACTGTCGCCACCGCCAAACATGAACACGCCCGAGCTGTACCCGTCGCCAAACGTGGCGACCACGTTAACGGTCTGACCAATGGCGGTCACAAATTGTTCTTCGGACAACTCGGACAGCGGGTGAACGAATAGCCCCCACAGCGCGCCCTGGGCAATCGCGTAGCGGGCATCCAGCGCGCTGTCGAAATTTGCCTGCATCAATCGCAGCAACTCGCCTTCGGGCAGCTCTTCGGTTTTGGCGATGGGTGACATCAGCCGCATGCGGTTGGCGGCGACGTCAAACACCATCACCAGCGCATAGCCTTCCACGGCGAATTCCACGACGTTGCCCTCGACGCGCAGGTCTTCGTCGATGAGCGCGATGATGGCGGTCAGACGCTCAACCGTCATGCCTGGCGCTACTTGCTCCCGCTCGGGCTCAGCCGCCGGTGGCGCATCCATGTTGGCAGCGAAGCTCATCGGCATCAGACCGATCAACAGTGTGGCAAAAATTCTGTGCATGGCAACGCTCCCGCAAATTGTGGGCGCCGACTCTCCCGTGCTGTTCACGAGTGTAACGGCCCGTGGGCCGTTTGCCCACTCGACTACTGAACCGGCAGCAGATCCATCAGCGCCAGTACCGTTGATTCCACGCCCAGACGAACCGAGGCTTCGGGCTCGATTTTGAAAATGGGCGAGTGATGCGACGCCACCGCGGGGCCGCCCGCCGCGGCGATATCAAACGCGCTCTGTGGCGTGCCACCGACGACAAAATAGGTGCTTGGGATGTACGGATCCGTCGTGAAAAACGGGAAGTCCTCAGCGCCCATGCCGAGGCGCTTTTTCTCAACCAAAATGTCGTCGCCAAGCGCTGCGGTCCACACGCCGCGCAGACGCCGGGTCAGGTCGACATCGTTAAGCGTCGGCGGATAGTTGTCGCCCTCGCGGACAGTCACTTCCGGCAGTTTGTCTTCCGGCAGACCGGCAGCGCGGCCGAGGTTGATCGCCACGCGCTTAATGCCCTCGAGCAACAGCTTGCGAGTTTGCAGACTCTCGTTGCGCACGGTGACCTGCAAACGCGCTTCGTCCGAAATGATGTTGTGTTTGGTGCCACTGTGGAACGAGCCGACGGTGATCACACCGGGTTCGCGCGGTGGCAAGTTGCGGCTCACGACCGTTTGCAACGCCACCACAATTTGCGATCCGAGCACGACCGGATCAACGGTGGTGTGTGGGGACGCACCGTGACCACCGATGCCGTGGATCAGAATGTCGACCGAATCGACGCCTGAGTACGGCGAGCCCACCACCGCTTCGAGTTTGCCGGTCGGCGTTTGCGCCGAGACGTGAAACGCCATCGCGTAGTCGGGCTGGCCGAAGCGCTGCCAGAGATTGTCTTTCATCATGATGCGCGCGCCGCCAAACGCCTCTTCGGCAGGTTGGCCGATGAGCATCAGACGTCCCGACCACTCGTCGCGACGATCGGCCATGCGTCGTGCCGTGCCCACCAGACTGGTGATGTGGACATCGTGACCGCACGCGTGCATGACCGGCATTTCGTTACCGTTCCAGTCCACCTGGCGCGCCTTGGACGCGTATTCCAGGCCGGACATTTCCGGCACCGGCAAGCCGTCCATATCGGCGCGCATCATCACCGTTGGGCCTTTGCCGTTTTCCATGATCGCGACAATGCCCGTACCCCCCACGCCTTCGGTGACATCGAAGCCCGCGTCGCCCAATTCTTTGGCAAGGCGCGCAGCGGTTTTCGTTTCCAGTGTGGACAGCTCGGGATTGCGGTGGAAATGCTCGAACAGCGCACCCAGATGTGCGTCGTAGTCTTTTCGAATATCGTCGCCAAGATCTGCGGCGGTGACCGTCACGCAGAGGCTTAAAAGGAGGGTAAGTATCGCGCGCTTGATCGGTAACATGAGCATTCCAAAATGGTGAAAACGAGGCCTAAGGCTAGCAGAAAAGCACTGACGTCGGCGCTGGCCGTGCGGGCGCGCTATTCGCGGAACGACGGGTCGCTGCGATCGAGCTTGCGCAGCAGCCCCGGCCAGGCCAGATGACCGCCCAATCCTTTGGTGACTTGTGCCGCTTGGGCCTGCATACCGGCTTGAATTCTGGGGTCCACCGGTTGCAGCGGCCCGCCACCGGCCTGCGCCTTGATTTGAATGGCGCAGGCTTTTTCGAACAGGAACATTTGCAGGAACGCGTCGGGAATGCTTGCCGCGGCCGTCAGCAAACCGTGATTGCGCAAAATCAGGAACGCCGTGTCGCCCATGTCCGCGACCAGACGCGGTTTTTCATCGTCGAGCAGCGCGACACCTTCGTAGTCGTGATAAGACAGCGAAATACCCGGAAACAGCGCCGTCTGACACAGCGGCAGCAGCCCGTCTTTTTGCACCGAGACCGCCACGCCGTCTTCGGTGTGAGTGTGAATGATGCAGCCCACATCGGTGCGTGCTTCGTGAATGGCGCTGTGGATGACAAAGCCCGCCGGGTTAATCGGATGCGGTGATTCGTCGACGATGTTGCCGCCCAAATCCACCTTGACCAGCGAGCTCGCCGTGATTTCCTCGAACAGCAATCCGTACGGGTTGATCAGGAAATGTTCCTCCGGACCGGGCACCGCGGCGGAGATGTGCGTGAAAACCAGATCGTCCCAGCCGTGCAGCGCAACCAGTCGATAGCAAGCGGCGAGATCGACGCGCGTGGCCCACTCTTGCTCAGAGACCTGCTCTTTGACGGATAGTGATGACATCCTGGCGCCCCTTGTCGTTAACTACGCT
>JBGCFP010000145.1:0-3387 GCA_045107005.1 Gammaproteobacteria bacterium
GGGGTCTTGTGCTCGGGTTCATCAAAACTGACAAACGCCTTGCGCGCGAAAATGGACTCGAACTGCGTAAAGGCGTAGGAGCGACCGTCTTCGTCCACGCGATACAGCCCGAGCAACTGTCGATCAAACGGAGCGTCGTAGGTAAATTCCAGCGCGATATCCTGGGCGTCAACCGGACGGCCAAACGCCACGTACGCGATGCCATCCTCAGTGAGCTGACGGTAGCTCGCGCGAACGCTGGCGCCACTCGCCAAACGCACGCCAGCACGCGTCACGTTCAAATTATTGCCGTGCAAATACAGCCCTTCGACGCGCTCGCTCAGCGTGACATCGATCGTGACTTCGCCATCAAAGCGATCTTTTTCGGGCAGCACTGTTAAAGCCAACGAATAGTGCGTCGGTACCGCCGGGCCATTTAGCTGCGCGCGCGGTGCGTTGGTCGCGATGCTGTCCGACGTCGCCGCCGGCTCAGCCGCATCGGCGCAGCCAAAGACCGCTGTCAGCGCCAGCAGCGCCGCCGCTCGAACGGGAATCGAAACGGGCCGGGCCAGTCGACGGCGATATTCGTTAAGCATGAAAAGATGTCCCAAGAGATTGAGCGGCGGAGTATATCAACCCTGCATCGCTCGATCCCACGCCACATCCAGGCGCTTTGCCGATGCCGGCCGCGACGTCTTGATCGGCTGAGAAAACAGCGACACCCGGTATTCCTCCAGCAACCAGCGCCAGTCGGTCAGGCGCAACTGCAGCGTCTCATCGCTCAGGGCCAGATAGCGTTGCCAGCGCGCTACAACGTCTTGCCTGTGGTGTTGATTCTCGCCACCGTGGCGCGTCAGGCGCTCAAGGCGGCGCAGTGCCGCATTCAGATAGCGCGGCAAGTGGTCCAGCCATTCGGTCGGCGTGTCGCGCAAAAATCGCGGCGGCACCATTTTTTCCACTTGGGACAGTATGTCGGCGATCACTGCAGGGTGCGCCGCTTCCAGTTTCTTCGTGATCGCACTTAACACCGCCTGACGCCCCGACAAAATTTCCTGTGCCAGTGCGCCGAGTTCGTTGGCTTTGGCAATCAGCTGCTGGCGGGCGACGTTTACGAGCGCTTCAAACTGTTGCTGCGTGCGTACGCTCGACAGAGACTGCGGCGCCAACGCGCGGATTGCGCCGAGCGCGATATCGTCAAACAGCTGATCGGTGTCGCCCAGGGCCGCGTAACGCAACGTTAGTGAATTGGCGTCGGGCAACCGGCGCTGCACGTATCGCTGCTTGTCGCGCAGCTGTAATAAGGTTAGTCGCGCAACACCCTGCGCGTGCGTGCGATCCGCGTGTTCGACATCCGCGAACACACGCAAGGAGACGGCACCCTGTTTCTCCGCCAGCGCCGGTCGGCCATTGACCGTGACCGAGCCGTGACGCGTCTCCACCTGATCGGGCAAATCGCCGAACGACCACTTGCTGACCTGGCCTTGTTCAAAACTCGAATCGGGCGCCCGCACAACGTGACTCGCCGCGCCATGACGAGCGGCCAAAGACAACACGTCACGCGACGCGTCGACAACCTGGCCGCCGGTGTCCAGCAGTTCGATGCGCACGTTCAGATACGGGTCCAGGGCGTCCATTCGCAGATCATCGGGAACGAACGGCTCGCCGAGTCGGCGACGCACGTAGTCGGCCAGCGTCTGACGCAGCGATTCTTCCGGGAAGCCGCCCTGTTCGCCCACCGTCTCTGCCACAAACTGCGCGGCCGTTTGCGCAATCGGCGCCAGTTTTTTTCGTTTCGCTTTGGGCAGCGACCGCAACAGACGTTCCACTTTCTCAGGTAGCCACCCGGGAACCAGCCACTCCAACGTCCCGGCTCCAATTTGCGCCAGCAACGGAAGCGGCAGGGAAAGCGTTACCCCGTCCGTGTCCGACGTGGGCAGAAATTCGTAGCGCAACGGAAGCTGGTTACGACCGCTGACAAACTCGCTGGGAAAGGACGCCAACGACGGCAACTGATCGAGACCGACATCCCCATCTTGCAGCCGCAGCGTCGCTTGCGCCGCTTTGTCGAGTTTCTTGTACCAGCTCAAAAACGACTTCTGATCGACGACCTTGCGCGGCACCTTTTGTTCGAAGAAGCGAAACAATGCGGCCTCGTCGAGCAACGTGCGTCTGACGCGGCACTCCCAGTCTGCCGCTTTGGCCAGCATTGATCGGTTGTGGGCACTCAACGGCAAGCCCGCGACTCCACCGCGCGCCGGTGCTGGTGGACGTACCAACAGATGCTCGATCATCAGTGCTCGAGCACCGGGGGCATCGATGGGGGCCAGTGGAACGCGCTGGCGCAGTTCGATGGACAAGCCAAAGACAACGGCCCGCTGTCGCGTCGTCGCGCGACCCTGCCCCGCTGACCACACGGCGTCAAACGGTTCCCGCTGTACCAGGTGATCGGCCGCTTCCAGGATCCAGCCGGGCTTGACCGCCGCGACGCCGTGACCAAAGACCCTCGACGTCTCGATCATCTCGGTGGCCACGACCCAGGGTGGCGCGGCGCGCGCGACAGGCGACCCGGGAAAAATGGCGAAGCTGCGACCGCGCGCGCCGCGGTAATTGCGGTTGTCCAGGCGTTCACCAATGTGACTGATAAAGCCCGTCAGAAGAGCCCGATGCAGAGCCGGTGCGTCGGCGGCGCGCTCGTTGATGCCTAACTTGCGTTCCTTGGCCACGGCACGCAGCTGTCGCTGTACATCGCGCCACTCCAGAACCCGCAACCACGACACCCCGGCATCTTTGCACCAGCGACGCTGGGCAGAGGCCGAACCCAGGCTGTGCAACTCACGCCACAGATTAAGTCGCGTGGTCCAGTCGGATTTGGCATCCACGTAAGAAGGCGACGCCGCGCTGTCCTCGCGTCGTTCCCTTACGTCGGGTACGGCAAGCGCGCTGACGACAATCAAACCCTCATCCAGACAGCCAAACGTCTCCGCCGCGAGCAGAGCGCGTGACAATCGTGGCTCGAGCGGCAGCGCCGCCATCCGACGACCGAGCGAGGTGATTTGATCGTCTTCGTCGAGCGCACGCAGTTCGCGCAGCACGGTGTAACCATCGCGGATCAGCCGATCGTCAGGTGGATCCATGAAATCGAACGTCTCGATCCGCCCGAGACGCTGATGCGCCATCTGCAAAATCACGCCCGCGAGGTTACTGCGCTGGATTTCCGGCGCTTCAAACGCCGGACGCTGCTGCATTTCCTCCTCGTCAAATAACCGGATGCACACGCCGGGGCCGAGGCGACCACAGCGTCCCGCGCGTTGATCCAGATTGGCCTGCGCCACCGGCTCAATGGGCAGACGTTGCATCTTGCTGCGATGGGAATAGCGGCCGATGCGCGCCAGGCCGCTGTCAATCACG
>JBGCFP010000146.1:0-3979 GCA_045107005.1 Gammaproteobacteria bacterium
ATTGCAGAACGAATGGAAGTTGGTATTACGTACCCAGAGCCACACCCGAGACCAGATCTTTTAATAGGGGAACAAGACACTGAACCAAGATTTGAGAAATTGGAATCAGGCATGGACTATTTGCCTTTTCTTGAGGCCACAAAACAGTGGCTTCAAGATGAGGGATTCATTCGCGGTGGAGATGAAAACGGCAAAGGTCAATTCCAACTAACCTCCCAGGCACTCTCGGCAATGAATGCCACTCCTAGCGGACTTGATGAGCCGCTGGGGACAAAACTCAGCGAGGCTGTAAAGAGTGCGGGGGCAGAAACTGGTCGAGCAGTGATATGTGAAACTGTGGGGCAGATACTCGGAGCTGCTGCCAAGGGGTTCAGTATCTAGATTGAAGGCGAACTCCATTCAATTCAATACATTCACGCTCTTAGCGTACGATAATTCCCCAATCCTCTATCGTCCCCAAATACTTGACCGCCGAGGAGCAGGGCAGATTTATCGCTAGCGCCAATGCGCATGAGCGCGCGGAGGTTCGCACCTTCTGCTTAACCCTGGCTTACACGGGGTGCCGGATTTCAGAAGCGTTAGAGCTGACTCCTGAACGGGTTGATCTGTCCGACAAATCAATTACCTTTCGTACCCTAAAACAGCGCGACAAGGTGAAGTACCGCTCAGTCCCCTGCCCTGACACGCTGCTCGATGCGATCGAGCTGGTCCACAGCGTCTGCAAAGCCCGCCGTACCACGAAGCTAAAAACCGTGGCGCTATGGTCGTGGGGCAGAACACAGGCGACTAAACATATTTGGGCAGTGATGGAAGCGGCAGGCATATCAGGCGATCACGCAACGCCTAAAGGCTTGCGCCCTGGCTTCGGGGTTCGTATGGCCATGCAGACTCGTAACCCGCGCCTCGTTCAAAAGCTCTTGGGGCATTCCAACTTAGAAACCACTGCTATCTATATGGATTTAGTAGGCGACGAAGCCCGTGCAGAAGTTATTGGGGCATGGTGATTACGTCGTCTCCGTTCGCGCACCAGATTCGATTTGGACAAAATGTCCTGATACGACGCCAGACCAAGCGACACCTCCTCTTCACGCGAGATATCCACCAGCTGCTTGCGCCCGGTCACCGGCACCGACTCACGATTCGAGAAGTAATAAAACAAGAGATAGAGCGCAAACAGGCCAACGGGTATAAGACGCAGGCCAATGCCCAGACGTCCTCTGGAGCGGCGTCGGCGAGAAGGATAGCGGCGCATAAAAACGAGTCCGGTCAGTAACGAGTCACTCAAGCCAAAGTGGCGCGGGCGGCAAGGCTCTGATCATGATATTGATTGGATGCTGACACAAGACCAAAGGTTGTCTGGATGCATCTGGAAGGGTCGCGAACAACATCAAACCCTCTGCCTATGTCAATCTGTTCTTTACCGCGTTACCTAAAGCCAGTACCTTTTGACGCATCAAGACCATTTGGCTAGCCAGGAGTATCCCTCGTGTATTTCGGTGTCACTGCGCTTGTGCTTTCCTTACTTGCCGCCATACCGAGCGCTGCCGCCTTCACGCCGGCAGTTTTTGCATCGTTGTTTGCGCTTCTGATTGCAGCGATTGGGGTGCTGCGCGGTGCATGGCGCCTTGGGTTAGCCACACTGATTGTGGTCACCATCACCGTTGTTTTTCTTAGTCCGCTGACAGAGCATTTGCTGCGCGCCCGTGTCTGGCAATATGCGATGATTTTGATCACCCCTTTTGCGCTCTTCGCGCTGGCCTTGGTCCGATACTGGCAAAAAGGGCGGAGCCGTTAAGCCCCGCCCACTGTGCGTATGAAATTAACTATCGGTAACAATGCTCGTTACGAAGGCCAGATAGCGATCGAGCTCATCACCAACCAAGCGCCGATTGGCTTCGACACGAAAGACAAAACCGCTGCCACTGGCATAAACAGTAGTGGCCCATTTGTCGTCATCGTGACGTGTGGTAACGAGTTTTGCTTTTTGCCCCCCGATATCGACATTCGGTTCATCAAGCGTAATGCCGCCGCCGCCCTGCTCAACTAGTAACGTGCCAAATTCCGTTTGCGTGTAGATCCGACGTACCCGAATCTTGGAAGGCAGAACGTAATTTTTCGAACCGGCGCGGACCACTTGGTTAGGCACACGATGAAGCTTGAAAGGAGCGCGACGGGCATCGTATTGCTCCATGCTGTAGTAGCCAAGGTCCTCGGGGTTTAGAGCCCGGTTTTGACGCTCGAACTCAACGCGTCGTTGCTCGATGCGCGTCAATACGTACTCTGATTCCGGGACCCGGTCGAGTTGCTCGAAGTAGCCCCTGCCACGGAGTTGTTGTTTCGCCGACTCGTGGGCGCTTTGCAGTTCATCAGGCAAAGCGGCACGGGGTGCGCCAGAGCCCTGAGCAAAGGTCACTGTGGTCGAAACGGTCAAGACCGCGGCACAAATAATAAAAACGTGATTTTGCATTGTCCTAACTCCTTTAGTACACATGGTTCATCCGAATTGATCAAAGCTCAGGTTGCAATCGCTCGCTGCCGTTGGATAGTGGGTGAAACCAACACCTGGATAAAAATGCCTGTGGTCACCGTTGACGAACCAGCGATCTGACACTCCAGGAACACCACCGGCACCCCAATCTACTGCTGCTGCACGCGTCGTATACTGATACTGGTACCAGCAACCAGAAAAATCGCAAAACGCCAAGGGTCCACTGGCAACATAACTGGACTGGTAGTTATTTTGAGTGTCGAAGTGAATGCTGAACGTCAATCGCCATTGCGGCGGGTCAAAAAAATTGTAGGTGATTGACTCATTGTTGATGCAGTTTGCACGGCTGAACATGTCCACTTCATCCGCCACAACCGCGGTCGATGCCGCAAATGCGATACTAGTGAGAGTCCAGCGAGGCACTCGTATGAAAAATTTCCATTCTTTCATGTCTGTCTCCCTAACCAACAAGTCGCCGATTTGTGTCGATACTCATAATCCGGGATCAACCGGCGTTAAACCCCGGCAATGCTGTTGAGAAAGCTGTAGCAAAAATCATTTAGTTGGCGTCGCTCAGAAAAATGTCAGGACAAACGGTCGAGGTCATTGTGGTCCATGTGAAGTTACCGCCGTCCATGGGGTGACATTCAGGAGCGACACCAGATCTCCATCGGATCCTTCGTCGCTACGCTTCAAGCATAAATCAAACTTTGAGTTATTTTCAACAGGCCCGGAATCGGTCCATTTTCGCTTTGGCTGCCGACCTTAAGCACACAATTCCGCCACCTCGAGCGTCGCGGCGTACTTGTGCGCGACGCCCAGAGCGCTTGGCTCGACTTCGATGACGAGCAGGCAACGCCGATGGACGACCTGGCCGGCCATTCCATTACCTATCGCATCGCCGTTGGACCCAACCAAGGCCGCAAGGCGTTCACGCTGCAGACGCTGCCCGCCTGGGAGGACGACGGCGACGCGCGTAGTAACCTGGCCACCGCTGCCGGGTTCTCGTTGCACGCGGGCGTCGCGGCCCGGGCCAATGAGCGCGAGAAGATCGAGCGACTCTGCCGCTACATCGCCCGCCCCGCCCTGGCCAGCTCGCGCCTCTCGCTGACCCGCGAGGGACTCGTGCGCTATGCGTTCAAGACGCCGTGGCGCGATGGCACGACGCACGTGCTTTTTGAGCCGTTGGATTTCATTGCGAGGCTCGCCGCGCTGATTCCAAGGCCCGGCGTCAACCTCACCCGCTACCACGGCATCTTTGCTCCGAACAGCACGTTCCGCGCTGTGATTGCACCAAGCCGGCGCGGCAAGCGCGTGGCCGGCACCGCGGCTCGAACTGGTTCTGGTCGCAGATTACTATCCGGCGTTCGCTGAACTTATGCGTCGTCAGGGCCGTGCGCTGCCCAACTTTGTGCACCGTGAGTTTGTCGACTTTCTCAAGTGCGGGCGCCTTGAGCACGGGTTCTTACGGGTCCGCTGTCGTGACTGTCG
>JBGCFP010000147.1:0-31912 GCA_045107005.1 Gammaproteobacteria bacterium
GGCGACGCGGTTAACCCCGCGACGAAGGAAGCGCAGAGGCACTAAACGGGGATGAGGTATCGAGCCTCATCCCCTTTTTTGTGCGTGGCATAAAAAAATGCCGGGCTTTGCAGCCCGGCATCGTGGTTGACCAGTAGGTCAGAGGGGAGTGTCTTAGAGTGCTTGCGACTCGTGGCCGTCGCTCCAAAGGTAGCTGTCGGACCAGAGGTAGCTATCGGCCCACAAGTAGCTGTTGGCGCCGACTGTACCGCTGCCGCTTGCCTGCCAGGCACTGGCGTCGGTCCACAGTGCAGCCGCCGACCATTCAGCGCCGCCCCACAGTTGGGCCGTGTCTTCGATCATTACACCGTTGCCATTGGCCGCCGGAATCATCCGCGGCGACAGAGCGCTGGTGACCACACCGGAGTCGTTCAGTGCTGCAGCGACGTCGAGGACTCCTGCGCCAGCAATAATTGGATCGACATCCAGCTTGGTCGCCGAGCGCATCAGGCGCGCTTTGACCGTGGCGTTGTTCAGCGTCGGGTCTTTGCTGAGCATCAGGATTGCAGCGCCGGAAACAACACCCGCGGCCATGGAGGTCCCGGACATCTCGAGGTACTGACCGTCGCAGTTGCCGCCGCAGGACGGAATCGCGTTGTGCAGGGCCGTCTTGAAGTGGGCGTTGCGTGAGATCGGAGCGATGAAGCGGTTACCTGGCGCGAGCAGGTCAGGCTTCATGATCCGGTCGATACCCGTTGGGCCCAGTGACGAGAAGCTCGACACGTAGTCGTCGCTCGGGTCCACGGTGCCGCGATCGGTCACGGAACCTACCGTAATGATCTTGGGCGAGTTGCCGGGGCTGGTGATGTGCGAGTAGCCGAGTTTGCCGTAGTTACCGGCTGATGCGACGACCACGACGCCAGCGTCCCAGACCGCTTCAGTAGCGATGACCAGCGGGTCCTGAGCGGCAGGTACTTCGACCGCCTTACCCAGTGACATGTTGATCACACGAATGTTGTGCTGAGCGTGGTTGGCCAGCACCCAGTCCAGTCCAGCCAGGACGTCCGAGACGCTGCCGCGACCGTCGTGACGCAGCACGCGCACGTCAAAGATGTTGGCGCCTGGTGCCATGCCGGGGTAAGCGCCGGCTGACACGCCGCCGTCACCACTGGCGATACCCGCGACGTGCGTGCCGTGGCCCAGTGGATCCTGGTCCGTGACAAACGGGGTCTGACCGGCATTGAAGTGCTGGGCGACCTTGCCAGCTGCGAGTTCGTCGCAGTGCACGGCGACCATGCCGAAATCACCCAGCCACGCGTTGTTGTTGTCAGCACTGCCGAGCGTCACAAACGCGTCGTTGATCCAGTTACCAAACAAACCGTTGACCGGTGCGGTTCCACTAAGAGCGCCGTCGACAAAGATTTTCGCTGTGCCGTTGCCCTTCGCAGTCACCATGACGTGCTGCATCGAAGCGCTGACGCTTTGACCGGACGTCACGACAGTTTCACCGGCAGCGTTGCTTTGCGTGCGGACGCGGAAGCGGAAGCGATCTGCATCTTGCTCGAGTGCAAAGTTGATGCCACCGGATCCGTTGCCCAGCGTCACGATACGTGCGGGGCCGTTCTGGCTTGCGTTAGCCGGTGCGATCCACGCTTCAAACGTCACTTCGTTTGCGTTTGCGCACTGGCCATTGACGGCGCTCAGACCACTACCGACCGCGTGCGTAGGCTCGTCGAAGCTTAAACGCTCGCTGCTCCAGGTGGCTTTGTTCGGATCGTCGAGGACCAGATTCATCGGTTGTGCGTTTTGGTCGTCGCGGCGATCGAAAACCGTGTCGCCTTCGAGTTCGTCGAACAGGTAAAGCGCTTCGAGGTCATTGTCGCTGTAGCTGCTGTTCAGCTTCTCGGTCGCCGGCTGAATCACGTTGACGCGCCCAACCAGATTGATGTCGTCATGGTTGGCGACACCCGAATCAATGACGGCCAGCACCACGTCACTGTCGGCGGCAACGTGATCAAGTGAGTTCACTGCCGGCAGATGCGCCGTTTTGCGTGCGGAGTTTGACAGGAAGCGGACCGGGCTGTCGTCGATGGTCGACAGTGCGCCAGCGTTATCGGCAAACTGGTCAGCCATGGAGGCCGGCACACGCACGCCGCTCATCGCGAGGCGCTCGTATTCCTGAGTGATGGTGCCGCCAGCGTCGGCAACGCGTTGTTGCAGGTTCGCCATTTGAGCACGGTCTTCGAACGTCAGCACCATGTCGACCATGCCGTCGTTGACGGTGAAGCGGGTTGACGTGTTCGACGCCGCCTGGTTTTCCATATCGCCTTCGCGATCGGGCGAGGCCGTCGAGTAATCGAGATCGTTCCAGTGATTGCGGGCTTCGAGCGTTTGCGGGCCCGGTGACAGATCCAAATCCGTGGGGTCAGGACGTTGTTCGCGTGGCGCATCCGCCAGTACGTTTGGCGCTCTGAGCGCTAACGCTTCCGTGTCGGCCACGAGGGTCGCGGTCGGGTTGGTAATACCTGGGGACGCTTTGGATTCGTCAGCCTTCTCGAGGCTGTTTAGCGCCATGCGTCCGCCAAAGATCAGGCCAATGCACATTGCAAGGGCGAGTTTTGGGTTTCCTTTTTCCACCATGATGTCGGGGGCTCCGGTCAATAAATTAAGTCAGTCATCGTCGTGTCGCGCGCTCTTGTGTACGAAGGACGACGACGATTCATTACATCAGGAATGCCCTTACGTGGCGTTGATCCGGCTCTCTGCAAATCGCATCAAAAGTGTGACGTAGTTCAATTAATTCGAGGTAAAATAAAACGTCGCAGCGAGGGACAAAAACAAAGACACCGAGGTATTAGCCCGGTGTCTAAAGGAGGTTCGATGATTTGTTATTGTTCTACAGGCTCTCGGAAATCGCGGCGTCTTCGGTGAGGCTGTCTGCCCACAGATAGCTGTCGCTCCACAAGTAGCTGTCGGACCACAAGTAGCTGTCGGACCAGAGGTAGCTGTCGGACCAGAGGTAGCTGTCGCTCCACAAATAACTGTCCGACCACAGGTAGCTGTCACTCCACAAGTAGCTGTTGCCCGCGACGCCGTTCGATGACGCGTTCCAGGCTTGGCCGATTGGCCACAGCGCACCGGCCTGCCACTGGTTGCCGCCCCACAGGGCTGCGGTGTTTTCAATCATGATGCCGCCGCTGTCAGGCTGCGGAATCATTCGAGGGGAGGGCGCGTTCCAGGCGAAACCGTTGTCGCGCAACGCGGCGCCGATGTTCAGCACGCCAGCCCCGGCAACGATAGGATCTTCGTTCACTTTGCTGGCCGAGCGCATCAACCGCGCTTTGACCGACGCATTGTTCAACGAGCTGTCCCGACTTAACATCAGCACCGCTGCACCCGACACGACGCCTGCCGCCATCGACGTGCCGGATAGAGACATGTAGTGGCCGTCGCACGCACTACCACAACGCGGCGACGCGTTTGGACGGGCTCTTTTGACGTACGCGTTGGTTGAAATCGGGGCGATAAAACGATTGCCCGGGGCCAGCAGATCGGGCTTGATGATGTTGTCGAAACCGGTCGGTCCGCGCGACGAGTAGCTGGAAACGAAGTCGTCAGCACGATCGACAGTCCCGCGATCCGTGACGGAGCCCACGGTAATAATTTTCCGCGAATTGCCCGGGCTGGTGATGTGAGAGTAGCCGCGCTTGCCGTGGTTCCCCGCTGACGCGACGACCACCAGGCCGGCGTTCCAGACAGCTTCGGTGGCCAGCACCAAAGGATCATGGCTCGCTGACGTTCGCACTTGCGTACCCAGCGACAGGTTCACGACGCGAATGTTGTTTTGACGGTGGTTGGCCAGAATCCAGTCCAGGCCGGCCAGAACGTCTGACATCGTGCCGCGACCGTCGTGACGCAGAACGCGCACGTCAAAGATCGGGGTGCCGGGGGCGACGCCCGCAAAGGCTCCGCCCGACAAACTGCCGTCACCACCGATGGCACCGGCTACGTGCGTGCCGTGACCCAGCGGGTCGTGATCGGTGCGCAGCGCTTTGGGACCAAGCGCGTAGTGCGCGGCGATTTGTGTTGGACTGAGCACGTCGCAGTGCACCGCGACCATGCCGTAGTTGCCAGCCCAGCTGCGCCGGGAATCCATGTGGCCCAGGTCCACGTAGCCTTCGGAGTACCAGTTATTGAACGAACCAGACAGCGGCGTGGTGCCGCGCAACTCGCCGTCGACGAATATTTTGGCCAGCCCGCTGCCCTGTGCCGTCACTACAACGTGCTGAGGGTTGGCGCCCACACTGTAGCGAGCGGATTTCACCACTTCTCCGGATTGGTTTGCGTTGGTACGCACGCGGAATTGGTAGCGATCACCGTCTTGCTCCAGCGCGAAGTTAATCCTTGCGCTCCAGTTGGCGAGGCTAACGATCCGCGCGGGTCCACTCTGGTTGGCGCTGGCCGGCTTGATCCAGGTCTCGAGCGTCACCGCATTGGTGGCTTTGCACTGTGCGTTAGCAGCGGAGGTTTGCTGGCCGTAGGCGTAGGTCGGTTGAGTGAAACGCAACTCATCGGTCTGCCACGTCGTGCCATAGGGATTCATCAGTCGCATGTTGGCGGCGCTGGTTTGGTCGTCCGATTGGCGATCAAAGACCGTCGTCCCGCTTTGCTCATCGAATACGTACAGCGCCTCCAGTTTCTGATCGTCGTACTGCGCGACGGCCACGTTGGTGGCCGGCGCGATGATATTGACGCGGCCGATCAGGTTGACGTCGGCGTGATTGGCCACACCGGAATCGAGCACCGCAACCACGACGTCATCGTCCGGCGTCACGTGATCCAGCGAATGGCTGGCCGGCAAGTTGGCGGTCTTGCGGGCGACGTCGGACAGAAAGCGTACGGGCTGATCGTCGACGGCTGACATGGCACCCGCGTTGTCAGCGAACAAGTCGGCGGCACCTGCCGGTACGCGTACGCTGCTCATCGATAGTTGTTCATAGCGGCGAGTGATGAGGCCGCCAGCTTGTTCGACACGCTCTTCGAGGTCGCTCATCACAGCGCGATCTGCGTACGCGAGTACCAGATCGACCATGCCATGATCGCCGACGGTGAAACGGGTCGATGCGGCGAGTTCTTCGGCGGTTTTGGCGGCGTCCGAGCGCGTGGCATCGTCAGGCAGGCCGTCAAGATCGTTCCAGTGATTGCGTGCAGTTCTGGCCGGGCGCTGCAGCGTGTCGGGCGGGACGGTGACGTCGGCAACTGGCGACGCGTGCGCAGTGGCCTGCGGCGTTGTTCTCAGTGTCCGATCGGCGACTGCGGATGTCGATGCGACCGCCGTTGGTTTCGCGTTGGCCAGCGGGTCGTTGTCCGCGGCGCCATCGAGTGCGACGTGCCCGCCGAAAGAGAGTCCGATGCATACTGCCAGTGCAAGCTTCGATGTTGCGCGCTCCGCCATAATATTTCCAACTCCGTGTCGTCGATTGATGCCGGTGGCAGGCGCCCGCCAAGGTCCATTGCGGCGCACTCCTCAGTCTGTCAATTACAGCAGGTTGGGGGAATATTGGCGGTGACGCGCTGCCCGGGCCGCGGCGTCGTCAGTGTGACGTAGCGCTGATAATCGTCGGTTAAAGCCCAACGGCACCGTCACCGAGCGTGACGCCGCCGTCAGGTCAGTTGTGCTCAGGCGCAGGCTTCCTGCGACTCGTCGTCGGACTGATTGATCTGGAGCATGCCTTGCTCAACCATCTGCTCCGAGTGGTCGCGGAAGGAGTAGAACGGGTTCGCTACGCTGCCACTGCTCTGGGTCGATACGAAAGAGACCCACGCATTGCGCCGGGTTTTGGCTCGGTACATGGCCGCATCAGCCAGACTCAAGAGCTGTTCCCATTCGAGCATGTCCGGATTTTGGCGTACGAACGGATAGCTCGCCATGCCAATCGAACAGGTGGTACGCGCCACTTGGCCACTTCCGATGGAATACACTTTCTTCGCCATGGAACTGCGAATGCGCTCGGCGAGCGCCTCGGCTTGTTCGCTGTCGGCGTAGCGCCCGATGACCAGGAACTCGTCTCCGCCCCAGCGAATAACGGTGTCCGACTGGCGGCACGCGTCGAGCAGCACATCGCGCACCTGCAGCAGCAGTTTGTCGCCGGCGGCGTGTCCGCAGGTGTCGTTCACCGGTTTGAAATTGTCCAGGTCGATCATCATGAAGACCATATCGGACTGACTCGGCTTGTCGCCGGCATGGCCAGTATCGCGGTAGCGCCGTCGGACCACGTCGATATCCTTGGCCACTTCCTGAAAGACATAGCGGCGATTGCGCAGCCCGGTCAACGGATCGGTCAGACTCGCCGTCTGGAAGCGCTTGTTTAGATTTTTCAGCTCTTCATTACGCTGTGCCAGTTCTTTGGTTCGGTGCTGAACATCCTGTTCAAGGCGACGTCGATACTCAGCTTCACGCAACAGTCGTTTTTGCTGTGCGCGCCACAGCGTGCCCAGCAACAGCAGGCCGCAGGCGGCATAGCCAAGATAAGCCCACCAGGTTTTCCACGGCGGTGGCGAAGCGTGGAACGCGATGGACGCGCCCTGTTCCTGCCAGACACCGTCGCTGTTGGCTGCCCGCACGCGGAACACGTAGTCACCGCCGTCGAGGTTGGTATAGGTCACGTGATGCAACGAGCCGGCCTCGATCCAGTCCGGATCAAAACCTTCGAGTTTGTACGAGTAGTGATTCTCCGCCGGCGCGGTGAAATCCAGTGCACTGAACTCGAACGATATCACGTCGTCACGATAGTCGAGCAGCAGATCGGATGCCTGCCAATGCGGCATCTGCGTATCGACGGGCTGATTGAGCAACGACACCTCGGTAATAATGACTTCCGGCGCCAGCTCGTTAATCTTGAGGTCGGACGGGTAGAAAGCGTTGAACCCGTTGGCGCCACCGAAGAATAGCTCGCCACGTGAATTCCGATAGTGGGCCCCGAAGTTGAACTCTTCATCCTGCAGCCCGTGACTGCGATGATAGGTGCGCACGACGCCGACATTCGGGATGTACTGCGTGAGGCCGTAGTTCGTTGACAGCCACAAATGACCTTGCGTATCGGATTCGATGCCGTACACGACGTTGTTGGTGACCGGGTTTTCGCCCTGGCTGAGATTGCGAAAGCGTACATCCGCCAGCGGTCCGTTACTGCCAACGACCTGATTGAGTCCACCGCCCTCGGTGCCCACCCAGATTCGACCTTTGATATCGACGTGCAGCGCGTAGATGCGATCGGCACTGATCGAGTCAGGGTCGGAAAGGTTTTTGCGGAAGTGGTGAAAAGCGCCGGTATTAATATCCAGCACATTGAGTCCGCCGCCGTCAGTACCAATCCAAAGCCGGCCGCGGGCGTCCTGTGCAAAAGACGTCGCGCGACTGCTGGCAAGACCCGTTGCGTCATTCTTGCTGTGTGGATAGCGCTTCACGGCGCCGGTTTCTACATCAAGGCTGTTGATGCCGCCGCCGAACGTGCCGACCCAGACCCGGCCGTCGCGGTCTTCAAACAGGGACATGATGCCGTCCGAGCTTGGCGTGTTCGGATCATCAGCCACGTATCCAAATCGCTCCATGCGACCGGTGGTCAGATCCATGCGATTGAGCCCACCCTGCATGGTGCCGAGCCACAGATCGTTTTGTCGATCCAGCAGTAGCGACATGATTCGGTCGTCGCTCAGACTGGTCGGGTCCTTGGGATCGTGGGTGAACGTGGTCACCGTTGACGTCGTTCGGTCAATGCGGTTGAGTCCGCCGCCAAACGTGCCCACCCACACATTCATGTTGGCATCTTCGGCAAACGAAGTGACGTTGCCATCGCTGAGCTGGTCAGGTGCGTAGTGGCCAAAGCCCCAGCTGCGCGGGTTCCATTTGTTGGCACCGCTTGAGCGCGTCCCGACCCACAACACGCCGGACTTGTCCTGGAACAGCGACGTCACGTAACTGTCGCTGAGGCTGCCTGGATCTGAACGATCGGCGAAGTAGTGGTAGAAGCGTTGCTGAGTGACGTCGAACAGATTGAGCCCGTACGCCGTACCGATCCACATGCGCCCGGCATCATCCTGCAAGATGGCACGAACCCAGTTGTTGCTCAGACTGTTGTCGTCGCTGTCGCTGTGTCGATACTGTCGGAACGAGTCGGTGACTCGATCGTAGATGTTCAAACCGCCGCTCTTGGTACCAACCCACAGTGTGCCACTGCGATCTTCGTAGAGCGCAGTAATGCCATTATCGCTCAAAGTATCCGGATTGCCTTCTTCTGCCCGATAGGTCATGAAGGTTTCGGTAATGGGGTCAAAGCGCGACAGTCCGTTCTTGGTGCCGACCCAGACCGTACCGCGGGCGTCGCGCAACAGCGCCGAGATCGCGTTGCCGCCGAGACTGCGTGGGTTATCGCGGTTGTGAACAAAGTGGGTGACCGCCAGCGTCTTGGGATCAATGCGATCGAGACCACTTTCGCGCGTACCGATCCAGATCCAGCCGTCGCTGGTGCTAAGCACGCTGCGCACCAGGTCGCTGGCGATGGTCTTGGGGTCGTCGGGATCGTGGCGCAGCACCTGCATGACGTCACGGCGTGCGTCCCAACGAGCAACTCCGCCCCCTTTGGTGGCCAGCCAGATATCGCCGTTCTGATCTTCGGCCATGTCCAGAACAAAGTCACTCGCGAGCGCGTTTTCACCGTTGGTGTTCGCTTTGTAGTGATGGAATGTGTAGCCATCGTAGCGGTTCAGCCCGTTTTCGGTGCCAACCCACAGGAAGCCTGTGCTGTCCTGGATTACCACGTTGACCGTGCTTTGCGACAGACCTTCGCCCATGGAAATTCGCTCGAAGCGCATCGGCTTCGCGGCGACGGTCGCTTGCGCCAGCGGCGCGAGCGCCGTAATAACCAGTGCGACGACGAATGAAAACCAGTGCCAATCCTTGACGTTGGGCACGATGAACGTGCGCGTGGTGAGTGATCGGATCATGGTCCAAATTCCTGCGAAGTAGCGCGTGATTGTTGCTGTAGAAGGTCGAGAAACGCGTCGCCGTAAACGGCGGGCGAACAGTAAAAGCCCTGGTAAATGTGGCAGCCCCAGTCGCGCAACAACTGATGCTGTTCAGCGGATTCGACGCCTTCAGCAATCACCGTGAGATTCATGTTGCGGGCGAGGCCAACCAGCGCTGAGGCAATAACCGCGTCAACGCCGTTCTCAAGAGCACCGGCGACGTACGAGCGGTCAAGTTTGAGCACGTCGATCGGCAGCCGCTTGAGATATTCGATAGCCGCATCACCGGTCCCGAAGTCGTCGAGTGACAGGCGGACACCAATGGATTTGATTTCGTGCAGCTGGCGGATAATGCGTTGATCGTTGCCGATGGCACCGCGCTCCGAGATTTCCAGTTCAATGTGACCGGGCTCGAGATTGTAGCGGTCGATGGCGTTCTCAACGCTGCGCTTGACGTCGCCGCGCCGTAGTTGAATCAGCGACAGATTGATTGCGGTCCGCATGCCGGTGTGACCGTGATCTTGCCAGCGGCGCAGTTCGGCGCACGCGTGGTCGATGACCATGTCTCCGATTTCTACGATAATGCCGCTGCGCTCGGCCACCGGGATAAATTCCGACGGCGAGATGAAGCCGTGCGGCTCGCGCTGCCACCGCAGCAGTGCTTCGGCGCCAACGATTCGGTTGTTCCACAGGTTGACCAGCGGCTGGTAGGCGACGCGCAGTTCGCCACCGGCAACGGCTTCGCGCAGCCAACGATCGAGTTCCAGCATTCGCGCACTCGACATGCCGTGATGCTCCGAATACACGCTAAAGCCGCCGCCACGTCGTTTCACGGTCATCATTGCGTGTTCGGCATTGAACAGAAGTTTCGGAGCATCTTCGCCGTCGCGGGGCGAAAATGCGCCGCCAATGCTCGACGTAAGATAAACGATGCGCCCGTCGATGTTGATGGGCTCGCTGAGCACTTCGGTCAACACGGTTCGAATCGTCTGCAGGTGTCCTGGACTATCGGAAAACGGCAGAAAAAGGCCAAAGCGAACGCCGTCGAGCTTGGCGGCGCAAGCGGCGAGAACGCCCGTTCCGCTGGATGCGTGGAGTTTTGGTTGAACCAGGCAGTCGCGGAGTCGCGCGCCGACTTCTTCGAGGATGCGGTCGCCGATTTCGCGGCCGTGTGCTTCGTTAATGACGTGGAATCGCTCGATGCCAATCAGGAACAGAGCCAGTTGATCGGTCTGACACAGCGCGCGGGCGAGAATGTCCCGGAACTTGCCGAGCGAGGGCAGTCCCGTCAGACGATCGGTATCACCGAGCTGTGACAGGGTACGGCGCGAGTCTTCCATCCGCGTGTTGGCTTGTCGCAGTTCATCCCGTGTCTTGTCGAGTTCGATCAGGGTTTGTGAATGACGCGCGAGCGTTGCCGCGCGGCGACTGGCTACGCTCCAGTCGACGGGCTTGCGCACAACGTCGTGTGCGCCTGCGTCAAGCGCAATTTGCGCGTCGGCGGCCCCGTGACACAGAACGATGACGGGGACGTCAGCGAACAGTCCGTTGCCAAGTACCGTTTTGAATGCCGGGTAGTTGGCTTCGTCCCGGCAGTCCGATTCCACAATAATGACACTGGGTTTGCGCTGGCCCATTTCCAATGCGGCGTCGTTAACCGTTGCGACACAACGCGCATTGAGGTCTTCTTTGTTGAGCCACTTTTGCGCCCACCCGTGGGCGGCCGGCTCGGTGCCGATGAGCATGACGTCCGGTGTGCCCTGGAACGGCGCGCGAAACGGGCTGTCTCCAGTGGCCGGCATCGGCGCCGTTTCCGGGAACGGGTGTGACGGTTTCGATGGCTCAGCCGCGACCGGCGTGGATTTTGTTGTTGCTTCACTCATGCTGCGCTCGCGGTCTGCCGCGTGAGGCGCGATTTCAGTTCGTCGATGCCGAGCGGTTCGCACAGGTAATACCCCTGCAATCGATCGCACGCTAGTTCGCGCAGGCACGTGGCCTGGTCTTCGTTCTCAACGCCCGTTGCGCACACTTCAACGCCCAACGGTTTGGCCATGGCGAGCAGCGCGCGCGTCAGCGTGACCGCGGCCGTATCCGCCGGGAGTCGGTTGACCAACTGACGACTGAGTTTTATCTGGCGAATACCGGTGCGCAGAATGGAGCGCGGGCTCAAGGCATTGAGTCCGCATTCGTCGAGGACCACCTGAAACCCTGCATCGCGCAGTTCGCGTGCCGTGCGCTCGGATGCGGTGAGATCACGATGAAAATCGGACGCGCGAATTTCGAATCGCAGCCTGGTCGGGTCAACGCCGCTGCGTTTTGCCAGCGCGGTGGCCCGTTCCGTCAAGCCCGGTGCGAACGACTGGCGCGCAAACAGGTTAAGGGACAGATACCAGTCTTCGTCAGTCGCGACGGTCGCAGCTTCGCGCCACGCGGTGCTGATCACCCACTCGCCGATTGCGTCGGCCAGATTATTCATTTCGGCGATCGGTAGAATTTCAGTCAGCGGTACCGGTCCGCGTAGCGGATGCACCCAGCGAAGCAGAGCTTCAGCGCTCGTCACGCGACCGGTAGCGGCATCAATACACGGCTGGTAATGCACACTGAATTGCTCGTTGTCGAGCGCCCACCGCAACTCCCGCGCGGTGTCCATGCGACTGAGGCTGCGCACTTGAGCCGTGCCGGTAAAGAACTCGACCGCGCTGGCGGAGTGCTTGCGCGCGTCGTATAGAGCGATTCCCGCGTTTGCCATGAGTGTGTCGACGTCGTTGGCGTCCTGGGGGAAGCGGGCGATGCCGATACACGTGTTCAGCGCCACGTCGCTGCCGCCGAGCGACATGGGCGTGCCGAGCAGGCCGATCGTCGCCTGGGCAAACGCGCTGAGCTCGGCGCTGCTAGCGCAGCCTTCGACCAGTAGTGAGTATTCGTTGCCCTCGGTGCGGGCAAGCATGACCCGACAGTGTGTTGGCAAGTGCTGACGCAGGCCATCGAGCGATTTCAGGTCGGCGTCCAGTTGACCGGCGAGCGTCGCGACCAGCTCGCTTCCGGTCTGGCGACCGAAGGTGCGATTAATGTAGTCAAGACCCCGCAGGTGTATGCGCAGTACGCTCATCACCTGGCCACTGAGGTGAGCATCATTGACGCAGGGGCCCAGGCGCCTGAGCAACGCGGCGCGATTGGGCAGCCGGGTCATGGTGTCCCGGAAGGCAAGCTGGCGCACTTCCTGGTCCATCGATGCCCGCTCGGTAACGTCACGACAGATAACCAGCGCGCGGTCGCGACCGTGGGCGATTATTGTCATATCGTGCACACGCGTCGTGTTCTCTTCGGTAATACTGGCCTCGATTCGCGACACGCTGCGTCGTCGGCCAGCGTGGCGGATGCGTTCGCGCAGGGCGCTGGCAACCTGATCAGGCCACAAGGTGCTGATGTGCTCCCCGCGTAGTTCAGTGGTGGTCGTTTCGCGCCAGAATTGACCGACGTCACCGGACGAGTGCTCGACGATGTGGCCGTCATTGTGGACGATCAGAACCAGGGCGTCGTCGGCGCGAGCGCTGACTTGCGTGCTGGTCTTTGAAACAGGCGTTGCGGCAAATCGATCTTCGGTCATTGTGTCTGGGTGTGCGGCATCTTGGGTTGTCGAGCCCTCTGTGGGGATTAGTTTCGTGAACTTGCCAAAATCTAATCCAAAGGCTGGTAAATCGTTGTGATGCAGTTGGCACTGCCTTTATGCTGCGCTGACGATTCGAGTCAAAACTGTGAACTCGCGGCCGTCGAAAGATGCGTTATGTTTTGTACGAAGGGTGTGCAATCATTATGTCAGGCGAGCGACGGCCATTTCTGATAACTGACTAAGGACAGAGCATGAATATTGACCAGATACCGATTGGCGAGAATCCGCCTCACGACGTCAACGTCTTGATTGAAGTGCCGCTCGGCGGCGAACCGATCAAGTATGAAGTCGACAAGGCGAGCAACTGCCTGATGGTTGATCGGTTCCTGTACACGGCCATGCACTATCCGTGTAACTACGGGTTTGTTCCGCATACGTTGTCGGACGATGGGGATCCCATTGACGTGATGTGCATCGGCAATCGACCGCTGGTGCCCGGCTGTGTTCTTGGCGCGCGCCCGGTTGGTGTACTAATGATGGAAGACGAAGCCGGGCAGGATGAAAAAATTCTGGCGGTACCGTCTGCGCGGTTGACCAAATATTATGACAACGTCTCGGACTACAAAGATCTGCCCGCTGTCATGCTCGAACGCATCAGCCACTTTTTCGAGCAGTACAAAGCGCTGGAGCCTAAAAAATGGGTGAAAGTGATCGGCTGGGAAGGTAAGGACAAAGCGGAAGAGTTGATCCTGCAGTCAATCGAGAAGGCCCGTCAGTCGGATTAAAGTACCGTGATCATGACCACGGTGGGAGTACTGGATGACGGCAGCGTCGGGATGCTGAGCGTGACGCCGGCGCATCCGGTGGCGTCTGCAGGTGCGATGCGCTCGTAAACAACAGGCGCCAATCGAAGTTCCGGTTCGCCTGGGGCGGCCGTGCTTAAAGCGAAACCCTCAACATTCTTCATGTTTAGACAGAGGTGGCGGCCTGAACTGCTGGGTAGAGGCTCGCTGCCATGAGTGGACAAGCTCATTTGTCGTGCATGAATGTAGGGGCGCACTTCAAACCAAATTCCGATTGACGCCGTTGACTGGGTTCCCGTTCGACCTTGCTTTGCTGCATTTACCGAAGTGCATACAACAAACAGAGCAAGCACAAGGCTCGATAGGAACCACTTTCTACCTAGGTAGTTGCCGTTGACGGAGCGGCGCAGGGAGCAAAATAAGGGCATTGTTGCAACCTGTCCGTTCCAGCCTTCAGCGTAGGGGGTAGCGACCCGTGCGCGGTGATCTTTAGTCTGCATGACGATAAATCTTGTTGTTTCCACTTATGTTGTACCGCCGGTATTGAAGTGCGTCAATTCATTGACGCCTTTGAGACACCAATCACGGCAAGCGCGTGGCAAGCCCTTTACACTGGTTCTCGCTGGGACGACTGCACGCGACAGGATGCATCAACGGTTTTGATGCCCTTGCCGCTGCAACTGAAAAGGGCAAAATCGCCGAAAGGCGACGACGCAAAGTCTACGGTCTAAAGGTGAGCGGACACTCATCCAGGACAGCGTGACTACCAGGGCAACGGCACGACACCGGTTTCGGCTGGACAGTGCAGTTTGGTTCTTGGTGAATGACAGTCAGTGCTCCCGGCCTGTTATCTGGACAACACCTCGGAGCAATTTAAAAATGAATACTTTCTCGCGCAACGTTTTTCAAACCGTTCTGATCGGAGCGGCAACGCTTGGTCTGGGCTTGGGCGCATCGGCAGCTGTCGACGGCTCGGTCGGTTTCAACTCAACCGGTTCGGTTGATATCAGCCTGACGGTCAACGACGAAGTGCGTATCTCGAACCTGACGGACATCAACCTTGGCGTATTCGGCGGGGCAGACGCGATTGGCTCAAGCGACGCTTGCGTTTATCGTAACGGCACGGGCGCCTACCGCATTACGGCCAGCGGCAGTGGCGCTGGGGGCGCGTTCTCGCTGACGGACGGTACCAACTCGGTGGGTTACGCGGTCGAGTTTGACGACGGCACGGGCGCGGTGGCGATGGGCGCTTCGACGCCAATGATCGGGCGTACGGGTGCAGACGCGACGTCGGCCACGTGTGCGACGACCGGCAACAACGCGACGGTCACAACGACGGTTACGGCTACGGACGCGGCCTCTTTGCCTGCCGGTACCTACACCGGCACGCTGACTCTGCTGGTTGCTCCTGAGTAACCTGTTTGCTGCCAAAGTAGATACGATCGGCCGCACGGTGTGCGGTCGGTCGGTTGGCACGGACTGATCCCATGACATTTTCTTTTTCTCGTTGCGCGGTCTCAACGCTGTTGTCCGCCTGTCTTTGGCTGCCTGCGCACATCGTGGGCGCCGCGGAGCAGGGCACGACTGACACGACCTCGACCGGTTCGGTTGACGTCACGTTGACCACCGGACTTAGTGCACGACTATCCGGTCTGTCGGATATGGCGCTGGGTACGTGGTCGGGGACTGGCGATCTGAGTGCGAACCAAAACCTGTGCGTGGGACGCACGGGCGTTGGATTCTTTGCCAACGGGTCCTACCGGATTCGCGCGAGTGGCGACGGTGATGCGTCCGATGTGCACGCTTTCACGTTGTCGAACGGCGCTCAGAGCGTCTACTACGACGTTTTTTTCAATGATCAAACGGGCCTTGTGGGCCGCACGCCGCTGACCGGAGGCGTGATGCTGTCGGCGCAGCAGGGGTTCGGCTTGTGGGAAATTTTCAACGTCGTGTTCGGCTGTACTGTGCGCAATGCGAATCTCTCGATCAACGTGCCTGAGGCTCAGCTTGCTGCTGCTTCCGGGGGTGTCTATAGCGGGACTTTGACGTTGGTGCTTATTCCCGACTAGTTGTTCGTGTTAGTTCCGGCCTCGCCAGCGGTGCACGCCGGTTGGGGAATGGGTCCCGAGCGGTCCGTGGAACTCCCTTCGCTTGTTCGTGTTGGTTCCGGCCTCGCCAGCGGTGCACGCCGGTTAGGGAATGGCTCCCAAGCGGTCCGCGGAATTTCCCTAACCGGCGTGCACCGCCGGCGAGGCCTCGGTTCTCAACCCATCGGGCTCTTTCTCAACCCATCGGGCTCTTTCTCAACGCCTGGGCTGATCAGAGTGTGTGCTGTGTCCCCGAAATGATGAACCGGGTTATGTAAGCTGACGGCATGATGTCGTTGTTTTTTTCACCTCGCCTTTTGCCTGCACTCCTGTTGACTATCTCGGTTCCCGCTTTCGGCGCCAATATCGTGATCGGCGGTCTTGATGATCTCGATTTCGGTCGCGTAACGCCCACCTCGGGTACCGTGCGTCAGTCCACGCGGGTCTGCGTTGCTGTTGACGACCCTGGGCGTTACAGCCTGGTCGCGACGGGTGACGGTCCGGGTGGTCAGTTTCTCCTCGACGGCGGGATCGCGCTGCTACCCTTTCGCGCTTTTTTCAGCGACACGGCGGATCGGCGCGGACGTGAGCTGCGTACGGCGCAACCGCTGCGTAACCTCCGGGCCAAGCGGATTGAAGGGAATCGGGGCTGCCAGCGACGCAACTCGCGCTTGACCGTGTTGTTCGATGGCTCTGATCTGCAGGCGATGCCGAGCGGCAGTTACCGCGGAACGTTAACGCTTATGGTGACGCCGGAGTAATCTGGCAAAGCGTAGCCGGGAGTACGGTCAATCCGCCATCGGCGACGGCCTCGGCGAGGGACACTTCACAGGTTTTGCGACCCTCCTGCACGAGCCGCAGCGGCGTTAGTGATTCCACTTCAACCTGAAACCAGCCGTGATCGTCCGTGCCGGCGAAGCCGTCCACGTTGTCGATTCGCGCGTTCGCGACGGGCGTGCCGTCGGGCCACACCGCTTGACCGACAATGACGTGCACGGTACGTGGGGCAAATCGGAGCGTGTGCACGTTGCCGGGGTAGAGGGTGACGTCTTGCGTGGACTGATCGATGTTGGCGTAGGTGTCGCCGTGGGCGACGAGACGAACGTCGTAACTGCGATAGGGTTGCAAAGCCACGAGTGTGCGTCGTCCGGCAGACGCGAGCGCTACGGTTTGGTCGTCAATGACGACGCTGAAACGGGCCTCGTCGGACAGTTCATCAATATCAATAACCAGCGCTGCGGTTTCGCTGTGTCGTCCACCGAGGGCGACGCCGTCCGCTTGCGTGGTGACACCAAAACGCGCGTTCGCGGAATAGCTCAGCTGCGCGCCGTCGTCGCCGCTGGCGTATTGAATCGATCCGTTGGCGCGTCCGCGCGTTGAGTCGGTGGTCATGGACGTACCGAGCACGGTGCGCTGTGGGTCGCGTGCAGCGAACGCGGTGTGCGTGAGCTGGCCGAGTGTGTCGTGCTGCCACTGCGAGGTCGTACGCGCGTCGAGCAGGGCGCGGGTTTGCTGTTGTTCGGTACCGGCGGAGTACTGTACTTGCGGGCGTACGGTCGTCAGCCGACGGTCACGCCGAAAACGCGCCTGGACACCAATTTGTACGAGTCGGTCGTCGCGCGCCGACGCAAGATCCGCGGCGAGATCGAGGGTGAGGCCCGGCCTGTGGTACAGCGGGTGGGCGAGAGAAACGCCGAAGCCGCTGCTGCGCTCACCGTCGCCTCGCTCGTCCAGTTGCGCACGCAATGTCAGGCGCCCGGTGCCGACTGGCGCATTGAGCGTGAAAGTGCTCTGCGTGACGGACTCCGTAAACAAATCGCGTCCTTCCTGGCGCAAGCCGTCGCCAACGCCGATGTGGCGTAAATCCAGCCCGGCGGTCCAACGTTCGCCTTGCCAGCTGCCCTGCAGCCACAGTCCGCGATCACCTGAGAGGTTTAACAGCAGGCCGGTGCGCATTTGCCACTTCGAGCCAAAGCGAAACAGCCCACCTTGCAAGGTTGTGGTTCGGCCGGCGTGGAGGACTTCGAGATCCACGCCGGTTTCGTTGGTAAACCGTTTGGCCAGGCCAGAGCGCAGCCAGATGCCCTGTTCCAGAGTGGCGGCGGAACGATCGGCGAAGCGGGTGAGTGCGCCCGCTTCGAAATAGGCGAGATGCTCGTCCAGCGGCGGAAGCTGACCGGTGCGGACAAAAAAGTAGCGCTCTTCGCGTTCCCGGCCGTCGTCGCCGCGCACGCGAACGCGCAGATCGTAGGCACCGTCGGGCAGGCGGGACGTGTCCAGTTGCTGGTTGCCGGCTTCGTAGAAACGCGAATAGAGCAAGCGATCCCCGCGAAATACATCGACCCGACTGCGCTGGGTGAGGAACAGAAACATCGGTGTACCTTGCGCGGAATCGAGATCAGCACGTAAATCGAGGGCGGTGCCCGCGCGTACGCCAACGACATCCTGCTCGCCGATGAACGCGGCGTGACGCCCGAGACTGCGAAACAGACCGGCCTCATAGCGATAGCCGGCGTGGTCACGCTGCCACGATAGCTCGCTGAAAGAAAAGCCGGTGGCGCTGATGTCGTAACGGCTGCGCAGTCGATGTTCGCCTTTTGCCACGAGACTCGTGGCGCCAAGATCAAACGCACCGTCTTGTTCGCCGCCGCCTGCCAACGCCACGTTGAACTGATGAACGCTGCTGAGTTCGTGCGCTGTCGGGGCGGGTAAATAGCGCTGTGTGTCGAGTCGCTGCTGCGCCAGCTGCGCGGGGTTGAGGTAGAGATCGACGCGAAAGGCACTGTCGTCAAACGTGACGCCCGCGACGTCAGGTTGCAACGTCGCGCAGTCAGTCTGAGCTGGATTGGCACACAAATACTGGTCGTTGCGCGGCAGCGGGCCGGACAGGGCGTTGCGCACGGTCTGTGGGTCGACCAGGTTGGACAGTGCAGTGACGACGTCGGCCGGATTAAGGAGTTCAATGGTCGTGAGGTCGTAGCGTGCCATGGTCGCGACTTTGAAGCGTCCGCCCAGGTACAAGTCGACCAACGTCATCTGTGGCTCGGCGAGATCCTCGAAACCGGGCGGCGGCGTTGATGCGCTTTGCACAAACGACTCCTGCGACCACCCGGCGGCGCTCAGCAACAGGAGCGCCGTCATGATCAGTGCCTTGGTCGGGCGCGTTGAGCGCATCTTGCTTTATTCGTAGTGCACGACGCGATTCTGCGTTCCGGTGCCCAGGTGGTAGATGACCGGTAGCTCGCTGTCGAGCTCGAGCTGCCAGCGATTGCCCGGGTACAGTCGTTTACTCGCCAGCGGCGTGCAGGTATCGAGCGGCGCGTCGACACTGGTGCACTGATGGCCTTCGCGCAACAGAACATTGGTGTTGCCGCGATTCTCAAAATGAAGAGCGCCGCCAATACGTTGAGCGAGCAGATCCGGGGACGGGGTCGTGGGTTGAGCCAGCACCAGCACCTCGTAGCCAATCAGGACTTTGAGTCCACTTTGCTCGGCGGTAAGCTCGCCGACGACCGGGGTCACGGCAACGCGATACACCCGTTCGTCGCTCGCGCCGGGGTTCAGATTCACGAGCCGCAGTCGTTTGCGGGCGCCCGGGGCGATGACCAGACGGTTCGGCGTGACCAGAAGCCCGGCAGCGCGAGGATCACGGATCAGCTCGCGACGCTCGCGATGCGTCCCCGGGTTGTGCACGACGTGCGGCTTGATGGCGACATAAAGTGGCTCGTCGCCCAGGTTTTCAACGTCAATATCCTGACGCGTGGGTTGCCCTGGCTCAAAGTGGACGATCACGTTGGACAGGGCCATGGAGGCGTGTGCATTGACGCCCGTCAGTAGCATCAGCACACCCAGCATGGCACCCGGCACACGGCGACGAAATTCTGTGTAACGCATTGTAAAACCGTAAATTACTGCTCTTGATTGAGAGACTAACAAGGCGTTCTCGGGCAAACCGTGAAAACGGTCGCACATCGTCGCGCGGAAGCGTCATTATGTTGTCGTTTTGCGATGTACTGCTCAGGTGCGGCGGCTGTGCGTCAATCCTATGACAGTCACCTCTTTGGGGTATCATTGAAGGTATGACGAAATCGCTACAGGAACAGCTTCTGGGAATCGGTCTGGCCAACAAAAAGCAGGCCAAGAAAATCACTCAGGCCAAGAACAAGAAGCGCAAGGCTCGGGGGAAAAAGCCGCCTCCGCCGGATGCGGTTAAAGAAAAAATTGTGCGCGAGGCTGCCCAAAAAGCACGGCGTGACCGCGAACTTAACCGCAAACGGGAAGAGACCGCCAGCGCACGCGCGCAGCGCTCTCAGATCGCTCAGTTGATTGATGTGCACGCGGTCAAACGGGACAAGGCGGATATCGCCCATCGCTTTGTTTACCAGGGCAAAGTCAAACAGATTTACGTCGAAAAGGCGCAACAGGCGCTGCTCGCCAGTGGCAAGCTGCGCATCGTGTTCGATCGCAAGAACTTTCACCTTGTTGATGCGTCCGGCGCGGACAAGGTCGCGTTGCGCGATGTTGATGCGCTGGTGCCTCTGGTGCAGGACACGACCGACAGCGCCGACGACGATTACAAGGGCTTCGAGGTACCGGACGATCTGATGTGGTAACCACGAAGTGTCGACACAACGGCCGCGCTGCGGCCTCTATCTAGGGGATAAATATGTACAAGAACAATACCTGGCGCGCCTGTTTGACCGGCCTTTTGGCGGTCTGGCTCAGTCCGCCGGCCCTGGCCGTCAATTTTCTCGTCGACGGCGAAGTGAGCACCTGTTCGGCGTTTGCCTGCGACGCCGCGGGCATCGCGGTGGGCGACGAGATTTCCGGGTTTGTCTCCGTGGATGACGCGGCGGCAATGCCTAACAGCATGTTTACTGAAACAGACGTAACCGACTTCATGCTCACCGTCGGGGAACTCACCACGACCGGTGACGACGGCACTATCGGCGACGCCATGCTGACCACGGACGACGACGGCGAAATTGTTGCCGGCGACGCGGCGTTTGAAACCACTATCGATACCGGGTTTGGAATCGCTGATGTGGTCATCGAACTCGACGCGGCAGCGGGCACGTGGGAAGCCAGCACCACTTTTTTTGGTCTTGGGACCATCGCGACCGGTGTGTTGACGTTGACGCGTGAATCGGTGAGCGATGCCGATGGCGACGGCGTCGTCGACGGTATGGACAACTGCATCGAAGTGGCTAATGCGGATCAGCGTGACACCAACGGTGACCTGTTCGGCAACGCCTGCGATGCTGATATCAATAATGACAACACGATTAACGTCGTGGACCTCGGTATTTTGCGCAGCGTGTTTTTCAGCAGCGATGGTGATGCCGACTTCAACGGTGACGGTGTTGTGAACGTGGCCGACCTCGGCATCATGCGCGCGGCGTTTTTTAGAGCGCCCGGCCCCAGCGGTCTGGCCGGTCCCTAGCGAGCCCGGTTTTGTTGGGCCCGGCCGTTGCGGTCGGGCTCGACGACACGTTTTTCCTCCCGCCCCGTGCTCGCCAATTTCCGGCGCGCCCTTGCGTTCTGTGCGTTTTGGTTCGGTAAAGGCTGACTCATGTCCCATTCTGACTCCGGCGACGTCACCGGCACCCGCGCCGGTGTGCTGGCCGGTGTGCTGGCCTTTTCGATGTGGGGAGCGTTTCCGATTTATTTCAAGATCGCGACGGGCGTCAGTGCGCTGGAGATGCTGGCCCATCGAATCGTTTGGGCGGTCCCGTTTGGTCTTTTAATCATCGTTTTGCGACGCCAGGGCAAAGAAGTCTTTGCCGCCTTGCGTCAGCGGCGCACGTTGGGCTGGTTGTGTCTGTCGGCCGCGTTCATCACCATCAACTGGCTGGTGTACATCTGGGCGGTACAGAACGACCAGATATTCGAAGCCAGTCTGGGTTATTACATCAATCCGTTGTTGCTGGTTTTGGCGGGCTTTCTGTTTCTTGGTGAGCGGCTACGGCGCCTGCAGTTAATGGCCGTGGTGCTGGCGACGCTTGGCGTGGCTGTGCTGACCGTCAGTGCGGGCAAGTTGCCAATCATTGCGCTGAGCCTGGCGGCCTCATTCACGATCTATGGGCTCGTCCGTAAACAGGTGGTCGTGGGGGCGATGCCCGGCTTGCTCATTGAAACGCTGGTCCTGTTTCCGGTCGCTGCGCTCTACCTTGGCTGGCTCTTATCCAATGCGAACGCGGCATTCGGCCCGCACGACCCGCGGCTCGCGGGGCTGCTGTTGCTCGCCGGGCCGCTTACGGTGTTGCCGCTGCTGTTCTTCGCCATTGCCGCCCGCAGGTTGCGCCTGGCCACCATTGGTTTTCTGCAATTCATTGGCCCAACGGGTCAGTTCCTCGTCGGTCTGCACTACGGTGAGGCGCTGACGACGCCACACGTGATTTGCTTCGGGCTGATCTGGACGGCGGTTGCCGTGTTTGTATTTGATGCACTCAAACACGGACGCGCCACCTAACAGACGCGATCAACCGGTTTTTTTCCGCGACGAATGACCACACCGGGTTTGAACCATTCGCGAATCTACGCATCTATCTTAGTAACCACCTTCTAACTGCCCTTCGGTGGCGGGTCGACAGACACGCAGCGTGTGACGCGCGTGGCGTTTGGCAAACAAGGGAGCGGTTCCATGTTGATTGCAAACCTAAGCACTGTTCGTGACGATCGGCGGCGCGAGTTTCTTCAGACTCTCGCGCGCGATGACTGTTTCGTGTCGCTGTGCAATGTGCATGATCTGACGCTGTGTCAGGAGCTGCCCGCTTACACTCTGCGCCTGGTCGTTCGCGGTACGTTGACGCTTGATATTGCCGGTACGCGTACGCAACTCGCGGCACGTCAGTACGTCGTCGCGAATCCGGATCAATCGGTCGAGATTGTCGCTTCCAGTGGACCTGCGAAAATTTTGTTGCTGGTGTTGCGGTCTCACTGTGTGCGCGATGCGCATCGGGGCGTGCGGGGAACCGCGCAGCGGATTTTGCACGACGACAGCCGGGCATCCATGTGGCCGGTGCATTTTTCGAACCGCGTTAATGCCGCCAACGATACTGTGTCGCCTCTGCTCGGCGACTTGCAGCGTATTGTCGAACTGGGTGTGCGCGATGCGGATTGGCTGGCCCGCCAGTACGCGGTGATCGCGGAGCGCCTGTTGTTTGCGCAATACCGGCGGCGCAACGACGAACCCGTTGCCGAACGTCGCGATCTTGGGCACAGGCTGGATGAAACGCGACGCCTGATGGAGGAGCAGTACGCCGACGCTCTGGATCTGTCGCGACTCGCGGCGCTGACGTCCGTTTCCGTCCACTATTTCCTACGTCAGTTCAAACGGCGCTACGGCAAGACGCCGCATCGGTATCTCGTGGATATTCGGTTGCGTGAAGCGCGCGCGCTGTTGCGCACAACATCGATGTCGGTTGGCGATATTGGCCGAGAGGTAGGCTTCGGCAGTACGAACGGCTTCCATGGTGCATTTCGATCGCGTTATGGGCAGTCGCCCGGAGCGCTGCGGGTTGCGCAGCGCAACCTGTCCGAGGGCGGCCCAAGTCGGCCGTCCACAGTGCCCGGCGCGCCGTTAGGAATTTACGATCCACAATAGTCGGATCCGCTCGAATCCGGAAAAGTGAGCGTTTTCCAGCACCGCAAAGAAAGCCGCGCTGCATTCACAGCGCGGCTTCGCAGCTATTGGTCAGAACGACTGACGGTATTCGAGGTAAGCCGTCGAACCGAGCGCGTCGTGAAAGAACTGGTTGTAGAACGGCTGTGAGTTGTTGCCGTCGGACAAGTCCAGCGGTGGGTCGTTGTCAAACAGGTTGTTGACGCCGACCAGAAGCTGGCTGTTCCACGGCGTATTCCAGGTGCCGGTCACATTCCAGGTTGTCCATGAGCTGACTCGATCAATCGAACTGGTATCGTCAGGTGTGAAGGCGCCAACGAAGTTGCCGAATACGGTGGCGCTGTAGTCGCCTTTTTCCCAGCGCAGATTCGCATTGGCTTTGAAGCGCACGTATTCGCCGAGCGTACCCTGACTGAGCACCGGTACAATGTCCTCGCCGGGCAGTTCCTGAATTTCAAACCGATCGATGTAAGTGCCGCCAAACGTGGCGCTGAAATCACCGACGCTGTCGAGCGTGAAATCATAGCGGGCCGACAAATCCACGCCCTGGACGCGCTGGAACGACAGATTGCGCGCCTGACTCGATACGACATCCAAGCCGCCGGGGTTTAGCGTCGTGACTTCTGAGCCCAGGCGCACGATGGCGTTGGCGAAACTGCCGTCAGCCGCGTTGGAGTCCAGGATGAACTGATTGCTTGGTGTGTTGACGATGTTTTCGAGCTTCACGTAGAAGTAGTCAGCGGACAGCGTCAGGTTGTCCATCGCCTGGTAGACCACTCCGATACCAGCGTTGGAGCCTTCTTCTTCGGTCAGATCAATGTTGCTGCCGGTAACGGTTTCGACCGACTGAACCGACTGCGTGCACGAGAGCACGTTCGGGTCACCGCGACCGGTGCCGCCGTCTTGCAAACACTGCGGTGTGTCGACCAGGTCGGAGAAGCCGTTGGTGGTGGCGCCAAACAAGCGCTGCAAATCCGGGGCACGAAAACTCTCGCCAGCCGACGCGCGCACGAGCAAATCCTGAACCGGGCGGTACTCGAGCGCCACCCGTGGACTGAACGAGCCGCCGACACTCGACTCGTCTTCATAGTTGTCGTAGCGACCGGCCACATTGACGCGCAGGTCCTCGAGTAGGGGTAACGCCAGTTCCACGCCGAACGCCGAATAGTTGCGCGAGCCGCCACCGCCGGCGCCGCCGAGCGCGATCACGTTGCCGTTAAACGTGTCCGGATCGCGATCGTCGCTGAACCGTTGCCGGTTGAATTCGAGCACGCCAGCAATCTGCGCCGTGCCGAAAGGCATGTCAAACAGATCTCCGTTAACCTGCAGGTCAATCGATCCAACGGACGACAAACCGTCGGTGCGCGGCTCGGTCGACAGACTGGCCACCGTCGCCGCCGAGATTGGTTCGAACAGGTTCAGCGTACCGGTGTCGCCAAAGCCATCGCCGTCGGTGTCGGTGCCAAATATCGCGGCGTTAATGGCAGATCGACTGGCGAAACCCTGGCGTAGACTGGTAATGCGCTGCTCGGTGTAACCAACACCAAGCTCCCATTCATAGCCGTTGTCGAGAAAACCGCGCAGCCCGGCGAGAGCGCTGTAGGTGTCGTTGTCGATGGTCGAACTGCGCGGACCAAACTCCACCAGCCGGCGGCGAAACGTACCCGCCTGCGGACCGCCGTAGATCACACCGCCGGGGTCGTTAAACGCGCTCGTCGGGTTGTTGGGCGCGTTGGCCGAAATCTGCGCATCGGCACCTTCATCGAAAAACATCGGTTCGATCTCAGTGCGTGTCTCACTGGTGTAAAAACTGAAACGACCGAAACCGGTAATGTCGTCATTGATCTGCTGATCAAAGTGCGCGGCGAAAGACAGCGCTTCGTAAGGTGAACTCAGTTGACGGAACGCGGCGCGATTAAACCGGCAGAATCCGTTGATGACACCGACCCCGGGATTTTGATCCAGGCAGTCCGCGGAGGGCACGTTACCGTTGGTGCCACGAAACGTGCCAGGTGTCCCGCCGCTGCTGAAGATGCCAGGACCGGCACCGCCCACGCCACCGAGCACGTCCGATGCACTGTAACTGCGATCGCTAAACGCGAATTCGCCAACGTCGAGGTATTCGGCGAACAACAGGATATTGCCCTGGGCCGTGGTGATCCCGTGGGAAAACTGCGCGCGCAGTGTGTCGGCACCGCCGCCGAACGTATCGCCCGCGCGCAGGTTGACGCTGGTGGCGTCCACATCTTTGCGCAGGATGATGTTGACCACGCCGCTGATCGCGTCGGACCCGTAGATCGCCGACGCGCCGTCGGTGAGCACTTCGACCCGATCGATCGCCGCGGTCGGGATGCTCGACAGATCGACGAAATTGTCGGTGCCGCCGGAGGCGAGTGGAAACACCGGAACGCGGCGCCCGTCGATGAGAACAAGTGTGCGACCGACACCGAAGCCTCGAATGTCGACGGCCGATGCCGAGGGTGTAAAGCCGAAAGAGTTTTGCTGATCAATACCACCACCCGCGTTTTGCGATAAGTCGTTGAGCGCTTCGAGCACTGTGGTGTAGCCGCGTTTTTGCATATCGTCAGACGTGATCGTGACGACCGGTGAAGGTCCTTCCACGTCAATGCGTTTGATTCTGGAGCCGGTAACGCTGATGCGCTCAAAATCCGCCACGTCTTCCGATTGAGCCAGTGCGCCGGGCGGTGAGCCAAGCAGTAGCGCGAGTGTCGCGCCGTAGAGTATCCGTGCAGAGCGAGTCATGATGTTCCCTCCGCGAACCGCGCCATGGTGGGCAGGAACCACCGCAGAACGCCGTTGTAGTCGTGTTAATGGACGTCGCGTGGGGCAGCACAGACGTTGTGCCTTATTTAATGTAGAGAGGAGGGCGGCGCGAAGACAGGCGCACAATTGACGGATCGACAAGCGGCGACTCACGAAAGTTGCGCATCGATCGGCGTTTTTGTGGTGGGCAAACGACAAAGGGCCGGCGCGCGTTGCCGCGGGCCGACCCTCGAGTGGGCGTGCTGTCGCGTGGACTCTACATTTGAGACTGCAGGAAGTTTTGCAGCCCGACTTTGTCAATCAGCGCGATGTGTGTTTCCAGATAGTCGACATGCTCTTCTTCGGATTCGAGAATTTTCTCAAACAGGTCGCGCGTGACGTAGTCCTTGACCGACTCGCAGTGTTCGATGCCCACGCGCAAGTCGGGAATCGCGTCGTTTTCCAGTGCCAGGTCGCAAACCAGCAGCTCGGGGACGTTTTCGCCGATGCGCAGACGGCCCAAGTCCTGCAGATTGGGGAGTCCCTCGAGAAACAGGATGCGCTCGACGATCTGGTCGGCGTGCTTCATCTCGTCGATGGACTCGTGGTACTCGTGATCCGCAAGTTTGGTGAGCCCCCAGTCTTTCAGCATCCGCGAGTGCAGAAAATACTGGTTAATCGCCGTGAGTTCGTTCTTCAGGACCTTGTTCAAATGTGCAATAACCGTGCTGTCGCCTTTCACTGCGATGCTCCTAAATGTGGGGAAAGCGCGGAAGTATAGGGGACGAGTCAGAAGCTTGCAAGCTACTGATTTTTATACTAATTGCTAATGGAAATGAGAGCGATTGGCGTTCGCGCCAAGCGTGTTTCAGGCGAGACTCGCGCCGCTTCTGCCGGTGCTCTGCGTGCCGCGGAAGCCGTCGCTGGGCGTGCACGCGCCAGCGAGTACGTTGCAAGCGTCTTCGGCGCACTGACCGCAACCGGTCGCTACACCCAATCCGCACTGAAGATCCTGTAGCGACCGCGCGCCGTCACTGGCCGCCTGGCGGACCTGTTTTTCGGTGATGGCTTTACAGATGCAGACGTACATGGCGTATTCCCGATGAGCGACGGTAAAAAAGTTACCGCGAATGAGAATGATTGTCAATAGCGTTACCATAATGAAACCCATGCCCCATCGCGGGGAGGTTGCCTAGCCGACAGCGAGCCAGTCTTCACCTTCGCGCCGACCGTGTTGGCGCAGGACTTGGGCAATCTTTTCACGCGCGCCGTGGTTGGTGACATAACTGAGGACAAAGGTATCGCGCAGATCGGGGAGCGCCGCAGGGGAGTGAATCCGCGCGCCGCGGACCACGTTGCCGATTTTTTTTGCGTCGATATCAATCCACGCGCGCAGGCCAAATCCCTGATCAAGTAAGTGTGCGCATCGTTGCCGAGTGGGCCGTCCCGCGCCCCAGATCACCAGCCGATCCCGCGCCTCGAGAATACGCGGGTCACGCGCCAGCCAATGCGCGCGCAACCGATCAAAGGATTCGCGCGCGCAGCGTGGGTCGGTTCGCGACAGCCGGTGCGGCGCGTCGCGCCAGTCCAGCAGCACGTCCGGCAGTTTGGCGAGGCGTGCGCCGTTGTGCAGCAGCCGCAGCCACAGCTCATAGTCCTCAGGAAAAAGACCGTCGCGGTATCCGCCTGCGCGGCGAATGCGCTCAAGACGAAACATGACGCTGGGGTGCGCTAAGGGCGATTCGACGTATCGCTGATGCGCAATTTGCTCCGGTTCCAGACACTGGTTTTGCCACGCTACGTACGCGCGAAAGCCGTCGGCCGTGGTCGGCCCTTCGAGCAACGCAACACGACTGCCCAGCACGTCGATCAACGCATCGTTGCGTAGCGCCATTACCTGCCGTGCCAGGCGCTCGGGTCGCATCAGATCGTCAGCATCCATCCGTGCGACCAACGGCGCGCGGCACCGTTCCAGGCCGGCGTTGAGCGCGTTGACCAAGCCGCGGCGTGGCGCATCCGAGACCCGAATGCGTGAGTCAGTACCGGCGTAGCGGCTCAGGATATCGGGGGAGTTATCGGTCGAGTGATCGTTGATGGCGATCACTTCATAGTCGCCATACGTTTGCGCTGCGATCGAATGCAAGCAGGCTTCCAGCGTTGCCGCCGCATTGTGCACCGGCAACAGGACACTGCACGCCGGTACAGCGGGTGTCACGGCGTACCGTGAATCTGCTGCGCGATCAGGTCGAGACGATCGCCGGCTTGTTCGACGGCGTCACGGCCGGCACGCATGGCGTCTTTGCCACGGTGGAAATCCATTAGCTGGAAATCTTCAAGACGCGGCGTAATGATCAACTCGGGCGGTTCGCCCACCATGCGGCTGCGGGTGATGCGATCCTGCATGATGTTGATGGACGTGCCAACGACATCGAGAATACCGGGCGCAACGGCGCCGTCACGGCGCGCCGGCGTGAGCCAACCGCTGATCCGCTCGGCGATGCGTTCAAACTGGCTGGCGTCTTCGCTGTCGGATTCTTCCCCGGACGGCTCGTTGGCTCGACGGCGCCGGCGCGTAACCAGTTGCGCGTTCAGGTTAACCGCAATCACCAGATCCGCGCCCAGCGCGCGGCACAGCGAAACGGGTACGGGGTTGACGACACCGCCGTCGATGACCCACGAGTCGCGATAGCGCATGGGTGCGAACAAGCCGGGCAACCCGGACGACGCACGCACCGCGTCGATTAACGGGCCGTCGCGCAGCCAAATTTCCCGGCCGCTGGCCAAGTCGGTGGCGACGGCGCCAAATTTCAGCGGGAGCTCTTCGATGTCCCGGTCATCGAGCTGATCGGCAATGGTGTCCATGAGCCGGTCGCCGGTCATGATGCCCCCGCCGCGCAACCGTGCATCCATCATGCGAAAGATATCGAGGCGACGCAGCTCGAGTACCCAGTCGCGCAACTGATCGAGCTGACCGCCCGCGTAAGCCGCACCAACCAGCGACCCGACCGACGCGCCGGCGACCACCGTCGGGTGCAATCCCCGTTCCGCCAGTGCGTCGAGCAAGCCAATGTGTGACCAGCCGCGCGCTGCGCCGCTGCCAAGAGCGATACCAAGTTTCAGCTTCATGCTTCGATTATCGCAGCGCCCAACGAAAAAGGCCCGCCAATTTGGCGGGCCTTGTTAAAACGCCGGAATGGCGATGGGTCGCTTACTGAGTGTCGGGCGACCAGTCACCGGTCGGAATCAGCCGCGGACCAATTTCGCCGCAAAAACACTCGTCCAGGCCGACGTGGTGCGTGCCAAAGCGATACCAGAACACGATATCGTCATCGACGACGTTGTCAGTCCCTACCAGATTATCCAGCTGAGCCGCGCAACCGCTGCCGAAGTTCACGCCATCGTCAATCTCGGCCGGGCTTTGCTGCAGCACCCAGTAGTCACCGGCGGCAAACTCGACCGGATCAAACGTATCGGCCGTCAGCTTCTGATCAATCGCGCCGGGCTCGAGGCGATAGCCGCGACCGGTCTGCGTGTCTTCCACTGCCCAGGCGGTGATGCCGTCGGCATAGCCACCCACTTCCTCTTCAACCGCCGTGCGTTCGATGCCGGGGCCCGCCGGTCCTGGCGCGGTGAAGAAGTTGCTGCGCAGAATGCCCAGATCGACCACGTTAACGGTGCCGTTGTTATCAAAATCGGCCACTGGATCGTTAGTGAAAAAACGGCTGCGCAAGATGCCGAGATCGACCACGTTGGTTACGCCGTCGTTGTCGAGATCGGTGTCGCAAGCGTTACCAAAGCCATCGCTGTCGGCGTCGATCTGATCAGCGTTCGATACGAGCTGGCAGTTATCGATGGTGTCATCGACAGAATCCGAATCGCTGTCGATACCGCTAAGCCCACCACCAATGGTGTACATCTGATCGTTACTCGAACCGTCGATGTCAAAGTCAAAGCGATAGTAGCCGTGGTGGAAGTGACTGGCGTCGGTGCAACCGTTGGGCGTAGCGCCAAATCCGAAGCCTGGCTCAATCGTGCCGTCCAGATGAAATTTCCAACGCATGGTGTAGCGATACCAGCCAGCGCGCGTTTGCGTGCTCAGCTCAAGCGTGTCCGGTTCGTCATAGGCGGCGACGCCCCGGAACGAGCCAATGTCCACGTTGCAGGCGTTGCCGGGGTTATCGTCGCAGGTGTCTGTGGGGGCGCAGTCGCAGATCGTGCGCGGTGACTCGTCGGCATCGCAGAAGCCGCTCATCGAACCGGTGGTGTCGTTGCAGGTAGTGGACGACGTCGCGTCAAAGCGCACTTCGGAATCAAGCCAGTCGCGGAAACAACCGCAACCGCCAGGGCCGTATTCGACGTTCAGAATAGGTACGTGGGTTCGGTCGAACACCAGGTGGCCGTTGTAGGAGACTTCGAACAGTTCCAGACCTGAGCCGTCGGGCTGTGGCTGACTGAATTCCGAACTGCGCCAGCAAAATTCCCACGCCGGGTTATCGGCCGGCCACTGCATCAACTGCGAGCCCGTGTAGTTTGAACAATCCGGTGCGGCGTGCGCCCCGACGGTGAGGGTCAGGCTCGACAGAGCCAGCGCGCCAAGCGCGAGCAGGGTTTTAAATTTCATGACTTATTGACCCCGGTTGCGTGGCGGTACGTAGGCGTGATCGACAATCTTGTCGAGACGCAAATCGACGAGCATGTGTTTCACCACATTCTCACCGTCAAAAAGGAACACTTGAATGCAGCGTGCCGGTGCGGCGCACTTGCCGGTTTTCTCAAGATGCGTAAAACCGCCGTTAATATCGATGCCCGCCTGGCGACTGCGAATGGCTTGAACCTCAGCGTCCTGCCAGACCAAATCGAACGCGTGCTGGATTTCCTCCTCGTCCGGTGAATAACCCAGCGTTGACTTGCGCGTTTCAAGAAGCGTGCCCGCCTCGTTGTACACCTTGCTGTAGGTGATGCCGTCGTCCCAGTTGTAGTGAGTCACGATGCGGCGAAGTTCACGACCGTTGTCGGTCTTCTCCATCAGCGTTGATTCCCCAATCAGTTTTTGGCCACTGCGTACCGCGTCGTCCGCCGTCGCGCTGGTGGTCGCCAGCAAGCCGAGCAAAGCGGCACACGTGATGCCCAATGGCACCCGATGCTTAGTCATGATGATCTCTCCGTAAGGAAGCTAGCCCCACGTTCAACGGCGGGGGTTATGTAACTGTCTATTAGCTTTGGGTTTTTATTTTTAATTCGTAGACGCTCAGATTACACGCCCGGCCGCCATGATTCAAAAAATGGACTTATGACGCACGTACACTCGAGCCACAGCTTCTATACAATGCGGCGATGCCCAAGCCCCTGCGCCAAAACTCCTGTTTTCTGTGGCCATTTCGCTACAGCCCCAGCTGTGAGTGCCGTTTGTGCGCGTGACCTCTGCGGACATCTTGTCCGGGCCCATCAATCCGATTCTGCGACGAATGACCGGCCCGATGGTCATTGGCATCTTGGTCAGCATGCTGTTCCAAACCGTCGACACGTACTTTATCAGTCGCTTGGGCACCGCGGAGCTCGCGGCGATCAGTTTCGTTTTTCCCGTGACCTTTACGATATTGAATCTGGTGATCGGCCTCGGTATCGCCATGTCGATCACCGTGGGCAAAGCGATTGGCCAAGGGCGGCATATCAAAGCGGCGCGCATTGCGACCGAATCGCTGATGTTGTCGCTGCTTTTGAGCATTCTTTTGTGCGCGGTCGGCTATTTTCTGACCGACTCGCTGTTCGCCAAACTCGGTGCTACGCCGTCCACGCTTGTGCTGATTCGCCAGTACATGGATATCTGGTTCGGGTTTGCCGTGCTGCTGGCGATGCCGATGACCTGCAATGCCGCGATTCGGGCGACCGGCGACACGAAGTGCCCGAGTATCCTGATGATGGTGTCAGGGCTCGTCAACGTCGTGCTCGATCCAATCCTGATCTTCGGCTTCGGGCCGATTCCGGCCATGGGCATGGCCGGTGCCGCGTGGGCGACCGCGGC
>JBGCFP010000148.1:0-5811 GCA_045107005.1 Gammaproteobacteria bacterium
GAGACGGTTGGCGAGCGGGTAGTCCAGCGCCTCGCGACCGAGGACCAACAGCGGCCGGCTGGTGACGCGCTGGGACACTGTCAAATCGAACAGGGCCATGGCGCGAGCGGGGGGGAGTCGCAGCAACAAGCGTTCACTCGATTGCATGAGCGAACGCGTGAGTTCGGCCAAATCGGCGTTGTCGCGAGGGAAACGAACGAAGCCGCCGCTCAGCAGCGGCAGATACAGCGACGGTACGGAGATATCGAACGACGTGGAGGTAATGACCAGCGCCCCGTCGAGTTCATCATCGTAGTAGGCGCCGCGCGCCGCACGGCAATAGGTCGCCAGTGCGCCATGCTCTACTTCCACCCCTTTGGGCGTGCCGGTGGAGCCGGATGTGTAGATCAGATAGGCAAGGCTCTGCAGGTCCGGACACGGTGGGTTGCTGTCGGAGTACTCGGCGAGCCACTGCGTATTGGTCAACGCATCGTCAAGTGGCAGAACATCCACGCCGGGAATTGGGTCGTTCGGCAGTGCTGAGGCCAGCGTCAGCAGCCATTCAATGCCGGCATCTTGCACGATCCGAGCGGTGCGATCCAAGCTGCCCAGAGCGTCCAGCGGTACGTAGGCCGCACCGGCTTTCATCGCACCGAGCATCGCGATCAGACTTTCAGCTGCGGGCCCGCACACAATGCCGACCACGTCACCTGATTCTACGCCCTGATCCGTGAGTCCATGAGCGAGACGGTTTGCCAAGCTGTTTAGTCGGGCATAGCTGACCGGTCCGTCAGCGCCAAATGTGGCCACGGCGTCGGGGTTAGTTTGTACCTGCTCTTCAAACGTCTCAATGATTGTCGCGGGCGCGGTGTTGTTGTAATCGGTGCCCTGTCCCGCGGCGATTAACGCCCGGTCGGTTTGCGCGGTGGTCAGTGGCTGTTCGTAAATACCGCGCTCGGGCGCCTCCGCGATCGCGTTCAGGAGATTGACAAAACTCAGTGCAACCCGCTCAACGGTGGTGCGTTCGAACAAGTCGAGACGATAGGTCCACTGGAGCGCGAGACCCTCTGACCTTTGAGTGGCGGTCAGATCAAGATCGAAGTGCACGGTATGCCAGTGGTCAACCATCTGGCTCGCCTTTATGGCGGGCAACTTAAGCGCCGAGCTTGCGTAGTTCTGCAGCACAAATTTGATTTGGAAGATGGGGCTCACGCCAAGGTCTCGCATCGGATTCAGCGCGTCGACCAGCGATTCAAACGGCACGGTTTGATTGGCATACGCACCCAGCGCGTCATCGCGCACCTGACGCAGTAGCGTCTGGAACGAATCGTCGTCATTGAGTTGGGTGCGGAACACCAGACTATTGAGGAAATGACCGATCAAATTCTCAGTATCGCGATGGACGCGCCCGGCGACTGGCGTGCCGACCACGATGTCCGCGCTGTGGCTGTAGCGACCGATCACCACAGCGAGGGCCGCCTGCAGCACCATAAACAACGTGGCGTTCTCGCGTGAGCCGATGGCCAACAGTCGCTCGAGCGTCTCGATATCAACGCGGCTCGTGACTAGGCCCGCTGCGTGGTCAATGGCTCTTGGACGCGGACGATCCAGCGGCAGACTGTGCACCGGCGGTACCCCTTCCAGGCGTTCGCGCCAGTAGTCGAGTTGCGCGTCATGAGACTGATTGAGTTCATCCGAACGTTGCCACACGGCGTAGTCGGCGTACTGCACCGGTAGCGGTGGCAATTCCACTCGTGTTTCGGTGCAAAACGCGGTGTACAGCTGAGTTAGCTCCTTCACCAGCAACCCGGTGGACCAGCCGTCAGAGGTAATGTGGTGCACGCTGAGCACCAACACGTGATCCTCGCGTCCGAGCGTCAGCAGCGAACAGCGCAGCATGGGATCACGCCGCAGATCAAATGGGCGCGTTTTTTCCTCACGCACAAACGCCTTCACGGCCGACAATGAATCGACGTCAGTCGACAGGTCGACGTTTGCGATGGACACTTCAGCGCACGCATTAACGATCTGCACGCCCTGCCCGTCGATATCGGCATACACGGTGCGCAAGACCTCATGACGAGAGACAATCGCATTGAGGGCCTGCGTCAATGCCACCGCGTTCAGATTGCCCTCGAAGCGTAACGCGCGGGTCTGATTGTATTGAACGCTGCCGCCACCTAATTGATCGATGAACCACAATCGCTGTTGTGCAAAAGATTGCGGCAACGGTGCATCGCGTGGCGCAACCGCGATTGACTGGTAGGCGTCGACTTCTGACGCTTCCAGCCAGCGAGCCAAGGCGCCAATGGTGCGGTGTTCAAACAGCGTGCGAATCGGCACTTTACGATCGCAACGGTTGTGTAGAGCGGTCGCAACGCGAGTGGCCAGCAGCGAGTGTCCGCCCAAAGCGAAAAAGTCGGCCGTCATACTGATGTCGTCGAGATCCAGCACTTCACCCCAGATTTCGGCAATGGTCTTTTCAAGCGGCGTTTTGGCGGCGACGTGCACGCCCTGCTCGGCATGGTCAGGGGGCGGCAAGCGCGACCGATCAATCTTGCCATTGGGTGTTTGTGGCAGTGCCTCAAGTGCCACCAAACGGGCCGGCACCATGTAATCCGGCAGCACCTCACGCAACGCCAGACGCACGTCTTCATCCGACGGTCGCTCGCGCCCGACCTGCGGCACGACGTAGGCCACCAGGGCTTTGACCGACGCGCCCAGCGTAAAATCTGTGACCAGCGCCGTGGCGATGCCCGGCAGCCGTCGCAGGTGATATTCAATCTCGCCGGGTTCGACTCGAAAGCCGTTAATTTTTAGCTGCTGGTCTGCCCGACCAACAAAAGTGAGTCGATTATGGGCATCGAGCCGGACCAGATCGCCGGATCGATACATGGGGCTGCAAGGTAGATCCGGATGGCAAACAAACTTCGCGGCGGTCAATTCCGCGCGTCCGCGGTAGCCGCGCGCCAAACTAGCGCCGCCAATGAGCAGTTCACCGACGCCACCTGAGGGCACCGGACCGTTGTTTTCATCGACAATGCTCACCGTCATATTGGCCATGGGTGATCCGATGGGCAGTGTCGACAGTCCCGTTAGATCCTCTTGACTGACGTTGTACAGTGTCGATCCGATCACCGCCTCGGTGGGCCCGTAGTGATTAAACACACTGCTGGCGTCAAATGTACGGTGCAACGCGTTGGCCAGATCTACCGGAAACGCTTCGCCACCAATGACAAAGGCATGTCGCGCATCGGGCTGCTCAGAAATCAGGGGTAGCGCCGCCCGCATATGCGTCGGCGTTACGCGTAGCAAGAACGATTGCTGTGTGGTGTTGAGGCGATCCGCCAGTTCGCCAATCACATCGTCCGCGCCAAGAAAGTGCACGCAGTCGCCATTGAGCAACGGCAGAAAAAGTGCCGGGAACGTAATATCAAAGGCCGGCGACGTTGCGACCAGCGAGCCATCCAAATGTACGCCGTAATAGGTGTCGGTCGCGAAGCGCAGGTAGGCGAGCAAACTGGCGTGATCTACCTCCACACCCTTGGGTCGCCCTGTCGATCCGGAGGTGAAGCACACGTAGCACAGCGGCGAGATGACGTCGCGGTGATCGAGCTCGAGATTGTCTTGCGCCAGTGTCTCGAGGTGTTCCAGCGTGTCGATGGCAATCGTCGTTGCGTCCGCTACCGATGGCGCCAACCGGTCCAACGACAAAATACACCGCGCATCACAATCCTCGACCACCTGTTGCAAACGCGCCTGCGTCGAATCCGGGTTCACCAGTACGAACGCCGAACCGGTCTTGAGCGTGGCGAGCACAGCGATCATGACCTCAACGCAGCGATCAATCGCGACGACAATGGGGCGTTCTCCTCCGGCGAGCTGTTCGGTGCGCAAATAGCGGCCCAGCTGATTGGCCCGTGCATTCAGTTCGGCGTAGGTCAATGACCGGCCAACGTCGGCAACCGCCGCACGGTTCGCATTGGCCTGTGCCACGCATTCAAACCAGCTGTGCACCGACCCTTCCACATCATCGTCAGGCTGGGGGTCATTCAACGCCGCCAGCGTCTCCCGATCGGCCGCGGTCTGCAGCGGCAACGTGGCCACCGCGGTATGCGGATCGGCAACAATTCCCTTGAGCAATTGCCCAAACGCTGCACCGAGACGCCGCATCGAGGTTTCGCTGAACAGGCTGGTCGCATAAAGCCAATTGAGCGCCAAGCCGGTCTTGGTCTGCACGGCGGTTACGCGCAAATCGTGCTTGGCGACAATGAAATCAGTGCCCATAGGGCTTACGGCTAGATCAGGTAAATCAATGGTCGGTACGGCGGTGTTCTGCATCGAGAACATGATTTGGAAAAGCGGGCTATGGCTCAACGTGCGTTGCGGCGCGAGCTCGTCCACCAAGCGCTCAAAAGGGAGTGTCTGGTTGGCGTGAGCATCGAGAATGGTCGATCGATTTTCATGCAGAACGTCCGCGAAACTCATGGTTTCATCCCAAGCTGTCCGCAGCACCAGTGTGTTCACAAAAAAACCGATTAACGCCTGCGCGTCCTCGTGCGTACGCCCTGCTATTGGTGTACCAATCGACACGTCTTGCCGCCGGCTATAGCGCCCAATCAAGATGGCAAAGGCCGTCTCCAGCAGAATAAATGGCGTAACGTCGAAGTGTTCGGCCAGCTTCAGGACGGCCTCGCTGGTGGCCGTATCGAGACTGTGGTGGTAGCTCGCAGCGCGTCGATCCGGAACCGCCGGTCGTGCGAAGTCCGTTGGCAATGAATGCAATGGTGCGGCGTTTTCAAGACGCTCTTTCCAGAACGTTGTTTCCCGCTGCATGCGCTCGGCGTTAAAATGATCGCGCTGCCACTGCGCAAAATCTGCGTACTGCACGCGCATGGGCGGCAGATCCAGAGCAGCGCCGCGTACCGACGCCCGATAAGCCGCGGCGAATTCGCGTACGAATATGCCCGTCGACCATTCATCAAAAATTATGTGGTGAAACACAAACAACAGCGCGTGTTCGTCGGCACCGATTCGAATTAGTGCGCAGCGCAGAAGGAAATCCTGCTCCAGATCAAACGGCTTACGCGACAGTTCCGCGACTTTGTGCTGCGCGGCGCTCTGTGGGGACACCGCCGTGCTTAGGTCAATATCATCGATGTCGACGGAATACGGCGGATGCACGACTTGAATGCCGTCACCCTCCCCGGTGCTGAGGGTGGTCCGAAACACCTCGTGACGGGCGACCAGACTGTCGAGCGCGTGCGCAAGAGCGTCACGATCAAGCCGCCCTTTGAGTACGAGCGCGCGCGGAATATTGAACTGGGCACTGCCCTCTTCGAGGCGGTCGATGAACCATAGTCGCTGCTGTGCAATCGATAGTCTTGCCGGCAGATCCGGCGCGCGCGGTTTGATTCGCGTGGCGGTTTGCGGCGCTAGCTCATCCACATGCATCGCGAGAGCGGCCACTGTCGGGTAATCGAACAGAGCGCGAACCTTGACCACACGATCCATCCGTTGTGCGATGGCGTTGATCAAGCGCGTGGCAAGCAGCGAGTGTCCGCCAAGCTCGAAGAAGCTGGCATCAATGCTGATTTGCTCGACGTCGAGCAATTCTGACCACAGCTGCGCCAGTGCAATTTGCGTCGGTGTCTGGGGGGCAACGTACGGCTTGCCGTCCTGATAATCCGGCGCGGGCAGCGCGCGCACATCTACTTTGCCATTGGCGGTCAGCGGTAGCGCGTCCAGCACAACGGTGGCGCTGGGCACCATGTAGGTCGGCAGCTGTTCGTTGAGCCGGGTCTCGATGCGCGCCGCGACGGTGTCGACCTC
>JBGCFP010000149.1:0-6077 GCA_045107005.1 Gammaproteobacteria bacterium
TTCCCTAAACGACCTCTTCGGCCGCTGGACTCTGCATCGGACGTCAATAACGAGCTTTACAGGCCCAAAGGCCGAGAAGAAGGCGCGCTCATTGGGCAAAGCAACGTTACCGACGCCTCACGTCGCTGCTGAGAAATTGGGTGACGGAACTCGAACCCACAGGTCAACACCGAACCGAAAATTTGGAAAACCGCGAGTAGACGGACGATCTATGAGCCGAGGCCTCGTTGGCGTTGCACGTCGGTTTGGGAAATTCCGCGGACCGCTTGGGAGCCATTCCCAAACCGACGTGCAACGCCGACGAGGCCGGACCGATCAAGAATAACTTTACGCAACGATGAGTAAAGCCAAACGAAGTGACCTAAAACACTTCGGGAAGGGAAATAAAAAAGGAGCTGGCCGATAAGCCGGGTTCTGTCGTGGACAGTCATTCATCTGGAGAACACGTCGCCGTGTCTCTCAAGCAACCTACCCGAAAACGCCGTGGGCCACGGCTGCGGCGAACCGCTGTTTTCCTATTTGGTCTTGCTCCAGGTGGGGTTTACCCTGCCACGTTTGTTGCCAAACGCGCGGTGCGCTCTTACCGCACCATTTCACCCTTACCTGCTTGCGCAGGCGGTATATTTTCTGTGGCACTTTCCGTAGGCTCGCGCCTCCCAGGCGTTACCTGGCACCCTGCCCTGTGGAGCCCGGACTTTCCTCGACGCTCGTTGTCATGGACGTCGGGCGCCGCGACTGCCTGGCCAGCTCCGGGCGGAACGATACCACACGCCAAACTCGCAACACACAACTCACTCGCAGCGCGTTGCGGCGGCTATTCAGCCAGCAGCCGCCGCGCAGGTTGCGCACTGCCCTTTCACCTCGACCATGGCGTGTTCTGCCTGAAACTTGTGCTGCGCGGCGATTTTTTGCAGCGCTTGCGCTAACTCGCTGGATCCCAGTTCATCCACTTGTCCGCATGTGGAGCACAGCAGGTACTGGTTATCATGAGTATGCTCGGCGTGAACGCAGGGCAAGTACGACTGAATCGATTCAACACGATGCACCAAACCAACGTCCATCAGAAAATCGAGGTGACGATAAACCGTCAGCGGCGCAATTTTTTTGTTCTCACGCTGCTCAAGTTCCGCGACCAATTCATACGCAGACAAAGGCTTGTCACTTGACACCAGTGCGGCGAACGCGGCCAGCCTGGCCGGGGTCAGACGCGCGCCTCGTTCAGCGCATCGAGCCTCGGCTTTCTTGCGCCACTTTTTTGGCAAATTTACCGTTGAAACCTGTGTAGGCACCGCACCGACCGCTAAGTTAGCCTTTCCTGTCCAAAGTGTACCGTGGCTGGGCAGAGGTTGACACTTTGAAAAACGAAGGTGTGTGGCAACGCGCGTGCGATTTAACACACCAGCATGCCGTTACAAGCGCGATGATTATTGCCGATCAATCGATCTGAGTTACACAGGACAATCCACTGAACCCAACGGCCCGCGGGAGCGCAGGCGCCGGGCGCGGTGTCGGAACCGTTGGTAGCCGCATCGCGCTACACTTTCCCGATGACCAACCAGAGCCCAATTGAGCGCCCGTCAGAGTCGGCCTCGCGACCGGTGATCGCCGCATGGGTCATCGCGGCGATCGCGATCTATCTGGTTTTCCTGTGGCAAACCAGTGACGATCGCCCGCCGCAAGGCGAGACGATCACAGGGCCGGATACCTCTGAATCGCTTTCTGCCGGGGATGCAACAAAAAACGCAATGCCCGCTGTCGGCGGTGGAAACCGCCCGGCAACGCCTGATCTTGACCCAGACTGCGTTGCGCACCTGGCAGAACTGGACGCATCCCCCACGAACATGGATGCCATTAACGCCCAGACCTTAGCGCTGGAAGACTCGCTGCGGGCGTTCGCGGAAGACCTGGAGAAATCGAACGACCCGATGGACCGACTGATCGCGGTCGATTTGGTCTGGGGCATGCCCACCGCGATACGTATCGAAAAGACGGATGCCATCAAGACTCTGCTGCCGGCCGACCCTCTGGTCGCCAGCGCGTTCTTCGAAGCCTGCGACAAGCAGCCCGCACACGCCGTCTGCGCCGACGACCGCGCCACCAAACACCTGACGGACGTCGACGGTGACAACGGCGCGACGTGGATAAGGGTCGGGAGCCAACAGTTAAAAAACGGCGATGTCGACGCCGCCTTCGATTCGTTAACGCGCGCAGTCTCCGCGTCCAAATACACCTCGCGCGTCGCGGACTGGGCGACGACCGCCGAGCGCGCTTTGCGCATGGCACCGAACATCCGTTACAAAGACAGACTGGGCTATGCGCTGGGCGTCGGCACGCGGCATGCGTCACCCAACTTCGCCCCCATCACTGAAGCTTGCGAGACCCTCGCCAAACCGTCACCAGACTGGCACAAGCTGTGTCTGCAACTTGGGCTGACGCTGGAGAACAACGCCACCGAGCTTGCCGCCAACCGCTTGGGCATTGACTATCAGATCGGGATTTACCGGCTTAACGGAAACGTGGCGCTGATTCATGATGCGCGCAAACGTGAGCAGGCCATCAAGATTGTGCGGGCAAGCGCCTATCGCTGGTCTGCGGAACAGTTCCTGATAGACAATGAAACGGCCTTACGGCCCTACCTCGACGCTTACGCGGAGGGTGGCGAGCGCATGGCCACGAACTTCCTGACGGATCAAGCCATCGAAGCGACGATCAAAGCGCGGCACGAACCCTGCTACGACCAGCGGCGTCTCGACCTCATTCTTTCTCGCTGAGGGTCAGTGCGACGGCGTACGCATCGCGCTTGGGCACGTCCAGCAGTTTCGCCGCCGTCGCAGCCGCATCGCGTACCGACAGTTTCTCCAACAGGATCGAGAGGGTCCGGCGCAACTCGCCGGCATCCACCTCTTCGTCCGGTGCGCCGCCGATCAACAACACCCACTCGCCGCGGTGCTCCAGATCCGGCCAACGCGCGCACAGCTCGCCGAGGGTCGCGTGGTGCGTCTGCTCGTGCATTTTAGTCAGCTCACGACAGATAGCCGCAGGACGGTTGGCACCAAACACCTTCGCAGCATCGACCAGCGCGTCACCAAGCTGGCGCTTTGACGCATAGAAAATAATCGTAGCTGGCGACGCCACAAGTGCCTCAAACTGTCGCCGTCGCGCCGCACTGCGTGGCGCCGTGAATCCGGCGAAATGAAACTGATCGCTCGGCAGCCCGGCAATGGACAGCGCCGTCACAGCCGCGCACGGACCGGGCACCCCGAAGACCTCAATCTGTGCCGCACGCGCAGCGCGCACCAGCTCGAAACCCGGGTCGCTGATCAGTGGCGTCCCGGCGTCGCTGATCAGGCCCACCGTATCCCCGGCCCGCAGTCTTTCGATCAGCGCCGGCACCCGCTGGGTTTCATTGTGCTCGTGGAGGGACACCATGGGCGTGGTGATGCCCACGTCGCGCAACAGATGGCCGCTGGTGCGCGTGTCTTCGGCGGCAATCTGGTCGACTTCCCCAAGAATCGCGCGCGCGCGGGGGCTAAAATCGTCGCGATGCCCGATCGGCGTCGCCACAACGTACAAAGCACCGCGCTGAATCTGGCTCATAATGGGGTTCCATTACTATCAAAGCTTGCCATTGTGCCTTGAAATAACACTTGGGCACGACCGGGCCGACAAGTAATATAGAGCCCCTCTTCGACGCTTGCGCTCATCCTATGCCTGACTCTACGTTTTCCAACCGCTGTTTCTCCATCGCTGCGCTGGCGCTGCTGTGCGTAACGCTGACCGGTTGTCCGTCGACTGGCTCAACGCGGCCGGAGTCGTCGAACATTGCCACCGCCGTGCGCTACACCAAGCAGGGCCGACACGAAGAGGCAGCACCGCTTTACGAGCAGGCCGCGCGCACCGTGCGCGGCCCCGAACGCGATGCGCTGTTGCTCGATGCCAGTCGCGCGTGGCTGGAGGCCGGTCAGATCGCCCGCGCACTCAATACGCTCGATCAACTGACCGGGCCACTGCCGTCAGACGATCGCGCGGTCAACCTGCTCATCGGCTATCGGTACTTGCGCGACGGTGACGCGCAAAAATCGCTGGATCACCTGGCGGGTCTTCGCAGCGCGTTGCCGTCCCGTTATTTGGGCTTGTGGTACGAACTTCGCGGCCGGGCGTTTTTCCAGGCGGGCAACATCAGCAAAGGCGTCGGCTCGCTGGTGGAACGCGAGCTATGGCTTGGAAACGGCGAGGACATCAAACGCAATCGCGAGCTGATCTGGCGCGCGCTGACCGCGCTGGACAGCAACGGCGCCGAATTCTCGAACGCTGCCGGGGCTGATCCGATCACCAACGGCTGGCTCGCGCTCGCGCAAGCCAACGCGCGCGGGGCGCTCGATCCGTTTGGACGCGCAGGGGCGCTGCGCGAATGGCTGACCGAGCACCCAAATCACCCCGGACGATTCATCGTTGACGACTTCAACAAACGCGCGCCCGCGCAATACGACTACCCGAGCTCAGTGGCGGTGCTGCTGCCGCTCAGCGGGCGCTTCGCCGGCACTGCCGCAGCCGTACGCGATGGTTTTATGGCCGCCTATCTGGGCGACGACGCGCGGATCAGCCGACCTGCTATCCGGTTTTACGACACCGGAACAGCGGCGGCGGCCGATCTCGCGAACCGCGCTGTACAAGACGGCGCCCGGTTCGTGATTGGCCCTCTGCTCAAGGAACAGGTGGCAGCGGTCGCGCAACTGCCGCTGGACGCCCCGGTCCTGGCGCTTAACACGCTGCCGGACGAGGCCGCTGGCAAAGCGGGCCTTTTTCAGTTTTCGCTCGCACCGGAACACGAGGCGGCAGCCGTTGCACGACGGGCCGTCTCCGAGGGCATGACGCGTGCGGTGGCGCTGGTTCCCAACAGCGCGTGGGGCGAACGACTGCTCGCAGCGTTTAGCGATCAAATGCTAAATCTTGGCGGGGAGGTGTTGAGCTACCAAACCTACGAATCCGGCGACAGCGATTTTGCCGGCCCGATTACACAACTGCTCAACTTGAACGAGAGCCGTGAGCGCTTCCGCCAAATCGCCGCGGCAACCGGCACGCGGTTTGAATTTGAGCCACGACGTCGGCAAGACGCGCAGTTCGTGTTTGTTGCCTCCAACGCCCGTCAGGGTCGCCTGATCCGGCCAGCGCTGCTCTATCACTACGCCGAAGATCTGCCGGTGTTCGCGACCGCTGCCATTTTTGAAGACGACGCGAAAACCAACGGCCGCGATCTCGATGGCTTGGTGTTCGCCGACATGCCTTGGGTCATCGACCCTGAGGAAGCCACACAAACCGTGCAGCGCGCCTTCGCCAAACACTGGCCAAGCCGCGTTAGCCGCCGCGGGCGCCTGTATGCCATGGGGTTTGACGCCTACCGCATGATCCCCGCCCTGCTCGAGGCCGAGCCAATGAGCGAACCGTGGACGGGCGTCACCGGCAATTTGACCATCGCCGCCGGCAACCAGATCCAGCGAGATCTTGAAGTGGCCGTCATTCGTGGCGGCGCAGCCGAGCCGCTGGGACGGATTGAAGAGCTGGCACTGGATGAAGATCAACTCCTCGATCTCGATGCCGACCGAGCCAACGCAACCGAGCGCGACGACAACACGGCACCGTGAACACATCGCCAACGGTGCGCACGGGGCTGGCGCACGAGCAGCGAGCACTCGACTACTTAACGCAACAGGGTCTCGATCTGGTTGAACGTAATTTTCGGTGCAAGCTGGGCGAGATCGATTTAATCATGCGCGACGATGACGTCACGGTTTTCGTTGAAGTTCGCTACCGGCGCTCCTCATCGCACGGCGGTGCGCTGGCGAGCATCGGTCAAGCCAAAGCGCAGCGCATTGCCGCGACGGCACAAATCTGGTTGCGCAAAACGAGAGCGACACCGGATCGGCCGATCCGGTTTGACGTTGTTGCGCTGGAAGGGCCTCAACCCACACTACGCTGGCTCAAAGCCGCATTCGAGTTCTGATGACACCAAGCAACACCGTACAAACCCTGTTTCGCGACAGCATCGAGACCAAGACGGCCGCGATGGACGTGCTCAC
>JBGCFP010000015.1:0-28202 GCA_045107005.1 Gammaproteobacteria bacterium
CTTGGCTTGCTGCGCGCTCGTTTCGGCAGCGACGATGCGGACGCGGACCTGGATGGAGACGGTGTGGTCAACGCGGCCGATCTAGGACTACTGCGATTGGGCTTTTTCCAGCCGCCTGGTCCGTCGGGCCTTGGCGCCGGAACTGCCCAGGGCTTGAGCGGTCCGATCCGATAAGTCCTGCACTGAGTGAACCCGATGATGTCCCGCCATTCTGATATTGTCTGCTTTGACCGCTATCGCTTTGACGTTCGCCGCTTAGACCTGACCGGTCCGGACGGCCCGGTTGCGCTGCGACCAAAGACAGCCTGCCTGCTCGCGCTGTTTTTGCGCCACAGCGACGAGCTGCTGAGCAAGGCGGATATCATTGCGCACGTGTGGCAGAGCGCGCACGTGCAGGATCAGAGTTTGTTTCAGGCCGTGAGCGAGCTGCGCCGTGTGCTGGCGCCACTCGAGCCAATCACCACCCAGCCCAATCAGGGCTATCGCTGGAACCGTCCGGTTAGCGTTCCATCCCCGGTGCGAGGACCCGCCGCGCTGGCCGCTAGCCTGTTGCTGGTGTTCGGCCTGGCGATCCCATTTGCTCTGCCTGACGGTGGTACCAACAGACACTCATCATCGCTGGAGCCGCTGCCGCCATCGTTGCGCGCCTTTAGCTCGGGTATGCAACACCTGGAGCAATCCCGGATTGGCGAGGCCCAGCGCTATTTCGCGTTAGCCCTGCGCGAAAATCCGGATTTCGACGAAGCGCGGCTGATGCTTGCCGAAACGCTGTTTGCGCAGGGCCGCACACAAGATGCCCGGGCGCAGGCCAGCGAGTTGTTGCAGTCGCCGATGGACGTCGACGCCTACACCATGGTGTCGGCCATGTCCCTGATCGGTCGAAGTCAGTCTTCGGACGGCGATTCGACGGGCGGATTGCACTGGGCGCAGGCGGCGGCGCAACACGCGCGTGATGAAGGTTTTGCGTGCGCGGCGGCGAATCTCGAAGACGTCGTGGCGACGTTGCTTAAAACCAAGTCACCGGAACCTGATGCGACGTTAGCCTTGACGTCAGCCGGCAAGATGGATGACGACGCGGCGGTTGCTCGCCCGGATTTTTGCCTGCAAATCGACGCGGTGCCCGGAGGACCCGGTGCGCAAGTGGCGCCCGATCCGTGTTTTTCCACGTGGCCGGCGCGCCGCGAGCTGGTCTGATAAAATCATTATAATCAATATTTTGAGATACTTTTAGGTCGGTTTCACGCGGTAATGCGTGCGCGCAGCAAGTGCGCTGCGCAGTCTTTGGGTCCCATTTTCAAGCAGGACTGACCCATGCGACATTTTCTTTGCTGTGTTTTCCTTTTGGCTGTTTCGGCGGCGTCGGCTGACGAAGCCGCCGTACGTGCCACGGTAGCCGAACTGTTTCCCAATGCTGAGGCCCCGTCCATTGTTGCCGCGCCGATCCCGGGGGTTTTTGAAGTGGCCATGGGCACCCAGGTGTTCTACGTCTCGGACGACGGGCGCTACTTTCTCGGTGGGCCGCTGGTGCGCAGCGCCTCGGGTGAAAATCTAACGGAAGTCCGCGTTGCGGCCGGTCGCGTTGACGTGTTGCGCGAGGACAGTCGCGTGCGTCCATTCTCCTGGCGCGCTGAAAAGACGCGTCATCAGATTACCGTAGTCACCGACATTGACTGCCCGTACTGCCGACGACTGCACAAGGATATTCCCAATCTCAACGCCGCGGGCATCGACGTTAACTACGTGATGCTGCCGCGCAGCGGCAAGAACACACCGTCGTATCACAAGACGGTCGGTGCCGCGTGCGCAAGCGATCCGGAAAAGGCAATCACCGAGGCGATGAACGGGGCCAGTTTCGACATGGCGACTTGTGACCATCCGATCGACACGCACATGACCACCGCACGAGAGCTCGGCGTCAGCAGCACGCCAAGTATTGTTCTGGCTGACGGTCGGATCGTGCTGGGGCAAAAATCGCCCGAAGCACTGTTAAAGCTGATCGAGCAGCCATGAACGGAATCAAACCGCGCACACGTTGACTTCCCGCGGCGTCAAACTATGGTGACACTTGTGAGGGTAGTTTGATGGCGGAGTAAACGGTGAAGCGCAGAACAGTGATTGGAGGCCTGGCTGCCACGGGAGTGATAGTCGGCCTGGGTGGCTTGGGGTTACGCCGTGGGGGCGTTGATGCGTCTGCGCTTACCATCAACGCAACGCTGCGTGATTTGGAGCGGATGACAGAGCAGGGCATGACCGGCGACGGCGCGTGGAGTGCGGCGCAGGTGCTCAGCCACTGCGCGCAGAGCGTTGAGTTCTCGATGGACGGTTTCCCAACGATGAAGTCGGCGCTGTTTCAATCAACGGCCGGGGCAGCGGCCTTTGCGATTTTTGTCCGACGCGGCCGCATGGGTCACGCGCTGGACGAGCCGATTCCAGGTGCGCCAGCGCTGTCGCTTGAGGTCGAGATTCCGGCGGCGGCGCAGCGCTTACGCGCGGCGCTCACGCGTTTCGATCAGCACCAGGGCGCGCTGGCGCCGCATTTCGCCTACGGTTCGCTGACCAAGGACGAATACGCCGTGGCGCACGCGCTGCACTGGCGTAATCACCTGGACGAGCTGCGTGTCGTTACCTGAACCCGGCGCCGAATTGGTCGCTGGCGTAACAAGCTTGCTCGATGCCGTCCCCGCGCTCATCGACGACGCACTCGACGACGCGCAGCTCGAGCAAATTATCACCAACGGTTTCTTGCGCCCCGCTCAGAATGAAGATCTGGCGCACTGGTTCGCGCGTTTTCTGACACAGCGGGAGGCGCTGTGGGACGTTATTCATCAAGCCGACGCAGCGCTGCAGGTGCCGCTGCGTCATTTGCGCGCGGACGCGCAGTGGCGCTGGTTTTTGCTTGGCTATGCGGCGGCGTGTCTGCTGGTGCGGCAGGATCGATGTTTGCTCGAGCAGGTCGCACGGCACAGTGTGATCCAGCGCAAGCTGAACGAAGCGTTTCCGGAATACGGCATTCCGCGCAAGAGCTACAGCGGTATTTTCTCCGATTACACGGATCCGGCGGATGCGTTGGCGTTGCTCGAAGCCATGCGCGTGGCCAAACGTCATCGCTTGCGTTTGCAGGGACTTGCGAGCGATCCGTCGTTTGCCCCGATCGCTTTGCAGCTCGTGGAACTTGAGTCCGCGCTGATTCGCAGCAAGCGACGCTACCTGCGTGGGCTGCTCCAGTTCCTGGCGCATCGCTGGCGTCGGCGCGGCGCGTCGGCTACGCAGCAAACGGTGTTCGCCGTGCTCGAGGGTTTCGGACGCACCGCATCCCACCTTGACCCGGGTCGCTGGAACAAACAGGTTACCGCTGATGTGCGTGCACAGATCGCTGCGCTGCTTGAGCCGGGCGACGTGCTGGTGAGTCGTCATCGCTACGCGCTGACCAACTATCTGTTGCCCGGCAACTGGCCGCATGCGTCGCTGTACGTCGGAACGCCGTCGCAGCGCGCGACTTTGGGTGTGCATATTGACCCGGCCATCGAGAGTCGGTGGTGCGGTGAGAAATGCACGCTGGAGGCGTTACGCGATGGCGTGCGCTTCCGCCCGTTGACCGAGACCCTGAACGTGGACTGCTTTGTCGTGCTGCGACCAAAACTGTCGACGGACGGTATTCGCACGGCCATTGAGCGGGTCGTTGTGCACGAAGGCAAAGGCTACAACTTTGACTTCGATTTCTTTACCTCGGACAAACTGGTGTGCACGGAGGTCATTTATCGTGCGTTTGACGGCGTTGAGTCCATGACCGTACCGCTGTACGAGCGCGCCGGTCGACAAACGCTGTCTGCAGAACAGCTGCTGGATTTGAGCGTCGACGCCGACTTGTTTACACCTGTCGCGATATTCGGGTACCCGAAAGGGGAGCAGGGCGTGCTCACCGGTGTGGGTGTGCGCCGAGCACTGATCGACTCCTATCGCTCTGTGGGTGCGTCGCGCTCCAGCTGACGAAAACCGGCGAACCCCCAGTTACGAATCGCCAGAACCATGGTCACGCCGTCGCGTTCGCGGGCCGGCAGTCTTCGCTCGTCGCGCGACGCCTCATCAAACTGCTCGCCAATGGCTTGCAGTCGTTGATTGAGTACGCGTTGGCTCTTGATGGACAACATGGCGTTCTTGGCGATACGCAGCGCACCGTCTTCGGTGAAATCGCTGTCAAAGAACTCGGCCTGCACGTGGCGACGAAAGTATTGCTCGATCGCGCCGTTTTTTTGCCATTGAAAATTGTTGGCGATCAGTAAACGCACGCGGTTGCCAGGCTGCAGCTCGATCAATTTCATACGGTCCAGTTTGGTCAGCAGTCGCATTCCCTGAGAAGGCGAAATGCGATAGCGGGCGAGAATCTCATCCACTGTCCAGTAGTTGACGAGACAATAAGCAACCAGCAGCAATCGAATGTCGGCCACCAGCTGCGCTTCGAGCTCCGGTGACAGTGTTTCAATACGCGGGTCGCTGGCTTGCGCGATGTTCACCAGGTCGCCGAGCCCCAATTCGAGGACGCCACAGATGTCGTCAAGACGCTTGAGTGACAGGTTGCCCGTGGAAAACATGTGTTTAATGGCGGACTCGGACAGATCGAGACGCTGCGCAAGCTCTCGATAGGTCATGCCGCGTTGCTTGAGTTGCGCTTTGAGGGTTGCGACAACTTTCGCCGATGTGGTCATGTTTGCTCCCTTCGGTATAACAATACGATACGAATGGTCGAAATATACAGACTATGGGTATTTTAGTTGCGAAATTTTGTACCAAATTGGCATGCTTGGACGCGTAATTCAAACCGCAAGGAGATCCTATGAGCCTGATCAAACGACTCTCTGCCACCGTCACATCGTCGGTGGAACGCGTCGTGAGCAAAGTTGAAAATCACGACGCCATCATCGATGCGGCTCTCAAAGACACGCGCAACGCGGCCGCTCGCTCCCGCGTACGGCTGGCCCGCGTGCAAAAAGACGGCAAGAGTCTGCACGAGCGTCACGCACAGCTGCTTGCCGCCGCAGAGTGCTGGGCAAAGCGCGCCCGTGACATTGCGGCGACAGACCAATCGCGGGCTCTGGAATGCGTTCGTCGGCGCGAGACTTGTCTCGCTAAGGCGGTGTCGCTTGAAGGATCCATAGCACAGCACAAAGCGCTCGAGAGCAAAGTGGCCGACAACCTCAAGCAAATTGAAGCGCGCATCGGCGAAGTGTCGCAACAACGAAACCTGATGCGCTCGCGTCAGTCGGTCGCTGAGGCGATGCGTGTCATCCAGAATGTGGAGGGCAGCAGCGGTAGCGCCATTGAAGAGACCTTCGACCGGTGGGAAATTAACCTCGGTGAAAGCGAGATTCTCGCGGCCAGTGCGGCCCCCGTCGATGAGTTGGAAGCGGGATTCGCCTCGTCAGAAGAAGACGAGCGGCTGCGCGCTGCGCTGGGCGAACTGCTCGCGGGTGATGCGCAGGCGGCGCCGTGAGCGCGGTCATTGACGCACCGGCGACGGTCATCGTCGATCCACAGGGCACGGTTGACGACCTGCAAATCCGCCAGCGTTCGCTGGCCGTGCTGGCGCAGATCCTGCGCGTGGTCGGCGCGCTGGCCATTGTCGGGTCGATGTCGGCGTTTTTGCTCCAGGGCTGGAGTGTCGGCAACGACGTGCAGCGCTATTTGTTGTTGCTAGCGCAAACGGCTCTGTTGACCGGGGCGGGGTTCGCGCTCAGTCATGGGCTAAAAGAGACGCGCGGCGCGCGGGTGTTTTTTGGACTGGCGCTGGTTTCGGTGCCGGCCAATTTCACCATCCTTGGCGCCCTGATGTACTCCGCGTTTCAGCTCGACGGCGCGATGGGGCAGTATCCTTCCTTCGCCAGCTGGCAAGTGGTTGATGCGGCGAGTGCCAGTATCACGCTGCTCGGAGCGCTCGTGGCCCTTGTCCCGCTGAGTCTGTTGTGTTTCGCAATTATGGCGCGCCGTTCGGCGCAGGCACTTACGCTGCACTTGCTTGTGTTGAACAGCCTGCTGTTGATTCCCGCGCGCAGCGCAACGTCGGTGGGAGTCATGGTGCTGATTGGCGTGGCGTACGCACTGTGGGCAACGGCTCGGCTGATCCGCCGCAACGGTGCACTGGCCACGCCGGAAGGACGCTTTGCGCTGAGCGTTCTGTTTGCACCGCTAATCATCGTTGTTGTTCGCAGTCTGAATTTCTATCCCGTTAGCGCCACGTTGCTCGCGTTGCTGTGCGTGTCGGCTTTCCTGGTGTTGCGGCATGTTTCGCTGTGGGCGCAATCGCGACGCAATCTCAGTGTGGGACTGGATGCGCTATCGCTGCCGATTGCCATCGGTGCCGCGAGCTTGGTGGAAGTTGCCCTGCAGAATGCGTTCGGCAACATGCCCATCTCGCCTGTATTCGCACTAACGCTCGGCCTGTTGGGATGGGACGTCATACGCCGTACAGCCAGTAGGCCACTGGCAGGCATCGTTGGTTTGATTGTCAGCGCGTTGATTGCCATGAGTCTGCTCGTGAACCTGTACGTGGAAGATTCCGTTGGTTACGCGTTGATCTGCGTTGTTGCCGGTTTGGTCGCGGTACTGTCGGGTTACTTTGTGAACCATAAGGGCGTGCTGTTCATTGGCGTAATAACCAGCGTTCTGGGTCTTGCGTCCGGCGCCGAGGATTTGACCGCCATGGTGCTCAACAGCGGTTGGGTTGAACTGTTGATTGGCGGTGCGACGATTATCGCGGTGGCGTCGGTCGTTGAGCGACATGGCGTAACGCTGCGGCTAAAGATCAAACAATGGGCGGAGACGGCACGACGTCGTCGGAGTCGTGTTCTGGCTGATACTTGAGCGCCAAGTATTGCCCCGGTGGTTTGCCGCCGGGGCAGTGCGCACGGGTTGGCATGACCGAGCCGGTTCAGGGACGGTCGGCGCCAACATCGGCAAAAAATCGCGCAGAGAATCGGCGGATTGCGTCGGCTAATTCTGCGACGGTTGCGTGCAGTTCGCCGCGTAGCCAAAACTCAATCAATGCCAGCGGCCCCTCGCTCAGCTGAATGGCCGCCATGCGCACCGGAATCGACAGGTCCGGCGCGCGATCCGCCAGGCGCTCTTCGACCAGTGCCACGAGCACCCGAGAAACCTGAATCCGATCTGTCCCGCTAAGCGTCTCGCGGGCTCGCCGCTGGTTTTCGCGGAAGTGAGCGAGTAACTCTTCGAGCGACATGTAGTCGGGCGCCGGTTGGCCGACGACAATGTTGGCCAGCACCGTCAGCGGGGCCGCCAGTGCGTGGCGATGAATGTCGTCCAGATTGGCGTAGTGCTCGTAGAAAGTGGAGCGCCCGACGTCGGCACGCGCGACGATATCCGCCACGCGGATTTTTTTCTGTGCGGGCTCGAGAACGAGTTCACTAAACGCGGCCACCAGCGCGCGGCGTGTGCGCTGTGTGCGTCGATCAGATTGGCTGTTGATCCGTCCAGACTCAGTTAGTTCATCCACTCGCTTTGGCCTGTTTTCGCGCTGGTTGCCCGGGGACCCCTCACCGTATTGCCGGCGCTTCCAATTTCCGGACAAAGTGCCCAATGTGTCCGGAAACAGACAAAGTACCGGGTCGCGTACGTTTTTTTTCAGATCCAAAGATAGCATCATCACGTCTGTCGTAACGCGGAAAAAAAACGATGCAAACTTCCCTCGATGCAATCCGGCGCGCTGGCGCCTACTCAGTGATTGGCGCCGCTGTCGCGGTAGTCTTCGCCATGGCCCACCACCCGACCGGGTTTTCGGGCGGGCTCGTGCCGCTGGTGCACGGCGTGATGATCGTTCTGGTCATGGTTCTGTGCTTTGGCTTCACGTGTCTAACGCTGTGGCAAGGCGTGACGCGACCGGCGACGCTTGCGGCCATCCTCGTCTACCTGTTTGGCGCCGTGTGCAACATCGGCGCGGCGACGCTCAGCGGATTCGTATCGCCCGCACTTTTGGCGAACGGGCAAGCGGATATGGCGGCCGCCATGGCGTTCTCCTGGGAGAGTCATCAGGCTTTGGCGCGGTGGGCGGTCTACATGACCGGTGCTGCGTACGGACTTTTTTCCGTGACGTTGTTGCGTGAGCCCTCAGCGTATCCACGTGCCGCCGGAACACTGGGCATCGTCGTCGGTTTGCTGCCTGTGCTGGCGCTGATCAGCGGACGGTTTTCGATGTCCGTGTCAGTCGCCACCGTCGTCTACGCTTTACATATGCTGTGGGCACTCGCGATCGGCGTGTATTTGCTGCGGGCGAGGACTGCAGCGCCCGGTGAGGACGCTGATTGAAGACGACCTGCATCTAGCTCGCGTTCGCGCTCGAAACTAACAGTGAGTGCGCAGCGAGCGCACGTGAGAACCTACTGGAATGCAGGCTGCGACCAACCCGTTACCGCGCGACATTGCGCCACTTCATGTTCTTCAGTTGCCCGAAGCGCTAGCGGCGGATTTGCAGTCCGACCACGCTGGGGAGACCGGAGCGGTTTACATCTACCTCGGTATTCTAAGCGTCAGCCGCGATCCGGCCGTCTTGGCTTTCGCGCGAGAACACCTGGCGACCGAGCGCGAGCATCTGGCGTTCTTCGAGGAGTGGTTGCCGCGCTCGCGACACAGCGCATTGCTGCCGGTGTGGCGTCTGTCCGGGTGGTTGCTCGGGGCGCTGCCCGCGTTGTTCGGCGCTGGCGCGGTGTTCACAACGATTGCCGCGGTCGAAACTTTTGTTGAAGACCACTACCAGGCCCAAATTGATGCACTGGCAGGGACACCGCGCTGGTCCGCGTTGCGCGATACGCTGATCGGGTTTTGCGCCGACGAAGTGGCGCATCGCGATGACGCGGCAGGTCGCACCGGGGCTTCAGCGAGTGTTGTGGCCCGTACCTGGAGTGCAGTGGTCGACGTGGGTTCGCGCGTCGGCGTTTTTCTGGCCCGTCGTTTGTAGTCATAAAACTGACTTCATTAGCGCAATGACGCGATCCCGAGGCCGCACTGTGGATCGGGTCTAGAGTAGTGTTAAATAGTCGGCCCGCCTTGCTCACCGTGCGTTATCATCGGCTCAATAGTGCCTCTTCTTGATGGTGAAAACATGACTTTTGGTCTTTCAATTCGCGCGCTGTGTGTCTTGACACTAGCGGTCGTTGTCTGTGTTTCGCAAGCGCAGGGAATCACCGCGCCGGATACCGACGGCGACGGCGTCAACGATGCGCGAGACAATTGTCTGTTGGCCGCGAATGCGGATCAGCGCGACTCGAACGATGACGGATACGGCAACGCCTGCGACATGGATCTGAATAACGACGGTGTCGTTAACGTGACCGATCTGGGTTTGTTCCGGTCGGCGTTTTTTACGGCGGACGTCGATGCGGATGCCAATGGTGACGGCGTGGTCAACGCGATCGATCTTGGCGTTTTGCGAGCGCAGTTTTTTGCCGCGCCCGGGCCCACGTTATTTGTTCGATTCGGTGTTGTCGATGGTTCATGGGATGACCCGAACAATTGGCGGCCCGCGCGCGTGCCGACCGAGTCAGATCATGTCCTGTTTGATATGGATTGGGCCTCAACCACGACGTTTGCACCGGTTTCGATTACGAGTCTGCAAGTTGCAGGGGCATCGATCGTTGGCCAAAATATAGCCGGCGCAATGACCGTGACTTCTCAGTTTGTAGTCGATGCCGGTGGTGCGTTGTTCCTGCGAGAATTGCCATTGAGTGTCGGCGGCTCATTAGACGTGCTGGGCGAGATGAACGTTGAATTCAGCGATCTAAGCACGGCGGGTGAAGATCAGGACCTGAGGGTTGCTTTGGGCGGTGCTCTTCAACTCGTCGATAGTTCAGTCGATTTGCCATCGGGTATCTCAGCGGAGGGAACGCTGACTTTCGACGAGGTCACCGGGACGCTGGGACCGATCACTGGCGACGGCACGGTAAGCCTGAGGGACGCGACCCTTTTGCTCGTCGGTCAACATAGCCCGCACTACCTGGGGGAGTCAGTCCAGCTCGGCAACGTCTTCACTCTGGATGGCAGTATCGTAGGGAGTATCCTTGCCCCAGGATTACTGACCCTTGCCCCGGGCGCCTGGCAGTTCGAACCCGGTTCGCGACTGCAAGACGTCGATCTATCAAGCCAGAATTTCACGCTTGAGTCGCCGGCCCGATTGACCGTGGAAAACGCCAGTCTGGGCGGTACGATGACCATTGCAGCCAATGCCGAGATCAGCCTTAACGGTTCGATCGAATTCGAGTTTTTCGATTTGATTCTGGCGTCACCGGTGACCGTGGTGCAGGCAGCGCCCGTCGTGACTTTTTCTGCGGACAATGCAGCGCTGACCGGTTCCGGCAACTTCTTGCTACCCGTCGCTGATGTTGCTGGTGGGCAGACAACCCAAATCGTTTTTGATGGCCTGGGTAATGATTTTTCGGTCGACGAAGGCATCGATCTATTTGCCGAGCGTTCGGTCGACCTCGTATCGGCCCCGGGCACGTCGTTGTTTTGGGAGGGTGACTGGCGGATCGACGGGGCCTTTTCGGTCGGAGCGGAGCAGCCGCAACTTACGGTAAGCGGCCTGTGGCAAATGGGGGAGGGCACCATCAACATTCAGGATGCGGCACTACTCTTAACGGGAGATTGGTTTTTGTTCCCGGGGAGCTTTGTGGGCACCGGCGCGCAGATTGAGTTCGCCGGAGAGTGGTCAAGTATTGGCGGGCTTACGTTGGTCGACAGTGTCATTGACCTGGACGTGACGTCGGAAAATTCAGGCGCACAACTGACGCTGACCAATTCGGTGGCACGTGTTAGCGGCCCTTACAGGCCGTTTTTGTTCAGCGGTATTTCCAGCGATGCCCAGAGTGTTGTCGAATTTTCAGGTAACTATTTTGGCAGCTTTTTGTCGTTGGACATGAATACCCTTCCGACAGGCTTTAGTCTTGGGCCAGGCGCGTTGATGGAAAACGTGACGGTTTCGGGCAGCGTCCCGTTGCGCGCGCGCGGCGGCGAGCTCCGTCTCCCGACGCTCGAGACCGATCTGCTGATCGAAAACGGAGCGACCGTGACGTTGGTCAGCCCCGTCCTTGACGAGGCCAATATCGTTCTCGAGGCAGTGGACGCCGTCACTACGCTCGAGGTGATAAAGGAATCTTGGGCACCGGCTTTGCGCGGACCGGGTGACATACAGTTTGGCGGCAGCAGCTCCGCTGACAGTCTTAACACGCTGGTATTGCCCAGCGAGCCGCCGACGTTTGTGCCGGGGGATTTTGTCACGGTGCGGACCACAACCGCCGGCGGACGCATCTTGTCCGCGGAGTCTTCGATTGAGTTCTTTGTGCCGGTCGCGCTCGCGTTGGACGCGCCTGGACGTGAAGTTTCCGTCGACGCGAGTGTTGACACCCTCTATTTTGAAAGGCCAATTGCGCTGGGAGCACAAAGTCAGCTGACCGTAAGCAACGCCGAGGACATCGTGTTCGAGGGAGATTTGCATCTTGGCGTCGAATCGATTCTGCACTCCGATACTAACCGTAGACTATCTTTCGCCTGGGATTTCATAACGCCGCGAGTCTGGTCCGTCGAATTGGCCGGCCCGGACCAGTTTGGAAAGATGATCTTGCCCAACTTTGCCGATTTAAACCTGGATGATGTCGGGTTCGCGCCAGTGCTGGTGAGCGGCTACGTGCCGGAAAATTGCACGACTTTCGTATTGACCGATGGGGCGTTTTTAACCGGAGATTCAGTCGGCATTGATGCCAGTGGATTGGGCGGCTTAAGCGCGGCCTTGTCCGATGAGCGGAATGACGTGCGCTTGTCGGTTTTCGACATGCCTGGTTGTCCTGACTTGGGGCCGTAGTCCGGGCTGACGGGCCAGGGCCGCACAACGCTGGCGTCCAAGGCCCGATATTGCACTCAGTGCTGGTGCCCACCAGCACCGTGAGCGTGCCCGTGATCGATTTCCTCCGGCGTCGCTTCGCGCACGCCGACGATTTCAATGTGAAAAGAAATTCTCTGCCCGGCGAGGGGATGGTTCAGATCCACGTCCATGAACTTTCCGCCCACTTTGAGTACGGTGACCACGCGCGGTCCCTGTTCCGTTTTTATGGTGGTTTGCATACCCGTCTTTAGACGCGCCGCGCCGGACACGTATTTCTTGGAAATGCGCTGGGTCCAGTCTTCGCGACGTTGACCAAAGGCGTCGTCGGGTTCGAGGGTGACGTCAAATTGATCCCCAGCAGTGCGGCCTTCCAGCGCGCGCTCGAGGGATGGCATCAAACTGCCACTGTTAAACAGAACCGCGGTCGGTTCGTCTTTGGCGCTCGACTCGGTCTCGACGCCAGCGCTGTCTTTCATCACGTAGTGAAATTGCACCACGCGGTGCTCGGCAACGGTCAATGATTCGTTCATACAGATCTCTGCAGGTCAGCGGATGCCTGCGTTCAGTGGGCGGACGCCGCGATTCTAACGCAAGCGGCCGTTTGCGAGGCCAGATCGGCGGCAATGGGTTCAACGCCCCGACGTGGTCACGTTTTCCGGGGGGGTGAGCGGCACTTATATAAAGGCCGTCTGCCGGAGTTGTACCCGCTGCTAACCGCGATTTACCCGTCGGAACCGCGCGCTTGCCGGCTGACGAGAAGAGGTGGCGGGTCGGTGTATCCCCAAGTCTTGGGGGTGAACGGCCCTTAACCCGCGTTCAACACACGGATAGCCAGTCGATATCTGCCCATTTGTGAGCGTCTGACACGGCGTCAGAAAAGCACTGAACATGTTTAGAAACAATGGTTAATGTGACTATTCTCGATAGATAGTGTCCCGGCTTACGGGCCGGATCGGCTGGCCACCTGCTAAACCCCCGGTCACCTGTGCTCATGTCAATTTAGCATCACACTTACAGGTGTCACGCCAATTTGACACAACTGCAAAGCCGCGGCAGAGTGAGGTTCATGACTAAGAGGAACCCCGATATGACGATGGCACGAGGTGTTGCATGACCGTGTTGGAAGGGCTTCCTGACGTTTCACCGGACACTGCCTCACTGCGGATCGTCATCGTCACGATGGATACGCATCTCTCTGGTGCGGTCGACAAAGCCCGCCGCGAACTGCGCGGCCGCTTGGACGGATTATCCCTGACGCTCCACGCCGCATCGGAATATGCGGCCAGCGAGCGCAAGTTGGCCCAAGTCAAAGCGGACATCGCCGCCGCTGACATCATTGTCGTCTCCATGCTGTTTCTGGAAGACCACTTTTTGCCAATTTTGGAAGATCTGGAAGCCCGCCGCGACGACAGCGATGCGCTGATCTGCGCCATGTCTGCGCCTGAAGTGGTCAAACTGACAAAAGTCGGTGCGTTCGACATGGCCAAGCCGGCGTCGGGACTGACGGGCTTGCTCAAGCGATTGAGGGGCAACCCGAAGAAATCCGCGGTTGGCGGCCAGTCGCAAATGAAGATGCTGCGTCGCTTGCCGCGCATCCTGCGGTTGATTCCAGGCACCGCCCAGGACGTGCGCGCATATTTCCTGACGTTGCAGTACTGGCTCGGCGGCTCGCCGGAAAACGTGTTGAACATGGTGGCTTATCTCATTGGCCGCTACGGCTCGGCGCTTCCGGCAGAATTGCGTGCGTCGATCAAAGCCAATCCTCCCGTCGAATACCCCGAAGTGGGCGTCTATCACCCGCGCATGGAATCGCGATTGTCGACCGACGCAGCTGACGTCCCGTTGCCCCAGCAGAGCGAAGGGGCACAAGGCCGAGTAGGGGTGCTGCTGCTCCGGTCGTATCTGCTGAGCGGCAACGCGCATCATTATGATGGCGTCATTGCAGCGCTCGAGTCGAAAGGTCTGCAGGTCGTGCCTGCCTTTGCCGCTGGGCTGGACGCCCGCCCGGCGATCGATCAGTTTTTCATGCAAGACGGCCGCGCTACTGTTGATGCGGTGGTCTCCCTGACCGGCTTTTCGCTGGTGGGCGGTCCCGCGTACAACGATGCCAAAGCAGCCGAAGAAGTCCTCGCAGACCTGGACGTGCCGTATCTGGCCGCCCATCCCGTCGAATTTCAAACGCTGGATCAGTGGGGCAGTTCCGAGCGCGGCTTGCTGCCAGTGGAAAGCACCATCATGGTCGCGATTCCCGAGCTGGACGGGGCGACCAGCCCCATCGTGTTTGGCGGCCGCGGCGGGCAGCCTGGCGTGACCTGTAAAGGTTGTCCGAATGCCTGCACGTTTACCCCCGAAGACAGCACCCAGGACATGCGCAGCTGCCCGGAACGGGCGTTAATGCTGGCAAGTCGCGTACAGAAACTGGTGGCGTTACGCCGCAGCGAGCGCGAAGAGCGCAAAGTGGCGGTGGTCCTGTTCAACTTCCCGCCCAACGCCGGCAACATTGGCACGGCCGCTTACCTTGCGGTTTTCGAGTCGTTGTTTAACTTGCTTAAGGGCATGCGCGATGAGGGCTACACGGTTGACGTGCCCGCCGACGTGGACGCATTACGCGACAGCATCTTGCACGGCAATGCCGAAACCTACGGCGCTGACGCGAACGTGCACATGACGATTCCGGTTGACGACCACGTCCGCCGCGAGCCCTATCTTGATCAGATTGAAAAAGAGTGGGGCCCAGCGCCGGGTCGACAGCTTAGCAACGGCAACTCTATTTTTGTGCTCGGCCGACAGTTCGGCAACGTGCTGGTCTCCGTGCAACCGGGCTTCGGCTACGAAGGCGACCCGATGCGCTTGCTGTTTGAGGGCGGCTTCGCCCCGACGCATGCGTTCTCGGCGTTTTATCGCTATTTGCGCGAGGACTTCGCCGCTAACGCCGTGCTGCATTTCGGCACCCACGGTGCGCTGGAATTCATGCCGGGCAAACAGTCGGGTATGTCTGAAAAATGTTGGCCGGATCGCCTGATTCAGGATATGCCCAACGTCTACTTGTACGCGTCAAACAATCCGTCTGAAGGGGCGATGGCAAAGCGACGCGCGGGTGCAACGCTGGTCAGTTATCTGACGCCGCCGGTCAGTCGCGCGGGTCTGTATCGCGGCTTGCTCGATCTCAAGAGCGCGCTGGATCGTTGGCGCACACTGGAACCCACCGATCACGAGGGCCGCGGTGAAACCGCGCGCTTGATCCAGCCGTTGGCGGCCGAACTTGAATTGGCGAGCGCGGAACCGGCCTGGCCGGTGGACGCTACACTGGATGGCCGTCTGCAGGCCCTGGGCGATGATCTGCTCGAACTCGAATACACATTGATTCCCCACGGTCTGCACGTCGTCGGCGCTACGCTGACCGATGAGCAACGCACCGACATGATTCTGGCGATGGCCGAAGGTGCGCACGGCATTGAGATCGAGCGTGCTGGCGTTGAGGCACTGGTTGCCGGCGAGCCGACTAAAGCGGCCTTGAAGAAGGCCGGTATGGTGGTGGACGATCAGAACATCAAACTGTTCGATGAACTCAGCCAGTCAGAACGCATGCTGCGCGAAGAGACGGAAATCCCAGGCCTGATTCGTGCGTTGGACGGTCGCTTTGTCCGGCCTGCGCCAGGCGGCGATATTTTGCGAACGCCGGCGGTGTTACCGACCGGTCGCAACTTGCACGGCTTTGATCCTTTCTGCATCCCCAGTGCGTTTGCTGTGAGTGATGGCGCCAAACAGTCTGAACGTCTTCTGGCGCGACACGCAGAAGAATCCGGCAGCTTGCCCGAATCGATTGCCATGGTTTTATGGGGCACGGATAACCTCAAAAGTGAGGGCGCGCCGCTTGGCCAAGTGCTCGCGCTGATGGGCGTGCGTCCACGCTTTGACAGTTTCGGCCGCATTGCCGGTGCCACGCTGATTCCGCTCGAGGAGCTAGGTCGTCCGCGAATCGATGTGGTGATTACGATATCGGGTATTTTTCGCGATTTGTTGCCTCTGCAGATCAAGCTGCTGGCCGAAGCCGCCTATCTGGCCGCCGATGCCGATGAGCCGCTGGAACAGAATTTTATTCGCAAACACGCGCTGGCGTATCAGGCGGCACACGGCTGCGATTTGGAAACGGCATCGCTACGCGTCTACGGCAATGAAGAAGGCGCCTACGGCTCGAACGTGAATCACATGGTCGAAAACAGCAAGTGGTCTGACGAGGACGAACTGGCCGACACCTATTCGCGTCGCAAAGGATTTGCCTACGGACGTGCCGGTCGACCGAAGGCGCAGACCGATTTGCTGCAAACCATGTTGTCCGATGTCGAGCTTACCTATCAAAACCTCGAGTCGGTCGAGCTGGGTGTCACGACGGTCGACAACTATTTCGATACGCTGGGTGGCATTACTGGCGCGGTCAAGCGCGCTCGCGGCGGGTCGACACCGCCCGTGTACATCGGTGATCAGACCAACGGCGAGGGCGCCGTGCGCTCGCTGTCCGAGCAGGTAGCGCTGGAAACTCGCACGCGCACACTCAACCCCAAATGGTATGAGGGCATGCTGGAGCACGGCTATGAGGGCGTGCGCCAACTCGAAGCGCATATGACCAACACCATGGGTTGGTCAGCGACCACCGGACAGGTGCAACCGTGGGTGTATGAAAAGCTCACAGAAACGTTTGTGCTTGATCCTCAAATGCGCGCGCGAATTGCCGAACTCAACCCAACCGCTTCATCGCGTCTTGCCAATCGCCTGGTCGAAGCTTCCGAGCGCAATTACTGGCAACCGGATGCCGAAACGTTGGCGGCGCTGCAAGACGCCAGCGATCAACTGGAAGATCGACTCGAAGGCGTTGGCCTGGAGGCCGTGGCGTAGCGAGCAAACGCCCGTTTTCGCTGACAACGATGTCGGCGAGTTCGTCACCATCATCTCGTGCGCATTGCCAGAGGTGACGGCATTTGGCCGCTGCACATCGCTTGTTCAAGGCGCAACTTAACGTCACCACGCTGCCCTGATATGATTCCGGCCACGGCGTGCGTTGCACAAAATTGATCGGCCGGTTGTCGTTCAAATTTCATCGATTCGTGGCAAGCTTCTCACTCTTACTCATCGCCCATCGAGCGTATGAAAATCAGCCGAAAACATCTGTCTCTGCGCGGACTGCGCACGTTTGCTTACGCTGCTCGGCATTTGAGTTTCCGGGCAGCAGCTGAAGAGCTGTTCGTGACGGCGTCCGCGGTGAGTCACCAGATCAAGCACCTTGAACAGGAGCTTGATGTTGCGCTGTTTGAGCGCGGGAATCGTGCCTTGAGGTTAACCGAAGCGGGCGCGGCGCTCTACGCCGACGTCGGCGGATTGATTGACGAGCTGGATCGAGTCACCGCGCCGTATCGTGACCGCGCGGCGCGCCGCGTCTTACGGCTGTCGGTGCAGCCGTTTTTCGCCAGTGAGTTGCTGGTGCCTCGGCTCGCGTCGTTTGCCGACGAAAACCCGCTGATCGATATCCACCTGGACACTACCGACGAGCAGCCGCACCACCATTCGTCAACATCGGATGTGTCGTTGCGTATTTTTCATCACGCGCCACCGGGCCTTGCGGCGGATGCGTTTTATCCGTTGCGCTTGCTTCCGGGTTGCGCGCCGAGCTTGCACGCGCAAATCGTTAAGAAAGGCGATGCGTTAACGCAGCCGTTTCCAATGATCGTACACAGCGGACGTCGGGGAGACTGGAAGCACTGGGCCAAAGAGGCTGGCGTACCATTACCCAAGGCCAGTCGAATTATCGAGCTCAATTCGATGGTGGCCGTCGTGGATGCGGCGGAGCAGGGCGTCGGCGTGGCGTTGATACCGATGCCATTGAGCACGGCACGTTTTGAGAGCGGACGGCTTCAGTCTCTGCACCCCTTCGAAGCAGCCATGCCGGACCGGTACTATTTTGTTTCAACCGAGTCCGCGTCGCGGACTAAACCGGTGCAGGCGTTTCGTCGCTGGGTTCTGCAGACGTTTGCCGACACCGTGTAGATCTGTGACCGTCACGCCCAACTGAGTTTTCCTCACTCGCTCACTGATTTTTTCCCGTTTGTCGCGCGGACCGGCTGGTCGTAGCGTAGATGGCGTCCTTCACCACGAAACGGAGTCCATCATCATGAACAGGATTTTTTGTCGAAGCGCGGTCTCGTTGTTGCTGGCTTCTCTGACAGTGTCAGCGGCGGGTGAGCTGCCCACAGTCGGCAACGATGCCGATCGCTATTACGTCGCAGTCGTTGAAGACGTCGCTCAAGGCCCGGCATTGCTCGCCGGCGACTACGCAGAGGCGATCGATAAACTGGCCGATCAGTCTGATCGACGTTTCTCGACGCGCAACAATCTGTGCGCCGCTTACATCGCCGCCAAAGATCTGACGATGGCTGAACAGGCGTGTGACGTCGCCGTGTCAGTGAGTCAGCGTGGTCTGCGTCATAGAGACGATTGGCAGCGCAAGGAGAAACGCCGGGAACACGCCTACGCATTAACCAATCGTGGTGTTGCGGCGGCTCTTACCGGGCGCTCCGAAGAAGCGCTGCGTGACTTCCAACTGGCGGTCAAGCTCGATTCGACATTGCCCGAACCGGCGGCAAATCTTCGTCGACTGGAGTCCAAGACACGCAACGTGCTGGCCGAACTGTAGTCCAGTGCTGGTTGCCCCTGTCGCCATCGGCGGCAGGGGCATCGGTCGCGAGCTTAACGCATTCGGTTAACACCAGACGGCCCGGGAGGCTGCAAAAACAAATCTCGCAGCAAGCCCAGATCGCTGGCGTTAACGACCCCGTCTCCATTGAGATCAGTATCGAGATCGCCGTTGGCGAAAAAGTCGACTCGCAGCAAGCCTAGATCGACGACGTTGACGATTTGATCATTGTTGAAATCGGCGTCGCACACGTTGCCGAACCCGTCGCCGTCGGTATCGCGCTGCGACGGATTAACGGCGAGTGTGCAGTTGTCGTTAGCGTCATCAATACCGTCACCGTCAGTATCCGCCACCGTCGAGTCGATCACAGCGAACGACACGTTGACAACCGTACCGCTTTGTCCCGTCGCTCCGATGCCTGCGTAGGGCGTTGCCGCGAGCGTGTACGTACCTGGTGTGGCCTGCCAGCCGTTAAAATCGCCGTCAGTGTCGCCGAACAGCGCGAACGGACGCACGTTCTCAAAGGCCACGGCATCGGGCCCGCTAAACGTAAACGCCACGCTGACCGTGACGGCATTGGCCAGTGCTTCCACTGACAGGCTGTTGTTGGGCAAGCCCGCCAGATCGATAACGGCGCCGTCGGTCAGTGTCGCCATGTTCGGCACCGGCAGGTTGGTCACCGCGTCGATCAGCGTTAACCCGATGACTTCCGGAACTTGCGGTTGACCGTCGGTGGCGACGAACAGCACGGTCCAGTCCTCGCTGACCCGCGCTGGCGGTGAGCCAATGGGGATAACGCCGCCCGCGGGGAGGGTGGTTTCCTCCCCCTCGAAGTCGCCGGTCTGCGGATTGAACCAGCGGCGGGTAACATTGCCAGCAACCGCAGTCAGGTCGATAGTCGGCGTACCCGCCGCGTTGGGCAAGTAGACCGCGTAGTGGGTACCCGCGAGCGCGAAGACTTCCGCTCCGCCGAACGAAGCATTCTCGCCGTCGACCAGGTTATCCGCCGGTTGCATCGACGCAAAGGGTAGCTCATCTTGCAGCAGTCGGCGCGCGTACCACATGTAGCGATACATCTCTTCGCGCGTGCGCAAATCTTCAGTGTTTTGATCGCCGCCTTCGGTTTGGCCGTTGCCGCCGAAGTACCATTCAACGTGACCGCCACTCAGGTAGACGTCCCACAAAACGCGCTTACGCAAGTCGACGGCATTGCCGCTGTTCAAACCGCTGTTGGCAGGATTGTTTTCATCCATATCGAGTACCCATGGTCGTCCCGCGGAGGCGGAATTCGCGCGCCAGGTCTCGACGTGTTGTCCGGCCAGATTGGGGTTGTACTGAATCGACGTCGCTGAATAGCGTGGATCACCAACGATAGCGTTGTAGTCGCTGAAACTGTTGGGTTTGGTGTGCACGGTGATGGGTGCGTCACTCGGGTCCTGAGCGGCCAGATAGCTGGCAAAGTCGTTAAGCAATGGAACGCTGTAGTCGTTTTCCTCACACAGATTCCACTTCTTGGCCAGCAGGTAACCGAAGCGTGCCGCCAACTCGCGGTAGAACAGTTTGCGCTGTGTGCCAAGCGCACCGTTATCCAGCCAGTTTTCATTGGGTGCTTCGGTTTCGTTAAGGACAAAGTGGGCGGCGACGCCAACGTTTTGGGCGTGCTCCAGCACAATATTCCACTGATGAAGCTTGCTGATGTCGTAGTGCGTGTTGTCAAAGTCCGATCCGCTGCGACCGACGAACGGGTAGGTGTCTTTTCCGTCACCACCAAGGTTCATGGGCAGGAAGTAAAAACTGTTGATGTTCTCGCTGGCCAGATAGTTCAGTGCGCCAATAATCGCTTTGCCTTCATAGCCGGTGTCGGCACTGACGAAGTCTGGATCGCCCGCGTTCCAGTCACCGACGTGTGTCGGATAGCGATGGACAAAGCCGTTGGTTACGGTGTTGTCGAATCCATCGTAGCCCAGAAAGTTTTCCGGGCTGTCGATACCACCTTTGATCCAGAAATCGCCGTCGCGAAACTTCAGGTAGTGGCCACCCACGTATTCGAGCCGCCCCTGGCTTGCAAAGCCTGCGGCATCGGGATCCGTTGGCAGTACGGTGAAGCTTCCGCCTTGACCGTCAAACGCGGTGGGCTGTCCTGCTGCTGACGTCAAATCGATCGCCACGTTCGTGCCTTCGCGAAACGATGCGACGTAGGTCCAGTCTCCCGGCTGATCGGGTGCAATCCGTACGCGCCAGATCGATCCGTTGCCCGTCCCGTTGCCGTCGCCGTCAAAAAAACCCGGTGCAACAAATTGCGAACCATCTGGTCGGCTGAAAGTGACCTGAAGACGAAAATCGAGGAAAGGGTTGGGCGTCGTATCCGTCTCATCGGCTAAAGGACCGACGAAATCAATGGTCAGTGGGTGCCAGTTGGTGGTTGCGCCCGCGATGGCCGCACTGTGTATTGACATCATGGCGACAAAAAGAAATACGGGGATCAGACGGGAGAGACGTATGTGTTTCATCGGGACCTGCCCTCTGGTTGACGAGACACCGAGTCTAGGATCAGCCCGGGCTACGGCAATAGACCCAAATTGGCTACACGTTGTTGTCACGGTTTTGTCATGCGCAAGTGTTGCCGAACGGCCAGGCCTCGCGGTTTGACGACCGTTGGTGGCGCGCCAGCAGCACGACCAGAGTTCCTCAGCTCTCGTTTCGGACGGAGTCGTCAACCTTAGTAGTACTCGGCGGCGTGATACTGCTGGTGGGTAACTTGCTGGCGACTGTCGCTTATCAAAAACTTTCGTCCGACCCGGAGAGCCGCTCGATGGCGAACATTGCGCGCTTTGCCATTCTGGGTCTGGTTCTGGCGATGGGGCTCAAGGCGATGGGACTGGCCGATAACATTGTCCACATGGCGTTTGCCTTCACGTTTGGCGCCATCGCGGTGGCCGTGGCGTTGTCGTTTGGTCTTGGTGGCCGCGACGCCGCGTCGAAGCTGGCCAGCCGTTGGGTCGACAAAATGTAGCGCTGAGCTCGCGTGTGTCCAGTTGAGCCGCGCGCACACTACACGGGGCCCCGGTCTGCAAAGGCCGGGGTTTTTTTCTGCCCGAGTCGTTCGAGCATCATCAGTGATGGCAGCGATAATGTGCTAGTTTCCGCCGGGTCACATCGAACAGGGCGTGGCGGTCGTTTTTTCGTTGCGTGAACATTGGAGACTTTAATGAAGCCTGGATCGACGGTCTACGAGTTTGATCGCGCCATCGTCCGCGAACCGGCGCGCTCGGTCGTGCACGGGTTGCGGGCCCTTGATCGCGGCGAGCCTGACGTCGATAAGCTACGAGCCGAGCACACGGCCTACGTGTGCGCGCTGGAGGCGGCTGGCGTTAGCGTGACCGTGTTGGCGACTGAAGAGTCGTTTCCGGATTCGGTATTCGTCGAAGATCCGGCGCTGGTTTTCTCAAACGGAGCCATTGAGCTTCGTCCCGGTGCAGCGACGCGGTTAGGCGAGGCCGCACTTCTGCGTCCGACGTTGGAGATGCACTTTGATCAAGTACTAAGCCTGGCGCCGACCAGCTGCGCAGAAGGTGGCGACGTGTTGGTGACACCAGATGCGGTGCTCATCGGTTTGTCGGATCGGACGAGTGCGGCGGGTGCGCAAAGCGTGATCGAGTGTTTGTCTCATTTGGGCTTACGCGGTCGCGTCGTCCAGACACCACCCGGTGTGCTGCATTTCAAAACCGACTGTTCATTGCTGGATGCGCAAACCGTACTTGCGACAGCGAGGCTAGCAGCGTCGTCAGCGTTCGACGGGTTTGAGATCGTGTTGACACCCGAGGGCGAGGAAGCGGCGGCGAACGCCCTGCGGGTAAATGACGTTGTGTTCGTCGGTTCGCACTTCGAGCGCACGATTGAAGTGCTCGACCGGCGGGGTTATCAGGTTGTCGCATTGGACACGAGTGAAATCGGCAAAGTGGACGCCGGTTTGTCGTGTATGTCCTTGCGCTGGAAGAGTCAGCGATGAGCACGCGGCCGTGATGAGCTGCTGATGTCGCCAACCGGGAAAGAACGCGCTTGTGAAGGTGTCACGCCGCCGATGGGTTTTTGGCAGTGCTGGTCTATGAGCGTCGGCGTGATGATTGGCTCCGGCGTGTTTTTGCTACCCACGATTCTCGCGCCTTACGGTTCCATCAGTTTTTTGGGGTGGCTGCTCACCAGCGCAGGCGCGATAACCATTGCGCTGGTGTTGGGGCGGTTGGCCAGTCGCACAAAGCGCAGCGGTGGTTTCTACGTGTACGTGCGCGAGGCGTTCGGCGATCTGGCCGGATTTGTGGTCGGCTGGAGTTATTGGATCAGCATTGTCTTTGGCGTGGCGGCCATTAGCGTGGCCTTCGCCGGTTACGCCAGCGCGATGATGCCAACGCTCGGCCAGAGCAAGGCGACGCAAGCACTTTTTGCTGCAGCGGTGATCTGGACGCTGACGGCGGTCAATATCCGGGGCGTTGCGCAAGCGGCATCTTTGCAGTTGGTCATGACGGTGCTGAAGATCGTCCCGCTCCTGGTGATCATTGCCCTAGGCGTCTTTACCGGCTCGCTGGAGACGATTCCGCCTGTTAACCCGACTGGCCAGCCGATTTGGGAAGTGCTGGCGACAACGGGCCTGTTGACGATGTGGGCGTTCGTAGGGCTCGAAGCGGGCGTGATACCGGCAGGCGATGTGCAAGATCCCAAGCGGACCATTCCGCGCGCCCTGGTAACCGGCACGTTGTCGGTGGCGGCGATCTACATTGCGGCAACAGCTGCGGTGATGATGCTGGTGCCCATGGAGGTGCTGGTTCAGTCGGAGGCACCCTTCGCACAAGCCGCACGAGGGCTTGGCCCTGCCGGAGGGATCCTGATTACCCTCGGGGCTCTGGTTGCGACCGCGGGTTCGCTGAACGGGAATATCATGCTGAGCGGGCAGATGCCCAGCGCCGTTGCCCAAGACGGGTTGGCGCCTGCGATCTTTGCGCGCAAAAATTCCGGACACGCGCCGAAAGTAGCACTCGTGACGTCGTCGTTCTTGTCGACGATCCTGCTGTTTTTTAATTACAGCGACGGTTTGGTGGCCGCGTTTACGTTCTTGATTTCAATGTCGACACTGGCGGTGTTGATGCCCTATGCGTTATCCGCGCTGGCCGAGCTCAAGAATGCTCAGCGATCGTCCAGGACGTGGATATTGCTTGCCGTAATCGCGTTGGCATACTCGCTCGTTGCCATGGCTGGGTCCGGGGTCGCTACCTTAATGTGGGGCGTTGTGCTTGTCGCCGCAGGGCTGCCGGTCTACCTCTGGTGTCGCCGAGGTTAAAGACGCTTGCGCGCGCCAAAACTCAGCGCGGCGATCGCACAACCGAACAGCCAGATCGCGCCTGGCACTGGCACTGCCTGAATGTCGAGGCGGCCGTTCCAGATGGCATCCACCGCGCCCGAGGCATCGTCAAAGGTTTCGAAAAACTCAATGTGCAGCAAGCCATCGGTTAGCGTGAATGACAAATCGAGTGCGATCAGGTCGATGATGCCATTTGACGAGTAGCTCGCGGTGCCGGCGAACGTGTCATCGATGCCGGGGCGCAAATCCACGTAGCCCGTGCCGTCGGAGCCTTCAAGTCCTGCCGTTGCATCGCTGAGCCATGATGGATCAATGGCGTCGAGGTCCACATCCCAGCCAAGGCCGGTGACCGTGATCGGGCCGCTCAGGCCCAGCAGCGCACCCACATCGATGATCAACTCGGTATTGCTCGTATCGCCGCGTGCGGCATAGCTCTCGACGCCGTCAACGTTGATCGACAAGATCGACGCGGACGCCGCAATCGAATGCAGCGACGTCGCCATCAAAGTGATCAAGCCAGCGACGGGAAAACGGTACAATCTACGCATGGTGGGCCCCCAAAGAGCACATCGAATTTCAGTGTTGGTCAGTAGACGCGACCACCGCGAGTGGCGACGACGACACGTCCTGACTTTGGTTTTGGTATGTGTGCTTGGCATCAGCATGATAAAAAACACGAGCGCACGCAAGCACTCGTGATGCTGCGGCGCAACTAAGCGCGCGTGCGTTTGCACAATAGTCTGGCGCTTGAAACCGCGGCCTGGATATCCAATAGTGGTGCTTCGCATCGAACAATAAGCGGAGAACAGCCATGCGACGATTAGCAGCAGCGACGGCCACTTTGGCGTTATTTTTCAGCAGTCAGCACGCGGTGGCGTTTCCGCAATTCTTTATCGATTGGCAAGCGCTTTACGGCGACGAGTCAAACAGCGCAATGAATTCCGGCTGTCAGCTTTGTCACGGCAACGTGAATGGTGGTAGCCCGTGGAACGACTACGGTTTCGATTTGATTCTCGCACTTGAGCAATCGGCGTGCGACGTTAACGCGGACGGCTTCGTGTCATCGGTCGAGGCTTTTCAGTGCGTTGAGTTTTTCAACTCGGATAGCGACACCAGTGAGAGCGATAACCTGACTGAGATTTTGGCCAGTGCTCAGCCAGGGTGGAGTATCGGTGAATGCAACACGTTACACAGTTCGGTCAGCACCATGCCGGGACAACCTGCACCAAGCATTAACGGCGACATCGATTTGCCCGGCACCGATCCGCGTATCGGTTGCGATACCGATCCAACGGATCCGATTGATCCTGGCGACGCAACGATTGTGACGGTGAGCCCCGGAGAGAGCATTCAAGCGGCAATCGATGCGGTGGCGCCGGGCTCTACGGTGTTGATCGAACCGGGCATCTACTCGGAGAATCCGGGCGCGCAGAACGGTCTGAATATTACCAAGGCGATTAGTTTGATCGGTCTTACCGATGGCGACGAGGGCGTTGTGCTCAGAGGTGCGGGCAACAACCGCAACGGCATCGTCGCGGTGCCGACCAACCGCACGGATTGCTTGTCCTGTCACGCATCGCTGGCACCCCCGTTTACGTTGCACCCCGGCGTGCCGACCGGTTTTGGTGACACGACCCCGGTGATCGATGGCCTGGAAATTCGCAACATCACCATCGACGGGTTTATCAACAACGGTCTGTTTACCGAGCGTGTCAACGATTTCAAGATCGTCAACGTGCACTCGCGGAACAATCGCAACTACGGCATCTTCCCGACGCTGTCGAGCAACGGTTTGATTCAGAACAGCAGTGCGGTTGGCGCAGACGACAGCGGTATTTGGGTCGAGACCTCAACGAACGTTGATGTGATCGACAATTACTCGGCCGACAATGTAAACGGCTTCGAGGTGTCGAACAGCGATTACATCTTGCTGGAGGGCAATACGTCCACCAACAATACTGTTGGGATGTCACTTTTCGTGCTGACTGACCTGGTTGACGTTCGGCCCGGCGCGCACAAAATCACCGTGCGTAATAACTGGGTTTACGATAACAACAAAGAAAACAACAGCTCTCCGGGTTCAATCTTGTCGGTACTCGAGCCGGGCTTTGGCATCCTGGTGCTGGGGGTTGATGATTCGGTCATTGAAAACAACCTGGTTGAAGACAACGATTTCTTTGGCATCGTGATGGCAGACTACTGCCTGGGCGTGCAAGGGTCTTCTTTCGACTGTTTGACCAACCCGCCGCCGGCGGCCTTCGATCCGACGCCCGAGCGCAATCAGATCAAGCGAAATACGCTCAACAACAACGGCACGGCGCCCGATCCAGGCAGTCCGTTTGCGGTGTTTGCCGCGGACATTACGTTGTTCGTGCCCGGAGACTTCGGCAACTGTTTCCGTGAAAATACGTTGACGACGTTTCTGTCGATTGCCGGTCCGGCACGACCCTGTTCGCCCTTGGCGCCGCCGTTTCTGTATTCGGATCCCGCCGTTGGAACGTTGCTGCCCATCGAACCGATCGACATCATCAACCCTGTAGGCGGCGCGGTGGGGCCGGTCATTAATCCACTGCGGCCAACGCCTCGTGGTCGTGTGCAGCGGTAAAACGCGACTGCGGTACGTCGAAATTCTGACGTTGCACAAACAAAACCGGCGGCTAGCGGTCTCGTTAGCCGCCGTTTTTTCTTTTCCACGCTGGCTACCACGCTAGCTACCACGCGACTTCCCTAAAGTGCGAATCGAGATCTGAACGCGCTGCCGCGTCGACACCTTCGACACGCGCAGCGCAAGACCTCGAAACCATCGCGGCGTTCGCTTTAGACCAACGCCACCGATTTCTAAAACTTAAGGAGAAGATCATGGAAAGTGTTAAGAAAGGCTTGCAGGTTTCAGTGCTGGGTTTGCTGGTAACGATGGGCTCAGCGTGGGCGTATGCCGGAGCGCAGGAGGGCGGTGGTGACGGCTGTGCCGGGCGCGCAGACGTATTGATTGGTCAGGATAACGACAATGTCGACAACCCGCTGATTCAGCCGATTGCACCGCCACCCAACCAAAGCCTGAACAACGCTGACATTCTGCAAGGCGGAGGCGGGTGTGACGTTTTGATGGGCTTGTTGGGCAACGACGTGCTCGACGGTGGCAACGGCAGCGACATCATGATTGGTGGCACCGAGCAGTTCGATCCGGGCGGTTTCGGCAACAAGGATGTCATGTTGGGCGGCGCCGGTAACGACACGAACGTGTGGGCGCCAGGCGACGGTAGCGATGCATTCATCGGCGGCGCCGGCGGTCGCGATGCTCAGGTATTCGGGCTTATTGATCGCGATTACAACAATGTGCCGACGCTGACTCACGTCAACGGTACGTTCAGCGAAACGGGTGTCCCCACGGCTAACGTGACCGGTTCGCCGGGCTTTTGCCGCCTCGAGTACGTGGGCAACACCGATCTGGGTTTCGATTTCCTGGTGCGCTTCTTCGTTCGCGCAACGGGTAATCTCGCGGTGACCATTCGCCTCAAAGACGTTGAGCAAGTGTTTTGCACGAGCGAACAGGGTGGGCAAATTACCTTCGCCGACCTGACCGGTCGCTATCCGCATTTCGTTGAAGTTTCACAACACGAAGTGCAGCAGCTCAATCGTACGGTTGGTCGGATCGTGCGCTAGGACAGGTTGGCAAACTCGCGCCGCCAATCGTAGCGGCACGAACGAAAACGGGGCGTCACCGAGAAAGTGACGCCCCGTTTTCTGCATTGTTTGCGCCAACTCAGTGTCCGATCGGCGCTGCGCCGTAATTAGAAGTTGGCCACATCGTCCACGTCATCCATGTCCCACTCGTCGTACTGAGCGGTCGCGGGTGCAGCAGAGGCAGACGCAGTTTGTGACGGTACCGGAGCCGAGCTGTTGAAACTGCTGGTGTCGAGTTGGAACACTGAAACCACTTCGGCGAGATTCTGCGCCTCTTCGCTCAGCACTTTGGAGGCCGCTGCGCTCTCCTCGGACATCGCTGTATTCTGCTGCGTGGTCTGAGAGAATAGGAAGCATAAACGCCCTACACGAAGTATTGCAAACGAGCGCTTGAGCAGAAAAAGTAAACCGAATTTCAGCCCGGAATTCCGGCTTGAGTCAGCACAACTAGTGGTTGATTAAAGAGAATAGGAAGCATAAACGGCCTACCCGAAGTAGTGCAAACGAGCCCCTGATCTGAAAAAAGAGCGAAAGTTGCGATTCGTCGGACGGGCATTTGGTAGGCGAGGCTAGGGGAGTGTATTGGTCAAGAAGCAAAACGG
>JBGCFP010000150.1:0-57530 GCA_045107005.1 Gammaproteobacteria bacterium
CTGCAGGACCCGTTTGCCCAGCTTGGAAAACGCTGCCGACAGATTCGACGAGGTCGTGCTCTTGCCGATCCCGCCTTTGCCGTACACCGCAAACACCTTGGCGCCGTCGATTTGATCGCTGGGATCCAACCCAACCTGCACCGAGCCTTCGCCGTCAGTGCCTTTGGGCACCATGTTGACCGGAATGGGGAACGCTGCTTGTGTCATTCTGCTACTACCTTTGCGGTGCCCTGTGGCTCTTGACCATCAGGACGATTTTCGATGCCGCGACCAACTTCAACGCACAGCACGTGGCTAGCGACCGAAGTGGGCTTTGGCTTCATACAATGTATCTACGGTGATCTGCTCACAGCCTTGATCACGCGCGTAGGCTTCTGTGTTTCGGCGCGCTTTTCCGCGCACGAAAAATGGAATTTTTGACAAAGCCTTTTCCGCCTCATCGTTCCACTGGAGGGTGCCGTCAGCGGCCACCACGGCGGGACGTTTCGGCTGCTCTTTGTCAGCGGGCACGCTGCGTCCCAAATGCGATGCGGCCACGCTGTCGTTGAATTCGAAGTCTTCGCGAAACATGCCCAGCAAGTGCTCCTCCAAACCCATCATCAACGGGTGCACCCAGGTGTCGAACAGCACGTTGGCGCCTTCGAAACCCATTTGCGGCGAATAGGCCGCCGGAAAATCCTGCACGTGAACCGGTGAGGAGATCACCGCGCAAGCCACGCCCAGACGTTTCGCAATGTGCCGCTCCATCTGCGTGCCGAGCACCATCTCAGGCTGCAGTTCGGTCACACGTTGTTCGACATCGAGGTAATCGTCGGTAATCAACGCGTCGACCCCGTAGTGCTTTGCCGCTGCGCGCACGTCGCGGGCAAACTCTCGCGAGTAGGTGCCAAGACCAACGACTTTAAAACCCATTTCTTCATCGGCAACCCGCGCCGCGGCGAGCACGTGCGTCGCGTCACCGAAAATAAACACGCGCTTGCCGGTCAGGTAAGTGGAATCGATCGACCGTGAATACCAGGGCATGCGTGAATCCTGGTTGTCGAGCACCACTGCCGGATCGACGCCAGCCACTTCGGCCACTTCGTTAACAAACTCACGCGTTGCACCGACGCCAATCGGCACGGTCCGTACAATCGGTTGAGCAAAGTTCTTCTCCAGCCAGCGCGCTGCCGTGTCACCCGTTTCGGGATACAACAGCACGTTGAAATCGGCCGCGCCCAAGTCAGCGATGTCCGCCGGCGTAGCGTGCAGCGGTGCCACCTTGTGCACGTCGATACCCAGCTGGTCGAGCAAGCGCGTGATTTCGATAATGTCGTCACGATGACGAAAGCCAAGCGCCGTGGGCCCGAGCAAATTGCACGACGGGCGACGCGCCGGATCACGCTCTGGTCGCGGCGTGTTGGGCGGCGGCGCATGCGGCCCGGCCAGCGCACGTACGATGTGATAGAACGTCTCGGCCGCACCCCAGTTTTCCTTGCGCTGATAGGAGGGTAACTCGAGGGGAATGATCGGAATGGGCAGCTTCAATGCCTCGGACAAACCACCCGGATCATCCTGAATCAGTTCCGCCGTGCACGACGCGCCAACGATCATGGCTTCGGGCTCGAAGCGCTCGTACGCATCGCTAACCGCATCCTGAAACAGGCTCGCCGTGTCCTTGCCCAGATCGCGTGCCTGAAATGTGGTGTAGGTGACCGGCGGGCGATGCGGCACGCGCTCGATCATCGTAAACAACAGATCGGCGTAGGTATCGCCCTGCGGCGCGTGCAGCACGTAGTGCAAATTCTTCATCGCCGTGGCAACGCGCATCGCGCCTACGTGCGGCGGCCCTTCATAGGTCCAGACCGTCAGCTTCATAGCGCCAGCGCCTTACGCCGCGCCAACGGACGAGCAAACAATTCAGCGCAGTCGCCGGCCTGTTCGTAACCCTGGATCGGCGTAAACAGCAGCTCGATCGACCACTTGGTCGTGATTCCGATGGCCTCCAGCGGATTGGCCAGACCCAAGCCACAAACCACCATGTCGGGCTTGGCCTCTTCGCAGCGATCCAGCTGCTTGTCGACATCCTGACCTTCGCTCAGCTGCACCCCGTTGCCCAGCCACTCCAGCTCGATATCCAGGTGCTCGCGATGCAGATAGGGCGTGCCGACTTCGATCAGCTGCATCGACAATTCGCGCGTCAGAAACCGCGCCAGCGGCACTTCAAGCTGTGAGTCCGGGAAGAAGAAAATGCTTTTGCCCTGGAGCGCTTCGCGGGAGTGCTCGATGGCGGCTAGCGCCCGTTTGCGGGCCGGTGCCGTGACGTGCTCAAACGTCTTGGCGTCCACGTCAAACGCATCGGCGGCGGCCTGCAGCCACGCCGTTGTGCCTTCATCACCCAGCGGAAACGGCGCTACCAGTCGTTTCGCGCCGCGCTCTTCCAGCGCGGCAGCCGTGTCACCAAGAAACGGTTGCGCCAGCAAATACAGCGTATCCGGACCAACCGTCGGCAATTCGGTGGAGCGACGCGGCGGCAGAAACTGCACGTCGGCGATACCCATGGCGTCGAACAAACGCCGAAACTGATCTTCGACAACATCGGCCAACGTGCCGACGACCATCAGCGAGCGACCGGGCTGTGCCTCGGGCAGTGTCGGTACGAGCGACGCCAGACAAGCATCTTCGCCTTGCGTGAATGTGGTTTCGATACCGCTACCCGAGTAGTTCAGAACACGAACGTTGGGCAAATACTTGCCCGACAACCGTTCGGCAGCACGGGACAGATCAAGCTTGATGACTTCGGACGGACACGAGCCGACCAAAAACAACATACGAATGTCGGGCCGCCTGGTCAGCAAACGCTCGACTTCTCGATCGAGCTCATCATTAACATCGGCAAGACCGGCCAGATCACGCTCATCAATGATGGCCGTGCCAAAACGCGGCTCGGCAAAAATCATGACTCCAGCGGCGGACTGCATCAGATGAGCGCAGGTGCGCGAACCGACAATCAGAAAAAATGCATCCTGAATCTTGCGATGCATCCAGACGATACCGGTCAAGCCGCAGAACACTTCGCGTTGACCGCGCTGCTTGATCACCGGTGGCGCTTCGCCCAAGCCCTGATTGAACTGTGCGACGTGAGTGCTCAAACCATGTCTCCGGCGATCATGGCGGGGCCGCGCGCGGGTGGCGCCTGGCGTGCCAGTCGAAATTTCCACAGAAACTGGCCAGCGTTCACGACGTAAGTGACATAAGCGGCCATCGCCAGCCACATTTGCTCGTGCAACGTCAGGTAGCCGAAGAAAACGGCCACCAGGTAAGCGGTGTGAAGAGCCAGAACCAGCATGCTGACAACGTCTTCCCAGAAAAACGGGCCGGCAAACAGGTAACGATCAAAGACGTCTTTTTCCCACAGCGAGCCGGTAATCATGATGGCGTACAAAAACAGCGTTTTGATCACGACCGAAATCGTCGCGGCAGTGCCGCCCTCGCCGGTCAGCAAAAAGCGGATGACCAAGCCCAGCGAGACCAGAAACGCGAGGAATTGCAGGGGTGCCAGAATGCCCTGCACCATGGTCCAGTGAGAGCTGTCACGGCGTGCACGCTGGTCGGGTGTATATAAGGTGCGTTCCAAAGTCTTAGTCCGGCGAGTTGATTTCCAATCGATTTTTACAGGCAGACGCCCCGCAAAGCGTTCACTTCGAGGCGTTGTTGGAATCTAAGCCGGTTAACCCAAAGTGTCAACCTATCACTACGTCAATTTGTCTTGACAATTGTTCGCCAAGAGTGTCTATTACGATCAGACGTCCTTTCGTTCGGACGCAACAGGCTGGGCCGTCAAGAAACTTTGGCCGCCGCCGGTGTACTATCTTTCGCGACACATTAGTTAATAGGTCGCGGGAGACCTGCATCATGACCAGTCGCCATGAACCGAACGATCCGGACGCCAGTGGAGAGACGCTGACAGGTTGCACTGACAACCTGACGGATAAATCCAAGGCCGGTTCGGCGTTGCTGGCCAGTACGATCGAGGGGGAGATAATCCCGCGACTCATGATGACATTTAGCGTGATGCCAAGCCCGCTGGCACCGGAACAGGAACACGATCCTTCCGGTTTGCTGGCACAAAACGAAGAAATGGTCAGAGATCTGATCCAGCTTCTGCTGACGCATGATGCCGCGGTGTCCGTTGAGTACATGAACGCCCTGCGCGCCAAAGGGGCGACGCTGCGTGATCTCTATCTCGATTTGCTCGCTCCCGCTGCCCGCGAACTGGGCGAAATGTGGAACGAGGACATCGCCAACTTCACCGAAGTGACCATCGCAACCAGTCGCTTGCACCAGATTTTGCTGCAGTTCAGCCCGCTTTTTTGTGCGAACGCACCGGATCAGACCAGCAATGGACGGACGGCGGCGATCTTTGCGCTGCCTGGCGAAACGCACACGTTCGGCATTTTTATGGTCGTCGAGTTTTTCCGTCGGGCCGGCTGGAACGTGTACAGCGGATCGCTTGGCAACGACGGCGAGGCAAGCCAGCTGCTGAGCACGCACGATATCGACGTGCTGGGCATTTCGGTGAGCGCCGAGCGCCATCTGCCAGATTTGTCAGAGCGCATTGCCACACTCCGCGCCGCGTCGCGCAATCAAGACATTTGCGTGCTTTGTGGCGGGCAAATGTTCGCCCACAACCCTTCGCTCGCCCGCAAACTCGGCGCGGACGGCTTCGCCACCGACGGACAACAAGCCGTCGACCTGGCCGAGTCGCTGATCAGCGAACAATGAACCGCGCTCCCGAGCCGTCCCTTTTCTAATCACTCATGGTCATGAAGGCAATCCAGAGCGGCGCGTTGGCAAAGAAGTACGCGGCCAATATCAGCGTGGATGCGCTGTCGACCATCGTTGCAACCGCCAACGATCTGGCGATTGTGGTGGACAAAAAAGGCGTTGTGCACGACGTCGCATCTGAAGACAACCAGGGCATCTTGAGCCACGCCCGCGAGTGGATTGGCTCTGCCTGGGTCGATACCGTGACGGTGGAAAGCCGACCCAAAATCGAATCGATATTGCGCAGCGCGGCGGGCGGCAAACCGTCACGCTGGCGACAGGTCAATCACCCGTCAAAGACGGACGATCTCGACATTCCAATCATGTATCGCGCGTTCGGTATTGGCGATCCGGATTTCCGGTTGATCATGGGGCGCGATTTGCGGCCACTATCTGCCCTGCAGCAACAGCTGGTTGACGTGCAGCAATCCATCGAGCGCGACTACTCGCGCCTGTATCACGCCGAAACGCGCTATCGCATGCTGTTCCAAATGGCGAGCGAAGCGATCCTGATTGCAGACACCGGCTCGGGCAATGTGGTCGAAGCGAACCCGGCAGCAGCCAGACTGTTGAGCAAGGCTGCCAACAAGATTATTGGGCAGTCGCTGATCTCGCTGTTTGTCAAAGATGACAGCGATGCATTGACCGCGCTGCAGGCGCGCCTGCGTGCCGCGGGCAAGGCGGAAGAAATCCGCAGCGAAACCTCCGGCGGCGTGCCGGTGAATCTGTCGGCAACGTTCCTGCGTCGCGAAGACGCCTCGCTGTGCCTGCTGCGACTGCATCACGTTGGCTCCGGTCAAACCTACGAACTGGAAGACAACGGCAAGTCGGCGGTACTCGACGTCATCGAGCAATCACCCGACAGCTTTGTCGTCACCGACATGAGCGGGCGCATTCTGGCGGTGAACGAAGCGTTCATCGAGCTGTGTCAGGTCGCTTCGGAAATTCAGATGCTCAATCAGCCGCTCGATCAGTGGTTGGGACGGCCAGGTGTCGACGTGGAAGTGCTGCGCAAGAATTTGCGTCAGCGCGGCGAGATCCGCCACTTCGCCACGCGGATTAATCCGGAATTTGGGGCACCCGCGGATGTTGAGCTGTCAGCGGTTGCCGTCGAACACGCGGAGCAGCCGTGCCTCGGATTTGTCATTCGACACGTCTTGCGCCGCAACCACGCCACCGGCAAACACGTCTCGCAACCGCTGGGCCGCACGCTCGAGCAGATGACCGAACTGGTCGGTCAAGTTCCGATGAAAGACCTGGTGCGGGAAACCACCGACATGATCGAGCGCATGTGCATTGAAGCGGCACTGAAACTTACCACCAACAATCGCGCGTCTGCGGCTGACATGCTCGGTCTTTCGCGACAAAGCCTGTACGTTAAACTGAATCGTTACGGTATCGGCGACGCGGAAGCCAGCGGCGACTCCTAAGCCTGACGCGCCCTTGCTGCGGCGCACTTCACGCACAAATCTGTCAATCAAAATTGACTGTCAATTAAGGTTGACTACGGCGCAGACTCGCGCTACGTTGCTGATATGTCCCGTACATCCGCACAGCAAGCGGCGGCGGTCCGACCTGCGTGGTCCGCATACCTCGAATTACTCAAACCCATCACCTGGTTTCCGCCGATGTGGGCCTTTGCTTGTGGGCTTGTGGCGTCAGGCGCCGCACTGGGCGATCGCTGGCTGTTTGTGCTGGGCGGCATCGCACTGACCGGGCCTTTGGTGTGCGGCACGTCTCAAGTGGTCAACGACTGGTTTGACCGACATGGCGATGCCATCAACCAACCTGAGCGCCCCATTCCCTCTGGCCGCGTGCCTGGCCGCCAGGGATTGTGGTACGCGATCATCTGGACGGTACTGTCGCTGGTGGTAGCGGCCGCATTGGGGCCGTGGGTTTTCGGCGCGACAATCACAGGGCAAATTCTGGCGTGGGCCTACAGCGCACCGCCGTTCCGACTGAAAACCAACGGCTGGTGGGGCAACAGCGCCGTCGGCTTGTGTTACGAAGGGCTGCCGTGGATTACCGCTGCTGCCGTTCTCAGTGCCGCGATGCCCAGCTGGCACTCCATGGTGGCAGCCCTGCTTTACAGCGCGGGCGCCCACGGCATCATGACGCTGAACGATTTTAAATCGATCGAAGGCGATCGCAAGATGGGCATCCGTTCGCTGCCGGCACGTTACGGCCCGGAGGCGGGCGCCAAACTGGCCTGCTGGTTTATGGCCGTGCCGCAGATTGGCGTCGTCGGTCTGCTCGCCTACATCGAACGACCAATCCACGCGGCAGCGGTGGGATTACTGTTGATCGCGCAGCTGTTCCTCATGCGCAAACTCAACCGCGATCCGCTGAAGCTGGCACCTTGGTACAACGCCACTGGCGTGACACTGTTTGTCAGCGGCATGATGGTCACCGCGTTTGCCATTCGCTCGGTGCTTCTCACGTGAACCATCAGGGACTCAGCTGGTTCGGCATTTTCCGCCTCGGGCTGGTCCAGACTGCACTGGGTGCCGTGGTCGTTTTGACCACGTCGACGTTTAATCGCGTGATGGTCGTAGAGCTGTCGCTAGCTGCCGTTCTACCCGGCTTGCTGGTGGCCGCGCACTACGCCATACAAATTATGCGGCCGCGTTTTGGCCACGGCTCCGACCAAGGTGGTCGACGCACGCCGTGGATCATTGGCGGGGTCGGCGTGCTGGGTCTGGGCGGCACGCTCGCCGCAGCAGCTATTGCGCTGGCGGTCACATCAACGGCGGCCGGTCTGGCGCTGTCTCTGATCGCTTATTTGATGATTGGTGCCGGCGTCGGGGCGGCCGGCACGTCGCTGCTGGTACTGCTGGCGGAAAAAGTCAGCCCCGCACGACGCGCGGCGGCAGCCACCATCACCTGGATCATGATGATCGTCGGGTTCATTGTCACGACGGGCATCGTGGGCAGTTTGCTCGATCCGTTTTCCATGTCGAAACTGGTATCGCTGACGGCGAGTGTCGGGCTGATCGCGCTGGTGGTCACCACACTCGCGATTGGCAATATTGAAAACGCCAGCGCCGTACAAACACCGGGGCGCGCCGCTCAAGCGCCCGAAGCCGGCAGTTTCAAACGCGCACTGCGCGAAGTGTTAAGCGAGCGCAAAACCCGGCGCTTTGGCTTGTTCGTATTTTTATCGATGCTCGCTTACAGCGCACAAGACCTCCTGCTCGAACCGTTTGCCGGCGCGTTGTTTGGTTACACGCCGGGCGACTCTACGCAGCTTGGCGGCATTCAGCACAGCGGCGTGCTGCTCGGCATGTTGCTCGTCGCACTCATCGGCAGCGGCCTCGCCAAAGGTCGTCAAGGCCCGCTGCGCGCCTGCATGATCGGCGGCTGCATCGGCTCGGCGTGCATGCTGCTGGCGCTCGCCGCGGCCGCTTATGCACCGAGTACGTGGCCCCTGACAGCCAATGTTTTTGGGCTTGGTCTCGCCAACGGCATGTTTGCCGTCGCGGCCATTGGCTCGATGATGACGCTGGTCAGCAGCGGACACGAAAATCGCGACGGCGTGCGCATGGGCGTGTGGGGTGCCGCACAAGCCGTCGCGTTTGGACTCGGCGGTATCCTGGGCACCGGCACGGTTGATTTGGCGATGTGGTGGTTTTCGAACACGACACTCGCTTACGCGCTCGCGTTCATTCTCCAAGCCAGTTTGTTTCTCGGCGCAACGCTCATGGCAATCAGCCTGGGCCGCGAAGCCGCCGACAAGCTGCGTGAAGAACCACAGACTCTCAACAGTATGGCAAGTTAAAGGCCGAAGACTATGGATAAATTCGACGTTGCAATTATTGGCGGAGGCCCCACCGGCGCCACCGCTGCGAACGATCTGGCGCGCAAGGGCATCAAGGTTTTGTTGCTCGACAAAGCCGGACGCATCAAACCTTGTGGTGGCGCCGTGCCGCCAAAGCTGGTGCGCGAGTTCGAAATCCCAGAGTCGCTGCTGGCCGCCAAAGTCACGACTGCCCGTATGATCGCGCCGTCGAACAAAGCCGTCGACATGCCGGTCGGCGGTTGGGTCGGCATGGTCGATCGCGAAGTGTTTGACGAGTGGCTGCGCAATCGCGCCGAAGTATCGGGCGCCACCCGCATCACCGGTCAGTTCCGACGCGTGCTGCGCGACATGGAGCAAGAGCCAATCGTTGAATACGTGCAAGGCACGATCACCCATCGCGTGCGCGCCACTACAGTTATTGGGGCAGACGGCGCCGCGTCGCGCGTGGCCAAATCGTGCATTCCCGGCGCCAAAGAATTGCCCAACGTGTTTGCCTACCATGAAATCGTGCGCAAGCCTGAAAACCCGGAAGAAGGGTTCGACGGCGAACGCTGCGATGTGTATTACCAGGGCGAATGCTCACCCGATTTCTACGGCTGGGTATTTCCACACGGCGATCAAATCAGCGTCGGGATGGGCACGGCGAACAAAGGCTTTTCGCTGCGCAAGTCGGTGGAAAAACTGCGCACGCACGCGGGACTTCGCGACGCCGAAACCGTGCGTACCGAGGGCGCGCCGATACCGCTCAAAACGCTGGGTCGCTGGGACAACGGTCAGGATATTGTGGTCGCCGGAGACGCCGCTGGCGCAGTGGCGCCCGCTTCGGGAGAGGGCATCTACTACGCGATGCTCAGCGGCCGCTTTGCCGCAGATGCCGCCGAGGAATTCGTCCGTACCGGTAACCCGAAAGCACTGCGACTGGCGCGCAAGAAATTCATGCGACTGCACGGCCGCGTGTTCCTGATACTCGGCATCATGCAGCGCTTTTGGTACACCAGCGACAAGCGCCGTGAACGTTTTGTCAGTATCTGTCGGGATCCCGACGTGCAGAGACTCACGTGGGAAGCGTACATGAACAAGAAGCTGGTGCGTGCCAAACCGTTGGCGCACGTACGCATCTTCTTTAAGGATCTTGCTCACCTGATGGGTCTCGCGCCGAATTGAGCTTGACGAAAAGCCGCTACTGGCCGACCGCGGCCATCGCCGTTGTTACGGCGCTTGGCGTCGGCGGGCTCGGCGGTGCGTTAACCGATCTGGGCGTGTGGTACGACGCGCTGATTCAACCGGCGTGGAAACCACCGGACTGGGCTTTCGGCCCGGCGTGGACCAGCATTTTTTTGCTCTGTGCGGCCGCCGGGACGGTGTCGTGGCTGGCAGCAGAAAACGCTGGACAACGGCGCACGATCGCCGTGGCCTTTGCGTTCAACGCCCTGCTCAATTTGCTGTGGAGCGTTCTGTTTTTCCAGGCGCAACGCCCTGACTGGTCGCTGATCGAAGTCGTCATCCTGTGGCTCTCGGTGCTGTCGCTCGTCGTCATTTGCGGACGAGTCTCGAAACTTGCCGCCGTGCTGCTGCTGCCTTACCTCGCCTGGGTAGCGTTCGCGTCGACCATTAATTACGGCGTTGTGCAGCTCAACGGTCCCTTCGGGGCGTAGCTTGTGATCGACGCGCTGATCAGTCCGCCGATGATCGCGGTGGTCGTAGCGGGAATGATCGTGGAGACGGTTTTTCTGGTGCGCGTGTTTCGGCGACGCCAGGACGGCGATCGCGTTGGTATGACGCTCGGTAACGCAGTGGCCGGCGCGTGCCTGATGGCGGCCATCGTCAGTGAAATGACGAATCAGGCCGCGGCGATCACCGGTGTCTGCCTGATCGGTGCCCTCGCCGGGCACGTTATTGAAGTCTGGCTGCGTCTTCGCTGACGAAGACGCAGCCGACGATTCAAGCGTTTAGCCCTTCGGTGCGTAGGTAGCACACCAACCGTTCGCGTTGACCAGCTTGCCGCCAAAGATTGAGCAACCGCCCCATTCGTCGCCGTCTTTGCCCTGGAACAGCACGCAGTTCTTGCAGAACTGGTTCGCCGCAGCGTCTTCGCCGCGCTTGGGGTGCTTCGACAAATCCACTTCCGCGGCGTTGTGCTTGTAGCCCAGCGAGCTGGCGACTGGATCGCTCTCGCTGACTTTGGGCATGTCACCTGGCTCCACGGCCGGCGCGGGCGCTGGCTGGGTTGCAACGGGCTCCGGCGCAGCCGGCTGCGGTGCGGCCGCTTTTGGCGGCGGTGCAGGATCGGCTTTTGGCGCTGGTGCGGGCGCGCTGCTGCCTGAATCACCGCCGGAGCAGGCCGCGAGACCGGCGATCGACGTGGTTACCACCGACACACCTGCCAGTCTGATGAACTGCCGCCGTCCAATCTGTTTGTTCTGTTGTTCCGCCATGGTAGTTAGCCTCCGTTCGCAAAAAAGCCGTTGAGTAATCACTCACTTGGGCGGCGATACTAGCGCAGTACCGCGTTCTTTTGTAGCCGGTGACGGCTTTGCGCCCGGGCGCTACGTGATGTGGAAACAATACGTAACAAACACCAGCGCCTCTGGCCGAGGTTCTGCGTAGCGCGAGGCCGGGCCTGAGCGCCGTCGTTACACACCACAATGTTTACGACGCAAACGTCCCCAAATTCGTGCCGCACTGAAACGGTGCGCCCCTTCCCGGAGGCTGTAACGTGACGGGGCGATTAACAGAGGGTGCCCGCGCATTGGGACAAGAGAACCCCGGTGCCATGCGATTTAACTTTTTTGGCCCAGTTCTTGCTTCGTCCGGTCTGCGAACTGTTTAACACTGTTGAAGGACTCTCTCTATGAACGACCGAATTGCCACTTGCCTGATCGCCGCCGGGCTGCTCCTCGCCACCAATGCGCACGCCAGCGACTTCACGGCCAATGCCGGGGTCAGCAATAACTACATATGGCGCGGTCTGACCCAAAGCGAAAACGTGGCGGCCGTGTCGGGCGGCATCGACTACGCGCACAGCAACGGTTTCTACGCTGGTACCTGGGCATCGAACGTGTCGTACGCGCCGGGGGACGTATTCTCCTATGAACACGATCTGTACTTCGGCTACTCCGCCGAAGCCGGATCCGTGACTTGGGATGTTGGCTACCTGTATTACAACTACGACGAAGAAGCCGAGTTCGATTTTGGCGAAGTCTACGGTTCGATCAGCGTAGGCGGCTTTTCGCTCGGGCTGAACCTGCTGGCCAACACCGAAGCCGATGAAGGCGCCGGTCAGGATTTCGGATTCGGCCAGGCTTACTACGTCGGTGCCGACTACGGCTGGACGGTTGGTGACGAGGTCGAGTTTGGCGTTCACGTGGGCTACCACGACGGCGACTTCAATGAAGCGTTTAACGGCGTGCCGGGCAGCTATCTCGACTACAACGTGTCCGTCGCCAAGGGCGGCTTCTCGTTCATGGTGACCGGTACGGATCTCGATGACGCCGGTCCGGAAGGGCTGGACAACGACGCGATCAAGTTTGTCGTGGGTTACTCGATGGAATTTGAGCTCTGAGCGTCTCGCCAACCCGCGGGATCGGACTGTCCGGTCGCGCGGGGTGGAGCGTCGTCAATACACGGCGGTTAAATGCGTGCCGGGAAAATAGTGTTTGAGGATGCGACCACAGTCATCGCCATTGAGCGCCATGATCGCAGCACCGATCTGACACAAGCCAACACCGTGACCGCGACCTGCACCGTGCAGTACGAACGTGTCAGGGCGCGTCGACGGACCACGCGTCTCGACTCGAAACGCCGAGCTCAGCAGGTGGGTATCGGATAGAACACGCCGAATCTCCAGTTCCTTACCGATCGTGACGCGGCCTTGCTCGCCTACGATGGTGAGTTGCCACAGTCGCCCGGACGCGCCGCGCGACACTGGCTCGAGTGCCGTGACACGCCCCAGATCCAGCTCGAGCTTCTCGCGCACCCGATCACTCAAATCGCTCGCAGGAATGGATTCTTGCCAGCGAAAAAAATCGGGCGTGGTCCGCCGGTCGCGCTCAGGCAAAATCAAGTCCAGCACGTCGTCGCGATCGCAGTGACAGTAAGCGGGCGGCGGGTCTTGCAGGAAGACGGCGAACTCACTTTCCTGGGCCGCCGATGACGGATGTGCCGCACTGGCGTCACCATCAAAGAACGACACCAGAAACGGGACCGGCTCGTCGCTCCAGGCGACCCGAGCGTCTTCGGTCAGACCACCGCAACATTTGCTGTAGCGGGTATCGCAGCAACTTCCTGCATGGCTAAGCACCTGACCGCGTGTGTTATCGATGGCGCGCAGCACCGTGTCGGTGCGCACGCGACCAAGGCCATGGTAGCGCTGGCAATGATCTTCCGCGCACACGTCGAACAGAGCGTGCGAACTCTGGTCGTACCAGCGCGTAATGGTCGTATTGATCCGGGCTTGATCGAAAGCAGCAGGTGCTGCCGTAGCACGTGACCTGGCATCACGCTGTGCCAACAACCAACTGCGAGAAATCACGCTGTGCGCCTCGATCAACGCCAGCGGGCAGTCGGCGGCCATCTCCGAACAGACGACGCAGGTCAAGTAGCGCTCGAGCGGGATTTCGTTGATGACCGTCAGGCCTTGATTCGTCGCAACCAGACTCAACGCGCCTTCAAAGCGCTGGGTTTCCGCTTCAGACCAGTGAAAATCGTGACCAACGGCGGCCGTCAGTTCGAACGTGGCGTCGTTGTCAATCGGCTGCAACCTGATCGTTGGTGCGGTGCCGATATTTGCCAGCCGGACCGCATCGTCGGCGGCATCAAAACGGTAGTCGCCCGCGGGCAAAACAACATCGTTGAGCGCGCGAAAATTGCCGCACAACGTGACCTTCACGGTGGACTGCGCTTCGAGCAAACCAACGCGAATGAGCGGTTCGCGATCTGGCAGCGTCACAGATACGACTCCACTTGTTGCAGGTTCCAGCATACTTCTTCAAAAATGGTCTCGACCTGTGCCACATCAACGCGCTCAAACTGATCCAGATCGGAGACCACAATCAAGCCCGCCATTTCCAGGCCTGCGGGGCTGATCGCCAAGCCCCCACCACCCGGCACAAAGCCCGCCGTCCGATGCTTGTGCCGTGGAAAAACCAGCGTCACGTAATGGCCGTCGCGATGCACCGCGAGCACATTGACCATGGGCTCACCGTCGTCACTTGGCAACCGCGCGAGCAACGCCGACAACGCCGCACAGCTGGCGTCACGATCTGCAAAGCGCAATTTGAACGCGGTGCGCGCTCCAGCTCGCAAGGCGCTCACGTCCGACCCGTGATCAAGTTGCGCGTGCCCGAAGATCGGCATGCTGCGCGTGGCACCGCTTTGAAAGTGAAAATGATCCGGTGCGGACGCGCCGCAGCGCGGTCCGTTATAGAGGACGAAACGTTTATCGCCTAACGCCCGCATGAGGTAGTGCAAATCCAGCACGCGATCGTCGAGGCGCTGCGGAACATGATCGGGAGAGGCGATGGTCAGGTGCTCGTCCATGGCCGGAAACGGGTTGGCCATGACCACCAAACGATCGAACCGCACGGCGCGTTCCGCGCCAGGCAAATTGTCTTCGCACAGGAAACACGGCCGGCTGGCAATGGATTTGGCGTCGGTTTTGGCGAACGTGGAGGCACGACGTTGCACGTTGGCTTGTGCCACCAGCGCCGCATCACCAATCTGCAGCACGCGGACCGGTGTTTTGCGCAGCGCCGTCTCGCCGTCGATCAGCGCAGGCCAAGTCGCACGCTGTTGCGCAAACAGCTCGCCCAGCGCCGAGTTCAGATCGTCACCGCGGTCCACAGACCGAAGCACGCGCTCCGCCCACACTAGCGAGTGGCTCCGATGCGCTGTCGAGCCACTATCTCCACGCTGCGCAGGCGGTCTTTGTAGACATCGTTACGGTTGGCGCGCTCTGCAGAAAGATCACTGTCGGTGTTGCCTTCCCAACGTCGGCACCAGTACAACGAATCGTAAATACGTCCTACGCGATAGCGTCGCGTCATCGCAAGCGCCACCGCGTAGTCTTCACCAAAGCTGACATTCGCGATACCAATACGGCGCAACGTCGGCACGTGAAAGACGCGCGGTGCGCCAAGACCAGCGATGCGCAGCGCGTTGTTATGGCCGTTGTCTTCACTCCATTCGCGATGGTCGATAAGCCCTGGCGCAATCGGTTCGAGATCGAAGTTTACGGTCGTGTACGAACCCACCAGAAACGCCAGTTCGTCCTGTTTCAGTTTATCCACCACACGTTGCACGACGTCTTTGGTGCTGTACAAATCGTCGCTGTCGAGCTGCACCGCGACCTCACCGCACGCCTCGTCGAACACGGCGCGCTCCCAGCAGCCGCCAATTTGCAGGTCATTGCGCTTTGGTTGAACGTGGATCAAGCGGGCATCTTGGGCCGCGAGCCTGGCGAGCACATCGGTCGTACCATCGGTGGAATGGTTGTCAACGACGATCACGTTGTACGCAAACGTCGTCTCCTGCATTAGTGCACTGTTGACGGCTTCACCAATCGTATTAACCCGGTCGCGCACGGGAATAATAACGCTGGCGGTTACCGGAAACGATGCATTACTCGACGCCACAGTCTCACTCGGCGGCGGCAACCAGGCGCCGATACGCTTGAGGTGCTCCGTCGCGACGTTTTCCATCTCGATCTGCAGCGCGCGTGCCGACGGATCGAGATATTGAAACACCTTGACGCCGCTGCGCACCTTGGCCGCGGCCGCACGGGTGTAGAGCGGCTCCGGTACGTGAACGATCGCGCCAGTCTCTGACAGGCGCAGACGTAGCTCGTACCAGCCAGCGTAAACGGTATCAGCGTTCGCCATGGCCACTCGCGCCGAGTCGACGCTGCCACGCTCGAGCGCGACCAGCGCGCCAAAATTGAACGTGTCGCGCAAGCTACCCGTTTGGTAATCAATGAGCGGCATGTACTGCAATGACCCGTCGTCATCGCGTTCGTAGAAATCGCCGTACACCAGCGCCGCGCCTGTGTCGCTCGCGACGCTGGCGATCCGCGAAAACTGGATTGCAGTCAGCGCTGTCGATGCAGGCAGCACGAGCAGCAAATGCGTCGCGGACGTTCCGAGAAACCAGTCAAGGCCTGCCGACAGCGCTGCCGAGGACATCGGGTTTTCGTGGTGTAGCGTCGTGATCGGCAAGTCTGCGTGCGAACTGACCGCAGCAATGTCTTGCGCGGACGCGCACGACGCCACGCTCGTGACGACATGCGTCGGGTCGGGGGCAAGTAGTAATACAGCAAACTGTGTCATCGTGAACCTGGAATCCTGATCGGGTTAGCGCTTAACAAGCGCGGCGCACGGCCGTGCCCATGACTTTGATCCGGCCATCAAACGGCAGCTTGGCCACCTGATAGACGGTGCGCGCGGGACGAGCCCCGGCGTCGAATAATTCTGCGTAGATGGCATTAACGGTAGCGAGCTCGGTCAGATCGGCAAACGCAATGTCGACAAACACGATGTCTTCGCGCGCAAAGCCTGCGGCGTTGAGCGCTGCGAAAAAATTATCGAAAGCGCGTCGCGCCTCCTGGTCCATAGTGCCCGCGACGTAGTCGCCTTCTGCGTTGACCGACAGCTGACCGCTAACAAAACACATATCACCGGCGACCACGGCGTGACTGATTGGATTGGTCCAGTTTGGCAATCCATCGCCTGTCGTGACATAGCGGTGTCCGGTCATGCAAACTCCTGAAAAATAGCGGACGCGGCGCCTCAGCGGGCGTGGCGGGAAATCGCCGCAAGCATAGCAATTCCCTGCTCAATCTGCGCTTCGTCAAGCGCCGCGTAACCCAGAACCAGCGCATCGTCCGGCACGTTCAGCGCGCGAGTGTAGCGAGCGATGGGCGTCACGCCAATGCCCTCCAAACGGGCCCGGTCGCACAAGCTCGTGGCGTTAATGTCGCCACGCAGTCTTACCAGCGCGTTCAAGCCTGAATCAGTACCACAAAGCGTGGCTGCCCAATCGCTCTTTTCGATAGCACGGGCGAGCGTCGCTCGTTTGCGCGCATAAATGCGACGCATGCGGTGTACATGCTTTTCGAACTCGCCGCGCTCAATAAACCTGGCGAGTGACAGCTGCGCCAGCGAATTTGTCTGGTAGTCCGTGATCGCGCGGTACGCACCCATTTCAGCGATCAGGGTCTCGCTGCCGACGGCGTAGCCAATGCGCAGGGACGGGAACATGGTCTTGGAAAACGTGCCGAAGTACACCACGGAGCCGCCGGCGCTCATCGCCGCCATGGGCGGCAGCGGCGGCACGTCGTAGCGAAACTCGCCGTCGTAGTCGTCTTCCATGATCAACGCCTGATGGCGCGCGGCGAACGCCAGCAAAGCCTGACGCCGCGCCAGCGACAACCTCTCACCGGTCGGGAATTGATGCGACGGCGTCACGTAAATCAGTTTGATGTTGCCGCCATCCGCCGGGAGCACATCAACACAAAACCCTTCTTCGTCCACGGCAATGGGAATCACCTTTGCGCCGGTGGTTGCGAACATCTGCCGCGCCAGCGGATAGCCGGGGTCTTCCATCGCGACGGCGTGGTCTGCCGTCAGATAAACACGCGCCAGCACGTGCATCGCCTGCATCGCGCCGTTGGTGATCAGGATCTGATCGGCACTCACGTCGAGGCCGCGCGCTCGGCAAAGGTAGGACGCGACGGCGATGCGCAGCGCGAGCTCGCCACGTGGATCACCGTAGTCGGACGACGGCAGTCGTCCGGCTGCATCGGCCGTTGCGCGTCGCCAATCGCTTTGCGGAAAGGCCTCCATGGACGGTCGGCACGCTTGAAAATTGAGCGCCTCAGCGATCGAGGGATCGATGTCCGGCGTAATCGTCAAAGTTCGCGCGGGCGGTTCTCGCGGACCGTCCAGAACAGCCGCCTGACGCTGACAATAAGTTTCGACAAACGTGCCGGCGCCGCGGCGGGTCTGTAAAAACCCCTCGGCGATCAGCGTTTCCAGCGCGGCAACCACGGTGCCTCGCGCGACGTCGAGATCCGCTGCCAGCGCGCGCGTCGAAGGCAAACGATCACCGGGGCCAAGCAAACCACTGAGCAACATTTGGCGGATTTGACCGGCAATGTCGGACGCAAGGTTCGGACCACGTGGTGGTCGTAAACTCAAAGGGTTAGAGCTCATTCTGTCAGTTTAACCGCGATTGGACCAATGAAATAGTCACTAATGGACCAAGACAATATACCACTTTGAGCGTAAAACGAAGGCCAGACATCAATGCTTCGTGACTCATTCGCCGAACTGGCTCAGTCTCCAGGCGCAATCCCGACGATCGGCGGAACCCGCTTGTTGGGCCATACAAAGGAATCCAGCGATGAACACTAAATTGACCATGGGCCGGATGGAATGGCTGCTGCTCGGGCTGCTTTCGGTGCTGTGGGGCGGGTCGTTTTTCTTTGCGCGGGTGGCACTCGCTGAGGTCGCGCCGCTTACGCTGGTGCTTTCGCGCGTCGTGATCGCCAGCGCTGCGCTGGGCATTTTGCTGCGCGCTCGCGGCGAGGCGTTGCCACACGGCAAAACCTTATGGGCCACGTTCTTCGCGATGGGTTTCGTCAACAACCTGGTGCCGTTCAGCCTGTTGTTCTGGGGGCAAACCCACATCGGTGCTGGCCTCGCGTCGATCTTTAACTCGCTGGTACCGGTGTTCACCGTTTTGCTCGCGCACGTTTTTACCAGCGACGAAAAACTGACGTCCACGAAAATCGGTGGCGTGTTGCTCGGTGCCGCGGGCGTGGTTGTCATGATCGGCATTGATCTGGGTAAAGGCATCAGCGGCTGGACCCTGCTCGCCATGCTGGCGTGCATCGCCGCGTCATTCTCCTACGGCATTGCCAGCGTTTACGGTCGGCGCTTCGCCAAACTGGGAATCGCGCCGCTGAACGTGGCGTTCGGACAGGTGACCGCGAGCTCGGTAATGATGCTGCCGCTTGTTCTGGTCGTCGACCAGCCGTGGAACGCGATCGTGCCCGGCACTACGTCGATTCTCGCCGCGGCAGCCCTGGGGTTATTCTCTACCGCGCTGGCATACGTGTTGTTCTTCCGCATTCTGGCGCGCGGTGGTGCGACCAACATTTCGCTGGTGACGTTGCTGATTCCGGTCAGCGCCATCTTGCTCGGCGCGGTTTTTCTGAACGAAACCTTAAGCACCAATCATATCGCCGGGATGCTGCTCATTCTGCTGGGTCTGGTGGCATTGGACGGTCGGACACTGCGTGCGCTAAAGCGACGCAAGACCGTCGTTTGCACCGACTCAACCTGCACGGCGGGCTCGTCATGACTGACAAAAAACTTACGCTGATTATCGGCAACAAGCGCTACTCCTCGTGGTCGATGCGACCGTGGATAGCACTCAAGGTCGCAGGCATCGAATTTGAAGAAACGCTGTCGCCGTTTGACTGGGATACGATGAACGAGCACTTTTGGGCGTTCTCGCCAACCCGAAAAGTGCCGGTCCTCATTCACGGCGAGCAAACCGTTTGGGACTCGCTGGCCATACTCGAAACGTTGCATGAACTCTTTGGGGATGCAGGACTGTGGCCAGCCGATCCGCGCGCCCGCGCCCACGCCCGCGCGGTTGCCAATGAAATGCACGGCGGCTTTACAGCGCTGCGCGAGCAGTGCCCGATGAACATGGCGCGCGTGCCTGGTGCGATTGATCACACCGCCGACCTGGATGCTGACATCAAGCGCATCGAAACGCTGTTCGCCGACTGCCTCGAACGTTACGCAGGGCCGTTCCTGTTCGGCGCGTTTGGCATCGCCGATGCCATGTACGCGCCGGTCATCAATCGCTTCGAGGTCTACGAACTGAGTGACGCGCCCGCGGTAGCGCAATACAGCGCGGCCATCAAAGCGCTGCCGGCATGGCAGCAGTGGGAGCGCGACGCGCGCGCCGAGCCGTGGGTACTGGATTTTGTCGAGGTTTAGGCGCGCTCGCGGCGTACCAGAGACAACAGTGCCAGCCCGCCCACCAACCACGGCGCACCGGAACCACCACCGCCACTCGACGTGGTGGGTGGTGGCGTAACGACCGGCGCAGGGATTTCGGTAATCACCGTTGTGTTACCCGCGTCGAACATCAGATCGGTGATGTACTCAGCACCAAACATCACTTCATTGAGCGGATTTAGACTCGGCACGTTGTCGGAGTTTTGGATACGCCCGCTGCCGTCGGCGCGCAGCTCGAAAAGCGCCGGGTGAAAACGCCCGTTGTCCACTTCGCGGCCGTTGAACGTTAGCACCACGTCAGTCCCGACCAGTTCCGCGACTTGAATGCCGTCGGTGAGCACCGCCGACGCGGCGATTTCAAACTGCAGCGAGCTGCCTTGAGCGTAAAAATCCGCGCCGGTAATTTCGCGCTGCAGATCAAACGCCGGAAAGCCCGACGGCGTGCCGGCGACCAGATTGCCCATCACCTGGTAGGTCAGACTAACGATGGGCGGGTCGGTGTAGATGCCGGGTGCCAGTGGCGCGTCGATTTCAAGCTCGATCGAAAACACGTCGATATCACTGAACGTATTGGTGATCTGAAAATCGGTGTTGTCGACGCTCAACAACATCGTCTGGCCCTGAGCCGATACGGTGGCCGCAGCGGCAATAAGAAGTAGCGTGCAACGAATCATAATCAGAGCCTCAGTGTGAACAGGCGACACCGTTTATGCTGCCACAGTGCGAACGCTACGGCGTCGGGCCCAGCGGCCACACTAGCCAAGACGATCAGCGACCGCCTCAATCTCACCGGCGAGTGCCCGCGGTGCCTCGAAGTGAATCATGTGCCCCACGTTATCGATCACACGCTGATGCGCGGTGCCGGCGTACTCTGCGTTTGACACAAGATCGCGCCACAAGTTGCTTGCCTCTTCCAGGCCACTGTTGGCGCCCACCACAATCTGCACGTCTGCCTGGATGTTGGACCAGCACGCCTGCGCCTCTTCGCGTCGATAGAGCACCGGGTTGGGCAACGTGTGTTTGCGATCGGCACGCAGTGTCACCACGCCGTCCACATCCGACTGTGCCCACTCGCGCGCGACGAACGCCGCATAGGCCGGATCGATAGTCGGCGCGCGGCGCACAATGCGCTGTTCGAGTGCCGCGAACGTCGGCCACGTGGCCACTCGAGCAGCTTGGCGAACGCTTTTTAGCCAACGCGCGTAGTGACCCGGTGCGTCTTGCGCGTCACGTGCCGCCAGCCCAAAGCCTTCCACGTTGACCAGGACACGGACCCGCTCGGGCCGTGCACCAGCATACAGTCCGGCAACGTTCGCTCCCATACTGTGGCCAATCAGCACGACCGGCTCGTCGGGCGAATAAATGTCGAGCAGGGCGTCAAGATCCGCCAGGTAGTCGGGAAAATAGTAGCCCGACGGGCTGTGACCCGAACGGCCAAATCCGCGCCAGTCGGGCGCCACTACGTGCAGCTTCATGGTGAGCGCATCAACCACGGCCTGCAAGGTCGAACCGGCATCACTCCAGCCGTGCAGATACACCACCAGTGGATCGCCCTGACTGCCCCACTCGCTGATGTGGTAGTCGATATCGCGAATGCGGTGCTGGGTTGAGTGAGACGGGTGACGTGGCGCGTAGACTTGCGTACTCATCAGGCGCTACCGACAGGCTGGCCGACTGTCCGCCATCAGTGTGTCCAGCGTTTTCTGGGCATGGCGCCGTCGCAACAGGTCTTGCGGCTCGAGCATCTCACAGTCGTCCTGAATCATCTGTTCGATCCGGACGGGATAAAAGCGACAGTCTTCAGGTCGATCCGCGTAGATGTCGCAAGTGTAGCGGCCCGCGTTATCGTCGCGCCGCAGCCACGGACACCGGTCGAGCTGCTCACCTGAATGCGGGTCAAACCAGATATCATTGCCGCGCACGTAGCGCGCGATGTCTGGCCGGTGTTTCCGCCACTGTGCAATATCGTCAGTGGACGCACTCAGGCCACCGTTGCCGCCATAGTTGGTGCAGCACTTCCCGCATTGATTACAGTCTTTCATGACACGCCAGTTTAATACTAAAACGTCGTTCGCGCGGTGGGACCGATGTCGAGTGGCAAACGTAACGCTGGATTTTGGGGCCAGCGGCGCACCGCGTACCAGACCATGAGCAAACACAATACCGCGCTCCAGGCAGCCCAGGGCCAGTCCGATTGGAACTCGTCCAGCGTGTATTCGGCCAACGGTCCGTCGCGATAAACGAAATAGACTTCCATCAACCATACTGCGAAATTGTTCAACGCGTGGCACAAGATGGGAACCCACAGCGATTGCGTGCGCAGATAAAGCCACGCCATCGCCAGGGCGAACGCCGTGGCCCCAATGGGGTCGGCGTGCACCAAACCGAAGAGCGCTGACGACGCGATCACGGCCGCGCGCAGATTCCACTTCGACGCCCAGCGGTGCAGCAGCATGCCTCGGAACACGTACTCCTCGATGACTGGCGTCACGACGCACAGCGCGAGCACACTGAGCAGGTTGGGCCAAAACGGATAGCGACCGCGGGCATGGATCACCACGTCAGGCTGCGTCAGCACCCAGTCGGCGACGATGTCGGGCGCGATCAGGGCCAGCGGATAAAACAGCGCGTACACGCCAACGATGGAAAACATAAAGACAAACAGCGTCAGCAGCAGACCGTGTCGAAACGCTGCCAGTGACGCGCGCTCACCGAACAAACGCAAGGGCGGTACGCGATAACACAGCAACGTCGCGCCGATCACGATTATCAGCAGAAGGTTGTACCAGGCAAGTCCCACCAACAGTTCGACGTAGGACGGCGCGTCGGACGGGATCGTATTGAGTAACCAGTCGAAGCCCGGCAGGTAGACGACCAACAATACCCACGCAAGGATCAGATAGCGTGCGCGAAACGCATCGAACCGGCGGCGCCAGACGTCGTTCACGTCACTAGTGTCCTGACACCGGATCAGAAGGGATTGAGCGTATACCCCTGCTGCTGCAGAAGTGCGTGCGCGGTCATCGCGGACAAGCTCATGCTGACTCCGTCGAGCAAGTCAGCCGCGGCGACGTCACGATACGCCGCCGTTTGGCCACACAGAATGATACGCACCCCGGCTTTGGTCAGCGCCGCAATGAGCCCGGCGTTGGGATTGGGGCCACCGAAGCGCTCATCATTGACCAGATCCAGCGCGGCCGAACCGTGCACGACAATCGCCACGCGCGTGTTGTCCGGATCGATGCCGGCCTCCTCGTGCATGTTGATCAGCCGCGCGGCGCTCGCCATGCGTCGATTGACCTGACCTTCCTCAGCCGCTTCGCCGACGTCAAACGCCACACTAAACTGCGTGGTCGATGGAAGCGATGCGGCGGCCGTTACCGTGGCGACCTTGCCGTAATCGGGGATCACGTTGCCCGCGTGAAAATCGTCGGGCCCTGCGGCAGCCGACAGCGCACAGACGCACAGGCTCAAGCTAACCCACGCGCGCAGGATCAACTGTCCGCTCCGAATTTCGCGAACAGCTCAGCGCCGGTCATATTTTCGGTCTTGTTCGCAAAGTCGTAGTAATCCGGTTTCTCATCAATAAATACCTGCGTGGAAAACTGCAGATTGTCATCGGTGGTAAAGAGCCCCACCGGGATCATGTACTGATTCGATGCTTTCAGGCGATAAAACAGATGCGTACCGCAGTGCTTGCAAAAGCCGCGCTCCGCCCAATCCGAAGAATTGAAAACAGAAACGCTCTGCGCGCCTTCGATTGATACTTCGTCGCCACAGTTAAGATCGATGAACGGACCACCGCTCCAGCGACGACAGGAATTGCAGTGGCACGCGCTCACGGAATTGCTCGCTTTGGCCGCGTTTAGCGTGACCTCGCCGCATACGCAAACGCCCTTCCGGCTCGTGGTTTCAGACATCTCAAGCTCCGTGAATTCGGCAATAAACCGGCACTAGCGTATCACCCACAGACGCACCGGCGCAGGTCGTCACGGTCGCACGCCTCGTGAACGCCTGGGCGTCAAACGAGTTGTTGCGTTCTAACGATCAAAATCGCTGGCGTCGTGCCGCTCACGCAACTGATCTTCTTCCGGCCCCCAACTGCGGTTAACGCGCCGCCCGCGCTGCACAGCGGGACGCTCGCCGATGGCTTTGGCCCAGCGATTCACGTGAGTGTACTCGTGCGTACTCAGAAACTCTGCCGCTTCGTAGATCACGTTGGACACCAAACCGCCATACCAGGGCCACACCGCGATATCCGCAATCGAGTATTCGCTCCCCCCGAGGTATTCATTATCGGCCAAGCGGCGATCCAGGACGTCAAGCTGACGTTTCACTTCCATCGCAAATCGATCGATACAGTATTCAATCTTGAACGGCGCGTAAGTATAAAAATGCCCGAACCCCCCGCCCAGATACGGCGCACTGCCCATTTGCCAGAACAGCCAGGACAGGGTCTCGGTGCGCGCCGCTGGATCCGTGGGCAGCAACGCGCCGAATTTTTCGGCCAGATACAGCAGGATTGCACCCGACTCGAACACGCGCGTCCCCGGTGAGGTCGTCGTGTCCAGCAACGCCGGGATTTTGGAGTTGGGGTTAATCTCAACGAAACCGCTGCCAAACTGATCGCCTTCTGATATGTCAATCAGATACGCGTCGTACTCCGCGCCTTCAATGCCTAGCGCCAGGAATTCCTCCAGGGCGACCGTCACTTTGACGCCGTTGGGCGTGGCTAATGAGTAGAGTTGCAGGGGATGCCGACCGATCGGCAGTTCCCGGTCGTGAGTCGGTCCGGCAACGGGGCGGTTAATGCTGGCCCATTTTCCACCGCTCTCGGCGTCCCAGGTCCAGATTTTAGGTGGCTCATAGGTTGGCTGATCGGTCATAATTGGCACTCAGTTTTTTTTAGAAGTGGACGCTACAATTAGTCTCAGCGACATTCCGCAGCACGTCAATGCTAACTTGCCGGCGCCCGTCAACCCATACTCGAAAACACTCATGAACAAGATACGACTTTACGCCCTGGTATTTTTCACGATTTGGTCCGCCCACGCGATGGCGCAAAACACGGGCGGTATTTTTGGCCCGATCGTCAATGACGGACACAACCTGTGGCAATACCGAGTAACGTCCGACCCGGACAGCAATGGGCTGGCGCAGCGCTTTCACTACGAATCTGCGCTGAGCGGGAGCACCATGTGGCGAGTCATTGCCCAGGCGCGCAAGACCAACGACAGCGACGCGGATTTCGATTTTGTACAGGGCGAATGGTTCTGGCAAATCACGCCAGATGGCGAAACGTGGCAGCGCGGCTTGCGGGTTGACGCGCGCGTGCGTAGCGACGGCCGTCCCGGCTTGCTCGGTCTGCATTTCATGAACGAGTTTACGCTGAGCCCGCAGTGGTGGGCGCGCGTCGTTTTGCTGAGCAATATTGACGTTGGCGATGGCGCTCGCGACGGCCTCAACCTCGAGATACGCAGCGTCGTCGCCTATCGGCCAACGCGCAACACCCAAGTGGGTTTGGAGCTATTCAACGCCTTGGGTTCCACCGACAAGTTTGTCGACGTGGGCGATCAGCGGCGTCAGGTCGGCCCGTTTCTGACGCAGAACTTTGGCGAAGGCTGGCAGATTTTCGCGGGAGCCTTGTTTGGGGCCACCGACGCAACGCCCGACACCAACATACGCTTTTGGCTGACCAAGGCCTGGTAGGCTGCTCGGGATCTGACCACACCCGTCCCTTGCGTCAGCCCTTCAGGCGGTCCTCGGGATTGCCGAACGTCCACGTCTCGCGCTTGGCAAGTTGCGCCGACGTCGCATCGAGCAATACCGCTGCGATATAACGGCCGATTACGTGCGCCTCGACAATCTTGCCCTGGGTCTCCAGCGCTTTGAACGTGCGCACGGCGGGCAAATCATCGGGACCGCCCAACACCGCATCGACCAGCGGGGTTCGCACACCGCCCGGGAAAATCCGAATGACATCGACACCCTTCAGCTCCGCGGCCGCCGCTCGCGCCGCCATTTGCGCTGCCGCTTTGACGATCGAATAGCCGGACCAGCCCGCGCGCGGAATGGACGCCGAGTAGGAATCCACATACACGACTCGCCCGCCCGCAAGCTGGGCTTCCAACGCTGAGTTAAGCGCGATCGGCGCGCTGACGTGTACGGCCATGTCGTCGGCCAGCGCCCCCCGTTGCAGCGCCTGATAGCGGGTCGGTGCAATGGTGCTGCCGGCGGCATGCACGATCCCCGCGATTTTCGCCCGATCGCGAACCGCTTTTCTAACGCTTTCAATACCCCGCGCGCTCGCCAAGTCTGCTGTCACCACCGTGCAGCCATTCGGAGCAAGTGCGCCCAGCGCCCGCAGTGGATCCGCCGACCGTGCAACCACGACGACCTCTTGATCACGCTGAATCAGCGCCCGGGCCGTTGCCCGGCCAATGCCCGACGAGGCACCCGTTACGATATACATCGTGCGAGTGTAGAACACCCGGTATGCTGACAACCATGCGCGATCGCTATTTCCTTGGTTTGCCGGCGTGGGCGTTTCCCGGCTGGAAAGACCGCTATTTCTACGACCGGCCGAGCCGCCTGAACAGCTATGCCAGCGTCTTCAACACCGTCGAGGGCAACACGACCTTTTATCGCGTCCCGGATCCGGACAGTGTGCGGCGCTGGCAAACAGCACTGGCCGGCAGCGCGTTTCGATTCTGTTTCAAACTGCCGAGGGAAGTGACGCACGAAGCGCGGCCAGATCGACGCCAGCTCGATGCGTTTCTCGCCGCGTTAACGCCGCTGAGGCATCACCTGGGGCCGCTCTTTATCCAGTTTCCAGCCACTGTTGCCCCCGACGATTTGCCGTCGTTCGAACCGGTGTTTGATGCCGTGCGTCGCGTTCGGCGTTTTGTCATCGAAGTGCGTCATCCCGCGTTCTTTGACGCTCCCGACGCGCTGGATTCCGTGGTAGACCACTACGCAGCGGATCGAGTCATTTTTGATTCCCGGCCGCTTTTTCGCGGTGATCTGGAGCACCCGGAAGTCAGAGCAGCGCGCCACGAGAAACCGGATGTAGCCGTGGTCGACCGCGTCCGTCATGGCGTCACGATGGTCAGGCTGATTCTCCATCCCGATCTGAAATCAAACGCGACCTACATTGACGAATGGGCGACCACTTGCGCCGCCAGGCTTAAGGCGGGCGGCGAGGTTTACATGATGATTCACTGTCCCAACAACCTGCACTGTCCGACGCTGGCCGAACAGTTCCATGACGCGCTGCGCCAGCGCTTGCCGGACGGCGCGCTACCAACATTGCCGGCGTGGCCGGTCCCCCAACAAACAGGGTTGCCCGGTTTCTGAGGCTCGCTAGAGCGGCGCCACGTCAACGCCAACCCCACTATCCTGCAAACAGATCTGCACATCGGAGGCGAAGCGAGTTATCAAGCTCGCGTCTTTTCGCTGCACAGCGCGCGATCGATCCGCGTTACGGCAGTAAGGCCGTCGCGTCGTACCCGTCGTGTCGAGCAGCGTTTTTTCCAGAGCGCTGGCGATGTCCAACGCCGTATCGCCAGCGTTGGTGTCGATGGTTACCGCGCAGGTACCTTGGCCGGTTTTCTCCAGATACGTGACGTGCCCACCGTGCGCCCCTTTGGTCGTGGTTGCGAAGGTCGTGCGCATGGCACGCAGTTGGCTGTGCACCGGAACACCCAGTCCACGCAGCGCAAAACAACTGCCGGGCGCCGCGTCGCCAGGGTCAACCGCAACCCCTGCGACAATCTGTTCACCAACACTGCCCACCGCCGACAGTTTCAAGCGCGGCGCGTGGCGGAACAAATCTTCCTGATCATCGCTCGGTCCGTGCACGAGCTCAGCTTTGACGCCAGCTTGTGCACATCGATCACTGCTGCGAAAGGATTGTTGTAACGACTCGCCGACCTGGGATCGGGTCTGCCCAGCTTGGGCGCGGGCGGCCGTCTCGCACAGGCGATGCGTTCCGTTGGCGTTGACTACGTGCGCGCTCACGCGAAACTCAGAGGCTCCCTGCGCCACAAGGCGTCGCTGCGCACGACCCTTGTTCACGTCAAAAAAGCCAATGTCGATCAAACTGCCTGGAGGGTTCGTCAGCGGGGGACTGCCGGTGATCGTCGTCACTGCGGGGGTGCCACCACAGTCCACAACCACCGTTGACAGCGGGTCAGGCTGACCGTCGCCATTGGCGTCGTCCTCGCACTCGGCGATCGGTGTGTTTCCCAGACAGCGACCGTCGAAGCACGCCCAAACGGCCGACTTGTCGTCAAAGGCCGCCCCGCCCCGAGCGGTCAAACGCCCGTCCGGACCGGTGTGTATCGCCCCGCCCAGGGCATCAGTCGATGAGACCGCACACACCTCACCGGTTTGCTGCAGCAAGCGCACCACGCAGTCACGTTGCGCGGGAAAGCTGTCGCCGAACACCGGCAGGTCGGATAACTGACCGTCAATGCGACCTTGATAAACCCCCGCCGATGGCCCACCGAGTACGTAAGCACCACGCCCGTGCAAACCCGCGTAAACCCGCCCGCGAGCGTCGTCGATGGCCAGATCGTGCACCGGCGCGTTGGGTAAATTGGTGTCGCGTGCCGTCCACTGGGCGCCGCCGTCCGCGCTGCGAAACACATTGCTGCGCGCCGGCTCCGGTCCGCTGTCGAGCCCGGCCCACAGTGTGCCGTCGGCTTCGATGGCCAGCGCGTTGGCCGGCACGCCGACCGGCAGCCCGGCGGACGCGTCGGCCCAGCTGTCGCCCCCATTTTGCGTGCGCCACACCCGCGGCTGGGCACCAAAACCGGAGTAGGCGACCCACGCATGATCCGTGTTCTTCGGATCGATGATCAGATCGGTAACCGGCGCATCGGGTAGCGTGACATCTAAGCGCGTCCAGCAAGATTCGCTGTTGCACGCCGCGTCGGTGGTGAACAACTCACCGCCCCAGTAACCAATAAAGACTCGCTCACCCACCGCGGCGATGGCCGTGATCACATTGCGACGCGGGCTGATTTCATCCGTCGCACCGGTGGCAAGCACGGGGCTGATGGTCGTCCATGACGAGCCGTCGTTCAGACTTCGGTACAGTCGATTCGACCCGTAATAAAGCGCATGCGGCGAAACCGGATCTTGCACGAGCGGCGCGTTGAACGCCGTGTTACCGCTGTTAGTCCCGGACGGTCGAATCGATGTTGTGAATGTCACGCCGCCGTCCGTGGAACGCCGAACGTTACCGCTGTTACTGCCCAAATACATGATCAGCGGGTCGTCCAAATCGATTACCGCGTACGCGCCGTCGCCGCCGTTAGTATGGTTCCACGCGCGAAAGCCAAGCCACAGCTGACCGGAGTTGTCCTGCGCACCGCCAATGACCCGCGGTGTGTTGGACGACGCCGCGAGCGAGTAAAAACCGGTGATCTGCAAGTCGTCATTGCCGGGCAGCCAGTCAACACCACCGTTGGTAGAATAGGCAAAGCCGCCATCATTGGTGCCGTAAACTCGATTGGCGTCGAGGGGATGGAACACCAATTCGCGATGATCGAGGTGCAGGATAGGGCCCCACGGCGATCCACCCGGCGCGAGATTATTGTCAGAGGTAAAGAAACTGCTGGCGCCGTTGGTGGAACGACAAATCCGCACACCTCCGATCAGCACCACATCCGGCGATTCCGGATCGACAGCAAGCGCGTGCGTGTAGCGACTGTAAACGGTATTGCAGCCGATGCCGTTACCTTGCGTACTGCCGTTGCGTCGTGCGCTCCAGCTTACGCCACCGTTGGTCGAACGAAAAACGGACGGCTGGCACGATTGCAACAACTGATCGGCGCAGTGTCCAAATGAGGCGTACACCGTTTGCGGCGCGTTGGTGTAGTACGCGATCTCAACGTGATCGAAGCCACCGCTCACCGTTGGCGTCAATCCGACGGACGCGCTGCAACCTGGCGGTAACGCGATACCACTGTTCAGTGGGCACCACGTCGCGCCTGCGTCGAGCGTTTCAAACACACCGCGGCCGGCGAATCCCGCCAGCAGTCGATCCGAGTCGGTGGGGTGCATTTTCAAATCGGTCGGCTTGGCGCCCTCAGTGCCGGCGACGGTCAGACGGGTCCACGACAACCCGTCGTCATCCGAACGATAGATACCGTAGCCGCCGCTCGGCTCCGGTGCCGTCAGCGTGGCTTGGGATGCCGAGCTCGTGTTGCCGCTGGACAGGGTAATAAAGACGCGTTGCGTCGTACCCGAGGTCGACGGGTCCAGCACCACGTCGTTGATGGAGCCCAGATCAAAATCAAACGGCACGCCCGTGCGACGCGCCCACTGCGGTTCCTTGAGCGAGTAGTCCATCACAAGAAGCCCGCGGCCATAGTAGGTCTCTCGTCGAATCGCGTTCTCGCCGGTGCCCGCGTAGAGCTTGCTGCATCCGCTTGTCGTGCAGCCGGATACCGCCAGCGCGCCGATGGCCAGTGAGCTTTGATCATCGGAAATCGGTCGCCAGTTCTTGCCACCGTTTACGCTGTGCCAGACGCCGCCCGCCGCGGTGCCAATCCACAGTTCATCAATATCGAAAGGGTTGACCGCGATCGCTGACGCGCGCCCACTGACACCACCACCGAAAAAATTGTCGATCGGGGCGGGCCCCAGTGGAAACCACTGGTCGCCGACAATCGCGGCAGTCGCCGTGAGTGGTGAGGTCAAACAAAACGCCAGCGCAGCCAGCACGCGAATCGACTGCAGCACGTCAATGGCCGCCGTGTTGATCGTGCAAGAAGCGCAGGATGTGCGCCGCATTCGGATTGTCCGCCAGCCAACGCGCAATGTCGGCGGCACGATCGTGGTCGTCGCCGAGCACGTCGCGCCATCTCTGCGCCATGGATTGCTCGGACTCCTGCGAACGCAGCGCTCGCTGCCACGGCTCGGTGAACACCGCGGGCAGACTGTCGGTCAGTGCAAGGCGCCGCAAATGCTCCCACTCACCGCCGTCGAACCACACTTCGTCGCAATGCGTGCATAAATCGAGACGACGAGAGTGCGTCGCCGAATATTTGTGCTTGAGCATCACGCGCTGACACTTCGGGCACAGTAACGCCTTGCGTGTATCGGATTCCAACGACTCCTGCGAGTTGTCGTCCGTGGTCGCTTCGGCGCGAAAGCGGTCGTGCCAAAGTCGGTACGAAACCAGTGAGACCAAGTGGCCGTCGCAATCTTTGCAGCCAAGACTGAGCAGACCGTGCTCCAGTTCAGAAGGGGCGAGGGTGGCGTCGTCGCAAGCGGGGCAATGCATCGTGGTCAGTGTCCTGTGGGTGCAGAGTGGTCAATATTACGCGTCCGGCTCGGCACGGAACAGGGCTCTCGCATCGCCCGCGAGCCGACTTGCATCAGCCCAATAAAAAAGGGCGACCCGCGCAGCACAGCGCGGGTCGCCCTTATGAGCTTAACGGACGCTTAGTTTACGTCACAAGCGTTCGACACACCGGAAGGACCAGGTGGCATGAAGAACTGCGCGCGCAGTGCGCCCAGATCGGCGACGTTCACCACGCCGTTGCCATCAAAGTCTGCGTCGGGATCGTTGCTGAAGAACACCGAACGCAGCAGACCCAGGTCGGCCACGTTGACGACGCAGTTGCCGTCAAGATCGGCGTCACACACGTTACCGAAGCCATCACCGTTGGTGTCGCGCTGGTCAGCGTTGGCGTCTTCCAGGCAGTTGTCGGCGTCATCAGCAATGCCGTCACCGTCAGTATCCGGCACCGGATCGCCCAGCGGGCCGAACGTAATGTTGTCGTACACCACGCCAGACGCTTCGAAGTTCGCAGCGCGAGTCTGGAAACCAATCTGCAGCAACTGACCGGCTTGAGCCGCCGTCAGGTTCACAGCGATCTGGAACGTGCCCCAGGTGGTCGGGAGCAGCGTGGTATCGATGGTCGCATTGCTCGTCGTTGCAAAGCCGGCCAGCGGATCCAGCGTTTTGACGAATGCGAGGCCTTCCGATGGTGCGATCAGATCGCCCGCCTTGGCATCAAATTCGAAGATCCAGCTGCCCGCGTCATCAGCCGTCACGGTGCGTTCCTGGAAGACCAGCGTTTCGTGAACATTGCCGATCTCTTGATCGCCATTGTTGTAGTCGCTGAACGTGACGAGCTGTTGTTCGCCCTGCTCGGGACCGCCTTCGCCAACCGCAACGTTCGAGAACGCGCCGGAACCGTTAGGTGCGGGGAACGCGCCGTAGTTGTAGAGGAAGGACGTGCCGTCGGGACCAAAGATGTTGGCAAAGACCAGCCAGCCGTCGTCACCAAGTGCCGTTGCGCTTTCCGGATCCAGCGATTCGAAGTCCTGCGCGTAGACCGCTTCGATGCCGCCGCTGAAGCGATCAAAGCTGATGTTATCGTAAAAGACCCCAGAGGCTTCGAAATTCGCAGCGCGTGTCTGGAAGCCAACCTGCAGGATTTGGCCTGCCTGTGCTTCGCTAATGTTGACCGCAATCTGGAAGCGGCCCCACGTGGTTGGGAGAACGGTCATGTCCAGCTGGTTGTCGCTGGTGACGAAAAACCCGGCCATTGGATCGAGCGTCTTGACGAACGCGCTGGCAATCGAAGCACCGGCAAGATCGCCATCTTTGGCGTCAAAACTGAACACCCAGACGCCAGAGTCACCGGCAGCAATCGTTTGCTCACGAAATACAGAGGTTTCGAGCACGTTGCCCACGCCGTGGTCTGCGTTATTGTAGTCGCTGAAGGTCACGAGTTGCTGTGCACCCTGATCAACGCCGCCTTCACCGCTGGCAACGTTAGAGAAAGCGCCACTGCCGTTGGGTGCCGCGAACGCGCCATAGTTGTACAGGAACGAGGTGCCATCCGCTGCGAACACATTCGCAAACACCAGCCAGCCGGTATCACCCAGTGCTGCCGGTTCGGCCTGATCGAGGCCTTCAAAATCCTCGGTGATGGCGGCGAGTTGGGCTGACGCCAGCGGCGCAGCAAGCAGCGCAGCCGTCGCCGCGATTCCCGCGCGTCGAATTGTCTTAGTCATCATGTCAGTTTTTCTCCTAGTGTCGTAGAGATGGCTGTCGTTGCTGCCACCGCTGATCCTTCAGGCTCGGTCATGATGGGCGATCCTTGCCCGGGGGTGCCGTATCCAACGACCGGTTTTTCTATCTCGGACCGCTCTTTAGCGTGGCGGTCTTCCCGGTTTTTGTTTTGGAGCGTGCTCGAAAACCACCGTTTTCGGTTCTGACGCTATCCTCATGTGAAATGACAACGCTGTCAAGTAGGCTGCGGTTCTGCGAAGCATTTCGTTACTATTATGTGAACGTCGACGACCACAAACGGTATAGTTTCGACGTTTCCGCTAATCCACGCTTGGGCAATGGTCGCGCTACCTCGCCCGCAGTACGCGCCCGATGCGGCGTGTAATCGGTCGATCGCGGGTTCGATGGTGAGGCCCAGTCATCGACTTGAGTCGCGAAAACCTGCGTGTCGCGGTTCGCCCGGCGAGTGGTTTTTCTTCTCGGAAATCGTCAGCCGGAAAACTATATCAGGAAATTCGCGACACCAAAAGCACCCCTGATCATCGTGTCCTGACGATCCCGCTGCGCCTGGAAAACGGCCCTGGCGAGACTCATGCCACCGCCTTTCATGCCGCTACAAACCTAAATACGCAACACCCGGGATGTCGGCGTGGCCCAAGACAACATGGCGACAAACACGCGCAGCTCGACGCAGGAGTGGCTGGTTCTTGCCGCTTTCACCGTGGCGATCTGGCTTACGATCATCGTGTCGTTTGAGCTTGGCTTCGCCAGCGACGACGTCGTGGCCATTTGGCCCGCTGCCGGATTGTGCTCCTGGGTCGCACTGCGCTACGGCTGGAAGTGCCTGCCGGTCATCTTCCTGTCGCACGAGGGCTATTCGCTCGCGTTTCAGGACGGGCCAGCCATGATGTACCTGGCCGCAAACATCATTAATCCGCTGGCGTACTATTCGGCGACGCTGCTGTACCGTCGGCTCGGTGGCGACACCAACGTTTTACACAGCGTGAGACACACGCTGCTGTTCATTACCGTCAATGCCGTTGCCACCAGTGCGATCGCCGCATCGCTCGGGACGCTGGCGATCATGTCGTTCCTCGGCATTCCCATGGAAAATTACTGGCGCATTGCCTGGCGCTGGTTTTTCTCGGATTACACCGGCATTTTGTTACTGGCCCCGCCGCTGATCGCACTGCATCGCTCGACGCCACTCAACGGGTCGAGCGGTATACGCCTGGCGGCGCGCGAAATTCCGCAACCGATGCTGGTTTCCGCTGCCGTCATCTTCGTTCTGTACCTGACGTCATTCTCAATGCCCGACGGTTTGGGTCAATACCCAATTGTTTTACTCACCATGCCACTGTGTATCTGGCTCGCGCTCAATCGACGAGCGCGCAGCAGCACCGTCATGCTCACCGTCACGGTGCCCAGCTCGCTGACCATGGTCCTTGCCGCGGTGGGGGATGCGTCGGAGGCGTCGTTTCTCGCGGTACAGCTTTACGGCGTTGTCGTCATGTGTACAAGCCTGGTGTTGCAGGCGACGAGTATCGAGCGTGCCAGACTGCTGGTTGCGCTGGGCATTGAACGTGAGCAACTCGAGCAGAAAGTCGCCGCGCGGACGGCCGATCTGCGAACGCTGGCGGAAACCGACGCGCTGACCGGCCTCGCCAATCGCCGCTCATTCGAATGCGAACTCGAAGCGGCGTTTAATGATGCCCGCGACAACAGCATGACCCACTACCTGTTCTACATGGATCTCGACCGGTTCAAGGTCGTCAATGACACCTCCGGTCATGCCGCGGGCGATGCACTGCTAAAGCGCGTCACCGCGTTGCTGCAGTCAAACGTGCGCGATGGGGATCTAATCGGACGGCTCGGTGGTGACGAGTTCGCTGTGCTGCTGCGAAGTTGCCCGGAGTCGGTAGCCCGCGACATCGCAGAAAGCATTCGCGCCGAGGCTGAGGCGTTGCGTTTCACGTGGGAAGGCGACAGCCATCATATTGGCACGAGCATCGGAGTTACGCTGGTCGATCCGGCGTGTGCCAACCTCGCGAGTCTGCAAGTGCTGGCTGACGCAGCGTGCTATGCCGCCAAAAACAGCGGCCGCAATCGCGTGCACGTCGCCAACACGGCCGATAACGATATGGCCGCTCATCGAAACCGGGTGCGGTGGGCGCATCGGCTGAGCGCGGCGATGGACGACGACCATTTCGTCCTCTACGGACAGCGCATCGAACCGGTTCGTGCGACCCACGATGAACCCGAGCACGTCGAAGTTCTGCTTCGTCTGCGCGACATGGAAACGCGCCAGCTCGTACCACCAAACGAATTCATGCCGGCGGCAGAACGCTACGGGCTGTCAACGCGAATGGATGAATGGGTGGTGCGCGAACTGATGCGCGGCCTCTATCTGCACAGCGCGTTCGAGGCATCGCAGCGCCGCTACTGGGTCAACCTGTGTGGCCCAAGTCTGGCCGACGAACGCTTCGTAAATTTCCTCATCAAGGCCATGGCTGACTCGCCCATCGAACCGGGCCTGATCAATTTTGAAATCGCTGAAACTTCGGTCATTCACAATATTCATGACGCGAGCCGGCTAATGAAGAAACTGCATGAAACGGGCTGCCAGTTCGCGCTCGACGATTTTGGTAAGGGCTTGTCATCGTTTGCACATTTGAAGACCCTTCCCGTCGATTACTTGAAGATTGACGGGACGTTTGTCGGCAACGTCAGTACGGATGAGACCGACCGGGTGTTTGTCAAATCGATCATCGATATCGCACACACCATGAGCATTAGAACGGTGGCCGAATCGGTGGAAGATGACGAGACGCTCGCACGATTGCGTGACATGGGAATCGACTACGTGCAAGGTTTTGGTGTGCACGAGCCAACGCCCCTGGCGCCTCGCCTTAAACGACCGTCATTGGCCAACGCCAAACAGAAGGCCAGCTGATGGAAGCGAGTGCCAAGACAGTTGAGGACGGGCTGAGCTTGCTTGACCGCGTGAAATCACTGCCGCCGCTGCCCACCGTGGCCATGAAAATCCTGCGTCAGTTTGGCGATCAGTTCATTGATGGCAACAAGGTGGCCGACATCATCGCCCAGGACCCGGTCATCACCGCCCGCCTGATTGGGCTGGCGAACTCCGCCTACTTCGCGCCACGCGTGCCGGTCACCGACATGCGCGCCGTGGTAACAAGGGTATTGGGTACGGACAACGTACGCACGCTGGCGTTGGGCCTGGCCGCCGGACAGCTCTTCGACGTGAGCCGTTGCAAGGGCTTTGACAGCAGTGAATTCTGGGTCAGGTCGCTGAACACAGCCGCGCGCTGTCGCAATCTGGCCAACGCGGTCACCGGCCTTTTGGACGAGGATCGTGACAGCGCGTACGCACTGGGCCTTTGTCACGAGCTCGGCGCGCTGGCTTACGCCTACCTCGAGCCCGAGTTGATCAGCACCCTGCTCGATGAATACCCGGAGGAAATCGATGAGCAGCTGGAACAACACTTTGGCGTGAATCGCAGCGCGTTAACCTGCACACTGTCGGTCCACTGGCAAATGCCCGCCGTGTTTGTTCGCGTTTACTCGGAGCGCTCCGGGCTCGATAAATCCAGGATGACGTTGCTGCTTGAAACGGCAGCCGAAGCCGACAGACTAACCGCGGATGCCGACGAACCGTGGCTGCAGCAACAGGCCGACCGACTGGGTCTGAACGTTGATGCTTTGGCCAGTGCCATTGACACATCGTCGCAGGAACTGCGCACCGTCGCCACGGCGAAGATCCTGAGATTCACGCCGTGAGTGAACGGCGGGTTACCCGTGCAGCGTCGACTCGAAAACGACGGTTTTGTCTCGAGAACTTCAAACGTGTCGCATTATTTCTGGATCAAGTACTCCGGCGTATTGGCAAGCAACATGACCGCATCGCGCGCTTTAGCGAAACGCCCGGCCTCGTCGTCAGGAAACACGTCACTCGCTAAATGCGTGCGTAAGCGATTGCGCACGCCGACGCTCATCTGGCCGGCCAGCATGAGCAAATTGAGATGATCGAGCAACGCATCGGGGCTTTGCGCCAGCGTGGCCGCAGCGGCCAAATCCAACTGCACGAATCCATCTGTCCCGCCCAGTTCGTTCATGATTTCCCACGAAATTGCCTGCGATCCTTTTTGCCAGGTGTTGGCGTTGGCAATCTGAAACTCCGGCGCCACTAATCCTTCGTCACGCACCGAACCGGGCGGAGAATAATCGGGGAGATAGAAATTAAACACCGACGGCGATGACACCGGCTGTTGACCAAGCTCGGTGTCGAAGTCGCCGAAGATAACCCGATACCAGCCCCACGCCGGCTGTCCGCACTGCTGGTTACCATTGTGTAGAGCCCCCACGCGCTGCGGGATGATGGCTTCGAAGCTGCGCCTCAGATGACTCATTCTTAACAACGGCTCGCGCAGCTTGCCAAACTGATCGGGCAGAAAACGGTGCCCACTGCGTGCTTCCGGATCGAGCACAATGGCCCGCGTCACGGCGCCCAGATCACCACGCACACCTTGGCCGTTGTCGTTAAACGCTCGCGCTACTCGTTCCACGTACCCGGGCGTCGGGTTCGAAGTGATCAGCCGCTGAATCAATCGGCTGGCAACAAACGGGCCCACGTTTGGGTGCGCGAACAGCACGTCGAGAGCGGCGTCAAGATCCTGTTGCGCCGTCTGACCACCCGGCAGTGGCGTGTCAAACAACGTTTTGGGATCGGTGTCGTGTCGGCTCTCGTCAACCTCCATGGGCAGCGTGCGATCGGACAACCCCTCCCACGCGAACCAGTCAATGCCGGCGTAGTTCCAGCCGGTGAACACTCGCGCAAACTCTTCAATATCGCTCTGTGTGTAGGTGGGGACAGGTTGTCCGTTTGGATCGAGCGCGGGTGTGCCGTCCAGATTCAACTGCTGCACGCCAATGGTGAACAGCTGCATCAATTCGCGGGCAAAATTCTCGTCGGGCCGAATGTTCAGGTCCGGTTGCGCGCGCTGATTGCGAATGTGGCTCAGGTACATCCCCATGGTGGCGTGCAAGGTCACGTCTTCCAGCAAATCGCGATAGTTACCGAACGCGTGTTGCACCAACGTGTCGTAGTAGTCAGTGACGGCGAACTGGGCGGCGGCGAGGTTGGGATTCACGTCACTGATGACCAGAATCTGACTCAGCGCAAACGCGACGCGCTGGCGCAACTGATCGGGCGCGTAGAGCGCGTGTTCCCACCACGCGGCCAAACGCGCATCCTTATGGAAGCCGTCGATGAAATCCTGGTTGAAGCACATGCGCGTGGCGAAGCTGCGCGCGAGCGGTTCGTGCAATGACGCCGGCAGTTGCTGTTGTTGATTTACCCAGGACTCGTAACTATCGAGGGCGATCAGCGCTGCGATCTCTGGCTCGCGCGCGCCGTAGGTGGTCTGCGCCAGGAATCGAACGGCATCAGGTGCCGTGATCGCCGCGCTCCCCGCCGGGCCGGGGGGCAGGGCGAAGGCGCTGCGCAGCAAGCCAAGGTCCTGCACGTTGACAGTACCGTCGCCGTCCATGTCCGCGTGCTCGCCCAGCACGTCAGCATGCGGTCGGGAACTGAAGAACACGGTGCGCAGCAAGCCCAGATCCACCACGTTAACAATGCCATCGTTATTGAAATCGGCGTCACAGGCATTGCCAAAGTCATCGGCATCGCTATCGCGCTGATCGACATTGACGATGAGTTGACAGTTGTCGGTCTCGTTGTCGACGCCATCGGCGTCGCTGTCGAGCGCCGATGCGCCGGTTGACGACCAAACTGCCGCCGCAACCAGGATGTCGCGGAGTCGCGAAGATAAGAACCGTTGCATGAAACCCCCAATGCACCTGAACCGCCGATCGCAGCTAGGCCAACAAACCAAAACGCCAATTGTGTGTTTGGGGGGAAAACTCTTGTTATGCTTTTTTTATATCAATTCCTGCCGGAAATTTCACTCACTGGCGCGACAACAGGTAAGTACCATGACCATGGACATCGATTTTAACGGCAATTTCTGGGAGTACTTCGTGGTCTCGGCACTGCTCCTGATTTTATCCGTGCTGACGCTTGGACTGGTGTTTCCGTACTGGAGCTACTGGAATCTCAAGTACTTCTTCACGAAGTTATCGATCGCCGGCCGCAACGTAGTATTCACCGGCGATTTTCTCACCTATTTCCTGATTTCGCTGGGGCTGCTGATCTTAAGTGCCCTGACCTTCGGATTACTGTTTCCGTACTATCTATACTGGAGTTTCAAGTACTTCTTCGACCACCTGCAGGTCAACGCCTGAGCGCAATTCGCGCGGTCAATCAGTGCAACCAGCCACCCGTCGCTTGCAAGGGTTCGCCCTGCGCATCGCTGACCCAGACGGCGAGCGCCGGCCGCGAAATATCTTGCGTCGCCGGCAAATCGACACGTGCTACCCACTGTTCGCCCTCGCGCGCCATGGCCACAGCGGTCAACGAGGTGACAACAAAATCATGCGCCAGTGAGCGACCGCGATTTTCGCCGGCACGGACCTTTGAGGTGAGGCCGCTGGACAACACCGCCACCTCCACGCGTAAGTTTTCTGCGCTGGTTTGTGCATCAAACGTGGCCCGTATTTCGCCTTGATCGACGTCCACCTGCAAGCGTCCTGCGGCTTGTGAGTTGCTGGATGATGGCCCGGAGCGCAGACGACGCCAGCCGCGAAACTCGTCACCGTCGAGGAATACGCCCGGCGTGTAAACGCCGCTGTCGGCCGCCGCCGCACGACGGCGCTGGCGCTGGTCATACGCCTCATCCGAAAAGCCGTCGCGCCAGCCCAGATAGTTCCAGTACGTCACATGAAACGCGAGCGGGACGTAATCGGTCCACAGACCTTGCTCACCGGACAGCTCGCTGAACCAACGATCCGCCGGCGGACAGCTGCTGCAACCCTCAGAGGTGTACAGCTCAATCAGTGCCGTTTGTTGCAGCCCGCTTTCAAACGTTAGCGACTTGTCGGCTTGCGCTGTTACGCCGTATCCAAGCATTACAAGGGCAGCAGCAACAAGTCTCACAGAAGATCGTCGGTTCATGGTTTTGTCCAGTTTGGGTGTCGTATCAGTAACGATAGTAGCGCGGAGCGCGATAACCGTAGCGATGGGTGTAACGGTGACCGCGGTAGCCGCGGCGTTGTTGGCCATAGTAGCGATTGCTGTAGCGATATCGCCCCGCACCGTGATAGTGATAACGATTGCGATAGTGGCGTCGCGGCCGATGTGTACGATAGTGCACCGGCTGGTAGTCAGCCGCGCCGGATTCCAGCGCATAGGTGGCAAGCGTCGCCAGACTCGGTTGCGGTTGATTGGCCGAGGCCAATGCTCCGGTAAGGACCACTGCTGACAGCAGAACAATACGTGCAATAAGTTTCATGGCGTTGTCTCCGCGTTGGGACTCACTGCAATAGACCTGACGGCGGCCGAATGTATTTCATCGGCACGCAAACAAGCACCAACGAAACGCCCCTAAATCCCGGTCTGTCCGTTGATCTGCGGGCGATTGAGCCGTTTCGCCAGCGACGATGCGATGTTTCGGCAAATCCGCCACGGGTTGCTTTATCGTCAGTTTTGACGGCAAATTACCGGGCGCCCACTACCTCGGAGCCAAGATGAGCAGGATTAGATTGGCAGTTACTGCCGTTGCGGCAATGGCGCTTGGCGCCGGCTGCGTCGACACGACGCCGCCCGCAGACTCGTCCGATGCAGCCCGCAGCGCCCTGATCATCGTCGACATGCAGTACGACTTCTTGCCCGGCGGCGCGTTGGCAACCAAAGGTGGCGATCAGATCATCCCGCTGATTAACCAACTGCAACCGGCTTTTGATCTGGTGGTCGCCACACAGGATTGGCACCCAGCTGATCACGGCAGTTTTGCCAGTCAGCATGCGGGCAAAGCGCCCGGTGAGGTGATCGATCTAAACGGATTGGAACAGGTGCTTTGGCCCGACCACGCCGTGCAGGAAACCCGCGGCGCTGAGCTTGCGGATGCATTAGACCAACACCGGATCGCACGCGTTTTTCAAAAAGGGACGGATCCGACCGTCGACAGTTACAGCGGTTTTTTCGATAACGGGCAGCGCGGCTCCACCGGACTATCGGATTATCTTTTGGAGCAGGGCGTCACGCGGGTGGCCGTCGTGGGACTGGCTCTGGATTACTGCGTGAAGTATACGGCGCTGGACGCGCGACGCGTCGGATTTGACACGACGCTCATCAGAGATGCCAGTCGCGCCGTCAATCTCAAACCGGACGATGGGAATCTGGCCATTGCGCAAATGCGCGGGGCGGGCGTCAAAATCGTTGACGCGAATACGCTTATCGAAGCCGTCGCTGAGTAAGACGTCACCAATCGCCATTGCGCAGCACGCGCAAGCCAACCCGCGAATCGCCATCGGCAGTGAATTCCACATCGACCCAGTCCTGATCGTTCACCCCTTTTGACGGTGCGTCATCACTCGTCCAGCATTGCCAAAAGCGCTCAATGCCAAGTTGGTCCTGACAATGCAGCGCACGGACCAGCGTTAGATATGAAAACTGATAAACGACGCCGCGGTCCTCTTTGTTATCAACAATGTGAGTGGGCCCCACCGCGAGTACGCGCTGATCGAACGGCAGTTTATCGGCGGTGAACGGGCCAACGGTGTTCAAATGACGTGGTCGCCATTTTTCCTCAGTGAACGTCGACGCAACGAGGATCGTGCCGTCAAATCGCAGTTTGCGATCATCGACCTCTCGCTCGGTATCGCGCAACGTCTCAATGATGGTTCTGATCATGGTGCCGTAGCCCACAATCACAACCACCGCGTTGCTGCCTGAGTATTGACTAATGATCGTCGTTACCTGCTCGTCAATGTCTTGTTGGTTTCTCTGGCTCAGCGCGGCGCTGGTCGGTGTCGTTTCATTGAGCTTGCTGCCAAGACGCTTGCGCAAAACATCTTTCGCCCTGGTGCCATAGGAATCGTTGACGTAGAACAAGAAGACATCCGTCGCGCTGTGCGATTCAACGTAGGTTGCAATGACGCCGGCCTCGTCGCGTGAACGAATGTAGTGGCGAAAGATGCCGTTCTCGCGATCTACGATGCCCGTCGCGCTGGCCACTGTCGCAACCAAAACAGGGCGCTCTCGCTTGGGCAACGTGTTGCGCCACTCGATGAACCGTTCCTTGATTGGCAAAGCGGCACCACTCATCGTGATGATGAAAGTACGCACATCGTTATTCACATAGAACGACTGCATTCTCTCCATCAGGCCATCCACCATTTCTTGCTGATCCGCGCGCTTGGGCTTGTAATCAAAATGGTGGACGTGACGATTCGCCGGCGCAACGCCGGCTTCACCAAAGGCCTTGTCGAATCCTTGCCACTGGCGAAGCGCGTTGTCGCCGGCAACCGGGCCTTCGCCGGCCTTATCATCTTCTGTCGCCATCGTTGGCAGAAGCACCGCGACGGCGGGATCGATACGTGTGGCTGGCCAGAAAAAATACGCCAGCACGGCGAGGACAGCGATGAGCGACCCAATGCCTAAGCCGAAAAACCGCCGCGCCCCGGTCTCGCCGCGTCGAATGCCCTCGCGAACAATATTCTCAATCGCATCCAGATCCGAACCATCTTCCGCTTTGCGAGACTCCTGCATCAGTAGCGATCTTCCAAACTAATCGTATATCTGGCGTCGTCAGGGGTCGGCACTACATCCATGATGTGTCCGACCTCGACGGTTTTGCCATTTATGCTCCGCGGGCAACCGCCGGCGGTTCGACGCGTTTGACACAGCATCAGCACATGCGCCACGCCCGCATCAACCTCCTTAAACTCGAACGTCATGGGCTTTGCAGACAGACAGGTTTCGCTTGACTCGTCATCGCACGCAACCACTGCGCGGCGGCGTGGGGTAAAGCGGTTGCCATCCACTGAGCGAATCAGTTCGACGTTAATATGACTGTTTTTCCGGTACTGCAAGCCCTCGACGATGACTTGCACGGTGACCGGCACCGGGCCTGCTACCTGCACGGCGAGTGCGTCGTCTGCCCCGGACAGCGCGTCTTCCACCGGGTGTTGGTCAGCAGTCGCTGGCGTTGCACCCAGTCCACAAGCAACGACAACAATCGCAAGACACGTTCTGACGCGTGATGTATTCATGGCTCTCATCAACCGATCCGTAGCAAATTGCCTGACATGCGCTAGTATAGTCTAGCAGTGGCAAGCCATTTTGCCGCAACGGACGGCAGATCTTTTGAACCCGATTGAGCTTTTTATTTCTCACTCCGAGCGCGACGAGGAGTTGGTCCGTCCTCTTGCCGAATGGCTGCAGGACGGCCTTGGCCTGACCGAAGAACAGGTGCGCTGTACGGTCATCACCAACATGGACGTGGGCGGTTTGCCGGCTGAAGTGCTCCGCCACGACATTCAGCAAGCCAAAGTTTTGCTCGGTTTACTGACCACCAACAGTTTGCACTCAGCGTGGGCGCAGCTTGAAATGGGCGCCGGCTGGCTGCGCCAAAGCCTGCGTACCATACGCGGCCCCGGTATCGATGCCAGCGATTTGCCGTCGCCACATCGCGATTTCACCACGGTCGGCTACTGCGACAAGTGGGAAATGCACAATTTGCTCGGCCAGATTGGCGTAGTGCTCGGGCGCAGCGTCAAGGACGGCTCTGAAGAAAAGCTAGACCAAATCATCGATGCGGCTCAGCAACGCCTGCTGCAAGGTCGCGCCAACTGGTTTTCTCTGCCGCCGCTTGCGTCCGCCTACCGCTTTGATGAGAACCGTTACGACTATTCGCTGCGCACGGTGTGCAGCAGCCTTGGCTTGAGCCCGGAGGAAGCCAAGGCCTGCACCACATCATTGGGGGTGCTGACCAGCGACCCCGAGCAAGTCCCCGCGTGGGCCGAAGACCTGTGGACGATTTCTAAGAACGCCGTCAATTTCATGCTCGACCATCCTTCGGGCGGATCGGAGAGCGACCTTGACGTACCGCCGGGCGTGCTGACAGATCGGCTTATCTCGGATTTGAAACACGCGCTGGATTCGCGGCGAAAGAACCGCGAGACACTCGCGCGCAACTGGTTTCGCGATGCCAAAGAGTGGATACTCGCCAACCCGCCCAGCCCAAATCGATCGCACGGGGCGCACGGCCACTTGAGGCGCTAGTCGGCTTCCATGCACGCTTTTATCATCCGCCCTTTCGGCACCAAGCAAGGCATCGATTTTGATCGCGTGGAAGCGGAGCTGATCGCACCCGCACTGAACAAACTCCGCTACTCCGGTGGCACCACCGCCGAGTTCATGGAGCAGGGCAATATTCGGTCCGACATGTTCGAGCAACTGCTCATCGCGGATCTGATCGTTGCCGATATCTCGATTCACAATGCGAACGTGTTTTACGAGCTGGGTATTCGCCACGCCTGCCGCGAACGCAGCACGTTTTTGATCCGCTCGGAGCAAGACGACGTGCCGTTCGATCTGAAAACAGATCGCTACCTGTGCTACGACTCGACAGACCCCGGCGCCAGCCTGGACTTGCTGGTGGAAGGCCTGCGGCGCACGCGCGTGTCGATGAAGCAAGACAGCCCGGTGTTTCAGCTGTTACCGGGCCTCGAGCAAACCGACGTTGGGCAGTATCTCGTCGTGCCGGCTGATTTTCGTGAAGAAGTCGAGCGCGCCGAAACCGCGGGACACTCTGGTCACTTGCAGTTGCTTTCGGCGGAGCTCGACGGTTTCGCATGGCGCTGCATCGGACTCAGGCTGATTGGCCAGGCGCAAATTCGGCTGTGTGATTGGGAAGGGGCCCGAGCGTCTCTGCTCGAGGTACGCAAGTACGATCGGAACGATCTGGAAGCCAACACCCTGCTCGGCACCATCGACCAACGCCTTGGCGACCTGGTTCGATCAGATCAGGCCTTGGAGCGCGCACTGCAACATCGAGACCTTGATGGTCTTCAGCGCGCAGAGATTCATGCGCTGATGGGGCGCAACGCCAAAACACGTTGGGAGGCGGATTGGCGCAACGCCGCCAACGACGCGGATCGGCAGATCGCCGCACTGGGTTCGCCGCACTTGCAAACGTCGTTCGAGTTTTACCACCAGGGGTTTGTTCAGGATCGCAATCATTTTTACTCGGGCATCAACGCACTCGCCATGGTGACCATGCTGACCGAACTGGCGAACGCTCTACCCGACGTGTGGGAAGACGGTTTCGAATCCGGGGAAGAGGCCGAGCGATCTCTCGATCAATACAACAAGCTGCGCAGCGATTTGCGCGTCGGCGTACGCCTTGCGCTGCAGTCCCGGCAGGACCATCTGCGGCGTGCGGAGCTGACCGATGCGTGGACCGATATCAGTCAGGCGGACCTCACGCTCATGACTTCCGCACGACCAAGACGTGTCCAGCGCACCTACAAGAATGCGCTGTCCAAAGCCAACGATTTTCAGGTTGGGACGATGCGCGATCAGCTGCTGGTTTATCGAGCGCTAAACATTTTGCCCGACAACGTGGCCGCTGGGCTGGACAGTCTGCCGAACTGCGCAAGCCCTGAAAGCACGAAACCGCCAAAGGTGATTTTGTTCACCGGGCATCGCGTCGATCACCCCGATCGAGCCGAGCCGCGATTTCCGGCAGACCGCATCGAGCAAGCGCACGAGATGATTCACTACGCTGTGAAAAAAGAGCTCGAGAACTCGGATGGGGACTTGCTTGGCATCGCCGGTGCAGCCAACGGTGGGGACATCCTGTTTCAGGAAACTTGCGCGGCGCTCAAGATTCCCTGTCGCGTGCATTTGGCGCTTCCGGCCAACCAATACATCGAAGCATCAGTGACCGGCGCGGGCTCGGATTGGGTTCAACGTTTTCGGGAGGTGTGCGCGCACCATGAGACCCGTGTGCTATCGGAATCGGATGATCTGCCGCACTGGCTTTTGCGAAAAGCCGACTATGGCATCTGGCAGCGATCGAATCTGTGGATGCTGTATGCGGCGCTTCAGGTATCTAAAGGCAACATGGTCACCATGGCGTTCTGGGATGGAAAAGAGGGTGACGGGCCCGGTGGCACCGAAGACATGATTGAACGGACACAGGCGCGCGGGGCTCGATTTGTCCATGTCGACGCCCGTGTGTTGATGGATGGCGGAGAGTCCTGACGCACCGCACTCGCCAGTCGAATTAGCTATTGCTTCAACGCGTAGGCATAAAAAACAAATCGCTCACCCTCCACGTCAACCAGAACCGGGCTTTTCGGTACCACAACGAAAAAGCGACTGACGACCACGTGGTTGCGATCACCCCGGTAATGAAATTTGAAGGGCTGTCGCGTGAGTTCAAGCACCTCATCGGGCGCCGACGCAAACGCGAAGTCGGCCGGCCCCTCACCGGCATAGGGCAAAACCTGTAGATACACGCCGGCCCTGGCAACCGTCTCCTGCGTGCTCGCAAAGCGTTCATCGAAGGCGGCGACAAACGCCTGGTAGGGGTGATCGTCGTGCACAAACCGTGTCCGGTCGTAAAGCCGCACAACGCCATCGCCCGTTTGCGCCATCACCAGCAGCGACGGCAGCGACTCGACCTGCACGTCCGCCGCGATCCCCGAATCGACCGGTTCGAAACGTGTCATCCGCGGCGCCGTCAGCGAACTTGTTGCCGTGCGCAAACTGACCAGCCGACCGTCACTGCGCACCTCGCTCAACTGCAGCGCATCCTGGCCCAAAAGAAGACGACCAACCGTACGAAACGGTTGGCCGCCAATAACGCGATCAACGCGACCGGCGTAGGTGAGATCGTCGATGGCGACGCGTGATGCCGAGGTATCGGGATGCGTCGTCGCCGAGTGTTCTGAACTTTCATGCGCCAGGGTGCTTAGCGAGCACGCGACCGCTCCGGCAATCAGCAGGCCGCGGATCGCCGCCACTGACCGAGCCCATCGCTGTGTGTCACGTGCTCGCACGACTCAGTCCTCGCGGCGGGCAGCAACCCGCCATGCGATTAGCGCCAGCAGCATCAACCCGTTCAGCGCGCCACCGCCACCGCCACCTGAACGCGGCGGCTCGATACCTTTAACGGTGATCGTGCCAATCGCGCTCGACGTCAAGCCGCCTTCGTCAGTGATCGAATAGCCAAACGTTGCCGCGGCCGCTTCACCCTGCTGCAGCGAGTCGAACGCTCCGGCCGGATCGTAAGTCACGGTGCCGTCGCCGTTGTCGATGACGCTGCCTTCAGTCTGGCTGCTGTCGATGGCCGTCAGTGTCAGCGTTTGGCCATCCGCGTCGCCGTCATTGGCGAGCACCGCGATCACCACCGACGCATCCGCATCCGTTTCCACCAGATCGGCAATGGCCAACGGTGGCGTGTTACCGGTTACGGTGATTTCGACGACACCACCGCGGTACGCAAGGCCGTCGGTTAAGGTGTAGAGAATCGAATCGGTCAGCGTGTCGCCCGGGGCGAGATTGAACGGTCGCCCGGTTGAATCGTAGGTCAGGCTGCCGTCGCTACCGAGGGTGAGCGTTGCACCAAACGCGCTGGCGCCGATCTCTTCGATCGTCAGTGTATCGCCGTCCGCGTCGGTGTCGTTGGCGAGCAAGTTGATCTGCGTCTGCACACCTTCGATCAACGCCGCTACATCGCTGCCGGCCTCGGGCACCGCGTTTGGCGGCATGTCGGTGTTAATCAACGAACCGGCGCTGATTTCAAAACCACCGCTTGTGGCCGTTGCGTCACGATGACCAATCACCGCGTAGACCGTTTCGGTCAGCGCGCCCGCCGGGATGCTGGCGTACAGATAGCCAGTGGTCGACGCGTTCGCGGGCAACATCGCCGCGCTCACCAGTTCAGTCGTCGCGTCGTCCGCGTAAACGGTCAACACGGGATCCATGCCCAGGCTAAAGCGGGTAGCGCGCACAATCAGCGGCGACGTGGTGTCGACGTTGCGGACCACGAAGTAGTCCAGATCGTCCGCCTGATCAATAACACTTGCCACGCCCTGGTTGTCCGCCAGCAATTCTTCAGCCGTAAAGAAACTGTTGTTGCTGTCACCGTTGGGTCGCCCCGTCACCACAATATTGGTTCGGGACACGCGCGCGAAGTTCTCGCTGATGGCCGGTGGTGTCACCTGACTCGGGAAGCTGCCGTCTACGGTGCCGGCGTAGTGGGCTGGCTGCAGACCCAGCGTGGTGAAGCGTGCGGTGCCGTGGTCGTTGTCGACGCGCACTTCCACCTCGTAGGTGCCGTTGGCGTCGTAACCCAAAATGGCCGAGTAGATGCCGTCGTTCGCCGTCGCGTCACCGTTCATGCCATCGTCGCTCATCGCAAACGAACGCGTGCTGCCCAACGGATCGGTGATCTGCGCGAGCAGATTCACACCGGTGATCGGCAGGTCTCTGATCACCGAGGTGGTCAGAACGATCGGCGCGGGATACACGATTTCATTGCCTGCGGCGCCGGTCACACGAGCGGAGAACGAGCCTTGCGTGCCGGGCAATCCGGCTACGTAGACGTTAACGTCTCGTTGTCCGGCCGAGGCGTTGGCCAGCTCCAGTTGCCACAAACCGGCTCCGCGGGCAGTGAGCACCGTTTCGTCGACCTGCGCCGAGCACGACGCCAGCACGGCGTTGATTTGCTGACAGTCGAGCGTCACTTCGTCCACGGGTGCGCTGGTCGGATCCAGCAATGTGAAATCGACATCCGTGGCTGCGCCATTGAAATTGATCACAAGGCTCAAAGACTCGAGCCCGCCGTCAACCGGCAACATTACGCTCGCCTGCGTGTTGACCGGCACAGACTGTTGCGTATCGACAATGTTCTTGAGGTCGCTGGCGACCGCGTTCGCCTGCAAGAACGCCTGGGTGATTTCCGACAGATCCGTCGGCGAGAAGGTATATTGCCCGCCCGTTGCGTTCGCCATCTGCAGCAACGTGCCGGTGGGCGACGCGTCACCAAACCCAAACGTGAACAACGGCACGTTCGCCGCCTGGTAAGCCGTTACGACGTCTGTTTCATCAGAGCGCGAACTGGTGTCGCGACCGTCAGACAGCAGAAACACGACTTGGGGCGCGGTCGTCGCGTTGCCCAGTTGATAATCGTTCAACTGTGACAGAGCCGACAGAGCGCCGTCGTACAATCGCGTCGATCCGAACGCCCCTACGCTGTTAATGATGGCCTTGATTTGATTCTTGACCTGGGTGCCCGGGTCCGGAATTGGCTGCAGCGGTGAGTTCTGTACGAAACTGCTGGCGAAACTGGCTACGCCCAGGCCCGTTTGTCCGTCGGCCGTCGTATCCACCAGTAGACTGGCAGCCTGCTTGGCATTGGTAATCGGCGTGCCGGCCATGCTGCCCGAACGATCAAGGACGATTTGCAAATCGATGTCACCGTCGACCCAGATAATTTCCAGGTCACTCCGACAGGCCGTCTGATCGGTTGGCAACTCGATTTTCACCCAGTTGTCCGTGGCGCCCGGCTCCACCGGGACCAGGGATGAATACTGCGTTCGTCCCGGCTGGGCTTTACGATCGCCACTCTTGGGATCTTCCGACGTGTGTTGCACCAGCACTTCCCAACCGCTTTTGCCGTACACGCGACCCTGTGCGGTTCGCGCAGGGTTACCAAAATTATCCGACGTGGAGTGATTCAGGAAGCTCGGATTGCCGCCGGCCGCACGCCACTGTGCGTTCATGATCGATGGCGACGTGCCGATATCGGTGCTCTGCGGACGGCGCGGATCCGTTTCGAGTGGATCGTTGCCGACGTATTCATCGAACAAACCGTAGGTGTAGTGACCCCACTCGTGGCCCAGCGTGTAGCCGGCGATCTCCGGGTTTGCCAGCATGTCGAAATCACTGCCGTCGGCTCGACCGCCCGGGAACACGTCGCCGAAAAAGATGTGCAAACCGCTTGCACCGAATCCCGACACGTTGGCCTGCGGACCAATGCTCGCGGTCCACACCACATCGGCGGACGCCTGCTGATTGCGCGAGGTAAACAGGCGCACTTTACCCAGACGATGGCTGCCGTTGGTCTGCTCACAGACCGAATCGGCGAAGTAGCGCACGATCGATTCATAGGTTTCCTGCGGCTCTCCGGCATCGACATTCGGGTCACCATCACCGGCCGGTGCGTTGTACAGCGACATCGTGATATCGAAGACCGTTCGGGCACTCGGCTCAGCGCGCTGCGAGATCGCTGGCGCGTGGTCTTTTTGCCAATACGTCGGCAGGCTGACTTTGGACCGGCCGGTGGGCTCAATTTCAATCGCTCGCGACAGCCAGCCGTCGGCGGCCAGACTGTTGACCGCTGGCGCCAGCAGCGCGACCGCAGCGGCGGTCGCCAGTGCGACCCGCGGTATCGCGGCCACACGGCGTTCACTTGGGTTGGTTGGGGAATGGTTCATGCTCTTTGCCTCCTGCTGTTAGGGGTCACCGGCTAGCGCGGCATGCGCCTGACGCGGATTTGACGCGACGAGGCGCCGACGTCATGCGGTGACGGGTTGCTAACTAAGTGCGGGGAGGAGGGTTGTTTCGCAGGGTGTGCGGTCAGAATGACGGAATGGACAGGCCCGGCGAGATGTCTCGGATCAGCGATCCGGATCCGGCTTGGGGCAAAGCTGGATATCACCTTGGCCGTAGAGCAGGTAGTTGCCCCACTGTTGCCCAGCGCTGTCTTTGAGACTCTTGCGGCTCTCTAACATGGCAGTAGATACCGTTTTGCCCCGCTGAATTTCACTATAGAACTGTCGAGCAAATACGAAACTCGAGTCGTCTCGCAACGCCCAATGCGCACCGACGAACACCTGAGTCCCCGCGCGCAGAAAGAACTCCGCCAGCGCGCGTGGTTGTGATGTGACGGTCGCTTTGTCAATTTTTCGCTCTCGATCCATCATCCTGCCGACTTCACATGCGTTCATCACGGCGATGCGGGGAAAGCTCTCCAGGCTGGTCAAGTCTTCGAGTGTGAGGTCTTCGTCCACCAGTGAAAGACCGCAGTTCCAAGGTTTGTCGTCAGTGAAAAACCCGTGGCCGCAATAATGGACGACATCGACTTTCGCCAGTTGCTCCATCACGTTGGCGCACGTCGCGTTTTCACGCTCGAGCACGACGGGGGTCGAAAAAGAACTGAGACAGCTGTGAACGACCTCACACTCCGCGGATGACGATGGCAAATCATCCGTCGGATCCACCACTAGCAATGAGGTGAGCCCGGTACGCTTGAACGACGGTGCAAACAACACGTCAGGCATTGCCTGCGGAACCGTTAGCCGACGACTTATCCGACTACCGAGCGCGATCGGCGCGCTTTCTCGCGAGCGTAGCAATTCGAATGGAATGCCTGCCGCGCCGCGGTCGTGAGCAATCTGAATTGTTTGACTGCACAGGTAACGACAAATGTGCTCGGCTTTATCGCCAAACAGAAGTTCCGCTATTTTCGTTCCGCGATCTTGCAAATCGTGCAGAGGGTAGAAGAGCGCACTCGCGACATCATCGGTGTTTTCCGTCGCGTCGTATGTCACCACGCCTTTGCTCAATGCCAGAATACCGTCCGCATCCAGTTCTTGCTTGTTGCTCGACGCAATCGCTACGTTCCCGTGCGGTATCACAACCGACGCGAGCAACTTTGCGTCTTCATCGTGAGTGACAAGAATTGATGTCTCGCTCGCGACACTTTCGTGATGCAAACGCTCTCCGGCAGATGCCGTCAGGCTCACACGGTGACTCCAGCGCGTCTCGATTCGCTCCCTGATCTGATCGAAACGAACGGTGTCCTGCTCGTAGAGAACGACGGTGGCTTGCCCGGCCAAAGGACGGAGCGCGCCAATCATCGTGTCGACCAGCAATTCGATGTCGCTCATCAGCGCGCCACCGTAAAGCACGAGCGCGATTTTTTCGAAGCCCGACAGCTGTACTCTTGACACGAGTTGTTCGACACCGGGCCGGATATCAAACCTGGGCTTGCCGGTGCTGGGAATTATCGAGAGATGCGCAACGTGCACCCAGTCGGTGGGAAGCTCATTAGCGTTCACGCTGACCAGATTTTCACCGGCCTGCACGGCGCGCTCAAGGCGACCTCCGACCAGTTCATCCACGCGTTTGGCGGCGCCGGTAAGGGGCCACCCAGGGACGGCCGCCAGGGACAAAAGATCAACAGCCTCAACCGACGTCACGTCACCGCGCACCAGTTCCAGCTCGAGCTTGCCTTTGGCTTTGGCCCTGGAATTCGCACGATGCGTCAAGCCCTTGAGGATTAATCCCGCGATGAATGCCGGATCGGTGCTGGACAGTAACTCGAGATTTTCTACCCTGGTCAGACCGTTCCAGTCCATAGCGGTGCTGTCGTCTGCCATGAATTGCGCGGCTCGCTCGCTCACCCTTGCCGCCATGTCGTCCATGGATTCAGGCAAGACCAGAGCACGATGCCAGTACGCATCACGCAGTTTGCTAAAGTGCGCACCGGATTGCGGCCAGTGACTTTCGGTCAAAGCGACTGGAATATTGTCACCACGAATCAACGCGGCCACCAGGGCTGAGGCGCCCCCAAAACCGCCGACCACGTACACCGGCTGTCCTTTGACAAGCATTCGCCAAGCCTCTTCAAGCAGACCGGGGAAAAGGCCTGAATAGCCGCTACGCTTTGCAGTCCGCGGGCAATCCTTGCCACCAATCAGCACGGATGCCGACAGTGCCTGACTCATCACTCTGCGCGTATCGCTGCTGGCAAACACCGGACAGGCTTGCGCCTGGTCGCGCGACAACAGTGCATTGCCCGGGCCATCGTTCATGTCCCGCATGCTGTGGAAAGTGACGGCGGGAAGATCATCCGGATCGATATGCGCATCAAGATAAGAATGCAGCGTGTCTGGCTCCACCGAGGCGCGGCGGCCGTAGGCTCGGACAAGATCGCCGAGCATTCGCGTGAATCCGTTTTTGCGCAGATCGCCACCGTAAGCCAGCGCAGCACCCGCCGAGATCAAGCACCTGGCCACGTAAGCAATGGCATCGTTGCAGTGGTGTTTCGTCATGCCCGGAGACAGCGCCTGATCCCGGGGCACGCTCAACGAAAAGCCAATTCTGTGACCGGCCAACGGCGTACGACGAGACCGCGACATGGAATCGGCAGTGGGTTCTTGTGAACGACGCAAAAATCGGTAGGCCGTTGTTGGCGTCAAAAACTGAAGTCGTCGATTCGCTGCCGTTAACAACTCGCGTTCCCGGACGGTCAGTTCCGGATCCGGATGAAATATGACGTCCGGGGCAGCCAGGTCACCATGGCGGCGGGTCGTATCCTGCAACTCCGGTGGTCGAGCCAATACTGCGCAGGTGGGCAAATGAGCAAGCTGGATAATCCGCCTGGCTTCATCAGCAAAGACACAAGCTCGGATCCACTCGCACGTTGCTCGTGCGATAACCCGTGCTGCGTCACCGTTCCAAACGACGCTGTTCAAATTTCCAAGAGCGCTGGATCCGCGTAACTTACCGGTTGCAAGTGCGACCACGTCGAGCACCGGAATATCGCGCGTCTTGGCTTCGAGCAGATCACGCAGGCAGCGATCATCAGCGCTGTAAGCGTCGTCACGCAGCAGAACAATCACACTGTTGTTCCGCTCGCGCTCGTGCACATCCTGCGGGTTACACAGAACTCGCTCAAACATCGGGTGGCCGATGCTGGCCATTTCTTCTTTTATCTCAACGGCCATTTGCGTGGCGACGTGACCCCCTTCGGCCATCGACAAACACAGATCCGGCCGCCGATCCGTCGTACTCAAGACGCTCACGATGGCGTCCAGTGCCGGACCGATCGATACATTCCTCTGACCGTCTGTGCCGGGTGCAACCCGGCAGATCGCAGGCGCGTTCGTCCGATCTGTCCAGCGCGCAACGAGCGACGCGGCGAACGGGTTGCGGTGGTCAGGATCGACCACGACGACCACGTTCTTGTCGGCCAACGACACGTTCAGCGTTTCGGGGTCTGGCGCCCAGAAAACAGGCAGGCCAGACCGCGACTCTGTGTGATGGGAGGTGACGCGATTGGTCGGCGATTGGTCGTGTGCGACCGAAGCGAGAGGACGGGTAAGCAATGTGTACAGCGCTCGCCACACTTCGCGCGCGTCATCGTCGCTGACATCGAGCCCGCGCGTCACGTGGACGGCGAGCGTAGCGCGCCTTAAGTTTTGTCGATGTTCGCGATCCAAAGCGACTCCATTCGGGTCCGCCGGGTCTATTTACGTTTCGATTTTCCGCGAGGCGGGCGCGGGCGATGGACCACGGACTTTCCCGCTTCTATCGAGCCGTCGACGGCGCCATCTGTGGGCGGCGTTGCGCCGGGCGCATCCGGACGATCATCCGACCCTTCGCCAGCCTTTGCTTCTGTTCCACAGCCACTGTCCTTTGGTGGAAATTTCGATTTGCCCCGCGGTGGCTTCGGCCGATGAACGACGTGTTTCCCAGCGTTCAAGTCACTGGTGACCGGTGCATCAGCGGCGCTGTCGCTTTCTTTCGATTCGTCCGACATTGGTGTTCTCCTAAATTCTTGGTTTTTTGCCTGCGTCACTGAGCACAGTGCAACGGAACAGTCTTTTTTCGCAGGTGAGCTGGTCAACACAACGCCACATCGGTGTTATGGTTAGTAGTGTGCCCAAAAGGGAACATATCACATCGCGAAATGACCAAAGACCAGCACCCACAAGCCAGCGCCTCGAAGCCTCTCGATCTGTCTCTGCAGCGTTTTCGACTAGACTCGGTCTTGGTCGATCCCATCGAGTGTTGTCTCATTGTTGAGGGAGAAAAAAAGCAAATCGACAACAAATCGATGTGCGTTTTGGTATATCTTGCCGAGCGCAGCCGACAAGGCAGCGTCGTGGAAACCTACGATATCGTCGACCGGGTATGGCCAGACGGAATGAGCGGCGACGCGCCAGCTCACCGATGCATTTCGGTCATTCGCAAAGCGCTTGGCGAGGACAGCAAGGCGCCAACGTTCATCAAAACGGTACCCAGGAAAGGCTATCTGCTGTTGGTCGATGCTGTTCCTGAACCTTCAGGCGTCGCGCCAGCCAATCTGCAACCGGAGCCCTCGCGGTGGGGACGGTTTGGTCGACCGTTGATTCTGCTCGCCGCAGTCGGCGCATTGGCTGCCGTTATTAGCGTGCGAAACGTCAGCGTCGAACCACCGCCCACCAAGACCGGTCCGCCGTACTCGCTGGCCATCCTGCCGCTGAGCAGCGCCAAACTCAACGCACCTCTGGAAGGCTTGGGAGACAGTATCTCCGAGGAGCTCATTACCGCACTCGGTCAATTCGACAAATTCGAAGTGATCTCAAGGCGCACCGCGTTTTCGCTCGGCGAGCAGAACATGGAACCGGTCAAAGTGGGGAAACTGTTGAGCGTGCAATATGTGCTGGACGGACGCATCACACAGAGCGGTGAGCAGCTTCGCGTCGTGGCTGCGTTGGCAGAAACCAAGGGTGGGCGTCAGCGTTGGACCAACACGTTTTCCTATAACGCCGACTCGGTGTCGGGCGCGGCAACGGATATCGCGACGCAGGTCGCGCGCGCGCTGGAAGTGGTTTTGGGTACGCAGGATCTGGCGTTTCTGGAGCAAGTCGAAACGCGCGACCCTGACGCCTACAGCGCCTTTTTGCGCGCGCGCCAACTTCTGCGCAGATCTCGAGACGAAGCTACGCTGCGCGAAGCCGTCGATCTGTTTAGCGAAGCGATCGCTCAAGACGGCGCATTTGTCATCGCGCGCGCCGGGATTTGCCAATCTTATGTGGCGCTTTACGCAATACAGCAGTCGAGCAATGATTTTGATCAGGCGGAGTCGACTTGCACACAGCTTGCCCGAACCAACCCTGCCATGGCACAAGCTAAAATTGCGCTGGCCACACTGTATCGGGAGCGCGGTGATTACGCCGATTCCATCAACGCACTCAAATCTGTGGTCGATGCGTTTCCCAAACACATTGAAGCACTGGTTGAACTGGGCGATACGTATTTTGACAGCGGCGAAATGGACGCCGCGCGCCGCGTCTATTTGCGTGCCGTGGCGCTGGCGCCAAACGAGTATGACGCGCAGGCCGGGTTAGGCGTTTTCTACTACTACAATCAGGAATACACGGACGCCCGCAAGCATTTTGCGCGCGCGGCGGCGCTGGACCCGGGTAGCGCGACGCCGCTGAACAATCTCGCTGCGACTCACATTGAACTTGGCGACAGCGCGGCGGCGGCACGGGTGTGGGGAAAATCGGTTCAGATCAAGGAAACGCACTCGGCGCTGACCAACCTCGGCTTGTCACATTACTACCGCGGCGAGTTCGCCGACGCGGAGCGCTATCAACGCCGGGCACTAACCCACGCACCGGACGACTATGCGACGCTAGGTCGACTCGCCGAATCGATTCGACTCTCGGGTGAACGCACGGATGAAAGCGTTGCCGTTTACCGAGAAGCCGATTTGGCCGCGGTCACCCGAATCACGAAGAACCCACGGGACGCCCTCGCGCATGCGCATTTGGCCAACTTTCGCGTGCACTTGGGGCAGATCGACCGATTCGCAACACAAATCGCGACAGCCCACCGCTTGAAGACAGATATCGACTCGGTCTACTACCTCGAAGCCCTGAGCTGGGCTGCGATGAGCAACATCGATGAAACGCTCCGATGCCTGGAGCAAGCCGTCGCACTGAGCTTCCCGAAACGTCTGATTCGCAACGATCCGGACCTGCGTGCACTGAGCGACGATCCAAAAATCGCCGCCTTCCTCGCCGCGCTCTAGCTTCCTGACCACCTCCAGATTCCGCTTGATCGGCTGGTCGGGCGCGTTTCGGCGCGCCCGTATCTATCTGTTTTTAAACATGTAAAGAGTTTTCAAGAACGCTTCAAGGCCCTTTCAAAGACTTCCAATCCCCGCGCCCTCCACCTTGCCCGTCGCTGGCACCGACCACTCGTCGGTTTTGCGCCAGCTAACACGACAAGCAAAACAAGGTGGGATTCTGATGAAGCAAGCAAACAACAAAAAGGCGACAAGTCGCGCGCTGGTCAAGCGCATCGTGGCGGGCGATCGAAGCGCGGAGACCGAAGCCTGGACTCTCTATGACGGCGCGATGCGCAAGGCGGCGTGGTGGTATGCCAACTGCGAACACGACGTCAACGACCGCGTCAGCACCAGCTGGGAAATCGCGCTGCCCAAACTGCGGGCTGGCGATCTGAAAAATCAGGACGCCCTGAGCGCCTATCTGTGCGGCATCGTGCGCTCAGTGTCGCTGGGCGAAATTCGCAAACGCCCGTGGCTGACCATTAGCGGCGATACCGAACATCTGGAGCAGGCGCTGGTCGACCATCGCACGCCGTTCGACGCTGTCGCCGGGGATCAGGAAATGCAGTCGGTGGTTGATCTGATTAACGACATGTCGGTCCCGCGCGATCGCGACGTGATCATCATGGAGTACTTTCAGCACGACGATCGCGAAAGCATGTGCGAAGCTTATGAAGTCACGCCACTGCAAATGTCTCGCTGGGTGTCGCGCGCGCGCAATCGGTTGCGTCAGCGGGCCCAGATATCGGACACCCACAATCACGTCTGACCGATCCGTCGGTTTCTGTGACCCCAGAGCGTGCCCGAGTCGTCATCGCGACTTGGGCACTCATTATTTGCGACTCTAGCAGTCTGTTGAAAAAGCCATCCATGGCTTTTTCAACGTCGCTCATCGGCAAACGCGGTTTGCCGATGGCTCCCATTTTCAATGGCTTACGCCATCAAAAATGTTGGCACATCCCTGTGCCACTAGCAGCGTGCCGAAAAAGAGGACTTTTTCAACACGCTGCTAG
>JBGCFP010000151.1:0-31746 GCA_045107005.1 Gammaproteobacteria bacterium
GAAGTCGGTCCAGGCCACCGGGTACAGCGCACGCCAGTCGGCCTCCAGGGCAGCGAAATCGACCGCTTTGCCGTGTTTTAAAAGCGCTGACTCCAGGGTCTCAAAGTAATGGTCAAGAATGTCGGCCTCGCGTTGCTCGCATTCGTCTTCGGTCAGGCAGCTGCTCACAAAATAGGCGACGTCTTTCATGCCGCATCCGCCACCAACGTACTGAAAGTCGACCGCGGCGACCCGGCCGTCGTCGGCGAAGCAGAAATTGGCGACCTTTGCATCGCCGTGGACGAGGCTTTGAAACGGGCTGCTGGACAGTTGACGATCAATGGCGCGGGCCGCGTTTTTCATCACCGGATCGTCAATCTTGTTGAGTTCGTCGGGTCGCGTGTCCAGATGCCAGTACGTGCCAGTTGGCCAGAGTTCGGTTGGCGCTTCGCCCAAAAACGTCGCGTGAAAGTTGGCTAGCCATGAAAGACAGGCTTTCCATTCCCGTTGAGTTGTCGCGCTGCGCCGTCCGCTGAAGCCTGCGGCATCCAGATCTTCCATGACCATAAACACCTCATCGCCACGCGTGTCGATCGCCAGGCATTCCGGCACTCGACAAGCGTCGTTACAGCGAGCGGCCCAGCCTTCGTACCAGGCGGTTTCTACCCGATAGGATTTCACTTTTCGTTCGTGCGACAGCCCGGTGTTCCAGCCTCGCGGATGGTTGTGAACGGTCGGCCACTGGACGTGCTTGACGATCACGCTGCGACGTTCCCGCGGGTTGGACGTTCTGATTCCACAGCGCACGATTTTGCCGTAGCCACTCCACAGGCTTTGGAGGACCTCGCTGTCTGTCACCGCTGATGCCCCAGTCGCCTGCAAGGCGATCTGTTCGAACGGTTCACTCATCAGACCGCCATTTGTTGGCCATACGCAGCATGGAGGTTTCGCTGGTGACGGTGGCGATGCGCGCGATGTCAATCCAGGCCAGGTCGTGTGATTCGTCGCTGACGACGTATTGCTCCGATGCGTTGGCGCGAAGTGCAAAGCGCACATCATAGTGAAAATGCGCGGGCTCCGACTTGCGCGCCGGAATTTCATGAATATCAAGATCAAAGATATCCGGGCTCAGTGGCGCAATATCGGGCAGACCGGATTCTTCGAGGGCTTCTTTCATGGCCACCGCCAGTACATCCGAGTCGCCGTCGGCATGGCCACCAAGTTGCAGCCACTTGTTCAGTTTCCGATGGTGAGTCAACAGTACGTGGGTTCGTCTGCGGTTCACGAGCCAGGCGGAGCCGGTGACGTGACCCAGGCTCAGTGAGCGTTCAAAACAGTCGGCGTGCGCCGAAACAAACCCGGTCATCCGTTCCGTCATGGCTGCCTCGGCGGGCCATTCGCGGCGGTATTGCTCTAACAGTTTTAGCAGTGGTTTTCGGTGCATGAGTCCGGTTTACTTCGACAAGGACCGTCATAGTAGCGGATTTCATCAAGCCTCTGCGTCTGACGATGCGACGTTCCGTTTGCCCCAGGATGCGATCAGCGTAAGGGTGATGATCAACGCGAGCATGATCGGGCCGAAATAGACAAGGAACGGGCTGCGTGCCTCAGGCGGCGGTTGATTGACCACCGTTATCTGGTCCGCGTTGCTGGTAAACCCGTCCAGCCCCGATTGACTCACGGCCGTAACACGCCAGAACAAATCGCCGACGGGCAGTGTGTCCAGCGTAATCGCCGTTGATTCAATGTCGGCCAATACCTGGACCGGTTTGGTACAGCGACGATCGAGGCACAGCTCAAACCGGTAGCGCGCCGCGCCGCTGACCGCTTGCCACGAGAATTGGCGGCTGGTGGGATACCGCTTGCTGTCAATAGTATCGATGAGGGGCGCTTCCAGCAGTCGTTCGGGTTTCGCCGGCGCCTGCCCAGCCACCGCTACGGTGCCCATACCCTGTTCCACCGCGACACTAACGCCGGCGGACTCGACGGCCGATTCCCCGGCGTAAACCATGACCTGAGACGTGTCATTGCCAACCTTTCTGGCACGCGTGGCGTTGGTGCCATCGCGAGCCCGTCTGGGGCGGGTGATGGTGCCGGCCACATTGATCTCGATTTCCTGTTCCGGCGTGCCGTTGGCGGACAATCGCAGATCGGTTGAACCGCGTTTGATCTCGATTTCGCTTCGATTGAGCCCCGAGTCCTGAGACTCCAGGGCGCGCAAAAAAATCTGCGAATACGCACTGATTAAAACTTCCGATGTGCCGTCGAAACGCAGTAATGCCGAAGAGTTTGAAAGGGTTCGGATAGCGTCCAGTGGAAACAGCTCATCGCCGCGACTGGCATCTCGCCAGTCGGTCTGCTTGATGTTTTTTTCAACGTCGTTAGCCACTTGTTCGACGATGGCTTGATAGGTCTTGACTTCCTCGACGACGATTGGCGGCTCGGGTTCCGGCTTGGGGAAAGCGTAACCGGTTATGATGTTGACGACCTGGCCCTTGGTCAGCGCATTGGGGTTCGCGAGTTGCGGATTGAGCGGAATGTTAATGTTCCACGGTGCATCGGCGCCCAGGTGTCGCCGCCCCAGATTGGCGAGCGTGTCGCCGGCTTCAACGACGTGCTGCACAATCACCGGTTCGGGTGCGGGCGTCGCGGCGCAGGTGAAGACCGCGGATGCTGTGAGGGATGCAACAATGAGAACTTCCAGGGTTTTAATCATCAGGTGTCCGTAAGTGCTTCTGGACCAAGGTGTCGGGCAGAATCATGGTGCTGGGCAGAACGGTTTCGGCTCGAACCGGCGGGTTCGAATCGTCGGCAAACGTGGGTTGCCACGCGTGTGTCCCGAGCGCGCGTTCGATCGTATCGATCACCAGAAGCGCACTACTGGGGCGTTTCATTGGGTCTTTGATTAGCAAGCTCATCACCGCGTTGGACAAGGGTTCGGGCACATCAGCATTCACATCCATGGGTGGCGTGGCTTTGGTGGCGGTTGTGGCATTGAGAATGGCGGCGACAGACGGACCGCGAAACGGGACGAAGCCAACCAGACAGCGATAGAGCAGGACGCCAACGGAAAAAATGTCCGACGCGTGGGTATACGGTCGACCGGCGATTACCTCCGGCGCAATGTAACCGGGTGAGCCCAAAATGCTGCCCCCATCGCTCATCGCACTGCCAACAATACTGGCAAGGCCGAAATCCGACAGCTTGATGCTCCCGCTGTAACCGAGCAATACGTTGCCGCCCTTGATGTCGCGATGAATGATGCCGTGGGTGTGCGCTTCTGCCAGTCCGCGCAAGATCCCGGCCGCCAGCGCCACAGTCTGCATCGGGGCCATGGCTTTGCAGGTCTTCAGATAGTCGCGCAGGCTAATGCCCTCGACGAGCTCCATCGCAATAAACGCCGTTTCCCTCGTATCGACGGCGTCGTAGATCGTGACGATGTTCGGGTGCACGATTTTCGCGACAAGTTTGGCTTCTGCCACCAGTTTCTCGACCAGCATGTCGCGCTTGAACGACTCTTTTTGCTCGCCAATCCTGATCGTCTTGATGGCGATTGGTCGTTCCAGACGCGGGTCCCAACCTTTAAACACGGTGCCCATCGCGCCGCTCGCAATGACGTCGCTGATTTGATACCGGCCCAAGCTGATTTTTTTCAGCTGCCGGCGGTCGCGAATGTGCGTTTCGAGCAGAGTGAATGCCTGTTTCAACTGATCGATTTCCGACCCGCTCGCCGTCGTCGAATTGGCACCGAGGAGCTGTCGCTGCGATTTCAATATGTCGCGAATAGGTCGAACCACTTTGGCGTGTGCGGCCGATGCAAGAAGGCAGGACAGCAAGAACACCGCGACCAGCGCTTGGACAGCGGTTTGCCACATGGCCTGACGCGCGATTTCCGCTTTTTGGGCTACTTGTTGTGAAATCACTGCCCAGTCGGTGTCTGCGACGCGCGCAAACGCGGCGACCTGACGGGTCTTATTATCGTCCGTGAAGTCGTCAGCCGCGGAGCCGACGTAGTTGGCATCCAGTAACGACCGGAGTGATTCCGGGAACAGTCGATAGTCGTTTACCTGGCCGTCGATAATCTGATTATTGTCGTCGCGCAGACCCAGTCGCGCATCGTTTAGTGCGGGCACGGTCAGCCAGCTTTGCAGTTGCGCCCGGTCAACCAGCATCAGAAGTTCCAGCGCTGCGTTGGGATTCACGTGGCGCAGAATCAGGTAGTCCTGATTGTTCAGGGTCACCGTCTGTAGCCGTTTGGGTGACGCCCGTTCGAATATCGCCGACGCGATGTCGGCGGCCGATTTTTTCTGGGCCATTTGCCGCAGCAAACGTGACTCGCCATCATCGTACAGGCCAATGGCTACGATACTCTCGTTCATCAGCAGGGCATTCGCGAGAAGCTCGGTGGCGCTCGCGTCATCGTCGTTGTCAATAACGCTCGGACTTGTCCCAATCGACACCAGAAGATTGGAGAGCTGGGCAATGTAGTTTGAGAGTGTTTCTGCCGTTGAGATCACGGACACCAAATGCGTTTGCTGCACCTGATCGATCAATCCGTCCTGGTTCCGACTAATCTGGAAAACCGTGGTGGCAAAGGGAATGACGCTAATTGCCAGCAGGCCGGCAATCACCCATGCCATCAGTGGAATGGCCCTTTTCGTCATGTCGCGATGTGCTCAAAAGTCTGTGCGGCGCGTCAGGACGGCATCGCTTGTGGATCAATAGCGCTGGCGCTCGCACTGTGCATCCGGGCGGTGGGCGCATCGCAGCGCGCAAAACCAGCGGCCACAGCGCGGGCAGGGCGCCATGGTAGTCTCTGAGCAAAATCAGAGATGTAAACTTTGGTGAGAGCCTGGGATTCTGTGCGTCGTCGGCGCCGTTGGCAGGCATCAGCCAGTGTGGGTGGTCCGCGCTGTGTCTGGATTGATGTGCCGCGATGTGGTGGCGGCCATCGTGGACGAGATGCGGATGCCCTCGAGAGCAAAGGGCCGCTGCCGCGGGTGCCGCGCGCTTCGTACAGATCGTGCTAGCATAGAGAAAACCGCCGAACCTAAAAGAATAATAAGCAGGCCCACACGGTCTCACAATGCAGGCGTCGGTACCCCCGAAAAGCTCGTCAATGGGAGAGGCAAATGTTTGGGTTTTCTGGAAATGTTGTACAGCGCTGCGCGCTGGTCTTGCTCGGTTTCTCACTGTGTGCGCCGCTGGTCGCGCAAGCTCAGGAGGCGCCGTTTAACGTCGGCCTGGTCGGTCGATTCGATCAGGCAGCGAATTACGCCGACGTCTGGGGTGCAGGCGATTACGCCTATCTCGCCCGGTTTGGCGTTAACGAAATTAATATTGTCGATATTTCCAACCCGGCGGCACCGCAGCTGGCAGCGACTTACGACACTGGTGTTGGCGGAGCCAGCGCGCAGGATGTAAAAGTCCACAACGATTTGATGTTTGTGGCTCTGGAGAACACCAACCCCGGCGCGCAGATTGTCGACGTTCGCGATCCGACGAATCCGATCAAGCTCACCGACATAACGGTGCGCACCGCCGTGCACAATGTCTTCTTTGAGGAAGGTTGGCTGTACTTGGTGGACAGCGAGCAAAACCAGGTCGACATCGTCGATTTGCGTAACTACGATCCGGACAATGCACCCGCTGTGATCTCCAATACGGCGTACCGGTTGCTAGGCGTTGGCAATCAGTTCGTGCACGACATTACGGTGCAGGACGGACGCATGTACGCGTCGGCCTGGGATTCGATTCAGGTGTATGACGTCTCGAATCTCGCGACGCAAGCGCCCACGGTGATGGGTTCGGCGCAAGGCAACGCCGTGCACGCGGCATGGCCAACGAGCGATAACCGCTTTCTCGTGGTGTCGGAAGAGCGGGCGGGCGGCGGCTTGACCTTGTACGAACTTGATGACAACGGCACGACGGTGACGCTGACGTTGCGCGACGCGCTGACGCTCGACAGCAGCCGTGCCTTCAGTACGCATAACCCGGTGGTCGTGGGCAACACAGTCTACGTGTCCTGGTACACCGCTGGCTTGCAGGTGCTCGAGATTGACCCGGTAACGGCTACCTGGGACACCGTGGCGAGCTACGACACCTCGCCGCTGACTGGCGAAAACGGCTTCTTCGATGGCAACTGGGGTGTTTACCCGTTTCTCGGCGCTGACCGTGTTCTGGCCAGCGACATTCAGGGCGGTTTGTTTGTCCTCGATGTCGACCCGACGCTGCTGACGTTTGCGTACCCCGGCGGTCAACCGGCCACCGTGATGCCCGATAACCCGACGACCGTAACGATCGAGATTGGCGAACTGGGATCGCCACTGAATGCGTCCACGGCGCAACTTGAGGCGTCGATTGACGGCGTCGCTCAGACGCCAGTGGCACTGGTGCCGCTCGGTGGCGGACTGTTCGAAGCGCAGCTGCCAGCAGCGCCTTGCGGAAGTGTCATTGAATACGTGGTGACGGCTGAAAACGATGCCGGCGGCGTGTTCATGGACCCGGCCAGCGGTGCCTATCGCGTGAACGTGGTGAGCCAGGTGGTGGCGACGTTTGAAGATTCGTTTGTCGGTGATCTTGGGTGGTCGGCAACGACGACTGATTTAACCACCGGCGAGTGGGTGCGGGCGACGCCCATCGGCACCGGCGCTCAACCGGACGGTGACTGGCCCGGCGATGCGGATAATCAATGTTACTTCACCGGGCAAGGCACACCGGGTGGCGGAATCGGCGAAGCTGACGTGGACGGCGGACCGGCGATTCTAACGTCGCCGTCGATGGATTTCTCTCTGGGCGACGGATTGATCAGTTACGTGTACTGGATGTCGAATGACGACGGCGACGACAGTCTCGTGGTTGAGCTGTCCAGCGACGGCGGTCCTTGGGTCGAAGCTACGCGGTACTCGGGCGGCTTCGGCGGGTGGATCAGTGACAACGTATCGGTCGGCGATTCGGTCACGCCAACCGGCGATGTCCGAGTGCGGTTTATCGTTTCCGATAATCCCAATGACTCGGTCACCGAAGCAGCGGTCGATTTTGTGCGCGGCGAGGTGTTTTTATGCAACGTGCCCGATGACACCGACGGCGATGGCGTCACCGATGACTTGGATAACTGCACGTTGGTGGCCAATCCCGATCAAATTGATGCCAACGGCGACGGCTTCGGCAATCTCTGCGATGCGGATTTGAACAACGATGGCACGATTAATCTGAGTGATTTGGGTTTGATCCGGGCCGTGTTCTTTACTGACGATGCGGATGCGGATTTCAACAGTGACGGCGTCGTTAATTTCTTCGATCTTGGCGTCATGCGCGAGACTTTCTTTGGTGCACCAGGTCCGAGTGGCCTGGTGCCGTAAGTGGCAAGTGAAATGAAGAATCAGAATAAATCAACACGACTTTGCGTCAAAATCGCAGCGCTGTGTTTGGGTGCCGCGGCGCTGGCGACGCCGTTGGCCGCAAGCGCTGACGAGTTGGCCGACTGCCTGGCCAGCCCGGGGGTCGCAGATTTCTTTGGCTTTACGCACCGGATTGAAATCTTTCTGGATAACAAAACCTGGTATTTCGCCGGGCCTGAACTGGAGCTCAATTTCGCTCAGAAAGGACAGCCTCAGGACGTTCCGGGCCACTGTTGGTCGCCGGCCCGGGATGTGGGTTCGTCCAAACACTTTATTGGCAAGCACCACAACACCGGGCCGCTGGCCATGAACGGGCCGCCGCGTTTTTGGTCGTCGGATGCGGAGGATCATCAGCAGTTGTACTGGGTCGACGTGCTGATCTCGGAATGGAGCCCGCGGATCGCGCAAAGTCGCATGTTGCAGGGGTACGTTCACTATCACGAGCTAGTGCAAAAAGACGATGGCTGTTTGCATCCTGACAAGGTGGTGTGGATGCGTCATTCCGCCGTGCGCGCGTTTACGTTTGATCGCGGGCCACCACAGACGCGTCCTGACGGACGGCCGTTCCGACCGCGTAACGTCGGTCATCAGGTGCTCCCAGGTGTGGACCCGAATTTTCCACCCAATTACGACATTCCGTACATACCGGAATTGTTGTGCACACCGGATCGGTAGGAAACGCCTGAGCGGAGTGGATGAGAACGTGTAAGACCAGAGCCGCCGTGCTCGCCGCGCCGTCGGTCAGGCGGCGCGGATATTAACGAGCGTATCGCTACCACTGGCATCAAACGTAAAGAACGACAAACCGCGTGACAGTTCGTCCGCTCGCGACCCCGGGACCCATCGAGGACCGATTCTGCGACGTCCCGGGACGTGGCGAATGTGGCTTTGAGTTGCGTTTGAGTATCGGCAAGCGCGCAGGAGCTATCCCGCCTCGTCTTTCGAATATCGCGATACCTGATGGTCGAGGTCGCCTTTGGCCATCTTCTTCGCCATATCCAGTGATCCGTTGATCGAACGCAGGACGTCGCAGCTTACAACGATAACCAGAATCAATGACAACATTAGGGCGAAAGCAACGGTGCCAACCACGCGTCGCAGGCCAGCGGCACTGGCATCAACAGCGACGGTCGCCATGGAACCGAGATCTGCCGCCAGCGAGTCTTCAATCTTCTTCAGCGCTTCAATTTTTTTCGTGATCGTGTCAAACCACACGGCGGCATCGACATTGAAGCCGGTGCCCTCGGCGTTGTTTTGCACGACCTGGCGCATTCGTCCCACCTCGGATACTGCGGGAATGCTCATTTCCCGTTGATACACGGCCATTTGTTGTTCACTTGCCATTTTGGACGGGATAGCGTGCGCTTTGGCGGGAACTTGAGCACAGGAACAGCGATCGGTGCGGTAAAGGACCGGGCTGATGACACAGGCGCGCGGTCATGGTCGACGTGAACGGCGCTGTGGTCAGCTCGCCTGTCGCCGGGAGGCTTCACCGGTCTGGTTGTTGGCGTACGTTGTTGCGGACGCAGCAGACCAGGGGCGGTTTGGGTCGGTCCGTCGGTCGACGGGTTGACCGGGTTGCTCTCTTACGTTTTCGATCGAGAAGAATTCAACCAACTCCTGAAGACCATTTGCCTGATCCCCCATCGACCGGCTGGCGGCCGAGGCTTCCTCAACCATCGCGGCGTTTTGCTGCGTGAACTCGTCCATACTCGAAATGGCCAGGTTCACTTCCTGAATGCCCTCGCTTTGGGCACGGCTTGCCGCGGCGATTTCGCCGACGATATCTGTCACGCGATGCACGCCTTCCACAATGCGGCTAAGCACTTCGCCGGATTCGTTGACCAGACGCGATCCCTCACTGACTTTGCGATTACTGTCATCAATCAGATCCTTGATTTCCTTGGCAGAGCTTGCGCTGCGCCCCGCCAGACTGCGGACCTCACTGGCGACAACGGCGAACCCGCGGCCTTGCTCACCAGCGCGTGCGGCTTCCACTGCGGCATTGAGTGCCAGCAGGTTGGTCTGAAACGCTATCTCGTCGATAACGCCGACGATGTCCGATATCGTTTGGCTGGAGGCATTGATTTCCGACATTGCCGCGACCGTCTGGTCCACAACGCGGCCGCCTTCCTCGGCTTCCTGTCGCGCGGTGCGCGCCATATCGCTGGCATCCGCGGCATTGCCGGCGTTGGTCGTCACCGTGGCGGTGAGTTGCTTCATTCGCGACGCCGTTTGCTCGAGGCTAAGAACTTGTTGCTCGGTCCGCTGGCTCAGGTTCATATTGCCTTGCGCGATTTCGTGAGCACCGGTGCGCACGGGTTCGACGGCATCGGCGATGTTTCGTACGACATCGACCAATCGCGAAATGGTCGTGTTGGCATCGTTTTTGAGCTGTTCAAAATCGCCTTGATACTGACCATCAATGGTGTGTGCCAGATCGCCTTTTGACATGGCTGAGAAGACACGCATTACTTCGCTGATCACGTTTTGCGAAACGTCCAGAAGTTGGTTGACACCTTTGGACAAACGCAACATGGAACCGGACTTTTCCTCCAGATCAATGCGCGCATCCAGTTGCCCGGCGCTCGCCGCTGCAACCACGTTCTCCATGTCTTTTTCGGTTTTTACCTCGGCGGTCCGGTCGGTCCAGTCCACTACGGTGCCGAGACGCTCGCCGTCACCGGTCACCACCGGAGTTGCGACAATTCTTACCGTCCTGCCGCCAATACCGACGTCCGTGACGTGGGTCGACTTCAGCCCCTCGAGCATGCGTCGTTGGTGGAGTGCGTTCTTGTGGAACACATCGATCGAGTTGTGCAAAAGCTCGCTCGCGCGGAAGTTCGTTAGCTCCTTGCGCAAATCGCTTTCCATATCCTGGAACAAGGTGCGCGCGGCATCGTTGAGATAGGCGATGTTGAAATCGTTGTCGGCGAGCATGACGCTCGACTTGGAGCAGTCCAGTGCACTGCGAATCATACTGTTCTCGCTTGTCAATGAGCGCTCAAGCGTAATGTCGGTGGCGAGTTTGACAATGCGGCCCGGCGCCCCAAGGGCCGTGCGAGTTGGGTTATAGGAAGCGTTGACCCAGCGTACCGAGCCGTCTTTTGCAATACGGCGGTACTGCGCCACCTGAAATTCACCGCGACGCAGGGTTTCCCAGAACTGGGCATACTCGACGCTGTCTCGGTACTCCTCATCGACGATCATGCTGTGGTGCTGGCCTTTCATTTCGTCGAGGGTGTAACCCATCATGTCGAGAAAACGCTGATTTGCGTCGACGATGATCCCGTCGGTCGTAAATTCGATGACCGCAAGCGAGCGGTTGATTTCCTCCACTCGGCTGAGTTCTTCGATCGACCGGCTCTCATTTAATGCCTGCCACGCAACGACGGCTAGCGATGCCACCACACCGGCGACTATGACCCAGACGCTCGCCACTTCCGACGACAAAGCAATCGCGACAAGAATTGGTGCAAACGCAGAAAAGCGCTTGATCAGGCCCACGGCAACGGAGGGATTGTGCACAGGTTATCTCCTGGTCGGGTCGGCGAGCGCAACTTGACGTTTGCAGGCATAGCTCACCAATGGGGTAGAAAGGTCCAGATGAGTTTGTTAGCGGCAGTGCTGGCGCGAACTTTGGCACTAAATTGCATCAGGCCGGGCAGGTAACTGTGGCCGTGTCGAAGCGCCGTTTGGAATCGAACACCGCTACGAATTCGACGTTTATGCCAAGACGGCGTTGCTAAGGTGTCTTTTTGCCACGAGCGATTTCAGTGGCCAGGGCTTCCAGACGGGGTGCCCACAGCTGCCTGAATCCATCAAGCCATTCATCGACTTGGCGCAGCCCGGTGGTATCAATAGAGTAAAGCCGTCGTGTACCGTCAGAAGTTACCGCCGCGAAGCCGCTGTCTCGCAGCACCTTCAGATGCTGCGAGACAGCGGACTGACTGATGTCATAGTCAGCGCGAACGATCTCGACAATTTCACCAGAGGCATGCTCGGTATCAACGAGAGCTTCGAGAATGCGTCGTCGAACCGGGTCGCCCAAAACATCGAACGCCTGCATCATTCGCCCGAGTAAAACGCGCCGGTGCGTGCCGCCGTGGTGCGCGCCTCCGATGAGTCGGCGCCTGACGCGATGTGCGCCTCGCCCCATTGCTGCGCGCAGTGCTTGACAAACGTCTTGCCGTCGTCCGACGTCGTCCAGGCTTCGAAATCGGCTGCGTCAATGGCTTTGCCGTCGGTCGAGAAGTGTATGCCCAACGCGAGAAGACTGAGTTCCCAACCGACACCGGTAGCCCCAGGCCCGTACTGACGCCAGTGCTCTTGCGATGCCGCGTCTTTGGGCATCATGTGCTCCAGTTTCAGCGTGGCGAGGTCGCCATTTGCCTCTACGCGTGCCACAACCCAACTGATCTGTTCGCCAAACTCCCACGTCAGGTGCAGGACCGTTGGCGGCTCACATTTCTCAATCAGACCGCTCGCGTTGCCTTTTAGTTGATAGCGCCCGCCCGGCTTGAGCTCGCCGGTCACTGGCAAAAACCAACGCGCAATGCGGTCCGGGTCGGTCAGGGCATTCCATAAATCGGCCGGGTCAGTCGCGTAATCGCGAGTCAGCGTCACGACGCGGACGTCCTGCGAGTTGTGGACGCGATGGGTCATGGCGCGACGATTGGCGCCTTCCGGGTTTCCAAACAGCATTTCGAGTTCTTCATATAGTTTAAGTGAGAGCTAATATAAGCCATTGCTTAATTATTGCAAACACAAAGGCGTTGTCAGCGGCTCGTTTGATGCGACATGTCGTGCGCGATGGCGCAACGGCAAAATCCGGCAAGGCCATCCGATTTGCATACGGCGACAGCGAACCGATCAGTCGTCCAAAGATCAGTATTCCGTTTCGTGCGGTGGCCACCGACATTGTGACGGGTAAAGAGGTTGTCCTCGGGTCCGGCAGCCTGGCCCAGGCGGTGTTCGCCAGTATGTCGGTGCCTGCCGCGTTTGCCTCCACCGAGATAGACAATCGACTGCTGGTCGACGGCGGCATGGCAAACAACATGCCGGTCAGCGTCGTGCGAGATATCGGGGCCGATGTGATCATTACGGTCCACATCAGTACGCCGTTGCTGAACGGCGAAGGCATGCAGCCGGTGCTCGCGGCCGAGGGCTCAAACGAAGCGGTCTATGTGTTGCTCGGTCGGGCGTTCTAACCCCGTCTGCGAGCTACTCGTTGCTAGGCGCCACCGCGGAATGCCGCGATCACTGGAACTCTTGCGGCCCGCCATGCTGGAAAAATACCACCGATCAAACCGATGGTCAGTGCCAGGATAATGCCGTTTCGAAACAGCTCCGGCGACAGTTCAAACGTAAAGATGATCTGCGTGAAACTCGCACCGAGCGTTGACGTACTGAAACCGTCCATGAACAAATAGGCCACCGTGGCGCCGACGAGACCTCCAACGACGGATAACACAATCGACTCTGCCAGCGTCCCGAAAAACGCCGACGCGTTACTGAAACCGATTGCGCGCAACGTTGCGATTTCTGTCGAACGCGCGGACACCGACGTGTACATCGTATTCAAAGCACCTGCCAGGGCACCCAGACCCATGACGATACTCAGTATCCAGCCAAACGCCGCGATGCTGCCAAGCGCTTCACCTTGAGCGGCGAAAAAGTCGGCTTCGGTTTCAACATCCAGCACAAGCCTTGGATTTTGTTCCACGAAATCACGAATCGGTTGCACGTCACCGGGTTGTGACAGGCGCAAGCGCGTGGTCTGAAAGGATGACCCACGCTGGAACTGACTTTGTACAACTCTTGCATCCGCCCACAGTTCACTCTCAAACGCCGAACCACCGGTGGAGAACACGCCGACCACTTCCCACGTTGTTTTGCCAAAGCGGATATTGCTACCGAGATCGAATCCCTCGAATTGCTGTTGTACGCCCCGACCGACGACCAGCTCGTTGCGGCCGCTTTCAAACCGGCGTCCCGCGACGATCTCGATTTGCTCCCGCAGCGCGAAGCCTTGCTCTGAAATACCGCGCATAGGTATGTTGGCTTTGATTCTGTTGGCACGCTTGATGCCGTCGACCACCACATACAGCTCTGACGAATAGATCGGATCCCCGTTCTCATTCGAGGCAACGCCCGGGGACGTGATCAGGAGATTCACGGTATCCCGGGACATGGAGCTATTGAGTTCAGACTGGGAACCGGTGCGCGTGACGATGGCGATGGCCTCGCTGCCGGTGCCTTTGAGCGTTTCCTCAAAACCGTTGGACATTGCAAGAAAAGACAACAGCACGGCGACGACAACACTCACCGCAAACACCGCTGCCAACGACATCCACAGCCGTCGCGGCAGGCTCAGCAAATTCATGACGATGACGGTCCAGACCTGGGAAAAGAATCCACTCATGCTTGTTCTCTAGTTACGGCTCAGCGCCGAAATGATGTTCATCCGTAGTGCGCTGATCGCCGGGACAATTCCGGTAATCAGTCCCAGCAAGATCATGTAAAAAACCGACTTGCCCCAAAGTCCGCCGCTGACAACCAAAGTGGGTAACTGAAACGGTGCGTTATTGGCAAGCCCAACCAGACCAATCGCCGCGATGGTTCCCAGCACACCTCCAATCAACGCCACCAGCAGCGATTCGGCGATGACCATTTTGAATATTCGCATCGAGGTAAATCCCAGGGTTTTCATTACGCCAATCTCACCAGTTCGTTCACGGATTGACAGCGCCATGGAATTGCCGACGATAACGAGGATGACGAAGAAAGCCGCCAGCACGACCGATGTCAGTATCAGGCTCAGGTTTCCAATTTGGTCGATGAACGCCTTGTTGAAGGCTTTTTCGGGCACGGTTTCGGTTTCCGCCGGGGAGTTGACGAACAGCTCGTCGATCTCGCTGATGACCGTTTCGTTAAGATCGGGTGATGCAGTTCGCACCGCCAGAAAACCCAGGAAGTTGCCGCCAAACGACTGAGTCTCGCTAAAATATTTGTAGTGAAAATAAACGCTGTTGGTGTCGGTCTGCGCCTCGGCGCCGTCGTAAATGGCGACCACATCAAAATCCCAGTCGGTGCGGCCATCGCGCTGCGAGAAAATATTGCTGTTTACCGGTATCCGTTCTCCTTTTTTCCAGCCCAGGCGCTGAGCCACCGCGCGTCCGGCAATCAACCCCTGGCGGTTCGCAGACCAGGCCGCACGCTCTTCGGGCGTCACGATGAGTTCATCGTAGACGGTGAGAAAACTATCGACGTCCACGGCGAACATGCCCATCTGTTTTTTTGGATCCTGGTAGTAACCACCGAACCAGTTCAGCGTCGTTACGCTCGATACGCCATCCACTGCGCGCACTTTTTGCAGGTAGGAGAAAGGTAACGTCTGGGTGAAATTTATCTTGTTGACGACGATCAGTCTGTCATCAGCGGCAAGATCGACACCGGAATCGAAAGCATCCTGAAACGCGGTCAACGCGCCAAAAATCATGAACGCGATGAACGTGGCAAACAGCGTAAGAAAGAGCCGCAACGGTTTGCGCGTCAGATTTCGAAAAATCAGGTAGAAGTCTTTCACGCAGCCAGTTCCTTCTCAACAAACCGGCCTTTATCCAGGTGCAGAGTGCGTTTTGCGTATTTCGCGGCCGCCGGATCGTGCGTGACCATGACGATGGTCTTGTCGAATTTCTCATTGAGTAGTTGGAGCATCTCCAGAATTTCATCGGCGGTTTCGCGATCGAGATCGCCCGTGGGCTCATCGCACAACAGCAGTTTGGGATCGGAGACCAGAGCACGCGCAATGGCCACTCGCTGTTGCTGACCACCGGACATCTCTTTGGGCATGTGTCGGGCGCGGTCGGTAAGATTGACCAGCTCGAGTGCGGTCGCGACGTTTTTCTTGCGCTGTTTGCCGTTGAGTTTGGTCAGCAGCAGCGGAAGCTCGACATTGCGCGAAGCGTTGAGCATGGGCATCAGATTGTAGAATTGGAAAATAAAGCCAATGTTATTGGCTCGCCAGCTGGCGAGCTGGTTCTCCGACAACGTGTCCACGCGGCTGCCGTCGAAAGTGATGGTGCCAGAGGAAGGTTGATCAACACCACCCAGCATATTCAGGAGCGTTGTCTTGCCTGACCCTGAGGGCCCCATGATGGCCAGGAAATCGCCTTGGTCGATCGACATGTTCAGATCTTCGAACACCGAGATGGTCTCTTTGCCCTTAACGAAGTTTTTGGAGACGTTCTTGAGTTCAAACAGCGCATCGTCAGTCATGGTTTTCTCCCCGCGCACCGGCGGTGTTCTTTCAATCTTGCAGGAACGCCACTTTGACACCCATGTCAGGAAGTATGCGTTCGTCGCTAACGTTAATTCCAATTCGCACGCGGACAGTGGCTTTCGCACGATCCGCGGTCGGGATGATGGCGATAACCGAAGCGGGTATATCCCAGTCCGGGTAGGCGTCCAGATTCGCCTCCACTTTTTGCGCTTCGAACACGCGTCCAATGAATGCCTCGTTGACGTCCACTTCAATTTCCAGCGAATTCATGTCCACGATGGTGCAGATACCGGTTCGTGTAAAGCCGCCGCCCGCCGACCCAGGTGAGACGATCTCGCCGGTTTGCGCATTTTTTACCGTCACCACGCCGGCGAAGGGCGCGCGAATCGTGTGATCCTGCAGTTGCTCTTCCTGTCGCGCGATCACCAGTTTGGACACTCGAATATCTGCCTCCGCACGAGTCAAGTTGGCTTTCAGGTTGTCCCTGTTGGCCGTGCTGCGCGTCAGATCGGCATCGGAGGTCAGGTTTCGTTCGCGCAGTGACTGCGCACGTCGATACACTCGTTCGGCTTCTGCCAGGGACACTCGAGTGCCTTCGATGCTGGCCAGCGCGGCAGCCATTCTGGCCTTTTCGAGCTCGAGGTCTACGGACACGATCGCACTGTCGAGCCGTGCAAGTACCTGACCGCGTTCTACGACCATGCCTTCTTCTACATTGACCTCGGTAATCAAGCCGGTGATTTGCGACGACACGGTCGCGATACGGCGAGCCGTGATGTAGCCGGACGCGTTCAGGATGCGGCGGTCTTCGTCGACAGCGGCCGTCCGCGTTGGCGCTGGTGGCGCTTCGGCCGGCACGGGTGAAGGCGCGCGCTTGGCAGATACCAACGGCTTCGCCTCAGCGACGACCTGGCGTGGTGCCAGGTACCAGGTTGCCGCCGCGCCAGCCGCTGCCGCGAACAACGTGAGCACGATGGCGATGCCCGGCGACAGGCCCGCACGCGGCGTTTCGGCACTGCGGTCAATTTTCAGTTCATCGAGCAGTTCGGCGCGATCGCGCATTCTGGATATCCCGTGCCGTGTTAGTTGTGGGTGCCGCTCAGCCCTTGAGCCGGTCGGCCACCCAATATATTCCCAGATCGGGTGACGTAAAGCCAAGGGGTTTGGCTTGCAGATTGCGAGGTTCCATGGTCTTGCCTTGCGCGGCGTGCGACGGCGCGTTTTCCCCATCAGGCGATAGCCGGGCATCTGCGTCCATCACGGGTGCAAAAAACACGACAGGGTCACGGCAAATTGAAAAGACCCGGTGCATTTCCTATGCTAGCGCGTGCGCGCTGAACCGGACCCGTTTGCGCTCGCTATTGACGTTTCAAACCCACTTTACCGTACGGGACTGGTTCCGGGCGCTTTGTCGTGCCGGAGACTCGGCTCGTCGGACAAACCACCAGAAAAAACCATGGAAAGCACCCCGGCATCAGGCCCCGTCACCGCGGATTCCGAATCAATCACCGACCAGCTGCTCGTCGATTTGCAGCAGGCCGCACGTGAAATCGCGCCCAACTTCATCCGCACCATGCCGCAGGCGTATTTCGACGGTACGACGCAGGCGATGCGCCTGGCGCACGTCAAAGCGATCATTGCCGCGGAAGCCAGCGGTCTGTCTCAGACGGTGACGCTGCGTGAGATGGACGGTGCGCGCTACACCTTTATCAGCAACCGGAGCTACCCCGGGCAGCTGAGCAAATTCGTGCGCCGGCTACCTCGCGACCTGCCGTTGATTTCGGCTCAGGTTTACACCTCCACCGCGGGTAGCCGAGTGCTGGACGTCTTTCACCTGGGCGGATACGTGCGCTACGACGCGGCGAACGCGCAGCAGAGAGCGAAAGCCAGTGCCGCGCAGGTTTACATCGGCGAGCAAGGTGGCGCTCAGGACGCGGCGATAGACACGTATCTGGCCAGTTGCGATGCCAGCTATTTGATGACAACCCCACCGGAACAGATTTTCCGCCACTTCGAGCTGGTCGACGTGATCCAGCGTTCGGGTGATGTCGTGGTGCGGCTGGAGCGCAGCCAGGAGCCCGGCCTGAGCCGCCTTGCCATCGGGTTTGCCGAGTACGATCCGCGCTTGGTGTTCGAGCGGATTACGCATCACCTCGGAAGTCGCCAGATCGATATTCAACGCGCCTACCTCGACAGCTTTCAGGACGACAAGGGCGATAACGTCATGCTCCTTACGTTCCTGGTGGAACACAACGGCTTGCCGCTGCAAACCGGTGATGACCTGTGGGCAACGCTGGAATTCGAACTCAAGCGTTTGCCTCACCTTGATCAAGCCGTGTTCGAACTGGCCCAGTCTGTCACCGATGGTGATCTGCTAAGTGCCGAACTGCTAATCGGTTTGGCGCACCTGGTCCATCAGCGATTGGTCAAAGTGGATTCGTTTCTGTTCTCGCGCGAACGGATCAATGCAAGTCTGGAGCGCTTTGCGAATCTGGCGATGGCCGTGGTCTCACTGTTTCGAAATCGTTTTGCTGTGGAAGCGGTCGATTCGGCGCTAGCGACGCAAACGCTGATCGACGCGATTCGCAGCGCTGCCAGTAACCCCAGCGAGCGGAAAATCCTAATGACCTTTGTGCAGGCCGTAAATGCGACGCTGCGCACCAACTTTCTTCTGCCAAAGCGCCGGGCACTGGCGTTGCGCATCGACCCGGCGTTTCTCGACGACGAGGATCGAGCGGACCGCCCGTTTGGTGTCTTCTTCGTTACCGGCAATCAGTTTGACGGTTTCCACGTGCGGTTCCGGGATATTGCGCGCGGCGGAGTGCGCATTGTGCGACCGATGGGAACCGAACAGTACGCGCTGGAAAGCGAGCGGCACTATGACGAGGCTTACGGCCTGGCATCTGCCCAGCAGCACAAAAACAAAGACATCCCTGAGGGCGGTTCGAAGGGCGTGATTCTCGCGATGCCGGCGGCGGATTTCGAAGCAGTGGGGCGGGCGTTTACGGACAGTCTGCTCGATCTGACGATTCCGGATCCGCAGGTCAGCCGTTTGCACGCCGACTACTATCAGCATGATGAACTGCTCTATCTTGGCCCGGATGAGAACGTCTCCAATCGGCTCATCACCTGGGTCGTGGACAGGGCAAGACGGCGCGGTCATCCCATGCCCGAGGCCTTTATCAGTTCCAAACCCGGTGCTGGTATTAATCACAAGGCTTACGGTGTCACCAGCGAAGGCGTGACGGTGTTCCTCGATACCGCGTTGCGTGCGGTCGGCATTGACCCTCAGAGTGAGGCGTTCTCGGTCAAGATCACCGGCGGGCCTGATGGCGATGTCGCCGGCAACGAGATCTTGATTCTCAATCGAGACTACGCCAAGAACGCGCGCATCGTTGGCGTCGCCGATGGCAGCGGGTGTGCTGAAGATCCCGACGGGCTCGATATGGACGAGCTGGTCCGTTTGGTTCGAAGCGAGCTACCGATCGCTGCGTTCGAGTCCGACCGACTTGGCCCGAGCGGAAGCGTGGTCAGCATCGAGCAACCCGAAGGCATACGGCTGCGCGACACATTGCACAATCGTATTGTCAGTGACGCCTTCGTCCCGGCCGGTGGACGTCCCGGCACGATCAACGAGCGCAATTGGGAGGCGTTTCTGGACGCCAGCGGCAAGCCGTCCAGTCGCGTCATCGTTGAAGGGGCGAATCTGTTTATCACGCCGGTTGCGCGCGAGCGCTTGTCCGAGCGTGGGGCGGTCATCGTCAAGGACAGTTCGGCCAACAAGGCGGGCGTGATCTGCAGCAGCTACGAAATCATCGCGAGCATGTTGTTGGACGAAGCCGCGTTCCTGCAAATCAAGGAACAGTACGTCGTCCAGGTGCTCGACAAGTTGCGGGCGTTCGCACGGCTGGAAGCGGATGCCCTGTTTCGCGAGCATCGGCATAAACCGGCCGTCCACCTGCCGGAACTGAGCGTGCGTTTGAGTCGGGCCATTAACCGGGCTACCGATGCGGTCACCGATCGCATCGACAGTCTGTGGGAGGGGCACCCTGAGCGTGCTCGCGAGCTGGTGATGCGGCATCTTCCCGCCGTCTTGGCTGAACGGTGCGGAGACGGCGTGTTCGACGGTATCCCCACTGCCTATTTGCATCGGATTGTCGCCTCTTCGCTGGCCAGCAAGATCGTTTACCGCGAAGGTCTGGACTGGCTCGAATCGATGCCCTCGGCAGACATCGGCGGTCTCGCGGAGCGCTACTTCGTCGAAGAAGCTGTGATCGAGCGTATGGCGGATGAAGTCCGCAAGTCGCAGCTGGAAAATCGCGAGGCGGTCGCGGCCCTGTTGGAAGCGGGCGGCGTTGCAGCGGCGCTACGGGCGAAGCGGAGGTAGAATGCGTTCAAGCTACCGCAGGTGTGCTGACAGTGAGGCTGGATTTCTCAAGACTTGGCAGGCTCACGGACAGCCTGTTCATTGAGTCGTTCAGCGGCCGCTCCTGAGATGAGTGCCTGAATTTCAACCGGTTCCGATCGCTTGACGATGCCCAAGAAAAGATCATGGCTTGGCGTGGCGAATACACTGAGTTCAGATCACATCAAATTCGGGCATGGGCACGGGCGTACGTCGCGAGAACAATCAGACCAGATATGGGCGATGAATTTGCTCAAGTTTGCAGAGCAGAGGCCGCTAGCTTCCATAGTGTTCATATGGATGTGATCATGTTCCCCAAGGGTCTCCGGCACCTGTCTGTTCGAGCAAAATTGTTGATTCTGGTTGTAACACCTGCCCTCGCGACCGTGATTGCCACGCAGCACGAGTTCGTCGGTGCGCTGCAGCGTACGAATCAAATGGAGCAACTCGACGCTCTGGCGCGGGCCACGGTCGCTGGCGGCCACCTGGTCCACGAACTCCAGAAAGAACGCGGCATGTCAGCAGGCTATTTGAGCAGCCGGGGCGAGAAGTTTACCGAGGCGCTTCCAAAGCAGCGCCAACTGACCGACGAAAAGCTGGCCGCCTACCTTTCTCTGATAGCAGACCTCGGCACATTAGATAGTGACACCAGGAGCGGCATTGATTCTGCCGTCACGAAGCTCGATCGTCTGGCGAACACGCGCACAAATATTTCCGGTCTTGCTGCCACAACCGCCGATGCAGTGACCTATTACACGGCCATCAATACCGAGCTGCTCACAAATATATTCCGGCTGTCCCACGGCGCGACGAGTGGCGACATTAGCCGTATGGCAGTGATCTACGGCAACTTTGCCAGTAGCAAGGAGCGCGCGGGCATTGAACGCGCTTTGTTTGCTGTGACGTTTAATCTGGATCGATTCACGCGCGCCAGGGAGCTTCGCATTCTGCAGCTGATCAATGAGCAAGACCTTTTCCTGACGCTTTTCCAGAAAACGGCCACGCCGTCGCAAATGCAAGCCTTCGAGCGCGTCAGCGAGGACCCGGATTACCTTCAGACGCAGCGATACCGCGATCTTGCTTTCGAGCGCCAAGGCAACTTTGGTGTCGATAGTGAAGTGTGGTTCAAGACCATCACCGGCAAAATTAATCGGCTCCGCGAACTCGAGGGTGATCTGGCCAATGATTTGCTTGAGGCGGTCGTGACAAGTCGCATCGAGGCGAACAACAAGATTGAATGGCTGATCGTCTCAAGTGTTGTATTCCTGCTTGTAACCGGTGGCATCGCACTGGCCATTATCCGGCACATGCAACGGCATCTGGGCGCAGAGCCTGCCGATCTGATCAACTACGCGGAGCACATTGCCGCAGGCAGGACGGACAACCCTCTGGCGGGAGACGGCGAGCCCACTGGCGTTCTCAAGTCCATGAACAACATGCAGGCCATACTCGTCCAGCGATCTGAAGACGAGCACCGTCAGGCGACAACGATTGCCCAGCTGATGCGCTCGCTCGACAAAATCGCAACCGCGGTGGTCGTAGCAGACGCACAGGGCAGGGTGACGTACGCGAATGAAGCATTCACCGTTTATTGCAATGACCACGAAAACGCTATGCGCATCGGAGCTCCAAGCTTCGATCGGATCAGTCCCGTCGGTTCCGACGCATCGGCACTGATTGGTGAGAACCTGTCATCTGGCGCGCCACATTCGGGGCGTGTCATCGAACAACACCTTGGCGAACGCGTGGTCACGTTCACGGTGAATCCCGTGTTCGATAAAGATGGCCAGTCCATGGGCACCGTCATTGAACTCAACGACGTAACCGGAGATCGGAAGGTGGTTGAGGACGTATCCCGCACCATCGCCCAGGCGGCCGCGGGGCAACTCGACTCCAGAGTACCAACCCACGACAAGCGCGGTGTCGTACTCACACTAAGCAGCGAAATCAACAATCTGCTAAAAGTGACCGATGATGTCACTGCGGCACTGGGTAGTTCGCTGCGGGCGCTCGGGGATGGCGACCTGACGTTTACCGCCGAGCGCAATTTTGATGGCGCGTTTGGCGATTTGGTAGATAGTGTCAGCGCTACTATGAACGTTCTCCAGTCGGTGGTTGAACGTATTCAAAGTACCATCACGTCGGTGAGGGCGGCGTCGGTCGATATCAGTGGTGGTGCGTCAGACCTTAATCAGCGCACCGCACGTGCGGCGCAGTTAATCGCAGCCACGGCGGAACAGGTACGGGATCTGGCCGAAGCGGTGACCGACAACGCATCGAAAACCGAAGAGGCTCGCGGGCTGGTGACAGCGGCGCGCATGGACGCAGAAGAAGGCAGTGCCGTGGTCAATGAGGCTGTGGCGGCGATGCACAACATCTCGAAGTCCAGCCAGCGAATCGGGATGATTATCGAAGTCATCAACGATATTTCATTTCAAACCAATCTGCTGGCGCTGAACGCCTCGGTCGAGGCGGCGCGAGCAGGCGAGCACGGTCGCGGCTTTGCGGTTGTTGCGAGTGAGGTACGTAAACTTGCCAGTCGTAGTGCGGACGCTGCGCAGGAAATCAAAACCATCATCGAGCGAAGCGGCGGCGAAGTCGCCAGCGGTGTCGAGCTCGTTGACCAGACCGGCCGGAAACTTCACGAAATTGCGAGCGGAGTGCTCGACGTCAACACAATTTTTGGCGAGATCGCTGCGAGCAGCGCTAACCAAGCCAAGAGCATTGCGTCGATCAGTGCGCAGCTGAACACTCTGGACTCCGACACGCGTGAAAATGCCGGCCTCGTTGCACAAACATCGACATCCACCACACAAACCATGAACGATGTGCAGTCGCTCGGAGAGCTAATGAGCTTCTTTCAAATCGGACGACGCGAGGACACAGCGCCCGAGCGAATCGCAACTTCAAGACTGGCGTCCTGACCTGAGACTGTTCGCCGCTAATCAGCTGCAACACCGTTTCTGACGCGAGGCCGCCTGATCGGCGTGCCGTTCGGCTTGGCACTCAGGGGCGTGCACTAGAACCACCTGCTTTACACCGTGCATACCTTGCCTCGCGAATTTGTCATCTGCTGTGGTTTGCGAGGTGACGAAAGGCAAACTGGCTAGCCCCGTCATAATTGGTCCAGTTGCTATGTTAGTGTTTCTCGACCGAGGAGAAACCAATAACTATTGGTGCCGGTCGTAACTTCATAACACTTCATCCACTGCCTGTGATTCTGATTTTGGGGGCGCGGGTGCCGATCCAGGACATTGCCCTAAGTTATATTGTTATGACCGGCACTCGATTTCTGGCACTCGATTTCGTTAAGTTATGTTGTTATGACCGGCACCCGGTTTCCAGGGCTTTCGTCGGCGCGGTAAAACAGCCAGAGCGCCCAGCAGCAACCAAGCGGCTGCCGGCACCGGCACGACCGTGATTTCCACACCGTTCACGTTGACGTCGAAGAAAAATTCGTCGCCGTTGCCGTCAAAGGCCTGTGGCAGGCCCGATGACCCGGACACGACAATGCACTGACACGCTGGCGACGTCGCCAGGGCCGTAAACTGCAATGTGGCCAGGACAAACGTATCTGGCAGCTGTGTTGTGAGAATGTCCACAGGCAAATTGCTGCTTTGGCCCACGTGAAACGAATTGGCGCTAACAAACCCGGCGCTTATGTCGTTAGATTCGCCAAGCTCGCTGTCTCCAAGCGTAGTGCCAAGAGTGTAGCCGTTGATGGAAAACAGATCGGGCACCCAGCCCACGGCCATACTAAACGCGCTGACGCCGGCGACACCGGCTGTATTCAGTCCACTAATCACAATGTCGACATTAAAGCTCTCGCCGACTTGTACCGTGGTTTGGGTTGGGCTGAGGAAGACCGAAGGGATAGCAAGCTGCGACGTGCTGACCGTCGCCGCCTGAGCGCTCAGAGACAAAAATAGCGTCGTGGTGGCTGTGACGTGTGCAAATAGTCGGTGCATGATTAGGTTCTCGGCTCGCCTTGCGGGAGGCCCAGCATAGCGCAGAGCGCACAATGCGCGAACCGAATAACGTAAAAATAACGAACCAGCTTAGTCCAGTGCGGAATTCCGAATACGAACGAGCTTGCCGTTTGGACCGCCATGATTGATCAGCCCAACTATTGGTGCCGGTCATGAATTCATAACACTTCATCCACTGCTGGTGATTCTGATTTTGGGGCCGCGGGTGCCGATCCAGGACAGTGCCCTAAGTTATATTGTTATGACCGGCACCCGATTTCGTAAGTTATATTGTTATGACTGGCACCAGATTTCTGTGGCACCAGATTTCTTAAGTTATATTGTTATGACCGGCACCCGATTTCGGGCACCCGATTTCGCGATTTCGGGCACCCGATTTCTAAAGTTTTCAATTTTTGCCACCGATGGTCATGAAATAGTTGGATTGGGCGAAATGCGGGTCGTTTTCTGCGTCATTGTTTGTGGTTCGCATTGGCAGTACTCTGCGGGCTTTCGTCTTCAGTAAACGACCAAAGGATAGGGTTTGGCGTTGTTTGGTATTCGTGAGTTTTCAGTTGCTGCCTTTCTTTTTGGCGTCGTTGGCCTGTGCGCGCCCCTTGCCGCAGCTGAAGAAGGCGGGCACGAGCACGGCCATGGGCATGACGCGGGCGAAGTGGAGGAAGTTACCGTGCAGGCGACCCGGTCGCGCCGGCGTATTCAGGACGAGCCCATTCGCGTTGAAGTGATTGGCCAGGAAGAAGTTGAAGAAAAACTCCTGATGCGGCCCGGCAACATCTCGATGCTGTTGGCCGAAACCGGCGGCTTGCGTGTACAGGTCACATCGCCTGGTTTGGGCTCTGCCAATATCCGTGTGCACGGCATGCGCGGGCGGTACACGCAGTTGCTCGCCGACGGGCTGCCGCTGTATGGCGGTCAGGCCTCCTCACTGGGCTTGCTGCAGGTACCACCGAGCGACCTTGGGGCGGTGGAGATTATTAAAGGGGCTTCATCCGCGCTCTATGGCGGGCAGGCCTTGGGCGGCGTGATCAATCTGATATCGCGACGGCCGAGCGAGACCCGCAGCGGCGAGGTGATCGTCAATGCCACCACGCGTGATGGGCAAGATTTGTCGGCCTATGGTTCCAGTCCGCTTGGCTTTGGCTGGAGCGGCTCGGCGCTGGCGACCTACAACCGGCAATCGGTGCAAGACCTCGATGACGATGGCTGGATCGACATGCCGGGCTACACGCGCGGCTCGGTGCGGCCGCGGCTTTTTTATGCCGGCGCGAACGGCTCGAAGGCCTATCTCACCGTGGGTGCGATGACCGAAGATCGACAGGGCGGCACGTTGCCGGGCGCCGTAACCCCGGACCAGCAGCCGTTTGCTCAGAATCAGGACACCGAGCGGGTCGATGCGGGCTTGGTGTATGAACGTCCGGTGGGTGACTGGGGGTTTGCTCAAATGCGCGTGTCCACTGTGCGCCAGTCCCATGACCACCGGTTTGGTTCTTTGTTAGAGAGCGACGTGCATCAGACTTTGCTTACCGAAATGTCTCTTTCCGGTGCCGAGCTCAACACCTCATGGGTGGCTGGAATGGCGTATCAAGCGGACAACTATGAGTCCGCCACGTTTGGCGACTTTAATTACTCTTACGAAGCGCCGGCAATCTTCGCGCAAATTGACACGGACCTGAGTGCGAATTTTACCGTCGCGGCCAGCGCGCGCTGGGATGATCACAGTGACTACGGCGATCAGTTCAGTCCGCGTGTTTCTGGTCTTTATCGTTCCGAGCCGTGGACCATCCGTGCTTCCTGGGGCGGTGGTTTTTACGCACCAACGCCGTTTGTTGAGGAGACCGAAGCCGCCGGGCTGTCGCGGCTGGCACCCATTGCCGGTTTGCAGGCAGAGACCGCGCAAACGGCATCGCTTGATATTGGCTATGCAGCGGGTTCGGTGGAAGCGGGCCTGACGTTTTTTCGATCTCAGATTGATGATGCCGTACGTCTGCAAACGGTCGCACCCAATCTCGTTCGACTGATCAATATTCGCGGCGAGACGCTCACCAACGGACTCGAGGCATCGTTTCGGTTTCGCCGCGGGCCGTACGTGCTGACCACAAGCTATGTTTATGCCGACGCCAACGAACCGGCGTCATTTGCTGGCGGCACGCGCTCGGTACCGCTCACGCCGCGACACTCAGCGGGCCTGGTGGCCATGTGGGAAGACCATGACCGCGGCAGACTTGGGCTTGAGGTGTATTACTCGGGCACGCAGGCGCTGGAAGACAATCCGTTTCGCGAGCAAAGCAAACCGTATTTTGAAATCGGGTTGCTCGGCGAAATTGTGCTGCAGCGGTATCGCTTGTTCTTGAATCTCGAGAACTTGCTCGGCGTGCGTCAAACCAAAGAAGATTCTCTACTGCAACCGCAGCGAACGCCAGACGGTCGCTGGACGGTGGATGCGTGGGCACCGCTCGAGGGGTTTGTGGCCAATGCTGGGGTTCGGATTCGGTTTTGATGATAGGCACGCCGCGTTGGTCGGAAACCACTCTTCCTTGAGCTAAGGGTGCCAACTATTGGTGCCGGTCATAACTTCATAACACTTCATCCACAGCTGGTGATTCTGATTTTGGGGCCGCGGGTGCCGATACGGGACAATGCCCAAAGTCCTATTGTTATGACCGGCACCCTATTTCCTTACTTAGAAAACTATTGGTGCCGGTCATAACTTTATAACACTTCATCCACTGCCGGTGATTCTGATTTTGGAGCGGCGGGTGCCGATCAAGGACAGTGCCCTAAGTTATGTTGTTATGACCGGCACCCGATTACGGGCGCCGATGCTCAGCGGCCGCTAGCCGGCCAGACCAGGCCCAGGCGAATGGCGCCTAACAATATGACATGGCTGGAAACCAGCGCGACAAAAATTCCGATTGGATGGCCGGGCATGCCCTTGCTCAACAGGTGGGCGAGATACGCAGCCGCGATCACATTGATCACCAGCGCCAACTGCAGCGCCCACGCGGTGCCCGACCACAACGACTTGCACAGCAAGATATTGAGCAGCCCTGTCGACAGTAGAATCAGGCCGGGCAACAAGATGGCGAAATGGCGCGTACCCGGTGGGGTTGCCGAACTGTCGACGGCCGGCCATGCCGCCGCGACGTGTCCCAGGGCACCGGCGACAAAGAAAAGACCCAGCAGCACGCCTCCCGCTGCAGCCAGACGATGCAGTAAATTGGGGGCGCCCTGACCGGGTGGTTCAGAACCCAATGCGGCGCTCCCCGACTATCGCAAGACCGCATTCGTAAGCGAAAACCACCGCTTGGGCGCGATCGCGCAGACCCAGTTTGGACAGCAAGCTCGACACGTGCGATTTCACGGTGGCGGCGCCAATGAACAGCGCCTCGGAAATCTCGACGTTGCTCTTGCCATCGGCCAGAGCTTGCAGCACTTCGCGTTCGCGCGCTGTCAACCGTTCCAGGCGCTTGGCGAATTCACTCTCGGCGCCCAGTTGGTTCGCAAAACGCCCGATCAGGCGACGTGTAATCACCGGGGACAGCATGGCCCCACCGGTGGCAACCGTACGCACCGCGGCAACCAGTTCCTCGGGCGGTATGTCCTTTAGCACGAAACCGCTCGCACCGGCTTGCAGCGCTTTATACACGTATTCATCCGGATCGAACGTCGTCAGTATGATGACGCGTGTGTTTTCGTTGCCGTCGGCGAGGATTCGGGCCGTCGCTTCCAGCCCATCGAGTTCCGGCATGCGGACGCCCATCAGGATGATGTCCGGCTGATGCTCGCGCGCCAGGGCGATCGCTTCCACGCCAGTACCGGCTTCGCCGATGACCTCGATGTCGGCCTCGTGCCCCAGCACCATGGCAAAGCCTCGTCGCACCAACGTTTGATCATCAACGACTAACACGCGCAGCATCATTGCTCTCCCGGTTCGCGTGGCAGGATTGCGTGAATTTCGAATCCGCCGTCAGCGCGCTGGCCCGCTCTGAACGTCCCGCGAAGCAGCTCAACGCGCTCGCGCATGCCGATAATGCCGTGCCCGCTGGTTTGGCTGACGTCACCGCCCGGGCCATTGTCCGTGACGTGAATAATGATGCTGTCGTCGCGCCCATCGACCGATACGTCTACCTTCACGCCCGCACCGGCATGCTTGATGACGTTGGTCAGCGCTTCTTGCACGATTCGATACGCGTTGAGGTCGAGGCGGGTCGGCAATCCCGATAGCTCACCGGTGGTCTCCAGTTGCACCACCGGACCGGCACCGTTGACTTCCTGAACGAGCGCCGTTAGATCACGGATACCCGGTTGGGGGCCAAGTGCATTCGCGGCATTGGCTGGCCGCAGTACGCCCAGCAAATGACGCATCTCTGACACCGCATGACGCCCGGCCTTTTCGACCGCGCCCATTGCTTCACGAGCCGCTTCAGGATCGGAGTCGCTGACCGTCTTCGCCGCACCGGCCTGCACGGTCATCAGGCTCAATTGGTGCGCCACGATGTCGTGCATCTCGCGCGCGATGCGCGTGCGCTCGGCCGCGACGGCGCGCTCGGATTCGTCATTGCGCAGTCGTTCCAGGTGCTCGGCACGCTCCTCCAGCAAGCGCAGGTATTCGCCGCGAAAGCGCAGCCGCCGTCCGATGTACCACAGTGCTATGACGAGGCTGGCGGCGATGATGCCGCCCACGCTTGGCGTGCTGAAGATCAGCACGTCGGCGGCGATGAAGACCAGTGCGATCAGCATACCGATCAGGCTCGCGCGGCTGTCCGTCTCGTAGCGCCCAAGGCTATACAGGGAAAACGACAGGGCAACAATGCCGTCGTGCATGGGGCCGACAAACACAATTAGCGCGGCGAACAGCACGACGGCGTGAACTTGTGACGGGTGAGTGCGACGCCACAACAACGCGAAGTTGCCCACGAAGGCGCACAGGAACCCGACGATATCGGTCAGGGATAACAGCGCCAATCCGCTCGGGTCTGACGACAGTGACCACATCAACAGCGTCAGCCAAAACGCCAGCAGAGCGATCATCAGATCGGTCATTTGAGGCCAGCGTTCGAACGGTCCGCGAAACGGGCGCCACACGTCGACACCGGCAACGGTGTTTTTGCCCATCAGGTCAGTCACGCCGGTGCCTGGCGTCGACGGGATAAACAACGGGTGCCGATTGAGTCATCTGTGAAGACTAAACCAGTGCGAAACCCCGTGTCATGCCTATTTGGGCGGAATTGACCGCCGACCAATCTCCACCCTTTGGCGGAGAGCCAAATCCGGCGCGCGGCCGATGTTCAGAGGGGTGGCTGAGGGCAAGATGCCGGTCAACGCTAAACGGTCAGCAGGAAAACGCACATGAACGAATTGGTTTTGACAAAACGGGCCTTCGCCGAGGACTTGCCGCAACGCGCGGTAGGGATGAGCGTGAAACTCTGGTTCACCGTAGCCGCCGTGGGTCACTGGATTTTCCTCGCCTATATTATTCTGGCTTTCTTCCCGTCGATCGCCGAGCACGGCCTGGCCGGACTGAAAGGCATGCACCTGCCGTCGGGCTTTCGTGAGGGCGATACGCTGGGCAACCTTGCGTCGGTCAGTCATGTTGTGCTCGCCGCGGTCATTATCGGCGGTGGCCCGCTGCAACTTATCCCGGTAGTGCGCAGCCGGTTCCCGACATTCCATCGCTGGCTTGGACGCACTTATCTGATGGCGGCCGTCAGCAGCAGCCTTGGCGGGCTGTTTATGACGTGGACACGAAGCCCCATCGGCGACGTGATCTCACAGCTGGGGATTTCCGGCGATGCCATACTCATCGTGACTTTCGCCGGTTTCGCCGTGCATCATGCGCTGGGGCGCCGGATCAAGGAACACAGGCGGTGGGCCATGCGCCTGTTCCTTGCTGCCAGTGCGGTCTGGTTTTTCCGGGTCGGTTTGATGGCCTGGGCCGCGTTGACCGGTGGCATTGGCATCGACTGGGAATCGTTCACCGGGCCATTCCTCTATGTGCTGGGTTTCGCGCAATACCTGCTGCCGCTTGCGATGCTCGAGTGGTATTTCTACTGTCAGCGGCAGTCGGCCCCCGCCGTGCAAATCGCGTTTGCCGGTACGCTCTTCGCGATGACGGTGGTGATGGCCATCGGTATTTTCGCGGCGACGAACGGCATGTGGTTGCCCATGATGTAGTGGGTCCCGGCGAATGACCGTCACGCATTCAGCGTGCGGTCACCGCTTCTTATTACCGAACAGGTTGGTTTGAGTGGTAGAGCGACGGCTCAAAGATAGTCTTTATATTTCTTCGCGTACTTGACGATTTTCTTGTTTGTCGCGTTCTGCTGGATTTCTTCGAGATTTGAACGATAGCTGGCGTTGTTTGATTCAGCCAAGGTCTTGATGCCCCAAGCCACGGCATTCACCGTATGGTCATCACTAGCGTCGCGATATTCCTGATTGACGCGCTCAGCAACCAGCTCAATGAGTTCTGCGTCACCTTTGTGGCCGTAGTACACGCGCTTCATGCCCATCGTGAGAAGTTCAGGGTCTGGCGCCGCCAACATGTTTTTGACTCTGGCTTCTTCCAGACGCCCTGATGGTGCGCTGGCAAGCCCTGCGGCGATGACTGGATTCCATTCGACGTATTTCTCAAAGCGCTCCAGCGCTATCGCAGCGTGTTTGCGAACTTTCTTCGGTCCCGAGGCGCTGAGTTCTTCCAGGACAGGGCGATATTTTTCGTTGCCGGAGTAGGGCAGCGTTTTGGCAAACCATGACGCATGCTGCAGGCTGTATTTGTCGCCGGCCGCTATTTTGGTTTTGATCTTGTCGGCAATGATGTCGTAGAGAGCCGGGTCACTGATCCCCGCCCAACGCATTGTACTCATCGCTTTCTTTTGCTGAGGGAAATCATCGCCCTTAAAGACCGCGATATATCCGGCTATCTCTGTATCGATGTCGGCTTGATCGCCATGGGCGCCAATGCTCATTACACAGAACATGAGCAATACTATTCGATAATTCACTTTCATAAGTTTTCCAAATTTCTGATGTGTGACTGTTAGTCGCATTAAGCGCAGACGCACAAAAACGAGGTTCCAGGCGCTCAATTTAACCAGAAAAATGGCAGGTTGACGACCGCCAGTCACCGCGCAGGCGGGCTGGCGGCTACCGTGTCAACCGTTACGCTGTTGGGACGATAAACCACATCCAGCGCCAACCCGTCACCGATGTCCAAGCCCTGTTCGACGTCGAGCTCTGGAATAACCAAAGGACTCTTGGCGTTAACGTTGCACGTACTTGGTACGCCCAGCAGAAAGGAAATTAGCAACTGCACAGACACTGCGGTGTTGTAGTCACGAGGCACGGAATACTCCAGTTACATTGGGTAATGCCCGATAACGTTCCGTCTTGCCTGAGCAGTTCGCATAGTGGCAAACGGGCCGGATGGAAATAAGAGTGCAGTGGTTAGCCTCGCATAGTCATTTGGTCGCTGCCGATGACTAATGACGCCCCGGCTGGGTTAAGCAGCACCAAACAGCGCCTGCTCGCTCGCGAATTCGAGACCGATCGCGAGCAGCGAAAAATACGCAAAAAAGACCACGGCTGTCTTGACCGCGGTCGCGAGCCAGCCCGCTGCATAGACACGACGAAACGAAACCACCAGGTAGATTAAAAGATAGGCGGCCAGCGCAATCTGAAGCGCAAGCC
>JBGCFP010000152.1:0-5685 GCA_045107005.1 Gammaproteobacteria bacterium
TACGTCCGTGCGGTAGTCGCAAAGGTATACGAAGCGAGCTATTCTCGTTCAAACGGCTTTTCTGACAGACTTGTTGTAGGCACCAAGTTCAAGATCAAAGTTGCGCGAGATGGGTCGGCGACCGGCTCACTCGTTAGCAACAACTTCGAATTCGATGCAACGAAGCTTCTTGAGGGGGTCGGCAAGAAAATGGGTGACTTGACCATCAGCGCAACTGTTCGACCCGATGGTAATGTCACGCTAAGCGGCAAGTTTACGATCCCATACACCGTGCCATATTTAGAGTTTTCCTTCGGAGCGAAGAAGACATTCAATATTCACGGGTCACTGTATGGTAGTAGCGGCTTGATTGGTAATGCGGCGCGCGCGCTCAGGAGTCGGGGTGATGTCTTGAGGGAAGCCTGCAGACAGAGTGGATGCTAAAAACGATGCTCTATAGAACAACACTTTTATCGCTAATTGTTCTGACATTTGGTCTCGCCTCGTGCACTGCACGAGGCGGGTCAAATGAGCAGCAGCTGTTTGATCAGTTCATGTCGTATCGGCTTGCATTGTTTGCGTCTGATTCGGAAAAACTGGAGCCCTATTTCAGCCGGAATTTCCTTGAAACCAGATTGTCATCGATCTTCGCCTCGGCTGGCGACGTTTACGCTGTGGTTGACACGGTTGAGCGCACTCGACGCGGCTATTTCCGAATGGGTGACGCTATCGTCACCGTGCATTCATATTCATCCAGAACGACGAGCCCAGAGAATGCTGAACTGGAAATGGTCACGACGCTTCTCGATGGCGGAATGGCTACGACCACCTATCACTACAAATATGAACTTGGCGAGTGGCGCATAGACCGGGATGAGCGGAAAATTAACAGAGATAAAACCGCCGCGTCCACAGTTGTCGTAAGCTTCTGCGAAAAATTTACAGATGATAAGCCTGACGGCTGCGACTCATAAGTCGCTCGATTGCATGATTGGGCGCCTGAAAACCGATTTGCCCCACTTAAGTGAATCCGGACGATGGTCTCAACGTAAGCGTCTGGGCAACGACAGCCGTCCGCGAGTTGATTTGAGACAAAGCCCAATATCCAGCGTTCGTTCGCTATGGACTGCAAAAGCACTGCGTACGCGACTGAGCCAACCTATTACGTTGCTTCGGATCCAGTCAAAGGTCAGTTGCCATTGTCTTGTGCAGCACAGTAAGCAGAGCACAACGGCTTCTTGCCATAATCCACGAAACACTGTCACCCAAGAGAACAAAAAATGAAAAAAAGAATTTGCATCGTTTGCGCAGCTATTTTTCTAAGTATGAGCGCCAGCGCGTCGACCACTTACTCGTTTGATATATCGGATGTGTCTTGGGCAACGATTACAGAGGGCGATACGTCGAACGTAACGTTTTGGTTTGAGTTTGTCGACGGTACTGATCTGAACGCGGTTGAGCATTCAGATCTTCTGGCGTTTGGCGTGCAGACACCGAACGCCAGCGGTGGGGCACGCATATTTGACCTTGGTTCCTTCAACATCGCCAATTTTTTTGGGATGTCAGGCGGCGTGGCATCGCTCACGGTCGGAGGCGAGGTTGACGGTGCGATATGGACGAGCAATCCGGTTTTGCCCATAGGGCTGCAAGTGGGCCAGGGCTCGAGCAGCTCCTTGCATTTTGATCTTGGCGGCGAGGGTTTCGGCTACGCGTTTAGCAGTACGGTAACGCATACGTATTACTCCGCCGTCCCAATTCCTGCGGCAGGCTATCTGTTTTTTTCTGCGCTTGTCGGCGTTGCAGGACTGTCACGTAGATCAAAATAACGGAGTCGTTAGTGGCGGCAATGCTACCGCGTGTCAAAACGGCTGAAACCCCTGATCACGCAGAAAACCCGGTGCAAGCCACGTACTACGCCCTTTGGTCCGGCGCCTGGGCACGTCCGCCGATCGAGATGGATCGTAATCGTAGAGTAAGATCGGTTGATCCGGCGGCCCGTCGCGCTGGACCCACAGATAAGACTGACTCTGGGGACTTCGGCCCGGTTCTTTGAGCACCTGGATCCGCGTTTCGTGCATGGCAAGAACAGGATAGGCGAGCATTTGCTCGCGCATCAGGTTGATCACTGGCTGCACGATGGCGCCGGCTTTGACCATCCAGTTGGTCAGCGTCGAGCGTGGCAGGTCGACACCGATGCGCTTGAGCCGTTGTTCTTGTCGATACAGCGACAAGCTATCCGCATACTTCGAGATCGCAATGTACGCCAATGTTCCTGGCGACGCGTTGATCTTGGGGATTGGCTGCGCCGGCCGCGGTGCCGTCTTGATCTGGCCGAGGCAGTCGCCGCAGCGATACGTGCGTCGCACGTGTTTGAGTACGCGTACCTGAGCGGGAATCAGCTCGAGCTGCTCACTGACCTTCTCGCCGATTAGCTCAAGCGGCGCCAGGCATTGTTCGCACGCGCAGGCGTCATCAGTCAGCTCGTGAACCACCTTGACGCGGGGCAGGTCCGCCGGCAGCGGCCGACGGCCGCCCTTGCCACGACGATAGGATGAGACCGGTTGTGCTTGGTCCATGACGTTCTCGTCTGTCGCCGTGTCGGCGGTCTCTGCCGCGACAGCGGCCTCGGCTTCTTTGAACAACAGTGCCATCTGATCAAGGGAGCAGCGCTCGCTGCGCGTGCCGAAGTTCTGGTGGCGGGCAAGCTTGATCTGTTCAAGCAGTTGGTTGATGAACAGCGTTATCCACAACACGAAGCCGTTGCCTTCCCAGACCACCAACTTCACGAGTGACCAGTTGCGGTTGCAGAACACGAACAGCGACGCACGGAACGGATCGAGATCCATCTGGGACTCGATGATTGCGACCAGGCCATTAATGGCCTTGCGCATATCCACCGGCTCGCGTTACAAATAGATCGTGCCGCAATCGGCCGATGGCCGAATCACGCCAGGCGGCTCGCGGTGGTTAGAATGTCACGCAGTGACGTCGCATACAGATTGCCGGTAAACGGCAGGCGCACACCGTTAGGCAGCGTGACATTGCAGCTCGACGGCAGTGCCGCCGAAATTGCTGGTGATACGGCGACGAACGCCGGCTCGGACTTTTTGCTTGGCATAAGTCCACGGCGCGCGAGCGCGGTCTTCCACTGGTATAGGTCTTTCACCTTGAGCTTATGAGTCGCCGCGTACTCGACCAACGAGCCGTCGGTGGCATCCGCCGCCTTGATGTGGTTGAGCCAGTAGCGCTGGCGCTTGGTGATTGCAGGCTTCGACTTGGCCATCGGATTCTCCGTTGAAAAATGACGGAGAAAACCTGACCGAAGAAAACTCAAGTTGGTCGTACGCCCTTTATCGAGTGGTTACGTCTGAACGTCAGCCCCGAATTTGCGTTGCCCTGTGCGTTCTTCGCCAAAGTAGCATTTAAAAGGAACAAACCGGGCGGACTGACTTGGGTTGCTCTTGATCGCTTTGACGATGGGTTTCTGAAGGGTTTCAGCGGCGCTGTCGACAAATCACCGGTACTGGGTTCTTTGGCGCGGCAGCCGCCGCGCCAAAGAACGTTCTTTTGAAAGACACCGTGACGATTCGCTAGGCAGCCGGATCGCAAATGCCGATGAGTGCGCTTGGGCCCGGTGGGCGGAAAAATAGTGAGCGCAGAATGCCAAGATCCGCGATATTGACGACACCATCGCCGTTAAAGCCGGCATTGGTATCGGCACCAAAAAAGCGCGTGCGGAAATCGCCCAGATCCACGACGTTGACGATGCAATCATTGTTAAGATCGGCATCGCAGGCGTTGCCATAACCGTCCGCGTCGGTGTCTCGCTGCCCCGCGTTGGGGATGATAATACAGTTATCGATATCGTCGGGCACGCCGTCCACATCGCTGTCGCTTACCTCTTGCGTAATGATGCGCAGAATGAGCTCCTGCGATTCACCGTTGGCTACGGAAAACGCAGGCAACTCGACCAGGATACTGTCTGCTCCAAAATTGATACTGCTGGCACCGCCGGTGAACGTGTCGCTGATGACTTCCAGTCCGACGATGGGCGTTTCGAAATTCAAATCTGTCAGTTCCGGCGAAAACTCGCCGCCGGTCGCCACGCCGTTGATTCTGTTAATCAACCGCAGCGTAAGCTGATCTTGCTCAATGTCTGCGACAAAATCGATGTGGTCGGTGTTGGCCACATCACGAAACTCCTCACCCGGTTCCATCACAACGGCAGCGACGGGGCCGCCAGACACGTTCGGATTCCATCCATTGAGTGACCCGTTACCGAAACCAAGAACGCCGAATATCACGTCGCCGGTAATCTGCGGTTGTGGCGCAGCCAACGCCGCAATTTCGGCGTCACTTAACGCGCCATCGTAGATGCGCAGATAGTCGATGGACCCAGAGCGAATTTCCGCGCTTTGCGTTACGACGTCATCACGAAAAAAATGTAACACGTTGGTGCTCGGCAATGCGACGTCCGGCCCACCAATCGTAAAAACAATATTGCCGTCAATGTAGCCTTTGACCGAGCCGCTCGCATCGCGCGTCAGCACGAAATGATAGTCGACGCCGGGCAACACATTCAGAAAGCTGTCGAGTGCAAGAGGATAGTAGATCAGGTCTTCGCGAAATATGTACAGGCCCTCGTCCTGCATCAGATCGGAGAAAGCGATCAGCTTGAAATAGTTGAAGGTCTCTTCGTCGAACTGCATTGACATTTCGATTGAGAATGACGACGGGTCGGCGAGGGCATCGCGAAGTGTCAGCCCTTGCCCGGGACCGAAGATATAACGGCCGGCACCGATGCCGCCACCGTGAGGTTCAAGATCATTAAGCCCGGTGCTGTCATTGAGCCCCGCGCTGAACGTATAAGTGTGTGTCAAGTCGGCGGCTTGGCCGATGGCGGCAATTGCCAGAGTTACCAGGATAATGAGTGTACGCATGTTGCTCTCCGCGGGCATGGTTGTCATGAGTGCCGGCCCAAGTGCCGGTCTTATTGGGAACAAGTAGGAGTTGGATCAAAGCACCCCCATTGAGTGTCTTCCCGGCGGGTGCGAGCACCACTTTGCGTGCGAAAATCCGTACCGTGTGCGGCGCAATTGCACGCCGGTGTTGCCTGCTGAAGACGCGCTATCTGTGCCTCGGCGTTGCCAATTAGGGTCTGCACAACCGGTACCCGGTGCCTCTAGTATTCAAGTTGATCATCACTTGAGAGAATCTTTATGCACTACACAAAACCTGCGCTGCTCTTGTTCATCAGCGCGCTCGGCGTCAGCGCGCACGCGCAAACCGTTTGGCAGCCGTTTGATCTGGATTTCGCTGGGCCGTTCGCAAACGAGACGGACGACAGTCCTAATCCATTCCTCGACTACCGATTGCAGGTCACGTTTACGCGTGGCGACGGCACGCAGCTGACCGTCCCGGGTTTTTACGATGGCGATGGTAACGGCGGAGGCGAGGGGAACATCTGGCGTGTGCGTTTTGCTCCCGATCAGGCGGGCCAATGGCAATACACCGCTTCGTTCCGCGCAGGTGATAACGTCGCGGTGGAGTTGGGCGCCAATGCTGGCTCGGCCAGCGATTTTGACGGCCTGGCTGGCAGTTTTACCGTCACGCCGCGCGATTCAAATGCACCGGGGTTCCTGAGTCAGGGACGGCTTGAATACGTCGGTGAGCACTACTTGAAATTTCGCGACGGCGACTACTGGG
>JBGCFP010000153.1:0-7589 GCA_045107005.1 Gammaproteobacteria bacterium
TGAGCTGGACGACAAGTTCAAAACCCGCAACGCTCCCGATCTGAAGCTGTTCTTGTCGCCGCGCGCCGCTGGCGATGTCACCCCGGACAATGCGGTAGAGGGCAGCGTGCTGATTTCGAAGTTGCGCAAAGCCAAGGGCGCACAACGCTACGCTCTGCCTGACGATCTGGATCTGGCGCAGTTCGAGACACTGGTGCTGCACTGCGAGCAGTACACGAAGTTGTGGGGCGTGAGCCCGCTCTAGCACGAACCGATTTCATTAAGCTAACCTCCCCCTGAGAGTTTGGGCCGCACATTGTGCGGCCCTTTTTTTTACACCGCGCCTGCCCATGCGGCCGTAAACCACTACAAAACCGAGTGTTTTTCAAAATGCTGGTGTTATTGGGTCCAATTTGCTGCTGATACTAACAAGGGACGTCACGCTCGCTGCAGAGCGCCGCGTCCTTATCACCCCAAGAGCGCGCCCCTGATTCAGCGCGCGACCCCAAAATCCGGTTGCCATTACCCCATGGCAGCCGGATTTTTTTTGACCAACCGATGTCCTAATCAAGTAGCGGCCGCCTGACCCTGCTCCATTACGGTGCAGCGTGCAGCCCATGCTATTCTCACGCCAATTTTTAGCTAGCGGGAACACCCAATGACACGTACCCAACTGACTACGCTGGCGCTTAGCGCCGTATTTCTCACCGCCTGTGACACCGGCTCGACCACGTCTGACGACGCGGCGTCGATGGCGTCAAAGGCTGCCGCCGTCGCAGACGCGACCAGCAACGCCGCTGACGCCATGGACGACATCACCGTGACGGCCGCCGAGCTAGCCGGCAATCCGCTGGTCATGGAATGGGACACCCCGTACGGCGCGCCGCCGTTCGACAAAATCGACGACGCTCACTTCATGCCGGCGATGAAAAAAGGCATCGTCGACATGCGCGCGGAGATCGCCAGCATTGTCGACAGCACACAGCCACCCACCTTTGACAACACCATTGTTGCGCTGGAGAAAACCGGCAACCTCGTCAGTAAAGTCGCCCGCGTGTTTTCCAGCCTGACCGGCACCGAGCGCAACGATGCGCTCAGCGCACTGGAATCGAAAATCTGGCCAATGCTGACGCGCGAGCAGGACAAAATCACTCTTAACGACACGCTTTTTGCCCGCGTCAAAAGCGTCTACGACCAGCGTGCGACGCTCGATCTTGACGAGCAGGATGCACGCTTGCTCGAACTCACGCATCGCAACTTCGTTCGCGCTGGCGCCGCACTTGCTCCTGAAGTCAAAACGCAAGTCGCCGCCATCAATGCCGAGCTGTCAGGTCTGACCACCACGTTTGGTCAAAACCTGATTCGCGAAACCAAGTCGTTCAAGATCAACGTGACCGACGAAGCGGACGTGGCCGGACTGTCCGATGATTTTAAAGCCGCGCTGTGGGACGACGAAGCAAACGCCTGGGTGCTCGGGCTCGACCGCTCCGTCTACGAGAACTTCATGGTTCAGTCGGAAAACCGCGACTTGCGCAAGCGCATGTTTGACGGCTACACGCAGCGCGCGTCGCAGGGCGAATACGACAACGGCCCGGTGCTGGTGAAGATTGCGCAGCTACGTGCCAAGCGTGCCGAACTGATGGGCTACGCCTCGCACGCGCACTACGAACTCGAAACGCGCATGGCGAAAACGCCGCAAGGCGCCGAAGACTTCCTCAAACGCGTGTGGGCGCCCGGCCTTGAAAAAGCCAAGATCGAACGCAGCGAAATGCAGGAGATCGTTGGCGACGCGTTCACGATTGAAAGTCACGACTGGTGGCACTACGCCGAGAAAGTCCGCCAAGCGAAATACGCCTTTGATGAAAACGCTCTGAAGCCCTACTTCGAACTCAACGCCGTACGCGGCGGCGCGTTCGAAATGGCGCGCCGACTGTTCAACGTGACCTTTGAGCCCGTGGACATCGACACCTGGAACGATGTGGTCACCTCCTATGAAGTCAAAGACCTCGAGGGCAATCACGTCGGCCTGTTCATGATGGATATGTACGCCCGCTCGACCAAGCGTGGCGGCGCCTGGATGTCCGGGTTTCGCGGTTCGTGGCACTACGACGGCGAAGACGAAGTTCGCCCAATCGTTACGAATAACCTGAACCTGACGTCACCGCCTGAAGGCGATCCGACGTTGATGAAATTCTCGGAAGTGGAAACGCTGTTCCACGAGTTTGGTCACGGCCTGCACGGTCTGCTGACGCAGGTCGACTATTCGGCGTTTTCCGGCGTTGACGGGCCCCGCGACTACACCGAGTTCCCGGCACAGATTCTGGAGCACTGGGCACCCGAGCCCGAAATGCTCGCGCTCTACGCCAAACACTTTCGCACGGGCGAAGTGATTCCGTCGTCGCTGATCGAGAAAATGCAGGCCGCATCAAACTTCCGCCAGGGCTTTGCCACCACGGAATTCATCGCCGCGTCGCTGCTGGATTTGCGCTGGCACATGCTGGGCTCCGAAGAAGCAAGCCAGATCACCGATGCACGCGAATTCGAGCGATCAGTACTGGCCGAGTACGGGCTGATTGATGAAATCGAACCGCGCTATCGCTCGCAGTATTTCAGCCACGTGTTCGCCGGCGGTTATTCGGCCGGTTACTACGCGTATCTGTGGTCAGAAATTCTGGACGCGGACGGCTTTGAGGCGTTTCGCGAGGCCGAGGACATCTTCGATCCAGCCGCGGCGGCGCGTCTGAAAAAGTGGGTGTACGAATCGGGTGGTCTGCGCGAGGCAGACGAACTGTATCGAAATTTCCGCGGTGGCGATCCGAGCATCGAGCCGCTGCTGCGCGGTCGCGGGTTTCCAGTCGGCGGCGAGACCTGACACCACGTTGCTGACTATTACGCTGGCGCGGTGATCACCGCGCCAGCGTTACTCGGCTTCAGCGTCTTGCTCGGCCTTGGGCTTGCCGGGGATGAAGCGTCGAGACATGAACAGGCCCACTTCAAATAACAAATACATCGGTACCGCAAGCAGAGTTTGCGATACAAAATCAGGCGGCGTTAAAAACATACCGACTACAAAAGCGCCGAGAAACACGTAGGCCCGATTCTTGGCCAGCTTCTCCGGCGTCGCGAATCCTGTCCACACCAACAGCATGATTGCGATGGGCGTCTCGAACGCGATGCCGAACGCGACAAACAGCGCAATCATGAAATCCAGATAGCTGGTGATATCCGTGCTCATCTGCACGCCGTCCGGGATGACTTGCGTCAGGAATCCGAAGATCACCGGAAAGACCACAAAATAGGCGAACGCCGCGCCCATGTAGAAAAGCAATGTGCTGGATACCAGCAGAGGCACCACCAGACGTTTTTCTTTCTTGTACAGCCCGGGCGCCACGAACGCCCAGATTTGATAGAGCGTCACCGGAATGGTGATAAACACCGCTGCCAAAAACGACATTTTGATCGGTGTCAGGAACGGCGCCGCCACTTTAATCGCGATCATGCTCGTGCCTTCGGGCAGCTTGTCGCTTAGAGGGGCCGAGGCCAGCGTGTACAGATCGTTCCCGAAGGGCGTCATCACCGCGAAGACCACCAGCACCGAAAGCACAATCCGCATCAGCCGCGTGCGCAGCTCAATCAGATGCTCGATCAGGCTTTGTGGTTCACCGCCGCTGTCCGCGGGGTCGTCGCCTTTCTTGGCGACTGCCGTGTTGTCAGCCACGGCTGCCCTCGGCGCGTGCGGCAAGATCGTCGTCGGGCTCGCCACCGTGGTCAGAATGGTCAAGGGACTCATCGAATTGGTCGTGCTCGTCGTCGTCCGAGTCCGCATCGCTAGCGTGTTCGTCCCGTGCCGGCAACTTGCCGTAGGCGGGATGCGGCGTGACGCCACTCGACTCGTCTTTGGTGCTGGTCGCGTTCAAATCGAGATCTTTGAGATCGAGTTCGCGCTCGAGCTCGTATTGCATCGAGCGCGCCATTTGACGCGCGCGACCCAGCCAGCGACCCACCGTGCGGGCCACTTTGGGCAATCTCTCGGGACCGAGCACAACCAGCCCGATCACGAAGATCAATACGAGTTCGGTGAAACCGACGTCAAACACGATCTGGCCTGGTGACTGGCTCTAAGCAATCCAGAGCCGCGGGCGTGGTCAGGACGTTTTCTGAGCGTCGGCGGATTTGGCGGCGCTGGTGTCTTCCGCGTCACTCTGCGGCAGACCGGGCGGGTCTTTTTCTTCATCACTCATGGCTTTGCGAAAGCCCTTTACCGCACCACCGACGTCGCCGCCCAGCGAGCGCAGTTTCTTGGTGCCAAAAATTAGCGCCACGATCAGCAACACGATTAGCAGCTGAAACGGACCAATGTTCGCGAAGCTCATGGTATCTCTCCAAAATATTGGTAGACGGTCAATCCCACATTATAACAGTGTGGCCTGTGACACTACGTCGCGACCTCACGTTTTTTTTAAGGCTTGACCTGTAGCCAGAACGTGACGGGGCCGTCATTGGTCAGTGAAACGGCCATGTCGGCACCGTAGCGACCCGTCTGAACGCAACTCAGCCGCTGCTGGCACTGTTCGACAAAATAATCGTACAGCCGTTCCGCGTCCTGTGGCGCCGCGGCGCTGGAGAAGCTGGGACGCGTCCCTTTTTGGGTGTTCGCGGCCAGCGTAAACTGGGACACAATCAGGATTTGCCCGTCAATATCGAGCAAGCTGCGGTTCATTTTTCCTTGTGCATCGCAAAAAACGCGGTAGGTCAGCACACGCTCCAGGAGTCGATCCGCCTGAGCGCGGGCGTCACCACGCTCGATACCGAGCAGCACAGCTAGACCCGGTCCAATCTGACCAATACTTTCCCCCGCAACATGGACTTGCGCGTGGGTCACCCGCTGTATTAATGAAATCAAAGTGTTACCAGAGGTTTACGGCGTAGGCATTGTCCTACACGCGGCGTCGCATTCACCTGATTAAGCCCCGCACTGTCTAAGCGCATACTTACGTACGAAGGCTGTTCATGGACTTTGAATTTGTGTCCAGAGCATTGACGCGAGTCCGCTGCAGGACGATGCAAGGACGCAGGGCCACAAGTCAAGTTACTCAATCACCTTTAGCCAGGATGGCATTGAGCCCCAATCGGAAGATTGGGGCTTTTTTTGTGCTATTAATGCGCAGTTCTTTGCCAGCTGCGAGCCCTCCTCATGCGAGATATTTATGAAACGTCGTGATTTTGTCACCACCGCTGGCCTGACCGCCGTTGGCGCCGCGCTGACCGGCTGCCAGAAATCGGCCGCCGTGGCGGATACCAACTGCGATAGCGCCGCCAATGAGACGCGCCAGTGGAAGATGGTGACCACGTGGCCGAACAATTTCCCTGGCCTTGGCACCGGCGCGGCTTTCCTCGCCAAGACCATCACCGAGATGACCGGCGGGCGGATCACCGTCACGCTCTACGGCGCCGGCGAACTGGTGCCACCGTTTGAAGTGTTTGACGCCGTCGCCAACGGCACGGCCCAGATCGGTCATGCGGGGTCCTATTACTGGAAAGGCAAAGCCCAGGCGTCGCAGTTGTTCGGCGCTGTACCGTTCGGGATGAACGCAACGGAAATGACCGGCTGGCTGTACTACGGCGGCGGCATGGAACTGTGGCGGGAGGTCTACGACCGCTTCGGGCTTGTGCCATCGCTTGCCGGGCACACCGGCGTGCAGATGGGTGGCTGGTTCAACAAGCCAATTAATACCGTCGACGATTTGCGCGGCATGAAAATGCGGATTCCGGGGCTTGGCGGCGAAGTGTTCCGTCGCGCCGGCGGTGTGCCGGTGAATCGGCCCGGCGGCGAGTTGTTCAACGCACTTAAAACCGGCGACATTGACGCCACCGAGTGGGTGGGGCCAAGCAATGATTTGGCCTTCGGTCTGCATAAAGCGGCCAAATACTATTACTACCCGGGCTGGCACGAGCCCAACGCGGTGCTCGAAGCCATGTACAACAAAGAGGCGTTTAATGCGCTGCCGGCCGATCTGCAAAGCTGCGTCATGACCGCCAGCGCGGCGGCCGCCGCTCATATGCACGCGGAATACACCGCGAGCAATCCGCGCGCCTTGCGCACGTTGATCGATGAACACGGGGTCGACGTGCGGCCACTACCCGACGAAGTGCTCGCTACGCTCAAAGCGCTGACCACCGAAGTGCTCGACGAAATCGCGGCGGACGACGCGGAGTTTGCACGCGTGCTCGAATCGTATCGGGCGTTCCAGTCCGACACGAAAGCCTGGCACGATTTGTCCGAACGCGCCTATTACCAGAAGCGTTGATGGAGACAGATCGCGCCGATTCGCCGCGCGAACTCGACGCCTTTGAAGCGGCCGTTGCCGACGCGACCCGACGCTTGCGTCGACACATCGAAGCGCACACGAGCGGTGACGCACCGGCGACGGGCTACGCGCCACTGTCAGAAGTGTACGACGCCCTTGGTGTCGAGCGCTTCATGCCCGACGGCGGCATGGATGGCCCGGCGTTCAGTGCGTTTCTCGATGAGTATTTGCGTTACTCAGTCAAACTGCATCACCCGGCTTACATCGCCCATCAAGTCGGTATTCCCGACTACCCTGGCGCACTGGCGGCTTTGGTCAATGGCGTCGTCAATAATCCGATGGCGATTTACGAAATGGGTCCGGCGGCGGCAACGCTGGAGTTTGCTGTTGTTAACTGGATGCTACGCAAAATCGGCTGGACGGAGCAGCCGGCGCCCGGCAGCGGCAAACGCACACCGCACAGCGCGGGTGTTTTGACGCACGGCGGCTCGCTCGCCAATCTCACCGCCCTGCTCGCCGCCCGCGCCCGCGTCGCCCCTGACGCCTGGGAGCACGGCACGCCACACGACCTGGCCGTGCTCGCTCCTCGCAACAGTCACTACTCGGTCGCCCGTGCGGTGTCGATCCTCGGGCTGGGTGCCAATGCCGTCTACCCACTGGATGTCACCGACACCGGCGTGGTGAGGCCCGAAAAACTCGACGACGCGCTGAATCGCGTTAAGACTGACGGGCGCCGCCCGATGGTCCTGATCGGCAATTCGTGCTCGACCGCGACGGGCTTGCACGACCCGCTCGAAGCGTTGGGCGCGTTTTGCCAGAAGCACAACATCTGGTTTCATGTCGACGCTTGTCACGGGGCAACCGCGCTGCTCGCCGACCGATCTCGCCACTATCTGGACGGCATCGCGCTGGGCGATTCGGTGGTGTGGGACGCGCATAAAATGATGCAGGTACCGACGCTGTGCGCAGCGCTGCTGCTAAAAGACGGCGCCGATTTCGATCGGGCGTTTCATCAGGAAGCCAGCTATCTGGCCTACGGCCATGATGAGGACGGCTACGATTCGCTGCCGCGTGCGGTGGAGTGCACCAAAGCCAGTTTGAGTCTGAAAATATTTCTAACCCTGGCGTTTCGCGGTGAACAGACGCTCGGTGCTTACGTCGACGATCGCTACGCCATGACCGCGCGCGCCTACGACATCATTCGAAGGCGCGAGGGCTTCACCTGCCCCTACCCACCCGAGAGTAACATCCTGTGTTTTCGCTACGGGGATGACGACGCTATGCAGGTCCGCATTCGCGACG
>JBGCFP010000154.1:0-18783 GCA_045107005.1 Gammaproteobacteria bacterium
GTCGGTCGATAGTCGGCGCTAACCCGCAGCTGGGTAAACGTTGGACGATCAGACAAAACGGATCACCTCACGATGCGGACTACCGAAGCGCCAGATGCGGCTCTCCAATGCGTAATGCAACAAAGTCAGAGTCAGCACGAACAGCGTTGGCAGGAGCAAATTAAAACTTAAGGCAAGCGCGATGGCCGCCAGCGGCAGCGCCCAGTACATGGTCACCCCGCGCGCCAGTGCCGCGCGCAATCTGCCGGGTTGCGCCGCCTGCCGTGCGCGGGCGCGCTCATGTGTGGTGTAGAACGCAAACGCGGTCACGTCATGCACCAGGCGCGGCAGCATGATCGCAAAAAAAGGATAGTCGAGAACGAAACACAGCACGGCCACAATCACCATGGCGTGTGTCGCGCAGCAGTACCAGTAGCCAGTGCGGTGCCGGGCATCGCGCACCACCATGAAAAAAAACAGATTGCTGATCACCAGCAGGCCCAGCGCGACCATCGTGTGAGTCGTCCACGCGTTGTCGCCCTCTGGCGGCAGCCCCAGCGCAATCATGACGCTGCACGCGCTGCCGATCAGCGACCACTTCCACCACCTGAAAAAGCGCGATGTGCCCTCGACCATGCCGCGCGACAATCCAACCTGCTGACCGATGACGTGAATCATGGTGAGACAGGCAAAAATGGCGTACGCGATTTGTCGGCTCAACCCGTAGGTCAGGAGCAGGCCAAGACCGACGCAGGCCGGCAGTGCGATGGTCAGCAAACGCCGATAGCGCGCCAGGTAGTCGCGGCGCAGAAACGTCATCTCGGACGCCACAATATGCGGCAAGCCAAACAACAACAGATACCAGAGCGTCTTCCCCGGATCGCGCGGCAAGGCGTCTCGCCACTGCCCTTGCAGCGCGATGACGTCGAACACGACCACCACCGCGCTTAACGGCACAACCAGATAGATCGCCAAAAGCCAGCGCAAGGATATGTCGCCGGGCGTCGCGGTCGTTTGTGCGGCGTCAAGACTCACTGGGCGCCGTTCGTGGTCAGCCCCGTCGACCACAAATCCGGTTCGCGTTGCAGTCGTTGCAGTGCGCCCAGGCAAGAACGCGCCGTTGGCCACCGTGCCATGGGTTCCGGGTCGAGCAGGCGCCGGAGCACGGCGCGATAGGGGACGCTGACAAAATCATCGAGGTCAATCTCCGGGCTGGCCGCGAACGCGCGCCGCGCGATTGGCGATTGGCCGGGGTTGTAGCGCTTGCCGGTGAGCAGTTCGAACAAAATGATCCCGCTCTGGTAAAGGTCGCTGCGGTACGTACAGGTGCGGCCCTGGGCTTGTTCCGGTGACAGGTAGGAAGGCTTGCCGGGCTGGCCACCGGCGTGGGCGATGCTGCTGGCCCACGCCGTGCCGAAATCGATCAGAAACAGTTGCTGTTGATCGTTGATCAGCAGATTTTCAGGGCTGATGTCCCCGTGCACAATGCACAGTCGGTGTTCGTGAAGATGGGTCAGGATATCGAACAACTGCACCGCGAGATCTATGGCCAGCCGCGGCGTTATTTCGTTTGCTGCGAGGAGGTCGAGCAGCGGGCGGCCCTGAATGTAGCGGTAGGAAATCACGCTACGATCCAGCCACTGACCGTGATCTTTGGTTTGCGGCAGACGAGGATGGTCGAGCGTATCGAGCAACGCGAATTCCCGCGCCATGGCCCCGTGCAACTGTTGATTGCGCCGGTGCCGACCGTGAAGAATCTTAACGGTTAGCGGATCCACGTCGGCGTCGCAGTCGAGACGACAAACGTAACCCACCGCGCCGCACGCGAGTGGTTTGAGCGTCACCGATGCGCGACCGAGCGCGCCGCTCAGCGAGCGTCGCAACTGATTCGGGTTTGACGTGGAATCGGTCACTGCAAATCCCAGCCGTAGGTCCGTCCGCTGACGCAAACGGGTGGTTCAGCGAATGACGTATTCAGCCACGCCCAAGGCACCGATGTGTACTGTTCGTTGGACGGCTCGAAAATCTGTGCCGCGGTGTCGAAGCGACGTGTAATGAGCACGGTTGATCCATCGGTCAAAGACGCTGCGCAGGGCAGGGCCGAATCGCTGGTGTTGCCGGGAAACGAGACCGTCGCCAGGTCGTAGGACGCAAACAGATCGCGCGCGCTGATTCGGTGAATCGATTTGCTGCGCAGTTCTTCGAGCCGCGCGGTGACATCGGCCGTCGCCACGTTGATCCCGAAGCGTCGGGCAGCAGCTGCGACGACCGCAGGCAAGTCGGACGATTCCTGATCGGAGGAAATACCGGCGTAATCCGGTCCGTCCGTAATTTCGCGGTGAAAGCCCATCCCGGGCCAGTTGCTCGTTGCATCGCGGGCCAGCCGATGTTCGCGCGATACCCAGGCGAGCTGCGTGACGATCAGTGTAACGGCGACCAGCAAGAGGCTGGACGTGGTGCGGCCCCAGTGCGGTGGCAGTGCGATCACGTCCTCGTGCGGTGGCACGCTCAGAGCCATAGCCAGAGCAGCTAACGCCAGCACGGCGAATCCAATCGACCAGAAGAGTCGCGTGCTGGTGTACAGCGACAGCTCTGTCGACAGCGGAATTTCATGACGCAATACGCCGTGCACAAACTGTCCCATCTGCTGCACCACTTTGCCGCTGGGCAGCACAATCATGGACGGACCGCCGTTGGCCGCACGCACCACGGCACGCCGGTTTTCAATGGCGCGCAGCTGGGTAAACGCCGCGTGCAGTCGCGACAAAATGGCGGGGCCAGCGTACGCGTCGCTGGTGGCAATGCTGAGAAACTGCGCGCCGGCCTTGCTCAAGCGAACGGCCGTGGATGCAAACGCCGATTCAAAACAAATCAGGCTGCCCGGCGCGCCGGGCAATACCAGATGCGGCAACGGATCTTGCGCCGGGCTGTACTGCGCTTCCATGCGTGGCAACAACGTGCTTTTCACGTGACGACTCACGACATCGCCAGCGCTGTCGACGCCAAATACGGCGTTATATTTGCGGCCACTCATGTCGAGGTCGTTGCCAGCGAACAACGACGGTCCCACGGGGCGATGCGTGTAGGCGCCTGGCGCGCGCCATTCGTATCGTCCAAACACCACCTCTGGCCACACGCTCAGACTTGGCGGCTCCGCCCGAAGCAATTGCTCCAGTTGTGCCCTGTGTTGCGACAAATGGTCGAGCTGTCCGTCTGCTTCGGAAAACGTGTAGTGATAGGGATGCAGATCGGTCTGTATCGCTGCGACGCGCAGCGTTGAGGTCACGGCGACCTGGTGCACGGCGCCGCTGAAGCTGATGGAGGACGCGACGATAATCGACGTCAGTGCAAATCGCACGCGGTTCAAGTCATTGGGATGCAGCAGGAACGCCACCAGCGTCGTCTGCATCGAGAGCAACAGGAAGACGACAAGCGATTGACCGCCCAGGGCGGCGGCCTGCAATGTAGCTGGCGCTGGCGTCAGCGTCACGGCAATGGAAAAGGGCAACAGCGCCAGAGTGAAAAGCTGTTCAATGGCGACCCACAAACAAGCCAGTAGCAACGGTGCGAACAAGGAAGAGTGGCTGAGCAGTCGTGACGCGGCCAGAAAAAAAACGCCGTGGCCAAGTGCCAACGCGCCGCAGGCCAGCATGAGCGTCCAGGGGTCAAGGACGCTCGCCCCGAAAAACACGTGCAGACCGCAAGCGGCGCCGACCATGGCGCCAATCAGGCCGGCGCTCGCCGCATCGACGCGGGCGCAAAACCACAGCAGCGGCACCCATTGCACCAGCGCCAGTGGCCACAGATTGAAGGGCGGCAGGCACAGGCCGGTGAGGAGTAACGAAAGAGCCGGCAGCAGTGCGGCGCGCCGAGATGTCATGGTGGTTACTTCACTGCATTAAATGTGGCCCGCGCGGCAGAGGCGAAGGCGCACATGTCGTTATCGTCAGTCCGCGGTCAATCGGTGGTCAGTCGTTCGACCAGTTCAACGCGACGGTTCGTTGCTCGACCGCCATCATCGCGATTTGTTGCCGCCGGCGCAAAGGGTCCGGCGCCGAACGCGAGCAATCGTCGCCGTGCGACGCCGCGTTCAACCAAGGCATCGACGACCGCTTGAGCCCGTTGCTCGGACAGACCGCGATTGAGTTCGAGCCGACCGGTGTCGTCGGTGTGCCCGACAACATATAAAGACAGTGCCCCGCGCTGTGACAGTAACGTGGCAATGTTGGCGAGCACCGGATCTGACTGTGTTTTGAGCTCAGATTTCCCCGTATCGAAGAAAATATCGTAGATCGCGACTTTGCCGGTGCGATCCAGCGCGGCAATCATGTCGTCGACGGAAATGCTGACCCGGTCGGTGACCAGGGCTTTGGGTTCAATGATGTCGAGCATGTACTCGGTTCCCCAACCGGGCAGGCCTTTGACAAACAAAGCCACCCACGTTTCCGGCGACGGCAGTTTTGCGACGAGGTAAAACTGCTGCTCCTTCTCCACGTTGGTTGCCAAAGTCGTGTCCAGGGGTTTGGACCAGGCACTGCGCCCGCCGCCGCAGTCACTCCGTTGACATTCAAACAGAGTCTGTAAGCCGCGCCCGGCAAACGCGTCGCGGTAGTTGGTGAATACTTCGATCGCCGAGCCGTTGGCCGCGGGCACGAAGAAAGAGCGTCGGTAAACACGGCCCTCCAAATCTTGGGTTTTTTCGCTAAAGAAGCCTTCTGCGGTCTCTTGGGGCACGCTCAGCGCCACGGTATGGCGCTCGAATTCGGTGAAACTCTGGGCCATTTCGTCCGACCCGGGAAACAAATTAACCTTGATTGCCATGTTGGTCGGTTCGACCGCGTGGCTTGCCAGCGTTGCCACTGAGAGGGTGACGGCCAGCAAAAGTGAATGAAGTGGCGCCCATTTGGTCGTGCTTTGGCCAGAAAGGGCTTGCTTGCTGCGCAAATTAACGCGTGGTGACGGCACGTTGGCCATAGTCGGAGGGCTTGTCGCATTCCGCATACGAATCTCCTGTCATACATAATGTACTGAAACAACTTAGCAATTTTCTGTCGCCGTCTGCATTTGTAGGAATGCGCCTACACAGCGACGAGTGTGGCCCGCCGGCCATGTTTTGACATTCACGTAAATAGACGTCAAAACATACCGGAGTCGGTTTAAACCGGCTTGAAGTCAATTGGGTATCGCTGCTTAGCAGCGCTTAGGGTAGATGACGCAATCGCGTTTCAGGAGAGGATACAATGAAATCAATCAGGATGAAGTCGCGCCAGTTAGGGCAGGGTTTGACAGAATATGCCATTATCGTCGCACTGGTTGCAGTAGCAGCCATCGGTGTAATGGGCTTTTTCGGTGACACCGTGACGGCACAGCTGTCTGGTATTGCCCAGGAAGTTGCCGGTAACGACGGCACCAATTCTCAGAATGCGGCGAAAAACGCAGGTAACGCTGCTAACACCGCAGGGACCAAAAAGCACACGATGGCGGATTTCACGGACAACGGCCAGCCGTAAGTTTGTGATATGAGCTCTGCGGCCGGAGGGGTCCGGTCGCAGAGCTTCGACGTTCGCAACGAACGTTGAAAACGGATGAAATCAAAGCGGTAACAGGGGAATACCGTGAAAATACTTCGCAGGGCAAAACAGCAGGGTCAAGCACTTTATCTTGGCATGGTTCTAATGGCGGTCAGCGCCTCGGCAGTATTTGTGATGTACAACACGTCGCAGATGGCCACCGAGAAGTCGCGACTGGTTAACGCTGCCGATGGTGCGGCGTATAGCGGCGCTGTTTGGGCGGCGCGCAATCTCAATTTCATGGCGTATACCAACCGAGCGATGATCGCAAATCACGTGGCGGTAGGGCATTACGTCAGCTACGTGTCGTGGATTCGCTACGTCGAAGAGACGGTCGACGGCATCGAAGACATCGCGACGATCCTCAACGCGATTCCCGGCATTGGCACCGCGATTCACCGTGCGCTCAACATCATCGAGCGCGGTGTGCGCGTGGTCAAACAGCTTTCTGAACAGTTCGCACCCATTTTTATCAACGCGTCGGATTTGCTCAACCAGGGGTTAGCGGTCGCGCAGGTCTCGGCACACGGGAGCATGGCGACGCATTTGGCGTTTACGCCGCAAGCGGAAGTGATGCGCGCGGCAGCGGTCGCGCACGACCAGAACGTGCGCGTCAATCACACTGGCGACATGACGCAATTGCGTGGTTTAGGCGTCGGTCTGGACATTGCGCGCGAAACGAGCCAGCTCAACGGTTTCATCGAGCGTTATCGCGCCGGACGGGATGACAGAAACCGGATGCGCGGCATGTCGCGACAGAGTTACGGTGCGTCTGAAAAATTCATCACTGATCGCGAATGGCGACTGTTTGTCGTGGCGGGCTCGTTGCGTAAAAACAGCAGAACGACCGAAACACTGGGTCGTCGAGCAAACTGGTCGGCTGAGGACAGTTTCGAATACAAATTCCCGGGCAGTAGCAAGTGGCATCGTTTGTCGCGTGAGCGGGCCAATGCGCGAAGCTTGAAGCGCAGCAACTACACGGGCATCGATCACTACTACGACGTGCAGGACACCACGCCCAACAGCAACACTCGCCAGACGTTCAACTTTACCGCGTACGCCACGATGCCGATCACGCGGGCACGACTGACCAACTTGATGGGCCTGCGTACAACGGCCACTCGGATGGCGGCGTTGAGCCGGGCCGAGCTTTATTTCGAACGTCCACGCGAAGGATTCAGCGCGTTTAACGGCACGCGTGGCGAGTACGCGAACGTGTACAACCCGTTTTGGGAAGCTCGTCTGACCGACCCACCGCGGGAAATGTTGCAAGGGATCCTGTGATCCGTGGTCAGCAGATGGGAAATGCGCGCTCAGTCTTAGGTCTTGGTCTTGCGCTGTCTGGCCTGACCATGGCCGGTTGCGGCGCTGACGCGCTCGAGCGTGTCACGATGGCAGAGGAAACCACTGCCAAGCAATCGTCCGGTTGCGGCGACGCCGATTTCACCCTGCGCGTGGTTTACAACGTCGTAAACACCTACGAGCGCGAAGAGCTGCGTGACAAAGGCGCGCCTGCGCAGGCCAAAGGTGTGACGCAGTCTGAGTTGATCATTCGCGACGACGCGACGCTGGTTCGGCGCACTGGCAAGACCTACATCAAAGACCCGCAGAAATTTCTCGATTGGGAACGCAGTCGAGAAGAAGTGAACAACTCGAAATCCAACGAAGAGTTCATGAACAAGGCGGCGATCTGGAAATATGAAGGCACGCAGATCCCGATGAAGACGGTGCCCATCGAGTGGGTTGAACACAAAGCGAGGCCGGGCCAGTACAGCTACCGCTACGGTCTCAATCCGATGGTGCCTCTGGCTGGTGAAAAGTGGCGTGAGGACGATCGAGGGTGGGATGCCGATCGCATCAATGAAGCGCTGTTTGATCAGCAGTTCGCGACGCTCGACCCGCGGCTAACCAACGGTCTTGATGTGAGCACGTCGACGTTTGCCGGCGTGGAGTGCGAAATGCTGCGCCGACGTATCGGCAATCGCGTGCACGAAACCTGTTACGCGACGCTGGATGGTCGCACCGTAGTACTGCACGGAATGGATAAGACAGCGGCCGGGATGCTGAGCCAGACCGCGGTGTCACTGGAACAAGGACTCTGTGTCCCCGACAGCATGATGGCTGCACCGGGGCGCGTTGATTTTGAGGATGTAAGCTGATGAACAAATCGACCCTGCGCGGATCTTCGATCACCGAGTTCCTGATCATCATGGCGTTCTTTGTGCCGGTGATGTTTGCGATGCCGCTGATCGCCAAATATGGCGACATCAAGAGTAAGACCATTGAAGCGAGTCGCTATGCCGCTTGGGAACGCACCGTTTGGTCCGGGAGCGGCAACAACCGTCAGGCGGCCAGCTCATCACGCAACGACGGCGACCGGGAAGCGGTGAAATCCAAGAACGACCTGCGCAAGGAAATCGACCATCGGTTTTTCGGCAACCCGGTCCAGGGGCTGCACGATGACACGCCATCGATCAATTTCATGTGGCGCCATCGCGGTGACAAATTCATGCTCAACGGTGATGTTAGTGAGAACCCTCAGCGCACACCTCGTCGAGCGGCACTCGATCTGCAGCACCAGACAGGCACCAGCGTATTGCGCGGAGCGGCGCAGGTGCCCTCACGCGTCGTCGACGCCGTCGCGTTTGCCGTCGACCCCAATGACAGCAGTTGGAGTGGCGTCTCGGGAGCAGGCGGCAGCAGCGTGTTTGATTCGATCAGTAATTCCGAGCTGGGCTCATTTATCAGCAATTCCATCCAGTGCAATCCGGTGGGCGTCGATCTTGTCGACGGATTGAACCTCGGCGCTAACGGCTTTTCGACCGCGACGGTCACGACGCTGACCAAAGATTATATGAACGGCGATCAACCGGTGCGCATGGCGATGGTGGCGAAATCTGCGGTGCTCGGTAACGCCTGGGCAGCGCCGGATGAAGACATGTTCAGCGAACGCGTCGACGCGATGGCGTTGGGTGATATGGCGGGTTGTGTGACGCTGATTGGCGACGCGCTCGGTACCCTGACGTCCGTGGGTTTGGGCTCATTCCTGTTTGGTGAAGGGATGGATGCGAACCCGGTCGAGGACTTCAACTCACGTCGTTCGTCGAATTCACGCGTGCTGCCCAACTACTTGCGAAAATGAACCGTTGGCGCGCAGCGTTGGTCGTTGCTGCGCTGGCGTGCATTGCCGCCAAGGACCCGCTTGCCGTCGATTTGCCCGAGCTTGAAGAAATGCAGGGCATGAGCTCGACCTGGGCGGCAAAGAAAATGGCGATGAACGGCGTCCCGATGACGATCAAAACGTTCACAACGCCGAAATCGGCGGAAAAAGTGCTCGAGTTTTACGAGCGCGAGTGGAAGCAAGCCGGGCTGGACGCCAACCGCCAGGATTTTGGCAAATACACGACCGTGGCGACGGCGCAGGGAAACTATTTTTATAGTGTCCAGGTGCGCGACGCGTCCGGCGGTGTTAGCGAAGGTCGAATTACCGTTTCGGCGCGCGTGAAGGGCTCGAGCAAGGATACGTCTTTTCCCTTGCCACGGCGCAGTGAGACGGTGAGCAAGATTGATTCGCTGGATGCAGGAAAACGGGCGGAAAGCATCGTTGCCTATGCGCCCGGCAGTGCTGTGCAGAACGCGCAGTGGTACGAACGGGAGCTGCGGCGCCAGGGTTGGGCGAAGGATCCGTACGCCAAAGAGCTGCAGTCAGCGGAGAAAGTTCTGGTGTTCCAGCGCAACGCCGAGCTGTGTCAGTTGACGTTCGTGCCCAATCAACCGGGACACCGCGGCAAAACCATGTTATTGATTCACTGGGTGAAAGGATAATGAAGCAGCAAATGAAAAAACGTTCGACGCAGCGCGGTTCGGCGCTGGTGGAATACGTTGTGGTCGCGCTGGCGCTGGTCGCCGCGTGGACGTTCGTTGACAACTACCTCGACGGCGTAAAAGAGCACAACGATGAATACGCAGACGCGATGGCCAAGCCGCACTAGCGGACATCACATCGGCGGTTTTTAGCAATCACAAGGGCGGCGACTTTGGGAGTCGTCGTGGTTGCGACACCATGACAATGAGAAAGCTCACGCTACGGGGGGTAGCATGAACAAGGGTACATCAGTTTTGCTGGCGGTCGCGCTGGTAAGTGGCGGCGCTGCTGCCTATTTCATGAACGAATACATCACCAACACGGTCGATGCCCGTCGTGCAGAACTCGACATTCAGTACGAGCCGGTCGAAGCCGTGGTGGCGGCTTACAACATTCGCGTTGGTGAAATGCTGTCGTTCGAAAACCTCGTGGTACGCAAAGTGCCGAGCGGCTTTCTGCACACCGACGCCATCACACCGGACTACGTCGAGAACATTATCGGTCGACGGCTGCTGTACCCCATCCAACGCGGTGAAGTCCTTTTGCAGTCGCACGCGGCGACCAAGACCGGGACCAGTTTTTCGGCGATGATTCCCGAAGGCGAGCGCGCCCTCACGTTCCCGGTAGACCAGGTGTCGTCCGTGAACGGGTTGCTGCGTCCGGGAGATCGCATCGATCTGCTGGTGACCATGGATAACGGCAGCAAGACCTTCACCATAGCGCTACTCACCGACGTGACCATTCTCGCCACCGGCGAAGCGATGAACGAACTGGACGCTTCCGAGCGCAACGAACACTACCAGACCATTACCTTGTCGGTGAGCTCCGAAAACGCAGCAAAGATCACGCATGCGCGCGAGGCTGGCACGATGTCGGTGATTTTGCGCGCGCCGGAAGATCCAAGCCCGGCGTTCCCGGAGCGGGTTGATGACGCCTACTTGATGGGCCAGACAAAGAAAAAAGTGCGCCGCGGCGTTGAGATTATTCGCGGTGGGAGAAACTGATGCGCCGAATTTTAGCGTGTTGCAGCGCTGTGCTGGTCGTGCTGATCGCACTGCCGTCGAGCGCTGTCGTGACCCGAGGCGAAGACCTGACGGTGCTGGTCAGCCAGACCATCGTGCTGCCAGCGCGTAACGTGTCGCGCGTCGCGATCGGTGACGATGCACTGCTGGACGTGCGCGTGCTCGCCGATGTCAGCCAGCTTCTGTTGATCGGACAGGCACCCGGCGTGACGGATATCCGGATCTGGTTGCGTAACGGCGATCAAACCAGCCATCAGGTCACCATTTTATTGGAAGCGCCGCAAAACCGACTGGAGCAAGTGCGTCAGTCACTGGGTGCGATTGAAGGCGTGGCGGCGCGACAGGTCGGTAACCGAATCATCATCGAAGGTCAGGTACTCACCGCGCAGGATTTTGCCCGCGTGGAAGCCATCGCGCAGCTCAATCAGGCGGTCAATCTGACCAGCCCGGTCGGCCTGAACGTCGAGGCGATGATTTATTTTGACGTCAAAGTCGTTGAGATTCGCAAACAGAGTCTGACCAATCTTGGCGTGGACTGGGGCGATTTTCTGAACGGCCCAAGCTACTCTTACATCGGCGACTACAGCACCAACAATCTGTTTCGCGGCACCGATTTCCCGGTCACTCCTACTGGCAACCAGATTACTAACCTCGCACTTGGCGGCAACGTGCCGCTCGACGTCGGCGGCGGAAATGTGTTCCTGGGCATGTCGACGTCGCTCACGTCGACGCTGAACATCCTTGCCAATCGCGGTGAGGCGCGCTTTCTGGCCGAGCCAAAACTCGTTTGTCGCAGTGGCGGTAGCGCCGATTTTCTCGCCGGTGGCGAAGTGCCCATTCCGGTCACCAACCCGGACGGTTCCATTGCTGTCGAGTTCAAGGAGTTCGGCATCGGTCTGACGCTTGAGCCAGTGTCCGACCCCAGTGGTTACATTTCGTCGAAAGTGGGCGTCGAAGTCAGCGACATCGATCCGTCGATTCAGGTGCTTGGAATTCCCGGTTTCATCACGCGACGCACCAACACCGAAATGAACGTGCGCGATGGTGAAACCATGGTGTTGTCCGGTCTGCTCAGCAGCGACCGGGGTAAGGACGTCACCAAAGTTCCAGGATTGGGCAACATTCCGATTTTGGGCGAGCTGTTCAAATCGCGCGAGTTTCGCGACGACGAAACCGAACTGGTGGTGTTCGTGACGCCGAGCCTGATCGATCCGTCGAGCAAAATAAACCGCGACATGCTCGATCGTGCCCAGCAGCTCAAAGACAGCTCGGACGAGTCGTTGCGCTTTAGTCTCAAGGACTAACGACGATGCTCGAGCTCAAGCTCTGCAACGCATCGGGCGGTGTCACAATGATGCCGCTGGAGCCCGGTACCTATCGCATCGGCAAGGCACAGGAGTGCGAACTCGTGGTGCAGGAGCTGCACGCGTCGCGCCACCACGCCAACCTTATTGTGACCGACGACGGGGTCATCATTGCCGATGCGGGCAGCACCAACGGCATCTGGAAAGATGACGCGGTGATGCGCGGCAGCGAGAGCTTGCACGTCGGCGATCGTGTGCGCATCGGCAAGACCGAGCTGGTGCTGGTCAACGCGTCCGGCGAGCCCGAAGCAGTGCCGGAAACGGTTGCCGTACCGGTGGTCGTTGACGCCCAGTTTCCGGCTGAAGAGGTGGCGACGCAGAGCGAAGAGGTGCTGGAGTTCAAGAGCCTCGTGCACGGCGAAGTCCTCGAGTACCTGGGGCTGCACAAGCGCGGCGAAATTCACAAGATGTCGAACGACGAACTGCGCGAAGAAGCCACCGGCGCGGCGCATCAGATCGTCATCGACAAAGAGCTGTTGTTTCCGATAGGCGTTGATGAAGATGCGATCATCGAAGAGATCGTCGCCGAGGCCATCGGCTTGGGTCCGCTTGAGCCACTGCTCCACGATGACGCCATTACCGAAGTGATGGTCAACGGGCCGGAGCAGCTCTATGTGGAGCGCCGCGGACGTCTTACTTTGGATCGAGCGCGCTTTCACGACAGCGCGTCGCTGATGGCGATTATTGAGCGCATCGTCGCGCCTTTGGGTCGGCGCATTGATGAGGGCTCGCCAATGGTGGACGCGCGTCTGCCGGACGGCTCACGCGTTAACGCGATTATCCCGCCGCTGGCGTTGAACGGGCCAACGGTCACGATTCGAAAGTTTGCCAAACGTAAAATGGGCATGCAGGACCTGGTCGGCTTCGGAACGCTGACCCAGGAGATGGCTGATTTCATGGAAATCGCGGTGACCCATCGGCGCAACATCGTGGTGTCTGGCGGTACCGGCTCGGGCAAAACCACAACGCTGAATATCTTGTCGAACTTCATCCCTGAAGACGAACGCATCGTGACCATCGAAGACGCCGCCGAGCTGCAGCTCAACCAGGATCACGTCGTGTCGCTGGAAAGTCGCCCGCCCAACGTCGAGGGTAAAGGCGCGGTGGAGATTCGTGATTTGGTCAAAAACTCGTTGCGCATGCGTCCCGACCGAATCGTGGTTGGTGAGTGTCGCGGCGGCGAAGCCATCGATATGCTGCAGGCCATGAACACCGGTCACGACGGGTCGATGACCACCGGCCACGCCAACGCCCCGCGTGACTTGCTGGCGCGACTCGAGGTGATGGTTCTGATGGCCGGTTTTGATTTGCCGGTGCGCGCAATTCGCGAACAGGTGGCGTCTGCTGTCGATATTATTTTGCAGCAAACGCGTTTTGCTGACGGAACGCGAAAGATTACCAGCATCGTCGAAGTCGACGGCATGGAAGGTGACATCATTCTTCTGCAGCCGATTTTCGAGTTCAAGCGCAAGGGCTTTGATGAGAACGGTAAGACGGCGGGCAATTTTCGCGGTTGCGGTTACGCACCACACTTTTACAAAGAACTGATCGATTCAGGGTTCGACCTGGATACGACAATTTTCAATATGGGTAACGACGCTATGGACCTGGATCCAGGTTGGGAGGAACGCGCGTGACATACGTTCTGGTCTTTTCGTTGATATTTGGCGTCTGCATGGTCCTCGGTTCGTACCAGTATCTGGTGCAAGGTGCCGGGATGTACCAGCAGCAGTTCGTGCGCAATGTGGGCGGCACGCTGAAAGACTCCTTCCTGTATCTGGATCCGAAATTTCTGTTTCTGGTGAACCTCGCGGCTCTGGTCGTGGCTGCCGCCGTGGGTTACATGATGATCGGCGCGGTGGGCGCCATCATTGCCATTGTTGTGACCTCGTTGCTGCCGGGTCTTGCAATGCGCCTGATGCGCAAGCGACGGGCCGAGAAATTCGTCTACCAGTTACCCGACTGCTTATCGTCGATGGCGGCAGCACTGCGCGCCGGTACCAACCTGTCGCGTGCGATTGAGCAAGCCGCGGAACAGCAGCCCAAGCCGATCAGTCAGGAGTTTTCACTGGTAGTCGCACAGTACAAGCTCGGTCGTGACCTCAACGAAGCGCTGGAGCAGATGTACGACCGGGTGAAGATGCCCGAAGTGGAACTGTTCAATTCCGCCGTTGGCATATCGCGTAGCGTCGGCGGGAATCTTGCCGATACCCTTATCATTCTGGCCGAGACACTGCGCGAGAAGGCGCAAATGGAAGGCAAGATCAAAGCCATGACCGCGATGGGCCGCATGCAGGGCTGGGTGGTCGGCTGCATGCCCTACGTCATCGGCCTGATTCTGCTCAAGCAGGAACCGGCGGCGATGAACGCGCTGTTCCACGAACCGGTCGGCTGGATCGTCATTGTGATTCTTTTGCTGATGACGCTGATCGCCGCGTTCATGATCAAAAAAATTGTGACCATCGATGTTTAGCGATCTGCCAAGCGTCCCGGTACTGCTCGTCGCGCTGTCGATGGGCAGTCTGCTGTGGGTACTGATTTCCGTGTGGATGACGCGCGATGAAGTCGGCCACGAGAACTGGCGTGATCGCCCGCCGCTGTTTTTCAAACTGTTGAGCCCGTTCGTCGGCATCATTATCAAGAAAGTGGAAGCGTCGCAGTCTCCATTTCAATTGGAGGTGGTGCAGGACAAACTGGATGCCGCGGGGATGGCCTATGCGTTGCGGCCGGCGGAAGTGATTGCCACGCGCCGGGTGGGATTCGCTTTTGGCATATTCATGTTTCTTTACTGTTTCTTCGTTCTCAAGCCCGAGAAGATGTCGACGATTTTGCTGGTGGGCATGTTCATCCCGTTCGGGTACTTCTACCCCGACATGTGGCTGCGCGATATGGTCAAGAAACGCCACGCCCACATTGAGAAGCAGTTTCCTTTTTTCCTCGACTTGCTGGTGCTGACGATGCGCGCCGGCTTGAACTTTTCGAGTGCCATGGCGCACTCGGTCGATAAAATGACCGAGGGCCCGGTCAGACAAGAATTCTCCCAGTTTCTGCGCGAAGTGCGCACCGGCGCTCGGCGGCGCGAAGCGCTCGAACGCCTGGGTCGTCGCATTAATCTTTCGTCGGTGAATAACTTCGTCAGCGCCGTGAACCAGGCGGAGGAGATTGGCGGCGAGCTTGGTCCGATTCTGACGTCGCAGGCCAAGCAACGTCGTGCGGAACGCTTCCTGCGTGCAGAGAAGCTCGCCAACCAGGCGCCGGTCAAAATGATGTTGCCGCTGATTGGCGTGTTGTTTCCGATGATGTTCATCATCATTGGTTTTCCGATTTTCATCAAAGGCCGCGATCAGGGCGCCATGGGATTCTTTGGTGGCTAATTCATCGAACGTGGCGGCACTTTTTATTAACGACGCGCGGACGCCGGTCATTTCTCGCGTTGGCTATGCCCACACGTGGCGGCGCCGTTTGATTGGATTGCTCGGTCACCGTGAGCTTGGTCCCGACGAAGGGTTATGGATAAGGCCCTGCGACAGCGTGCATACCATCGGCATGCGTTTTGACATTGACGTCGTCTTTCTGGACAGCCAGGAAAAGGTGGTACACATCGCTGCAAACTTGCGGCGTTTTCGCATCGCACGCGCGCGCGCGAAATCGGTATTGGAATTGCCCTCCGGTGCCGCGCAGCGACTAGGGATTCACGTTGGCGATCAGTTGCGTTTTCGCACCGCCGACGAACGCTTACACTGTGGAGAGAGCCTGGCATGAGTACCGCTCACGACCGACCGTTCACGCCGGAGCCCACTCCGGTACTGTCCGATGAGACCAGCCAGCCGGCGTCGTCTTCGAATCCGGCCACCGAATGGGTGGGTGAAAAAACGATATTGATTGCCGATGACGCCGTGGCGTCTGCGTATCTGCAAATTGTCGCCACCGGCGAATGGCTCGCCATTGATGAGTTTCCGGCGGTACTGGGTCGACACGATCTGGCGACCGTGACGCTCAACGACGGCAGTGTCTCGCGGCGGCACGCGCAAATTGTTCGCGAAGGTCAGAGCTACGCGATTGAGGATTTGCAAAGTTCGAACGGCATTCGGGTAGAAGGCAAACGCGTTGGTCGCATGCTTCTGATGGACGGCGATCGCTTCGAGCTTGGGCGCATCGGCCTGAAGTTCAGCACGCGCACGCCCGACAGCGATGAAACGGTGTTGGCGACGACGCAGGCAGCGGCGTTGCCTAGCAAGGCGTCGGAAGCCAAGACTATGCCAGGTCTCGGTGCGATCCGGTCGAAGTTTGAAACCAGAAAACTGTTGCCGTTGATTGTGGCTGGCGCGGCAGTGATCATCGCGTTGGCGATGTTCATGAATCGCGGTCCGCGCACGGTGCTTTTGCCCGAGCCTGAAAGTGTCGCTGTGGAAGCCCCTGTCACCCAAGACGAGACGACGCCCGTCGCCGAGGCGCCGACGCCGGCTGTGGCGGAGGACGCAGCGACGGCACCGACCGATGTCGCCGAGCAATCGGAAGTGTCGGAAACGGTGGCCGGACAGATGGCATTAGGCACCGAACTTGCAAAGACCGGCACAGCGCCTGTGGCCGATGGCGTCGCGGCGGAGCCCGCCGCGGCAGAAGCAGCCGTGGCTGACGTCGAACAAAACGCGTCAGACAGCGCTGGGACGGCGACGGCAAGCGCGCAAACGGCGAGCGAATCGGACGAGCCGGCAGCGTCACCGGAGCCCGCGACCGAGGTCAAAGCGGAACCGCCGGTGCAAGCTGCAGTGGTTGCCCCAAAACCGGCCGGACCGACGCGGCGCTCGGCGGATTTCAGTCGCGCGTACATTGATAAGTCATTAGAGATGTACCTGAATGGGGACAGTGACAACGCCATTCGTCGTCTTGGCATCCTGTCGCGATCGCAGCGTAACCAGCGACAGTTCCGGGACGAGGCACTCCGGCTGCAACAGCAGGTCGCTGGGCTGGTTGATAACTACGAGCAGGGCCAAAGCGCTCTGGACCGAGGTGATCGCACCGATGCGGCGTCATCGTGGGCGCGCTTCCTGCGCGAAGAGGGCGTTCTGTTTGGCAACCGCAAGAGCGTCTACGCCAATCGAATCAGCCAGGTTGTCGCCGATCAGTACATTCGCGATGGCGATGCTGCCAACGCCGAAGGTCGATTCCACGACGCGCACCGTGCGTGGTCCAAGGCCCTGCAGTATGAACCGGGCAGCGTGGCTCGTGATTCGCTCGCGCGACTGCAAACTCGCGCTCAGGAACTGTATCGCGAGGGCTATCGTCTCGAGTCGGTGAACATTGAGCGTGCCAAAGCGCTGTGGCGCGAAGTGATCACTCTGCTGCCGCCCGGTACCGAGTACCACACGAAGGCTCGCGCCAAGTTGCGCTGGCACGAACAGCTGGGGCGCTAACATGAGGGAAGCAACAAAGGCAGTGCTGATCCTGCTGGCTGCAGGACTGTTGAGCGGCTGTATTTCCGGGGTCGCCCGCGACATTAACGGCGAAGAGGATCGCATGCGGCTGGGGCAGCAGGCGTTTGACCAGCGCGATTTCGACCGCGCCAAAGAACACTACATGGTCGCGCTCAGAGAATCGCCCAACAACGCGCAGGCCATGTTCAAGCTTGGCAACATCGCCCTGTATCAGGGACGCTCCGACGACGCGATCAATCACTACGAAGGTGTCCTGGAACTGGACCCGCAGTTTGCACGCGCCCATTACAACCTTGCGGTTATCCATCTGGGGCGTGCGGAAGATCACTTTAATTTCTACGCGGCGACACTCGAGGGCGGTCGTGCCATAGATCGAAACCTGGTGCGCCTGCTGGCCGATATCGACGCCTTCGCCAACAAGGGAGAGACGTCGCCGGATGTTGCGCCCGCCGATCCGCTCGACAGTTTGGGCGAATTGCTTGGCTCAGGCGCGTCGCGATGAACGCAGTGGTCTCCATGCGCCCCCCTGCCGGTCTGCCGAGCTACACGGCAACCGTGAGCGGGCCGCGGTCGCCAACTAATGAAGACGCCGTGCTGTGTCTCAATGACTACGGCGTTTTCGGCGTGTTTGACGGCATGGGCGGACATCGCAACGGTGCGCGCGCCAGCGCGCTGGCGACGGCGAGTTTGCAACGCGCAGCGCGCAGTGCACCGGAACACAACGCCGCGTTTTTCGAGCGCGCCCTGCTGGAGGCCAACGCCGCCATCGTGCGCGACGCGGCGACAACGGCGCGCGGCGAGACCATGGGCACCACGGCGGCGATGTGCTGGATTCACGACGATAAAATGACCTGCTTTCACGCAGGCGACAGCCGGGTCTATCGCATGCGCGATTTCAGGCTGGATCGCATTACGCGCGATCATCATCGCGAGGCCGACGTGCGCGAGCACATCGGGCTTGGCCAGCATTCTGTGCGTGCGATTACGCGTGCGCTTGGCATGGGCTCGGCGCTGCGCGTCGAAGTCACCGAAACCGACTGGCAACCCGGTGATCTGGCCATGCTGTGCACGGACGGACTGAGCGACGTGCTTCCCGATTTTCAATGTGCCAATATTATTGTTGACTATCTTGAGCGACCGGCACAGTTGCCCGATGCGCTGTTACGCGCGGCAAGCTCAAGTACGGACGACTGCAGCGTTATCGTTGTGGTTGGCTAACGCGCGCGGGCGGCGCGCTACAAGGAGATCGCCATGACAGGAATGAAACAGACTCGATGCCGTGCCAGTGGTCAACGACGGGCAGGGGCCAGGCGCCAGCGCGGCGCGGCCATTGCCGAGATCGTTGTTGTCCTACCCATGCTGCTGTTGGTGGGCCTGTCGACCATCCAGTTCGCCCTTATCTATGAAGCGAAAGCGACGCTTAACTATGCGGCGTTGATGGCGGCGCGGGCCGGCGCAGTCAGTGAGATGCAAAAAGACCCAATGCGCCGAGCGTTTGCGCGCGCGATTACACCGCTGTATTCGCCGAGCAAAAACGCGGGTAGCCGT
>JBGCFP010000155.1:0-8656 GCA_045107005.1 Gammaproteobacteria bacterium
GTCGCTGTCGTCGCTGTCGTCGCTGTCGTCGCTGTCGTCGCTGTCGTCGCTGTCGTCGCTGTCGTCGCTGTCGTCGCTGTCGTCGCTGTCGTCGTCGACGTCATCCGTCGAATCGACGTCTTCTGAGTCCTGCTCGTCGCCCGCATCATCGGCGTCTTCAAAGTCGGTCTGACGATCACCGTCGAGATCGAGGTCGTCCGACGGGCTGGATTCGTCGCTGTCGGCGTCGGCCGCCCCATCGAGCGCTGGCGGCATGTCAAACTCAAGATCCACGTTCAGGCTGTCAAAATCCTTGAGCTCCGCCAGCGTCGGCAGTTCGTCAAGTGTCGTCAGGCCGAAGTAATCGAGGAACTCCTTCGTGGTACCGAGCATGGCGGGCCGCCCCGGCACATCACGGTGCCCAACAATCCGCACCCAACCGCGTTCCAGCAACGTGCGCACGATGTTAGAACTGACACTCACACCGCGCACGCTCTCAATTTCACCACGCGTCACCGGCTGCCGGTAAGCCACGAGCGCCAGCGTTTCGAGCAGCGCCCGAGAATACTTCGGCGACCGCTGGCCACTCAAACGGCCAAGCCAATCGCTGTATTCAGAGCGCACCTGAATCCGAAATCCGCTCGCGACTTTTTTCAGTTCAATTGACCGTCCGTCGAACTCTTCGCCCAGCTCATCAATGATCTCCGCCAGATCCTTGCGCGCCGGACGCTGCTCTTCTTCAAACAGCCGCAGAATGTCGTTGACTTCCAGTGGCTGCCCTGCGCACATCAATGCGGCTTCCACTACGTTCTTAATCTTTTGCTTATCCATCAATTATCCGACGCTGCACTATTTTCTATGGTTACGGGAACGACCACGTCTTCCTCAGCCTGACCGGCCGCCTTGACGTGAATCTCGGCGAAGGGCTCGGCCTGCACCAATTCAATTAACGACTCTTTCACAAGCTGCAACACCGCAAGGAAAGTCACCGAGACGCCCATGCGTCCTTCGGCCGGATCGAACAACGACACGAAATCGTGAAACTGCCGATCGTTCAACGCCGACAATACGTCGCCCATGCGCTCACGCACCGACAACGTCTCGCGCTGCACCTGGTGATGCGAATACATCTGGGCACGGCGCATCACATCCTGCAGCGCCAGCAACAGTTCTTTCAGATCGATGTCCGGCAGAATCTCGACCACTTCTTCCTGCGGCGCTTCCACGGTTGCCACGTAGTGATCGCGGTCGATTCGCGGCAGCTCGTCCAGATCCGTGGCCGCCTGTTTGTAGCGCTCATATTCCTGCAACCGCCGGATAAGCTCGGCGCGGGGATCTTCCTCTTCGCCGTCTTCGCTTGCCGGACGCGGCAGCAGCATGCGCGATTTGATTTCAGCCAGCATGGCAGCCATAACCAGATAGTCGCCGGCCAGCTCAAGCTGCATTTCTCGCATTAACTCGATGTACTCGGTGTACTGCACGGTGATCTGTGCGATCGGCACGTTCAGAATGTCGAGGTTCTGGCGCTTGATCAGATACAACAATAGATCGAGCGGACCTTCAAACGCTTCAAGAAAAACCTTCAGCGCATAGGGTGGAATGTAGAGATCTTGCGGGAGCTGCGTCACCGGCTCGCCGTCGACAACGGCAAACGGCATTTCGCGTTGCTGCGGTGGCGCACCTGCCTCCATCTCGAGCTCGGGCGGATTGCCGTTCTCGACGACCTCGAGCACCGGTCCCGATGCCGGCGGCGATTTGTCTTCGTTGGTCATTAAATGTAAATCCTGGAAATAACCGACTAGAAATAGTCGAGGCGCATGGCGCTGCGCACTTCTGACATGGTATCGCGCGCCACGTCGCGCGCCGCTTCGCTGCCTTCACGCACGATGGTGCGCACCAGCTCGGGATCGTCCTCATACTCGCGGGCGCGTTCGCGAATGGGTCTGAGTTCTTCGATCACCGCGTCGATGACCGGTTTTTTGCATTCGAGGCAGCCGATGCCGGCGGAGCGGCAACCTTCGTTGACCCATTCTCGGGTGCGTTCGTCCGAGTAAACCTTGTGCAAATCCCACACAGGGCATTTCTCCGGATCGCCCGGGTCGTCGCGGCGCACGCGTGCCGGGTCGGTTTGCATCGTGCGTAATTTTTTCTCGACCGAATCGGCGTCTTCGCGCAGACCAATCGTGTTGCCGTAAGACTTGGACATTTTTTGACCGTCCAAGCCCGGCATTTTCGGGACCTCGGTCAGCAACGCATCGGGCTCAATCAAAATGCTGCGCCCGGACCCTTCGAGATGACCGAGCAAGCGCTCGCGATCTGCCAGCGTGAGACTGGCGTGATCGGAGACCAACTGCTGTCCAGCGGCCAGGGCGCCCTCATTGCCCTTTTCCTGATACGCCTTCAACGCCTGTCGGTAAGAGCGCGCCGCTTTGCTGCCCAGATTGCGAATGGCGCGCGCGATCTTGTTCTCAAAATCCGGCTCGCGGCCGTAGAGATGATTGAAACGTCGTGCGACTTCTCGTGTGATCTCGACGTGCGCAACCTGGTCTTCGCCAACCGGCACGTACTGCGCTTTGTAAATTAGAATGTCGCTGCTTTGGAGTAGTGGGTAGCCGAGAAATCCGTAGGTTGCCAAATCGCGGTTCTGCAGTTTCTCTTGCTGGTCTTTATAAGTGGGCACGCGTTCAAGCCAACTGAGCGGCGTCATCATGGACAGCAGCAGATGCAACTCAGCGTGTTCGGGCACCAGCGACTGAACGAAAACGGTAGAAGAGCGTGGGTTAATGCCTGCCGCCAGCCAGTCGATCACCATGTCCATCGAATCGCTTTCGATCGAGCCGGTGTCATCGTAGTGCGTAGTCAGGGCATGCCAGTCGGCAACAAAGAAAAAGCACTCGTATTCGTGCTGCATCCGTACCCAGTTTTTGAGCGCACCGTGGTAATTGCCCAAGTGCAGCTTGCCGGATGCCCGCATCCCGGAAAGCACGCGGCCATTGCCGCCCGATGTGTTGCTCAAAAACCTCTCCCGCTGCACACGGTACGTGCGCAAATAAAGCCAGCTAGTTTACCGTCACTGGCTCGGCGATGCAGCCCAAAAGACAAATCATGACGGGCCTGTGGATACGCCGCGGCCGGCGCAAGACACCCAAACTATTGAAACAACGAGACGTCGCCAGCCCCGGCCCGCAAAACCGTGGGCATGGGGCCGGTCAGATCGATGACGCTGGTGGGCTCGAGGCCGCAGATACCGCCATCGACCACGGCGTCCACGCGGTGGCCAAGGACGTCCAGGATCACCTCGGGATCATTCAGCGCAACGTCCTCATCGGGCATCTGCGCGGTCGAACTGATCAGCGGCGCGCCGTGGCCATGGAGCAACGCCTGCACCACCACATTGTCCGGGACGCGGATACCAATGGTCTTGCGCCGCGACTCAAGCAGCCGCTTGGGCACCTCCCTCGTCGCTTTGAGAATAAACGTGTACGGCCCGGGCGTCAGTTTGCGCAGCAGCCGAAACGCCTGATTGTCCACCTGACCAAACTCGGCGATTTCGCCCAAATCGCGGCACAGCAGCGACATCAGTTCGGATTGATCTTTTTGCCGAATGCGCCGAATACGGGCAATGCCCTCAACGTTGGCCAGATCGCAGCCCAGCGCGTAGCAAGAATCCGTGGGATAGACCACTACACCGCCGCCGGCCAGTAGTCCACTGACCTGAGCAACGCGACGCGGCTGCGGCGTCACCGGATGGATGGCAATTCGTTTGGACATATCTAAAGGAGGGTCAGCGAGTTAGCGCAGGCAAGACCGGCCTTGCCAGCAGGACGTTGGGCCCCATCGGCCGTTGCGCTATGATACACGGCCTTTTGCCCCTGAAGGTCACTGCGTGCAGAATCTTTTCGTCTTCATTCCGCTTGGGCTGTTCTTCGCCGCTTACAAGTTTGCCGACATCTACATCGCCACGATGGTGCTGATGGCGTCGACAACGCTGATGCTGGGCGTGGAAAGACTGACGACCGGCAAAGTCAGCAAGTCGCACCTCTATATTACTGGCCTCCTGCTGGTGCTTGGCACCATTACCGTCCTGGTGCGCGATCCCAAGTTTATTCAGTGGAAACTGAGCGTTGTGTTCTGGATCTTTGCCGCGATCTTGCTGGCCAGCCAGCGACGCGGCAAGACGCCAACCGTACAGGCGTTGCTCCAGGCCGCGCTGGAAGAGCAATCGGGCGACAAGGACGGGGACAGCGCAGATGATGACGAGGAAGAAGAACCGCTCAACCTGCTGGATTCGCAGTGGCGCGGACTGAACACAGCGTGGGCGGGGTTTTTCGCTGGCGTAGGCGTGTTGAACCTTTTCATTGCCTATCGATTCGAAGAAGACTTCTGGGTGAAATTCAAGGTCTTTGGCGTCTTCGGTCTGCAGCTGTGTTTTTTGATTCTGTCTATGATTTGGCTATTCCGGGCCTCCGCGTCCAACAACGCTGCGGCAAAGGCGACCACCAGTGAATGACGAGCAGCGCCGCAAGGCGATTCAGCAAGCACGCATCGACGCGGTCGGGCAGCGGTTGTCGCAGACGTTCGCGGCGGCTCAGGTCGATATCAAGGACATCACGCATCGGCATCGTCGCCACGCTGAAGCGAGCGACGGTCGTGCGCACTTTGAGCTATTAATCGTCAGCGATCATTTTGAAGGGCACGCCACCCTGTCCAGACATCGGCTGATCTACGAGGCTCTCGACGACCTCATGAAAACAGATATCCACGCGCTGTCGATCAAGGCCCTTACGCCCGATCAGGCAGCGGCGCTTTAATGAGCTTTTACATCCATCAACCTTAAGGAACTGACATGAACTCCAGAACCAAAGCGCTATGGTGCGCTGTCGCAGCGACGACCGTCGTGGCGTGCGCCCCCGTCGAGGCACCGAAAAAAGTACTCGCCGGACCGAGTGCCGGCACCCTCAACGGCGAGACGATTCCGCAAAGCGCGGTCGATATTTTCCTGAGCGGCCAATTCCGCAAAGACGCGTCGGAACTCACTGACGACGAGCGAACTCGCGGTCGGGACGGGTTTGTTCAGATGATGGCACTGGCTCAGGAAGCGCAGCGTCTGGGACTGCAAGACGGCGCCGACGTTCAAGGTCAGATTTACGTTCAGGAAATGAGCACCTTGGCCCGCGCGTTGATCACGCAAAAGACCGAAGACGATCCAATTGATGAGGCCAAGGTTCGTGAGGCCTACGAGGCTCAGCTCAATTCCGGGTCAGCGCGGGAATACAAAGCGCGCCATATTCTGGTTGAGACGGAAGAAGAAGCGAAAAGCCTGATCGAGAAACTCGACGGCGGCGCGGATTTCGTCGAGCTGGCCAAATCCGACTCCACTGGCCCGAGCGGCCCCAATGGCGGCGATCTGGGCTGGTTTGGACAAGGTCGAATGGTTGAGCCCTTTTTCAATGCCACGGTCGAACTGGAAAGCGGCAACTACACGACGGCGCCGGTCCAGACCCGTTTCGGCTGGCACGTGATTTTGCTCGAGCAAACGCGTGACCGCCCGTTTGCCGAGTCTTCCGAGCAGCTACGCGCGGAACTACAACGCGAATGGGTTGAAAACTACGTAGAAACCCTGAAAAGCGGTGCGACTGTCTCGTGGAATGAAGCGACTGGCGCGGATCCGATCACTGAATAGGTGGAAAAACACGGGTTTGTGACACCGTTCACAGATTGTTAAGGGGCGCCTGAGTATAACTAGGGTGAGCTTTCTCCACGTACCCAGGAAAAGCTCGCTAACCTCAGAATCCCCCAAACGATGAGGCGAACTCGAGCCGGCAAGGATGCCGGCTTTTTTTTGCCCAAAATTTGAGTTTGCGCAAAAACTCAAAAAATGTGACGCGGCTCACGGCAAATGACTGTTTTTTTGAAATCGATAACAAAAACTTACAATTTTTCTGCGGTCATTCGGACTCAGTTAAAATTTTTAGTGCCAGACCGTACCAGTATCAACCGCTGACAACGTTAACCCTTATTAAAATCCGAGGGTTACGAGCTCCGTTCTGTTAAAAACAATCGTTTGAATCGACCACCGCGATTCCCAGAACATGGCCAGTCTACTAAGCAAAAACCCCTATATTTGACGAGCACTTAGGCTATTTTTTGCGCAATTTTTGTGCAGCCTTTGTGCAGAGCGGCAAGGCGTGTCTTGACCTCCCTGACCAACTGGGACTATTTTCCCAATCAGAAGTTATGTGAACAGCTTTTCATGAGCCAACTAAATTTTGTCAGATGGCGGCCAAAATCACGACACCGACGTAAAGAAAGGGCTTTTAGCAGCCTATCGTCGTTTTATGGCGCCACTGGTGCGGATATTGATCAGAAATGGAATTTCGTTCAATGAGTTTGCTGATGAATTACGGGGTGTGTATGTCGACGTTGCCGCGTCTGACTTTCCGATAGAGGGTCGTAGCCCATCTGGTACGAGGGTGGCGATTCTCACGGGGTTAACTCGGAAAGAAGTTAAGCGGCAGTTGGAGCGGGGAACGAGCAAATCGCGCGATACCGGAGATGTCAACCGGGTTAATCGCGTGCTTGATGGTTGGCATCAAGACTCAGATTTCACCGGGCCATACGGGGTTCCTCTCGAGCTCAGATTCGATAGCAGTCAGGATTCGACGCCAAGCTTCATGGAGCTTGTGCGTAGATATTCCGGCGATATGTCGGCTCGTGCAATGCTAGATGAGTTGCTGCGTATCGATGCTGTTGAAGTTTTACCAGAGGGTGAAATCCGGGCACTAACGAAAAACTACATTTCGTCAGAGATGGACGCCACGATATTGGAACACTTGGGCAACAGTATTTGCCATCTGGCGGAAACGCTGGATCACAATTTTGAGACTAACGACATGACGCAAAATCTGTTCGAAAGAACAGTTTTTACGTCGAAGGGCATAAGTGAAGAGTCGCTTGACGAGTTCCGGCAACTTTTGCAGGAAAAAGGAAGCATCTTTATCGGGACGCTCGACAATTTTTTGACCGCTCACGAGAAAACTGACGAAGAATCAGGATCTCTGAACATGGTAGAGACAGGGGTAGGTCTCTACCACTTTATCGACCGAGAAAGAAAAGACTAGCTTTTTCAATTTTAAGGGGATTGAGATGAATCGCAGTTTTAACCTTGCAGCAGTTATCGTAGCCGGCCTCGTTTCATTTTCTGCAGTATCGGAGGCTAAAGGGTTGACGCTCGGGCAAAGAATAAGCCCATCGTCGGTATCACAGCTTTCACAGCAACGGCTTGGCACCTCAAACTTAGTCAAACGGGGCTCGTCAAACCAGCTGAATTCGGTTGTCGGAACTGGAGTCTCACTGTTTGGGAGCACCAGGTCGGTTGTAGGAACGGGAAAGTTGAGCATTGGCAGAACTGGTACTTCAACGAAAACTCTGACAGATAGAATATCTCTAACGCTTGGCGGCAGCCAATTGAATTCTGTCGTTGGCACTGGATATACGAAATCCGTTGTGGGCACGGGCAAGACTAATTCAGTGGTAGGCACTGGACGCACCAATTCCGTTGTGGGAACTGGATCGCCGAATTCGGTGGTAGGCACAGGGTCTCCTAAGTCTGTCGTTGGAACAGGCTCGCCAAATTCCGTGGTCGGAACGGGATCGCCAAACTCAGTGGTAGGAACGGGCGCACCAAATTCAGTAGTGGGCACTGGTGCACCTAACTCTGTTGTCGGCACCGGACTAAAGTCAGTGGTTGGAACAGGATCGCCGAATTCAGTGGTTGGCACGGGACGGGGCTCATCTCGAGCACAAGGCCTTACTGCCGAGCGCGCATTTCGACTAGGCCCAACAAACTCGGTTGTAGGAACAGGGATAAACTAAGCGGAACTGCCAAAGTTTAGGCGCGTCTACACAATATGTCGGCGCGCCCATAACTCGTTGACGCTCCCTTCCAAGCAACTCGCCGTAGGTTTGTTTAGATTCGACTTTTCTCAAACAGAATATGGTCGTCTCTTACATGAAACGCATAGACGCCAACACCGGTAATGTGTTCTCCAGACAGCCTGCGAGACTTGTCTTCATTCATGCTAATCCATTCGTCCACAAGTTCGACGAAACTCTCGCTAGCCGACTTAGTGAGCAACAAAAACCTCGGCAGTGAGAGAGGTCTTAAGCCGTACGTGAACGCGGCGCGCTCTAACAGCTTTGATTCGTTTTCCTCATTGGTAATGTTCTGAACAAGCGTCATTCCGACCGTAAATAGTGTCCGTTCAAAATGATAGATAGCAGACTTTGTATCACCCAGTTGGATACATGCACGATTCAACATTCGCACTTTAGTCTCTTCGACTATCTCCACTGAGCTCGTTTGAAAGAGTTCGTCGAATACAGACTCAAACGTGTGACCGGAGTCTTTTTCGCGATACAAAGACTCAAGCGAGCCGATAGCCCCATTAATAGGGATAACCGCCGGGTTGCCACCACTATCGCAATAATCAGGGTTCAGCGCCCAATTACTCAAGAGCTCCGATGCTGGAGCCCTGAGATCTCGAAGAGGTGTTTCTACATTTGGTCCTTCGCGTAATCGACCAATTTCTTTTCTAGAAACGCCGGACAATTTTGAGACACTGTTCCTAGAGAGAGCAGCCCCTTCGTCTTGCATTTTGGCAATCGCAGCGTCTAA
>JBGCFP010000156.1:0-17900 GCA_045107005.1 Gammaproteobacteria bacterium
CCCACGCCGATCATTTGATGCTGTTTCGCCACCGGCCGCACCCGACCGATCCCAACAAAATGTTTTTCGATACCTGGACTCTCGAATACATAGTGGACGAAGATGAAATTCCGGAGTACCGCCCGCGCCACAAGCACTACAAGTCGGGCGAGAAATACCTGGGCATGGTCATTGATCAGGACGGCGGCAATTTGCCGCGTGTCCAGCAAGGTATGAACAGCGCCGCGTACGACGGGCTGTGGCTTGGCGATCTGGAGGTGCGGCTGCGACACTTTCACCAGACGCTCACCGCCTACCTCAATTCCGATTAGCCAGATTTTCTTCCCAAGGACACGCCATGCGATTGCAACCTGACGATGTACTTCGTGTTTACCGGCGCATGCGCCTGATCCGCGAGTTTGAAGAGCGTCTGCACGCGGAAATCCAGACCGGCGAAATCGCCGGATTTACCCATTTGTACAGTGGGCAGGAAGCCGTTGCGGTCGGCGTGTGCGATCCGTTGACCGACGAGGACTACATTGTCTCGACACATCGCGGTCACGGTCACTGCATTGCCAAAGGCTGCGACCCGGTGGCGATGATGCTCGAGATTTACGGCAAGGCAGACGGTTTGTGCAAAGGCAAAGGCGGATCGATGCACATTGCCGATTTCAGCGTTGGCATGCTCGGTGCGAACGGCATTGTTGGCGGCGGTCCGCCGTTAGCGGTTGGCGCGGCACTGGCAGCCAGCCTCGACGGTAACGCTCGGGTCAGCGTGGCTTTTGGCGGCGACGGTTCGTCAAATCAGGGCACGGTGTTTGAGGCCATGAACATGGCGGTGGTGCTCAAGGTGCCGGCGATATTTGTTTTCGAGAACAACGGCTACGGTGAGCATACCGGGGCCGACTACGCCGTTGGCGCCACCGATGTGCGCACCCGCAGTGAGGCGTTTGGCATGTTGGCACTGGACGGCGACGGCAACGATTTCTTTGATGTCCGCACGAAGATGGAACAGGCGTTGAATCACGCGCGCGCCGGCAACGGGCCGGTAGCGCTCGAATTTAAAACGCTGCGTTACTTCGGGCATTTTGAAGGCGATCCGCAGCGCTATCGGGGGCCGGGCGAAGTGGAGAACGCGCGCATCGACAATGATTGCTTGCTCCGCTTTCGCGAGCGCGTGCGGCAGGCTGGCGACATGGACGCTCAGTTTGATCATATCGATCAGGAGGTGCTGGCGCAGATCGACGATGCTGTGGCCAAAGCCAAAAGCGCTCCTCCCCCCACTGCTGCAGACGTCCTGACCGACGTCTACGCGTCGTACTAGGGGATACGGTTATGAGTGTCAAAAACATACGTCAGGCGATTAACGAAACGCTTCACGAGGAAATGGCGCGCGACGACAACGTCATCATCCTGGGCGAAGATATTTCCGGTGGCGCCGGTACCCCGTCAGGCAAGCGCGAAGTGATCGGTGGAATTTGGGGTACGACCGGTGGTTTGCTCCCTGAGTTTGGCGCGCATCGCGTTATCGATACGCCGATTTCGGAATCCGCCATTGTCGGGACGGCGGCGGGCGCATCACTTGCGGGTAAGCGCGCGATCGCCGAATTGATGTTCGCGGATTTTGTTGGCGTGTGTTTCGACCAGCTGACCAATCAGATCGCGAAATTTCGCTACATGTTTGGCGGTGACGTGAAATGTCCGATCACCGTACGACTGATCTACGGTGCCGGCATGAACTCTGCGGCCCAGCACTCGCAGGCGATCTACTCCCTGCTAACCGCGATGCCGGGGCTCAAGGTGGTCACGCCAAGCAATGCGGCTGACGCGAAGGGCTTGCTGACGACGGCCATTCGCGATGACGATCCGGTGATGTTTTTCGAGCACAAAGCGCTGTACACCAAAAAATGCGAAGTGCCCGACGGCGAGTATCTGATTCCGTTTGGTCAGGCGCGACTCGCGCGTCAGGGCGACGACGCGACCATCGTTGCCATAGGGAGGATGGTGTACTTTGCAGAGAAAGCGGCGGATGCGCTGGCGGCCGACGGTATTGGCTGCGACCTGATTGATCCACGAACGCTCAGCCCGCTCGACGAAGACACCTTGCTCGACAGCGTTGAGCGCACCGGGCGTTTGATTGTGGTCGACGAATCTCCACCGCGCTGCTCGCTTGCCGCTGACCTTGCGGCGATCGTCGCGAGCAAGGCGTTCAGTTCGCTCAAGGCACCGGTCGAGATGGTGACAGCCCCGCACACGCCGGTGCCTTTCGCGCGGGAACTCGAACGCGCGTACGTGCCCGGTCCGGATGCGATTGACGCGGCGGTGCGTCGAGCGGTTGCGTGGCGGTGAGCGGTTTGCGTGCCTTTACGATGCCCAAATGGGGCATCGAAATGGTCGAAGGAATAGTGGCCGAGTGGTACGTGGAGCAGGGTGCGGCGTTCGCCAAGGGCGATCTGTTGGTTGGCATCGAGACGGACAAGATCGTCAACGAAGTGGAAGCAGAATACGACGCGGTGTGTCTCGTCCGCCTGGCCGAAGAAGGTGACACCATGGCGGTCGGCGAGTTGCTTGGCGTGTTTGGGCCAGCCGACACGACGCCCGATGACATTGATGCATTCGTGCGCGATTTCGTGCCGGCTGGGGGTGGCTTGGTTGACGATGCGGCGTCTACGCCTGCCACCCAAATTGAGCCCGAGCCAACGCCTGAGCCTGAACCGGCGCCGGTCATTCCGGACGACGGTACGATCAGCCCTAAGGCGCGTGCCGCGCTGCAGGCGAGCGGCATCGATTCTGCCGACGTTCAAGGCAGCGGTCGCTACGGCCGTATCCAGCTCCAGGACGTGCAGCGAGCCGCCTTGTTGCCGCTCGAGAAAACGTCGGCCGTGAATAATGCGGTGGAGTTTGGTGCCTGCGCCGATTCACACGCCACCGATATTGCGAAACGCGTGGCGCACAGCGCCGGCGTCAACCTTGGCGATGTGACGGGCAGTGGGCGAGCGGGCCGCATTCGTGTCAGTGACCTGGGGTTGGCCAGCGCGGCGGATCCGGTGGCCGAATCGGCGGCGGCGTCGTCCGAGCGCATTGCGTTCACCAACATGCGCAAACAAATTGCCAGGCGACTCACCGCGTCGTACCAGAACATTCCGCACTATTATCTTCAGAGCGACGTACTGGTCGACCAGTTAATGCAAACTCGCGCCTCGTTCAATGCCACCGCTCCGGTCAAAACATCGCTTAACGATTGGCTGGTGCGCGCCGTGGCACTCACTCTGGTCGAGCACCCGGCCGTGAATGTGCACGTGGAAGACGATGCCGTGATCACGTTCGCCGACGCCAACGTCGCCGTAGCCGTCGCGATCGAGGGCGGGCTGATCACGCCGGTACTAAAAAGCGCGCAACGTCGGTCGGTGGTGGAAATTCAGCAGCAGGTCGGTGAGCTGGCGACGCGCGCTCGCGACGGTGCTTTGGCCAACGATGATGTCAGCGGCGGCACGTTCACCGTTTCGAATCTGGGAATGTATGGCGTCAGCCGATTCACCGCGCTGATTAATCCGCCGCAGGGCGCAATACTGGCCGTCGGCGCTGCGCGCTCGGTGCCGATACAGCGCGACGGCGAACTGGTGTTTGCGCAGCAACTCTCGCTGACGCTTGGCTGCGACCACCGGGCCATCGATGGCGCCACCGGGGGCGCTTTCCTGAAGGATCTGGGCGCTCGTCTGGAAAACCCGACCACGCTGCTTTAGTCTCATGAGGTCGCTGAAACACGGCGGCAGATGAGAGGAAAGTGAGGCAATCATGCCGGGAAGAACAGAGTCGTTAACCAAGCTGTTGAAGGGCCACGGTGCAAAACTGTCCGCCGTTGCCGCGAATAAGAAACTGGTCGCCGCAGGCGTACTGGAGCTCAAGGAGCGCCCCAGCTCAACCAAGGCAGGCGTTATCAAGACCTTCAAAGCGTTGACGCCGCTGGGATTGCGTTTCGGTGAGAACGTGGCGAATGAGCGCGCCGAAGGAGAAACGGCGCCGCACTATTACGTCGATACCTTTGACGAGCTTTTCAGCACGTATTTATCCACTTGAGTCTCGATTCAAAAGGACGCGCGCTACGGTGAGCGCGCGTCCCCCGTCGAGCGTGGTCTACTGGCAGTCTGGCGTGACACCCGACGGCCCCGGGGGACCGAAGAATGAGACCCGCATGAGGCCAAGGTCGGGTACGTTGACCGTGCCATCGCCGTTGAAATCAGCGTCGGGATCGTCGCTGAAGAAGACCGTGCGGAAAATACCCAGGTCAGCCGCGTTCACGATGCAGTCGTTGTTCAAATCCTGATCGCAAATGTTGCCAAATCCGTCGCCGTTCGTGTCCCGCTGATCTTCATTGAACAGTGTGACGCAATTGTCCTCAGTGTCCAGCTGACTGTCGCCGTCCGTGTCCGGCCCGGTAACGGTCAGCCCGGCGGCGTAGCGAATACCACCCATCAAATGTTGGACGAACTCTGGTTCATCGTAGGACTGCGAGCGATGGCCGCCGCCGGTGTACCACGAGCGACCACCGTCAAATTCATGGAACCAGGCGATCGGGTGATCGCTGCCCATGTTGCCGCCGTTGTAGGTGCTTTCATCAAGCGTCGCGAGCACGTTGACGTCAGCGCGCGGATTTTCCTGAAAGTTGTACCACTCATCCGTGCGCACCCAGTCTAACGGTAAACCCTCAGTGGAAGGGTGGTCGCTGATTTCAATGTTTACGGTGGCTTCCTGCACGGCCGGGTGTGAATCGAAATAGGCGCCGATCAAATCGCCGTACCACGGCCACTGGTATTCGGTGTCGCTGGCGGAATGTATGCCAGCGTAGCCGTTACCTGCCTGAATGTACTGCTCGAATGCCGTTTGCTGAGTGTCGTCGAGCACGTTGCCAGAGGTCAGCATGAACACAACGGCATCGTATTGCGCGAGGTTTGCGGCGTTAAAGTCGGCGGCGTCTTCGGTGGTATCGACATCAAAGCCTTCGTCCATCGCCGCCTGACTGATGACACTGCGAGCGTTATTAATGGAACCGTGTCGAAAGCCCGACGTTTTGGAGAAAAGCAGGATTTTTGGTGCGTCGCCAGCCAGCTGAGCTGAAGACACCACGGTGACGTAAGTGGGCAGCGTCAGCGCACACAAAGTCAGGGTAAGGGCTGCGTATTTCATGATGATCCGATGAACAGTAATGGAGGCGTAACGCTAGCACGCGGACTCAATTGGGCAAACTGTTGGGGATCGGCGACAGCGCCATTACGTTAACTGGGCCTTGGCGGCCTCACGTTGCCGTTGCGGTGAGGTTGATTTGGCAGCGCGGCTTCTGTAGCCGTAGGTCAACAGTGCGCTGACCGGGAGCCTCTATCCGCGAGTGCCGTTGTGAACGAGCAGTCAGTCATCGCTGAGCGAATCAACAGGGCGCTCTTCATTTTAGATTTACTCAATTTGTCGTTCGGTTTTCTGATTATCGTCACGTTCACGGAATTTTTCTTGTTGATTCAATAAAGACGTTTCTCTTACGCGCTGTGACATTCTCAATCCGAAAATTGGTAAACCAATTTTTGAAATGTCTCACACGCAGAGCGTCTTACGTTCAGGGGTCATACCAATTATTTTTTGTCGCCCTGTCGCTCAAGGAGACCCTCGACAAACAAACCATTGCCAGCCCAATTGCGTACGGGCAAATCCGCACTCGATGTTAGTGGACGCTCAACACATCAGGTTATAGGGTCATTGAACGCCGCGTCGTTTTGGGGAACAAACAGCGGCCATCGCCACCTACGGCTTGAGCACGTCGTTGCTCACGGTCAAGAAAGACACGGTTGAACGTGTTTGCCCGCGGTATTTGATGATCGAAGACAGATTCGTTTCGCATCTGGCTTGCAATCACCAAAGAATTGTCACCGCTGGCACAGGTGGATGCGAAGCGAGCTCACCACAGGGTGTCAATCGTCATTCTGTCTACGGTACAAACGGAATTTAGGGGTACTAAAATGAGTCAGTTTTTTAGATGCGCAGCCGCTGTTGCGTCGCTGCTTGCCGCGTGTGCGAACGCGCAGACGTTTTCGATCAGTAATGCCGGTGACTTCGGTGGTTCACATCCGAACTACCCGGCGTCAAAGGCGATTGACGGCAACACGGCGTTTTCGTCGCGCTGGGCAGCCAACAATGGCGGCTCGGCCAATAACCTGTACGTCGACCTTGGTTCGGTGCAGAGAGTCGACGACATTGGAGTGGCCTGGGGCAGAGGCAATCAACGCACTTACCGCTTTGAAGTGCGAGCCAGATCCGGCACCAGCGGGTCGTGGACGCGCGTTTTCTCGGGTACCAGCAGCGGCACGACAGCTGGCATCGAGCAATACAACGTCAACGACATCAACGCTCGACAGGTGCGGGTGAAAGTGTTTTCCAATAGCGCGGGGAGTAACTGGACCGACATCACCGAGTTTGAAGTCTACGGGACGGGAGGGCCAAGCGGGAACCCGCCTCCACCGCCGCCGCCGCCCAACAACAATGTCGTTGCGGTGCCCGCGAAAATTGAGGCTGAGGATTTCACCGACTACCAGGATTCAAACGCGGCGAACAACGGCGGTCAGTATCGGCCCAACGAAGGCGTTGATATCCAGAACACCTCCGATTCCGGTGGCGGTTATAACGTAGGATGGACGACTGGTGGCGAATGGCTTGAGTATGAAATCGGCGTGAGCAACAGCCGCAGCTACACGGCAGATGTTCGCCTCGCGAGCACAAAATCCACGGGTCAGTACAGCATTTCAATTGATGGCTCACAGGTGACCGGCAATCAAAATGTGAATAACACGGGAAACTGGCAGAACTTCTATACCGACAGCGTCAGCTTGGGCAATCTGAGTACGGGCAATCACACGCTGCGATTTAATGTCGAATCGGGCGCGTTCAACATCAACTGGCTGGATATCAAAACCGGCACGGTGAACCCGCCGCCGCCCAACGGCTTCGGTCTCGATCCCGACAAGGAGCCTTGGGAGAATTTTGACCTGAGCACCTGGGCCATCGACACGCCGGCGCCGCGTCCAAACGATTCGTGTAAAGCCGAGCGCACCGAAGAGGATGCGTGGGATGATGCTGATCCACTGAGCGATGCGTCACGCCCGTTTTTCTTTACCCACACCGATGGCGGCATGCGGTTTGTCACGCGCATTGACGGGCAGACCACAAGCGACTCCTGCAATTCAGGGTTTGTTCGGTCGGAGTTGCGTGAAATGCTGCGCGCCGGGAATACGAATATTGACGATACGGGCGTGACCAAGAACAACTGGGCGTTGGGCTATCAACCGGGCAATCGCGACAACTGGGGCGGCTATAACGGAGTGCTCAGCGCGACGTTGCGCGTCAACAAAGTGTCCACCTCCGGATCCAGTAGCCAGGTGGGACGTGTCATTATTGGCCAGATTCACGCCGATGACGATGAGCCGCTGCGGCTTTACTATCGCAAGCGTTCGGGTCAGTCGAAAGGCTGTATTTATTTCGCGCATGAAATCCGCGGCTCGTCTGACGTCGACTTCTTCATGATCGGTAACGAGTCGTGCACGAGTGGGCCGTCCGATGGCATCGAGCTCGGCGAGTTGTTCTCCTACACCATTACCAACGACGGCGCCGACATTTCGGTCGTCATTCGTCGCGGTGATTCTAACGGGGCGGTCATCGCGAACGAGACGATCAATATGAATGATCTGGATAGTGGCTACGATCGCTCCGACGAGTGGATGTACTTCAAAGCCGGCGCTTACACGCAGAACAACACGGGCAACGGCAGTGATGGTGACATCGTGACGTTTTACCGGTTGTCGGCCACTCACGACGGCAACTAGGCGGAGTGGTTCAGAATTATGGCGGATCACGCACGGGCCAGTAGCGGGTTTTTACGTTGAGTCGGTTTACGGCTTTTGTCTGCACCGTCGCGCTTGCCTGTGCGCTGATCGTCGCTGTAATGAGCGCGCGCTTGCCGAATCGCACGGTGGTCAATACCGGCACGGCAACGCTGGCGATTGGCGGTGAGCAGGGTGTCGCGCCGCGGGGCGCGACGCTCCGATCGCCGTTCGATATTCCCGTGAGGGCAACGTCGGGGAAAAGCAGTGAGGGCGAGCGACGCTGCAACGAGATCTGTGCGCGCAACCTCGATGCGTTGCGATCGCTGGCGCCCCTGGACGACGCTGACTACGTCCGCGTGCGCGCGGACATTGCACGGATGGCCGAGTATCTGCACACCGATGCAAAGGCACGTCGCGAGTTGGTGGCGTTGGCCGTGCACGCCGATGATGGCAACAAGCGGCGTTTGGTCCGCCTGATGTTTTCTGAGCTTGCGGTTGAGCATCGCTACGCTTTGGGCGATGCCTTGTTGCAAAGCCCGGATGCGATGAGGCGTCGCGAGGGCGTCAATTTTCTCGCTGCGGAGGAGACGCTTGACGACGAGACCGCGGGCCAGTTTCTCGAACTGTTGGCGATGGAACGCGATACCAGAACCAAGATTGCGCTGGTAAAAGGATTGGGTCAGTCAAACCGCTTCCGGGGTAACGTCTCGGTCGTTGAAGGTCTCTCAGACGCCATTCGCACGGAAATGGACGCGCAGTTGCGCGGCCAGGCCCTGGCGGCCAGTGCGCGCCTAGTGGAGTCTCCGGACGACCTCTTTTTTACCATCCGTACAGCGATTGACGGTGGAGACGAAGAATACGGTCTCTACGGTTTGCAGGCGTTGGATACGCTCCTGCGTCGCCATGGGGCGCAGGATGGCCCGCTGCGTTGGCGAACTCTCCAGCAGGCCAGAGCGACGCTCGAAGTTTTGCTGGATCAAGACTCCAATTCCGTTTCAGCGAAAATTATCCGCGAAGCCAGTTTCGTTTACGCGCGGTATTTCTAGCCGCGGGTCCGAAACCAACTGATCACGGAATCACGGGTTGTTGAGACGTCTTACATCACGATCCAGTCGATCAGTTCTGCGCCACCACGGGTCATCACTAGCGCAACTGCCAGTTGCCAATGTCTGCATCGATGCCTTCGCCGTCCGGCGCATCGTCACCTTGTCGGCGCAACGCAAGCGATTTCCTTTGAAGGTACAATAGGAACACATGTTTCCCAGAACCAAAACGACGCGCGCCGCGTTAAATTCAGCGCTGACGCTAGATTATGAACTCTGAATTCCACAATCGCCCCACCGTCGACTGGGTGATCTTTGCACCAACGCTCGCATTGGTCTTGATTATCAGCGCGATGCTTTTGGTCTACGGGCAAGATGCGGCTGACGCAACTCAGTCGGCGATGCGCTTCGTGACCTCCCATTTCGGCTGGCTGTTTCTTAGCGCTGGGCTGGCGAGCGTCGGCTTTGCCATCTGGCTGGCGTTTGGGCCGTACGGGCACGTTCGCTTTGGACCTGATGATGAACCACCCGAGTTCTCGACGCCGAGTTGGGTGGCGATGATGTTCACCGCCGGAATCGGCGCCAGCCTGGTTGCCTGGGGATTTGCCGAACCCATTTTTTATTTGGCGACGCCGCCCCTGGGCATTGAGCCGCACTCTGATCGCGCCATCGAATGGGCGCACGTCTACCCGCTGTTCCACTGGGGCCTGGTCCCGTGGGCGATGTATGCGATTCCGGCGGTGCCGGTGGCTTACATGTTGTTTGTCGAGCGTCGTCCCTACTTGCGGGTCAGCGAATCCTGCGACGCGGCGCTCCCCAATGCGTTTCGAAATGCCACGGGCCGCACGATTGATCTGTTGATCGTGATCGGTATTTTGGGCGGCGCCGCCACGTCGCTCGGCGTTGGCGTGCCGCTGGTGGCCGCGTTCGTCGCCAAGCTGTTTGGCATCGACGACACGCTCGGGCTGAAAGCACTGGTGCTGGTCGCGTGGACACTGCTGTTTGGCACCAGTTGCTACCGAGGGCTCAAGGGCGGCATCAAACTGTTGGCCGATTTCAATATGCTGCTGGCGATCGTGATGATCGTGTTCGTGCTGTTGGTCGGGCCGACACTTTTCATCCTTTCGCTGACGACTAACAGCGTGGGCTTGCTGCTCGACCACTTTTTTCATATGGCGCTGTACACCGATCCGGTGACGCAAAGCGGCTTTCCCGAAGCGTGGACCGTTTTCTACTGGGCGTGGTGGCTCGCCTACGCGCCGATGATGGGGTTGTTCTTCGGACGCATTTCGCGCGGTCGCACCGTGCGCCAGGTCATTCTCGGCATCATCGGGTTTGGTTCACTCGGGACCTGTGCGTATCTGGCCATTGCCGGTGGCTACAGTTTGCATCTGCAAACGGTGGTCGGGCTCGATATTGCAGCGACGATCGCAAGCGACGGAATGTCGGCGATGGTCGCGCAAGTGATCAGCACGTTACCGTTGGCCCCGCTCACACTCGGCGCTTTCACGCTGCTGAGTCTGGTGTTCTACGCGACCTGCCTGGATTCGGCGGCGTATATCCTGGCGGCCATCTGTACGCGAAATTTGCGCGCAGATCAGGAGCCGGCTCGCGCCAATCGCCTGATCTGGGCAGCCGCTCTTGCGCTTATCGCCGGTGGTGTCCTGACCGTGGGTGGCCTTGACGCGGTGAAAACCGGCACCATATTGTCAGCCCTGCCGCTGATTCCGGTGCTGGGGCTGATGTGTCTGTCGGTAGTACGGCGTTTTCGTCGCGATCACAGTAAACTAGCCTGACCTGCTCACGGGGCCGACGATTCTTGCGCAGACTACTAGCCTGACAACGGCCCGTTCATCATTCTAAGGAAACCAATCGTGCAAGACGCCCGACAGTTCTACATCGACGGTGCGTGGGTGGATCCCGGCATCGCCAATGATCTCACCGTCATCGATCCGGCGACAGAGCAGCCCGCCGGGCACGTGACGCAAGCGAGCCCGGCTGACGTAGACCGTGCGGTGGCTGCCGCGCGGGGCGCGTTCGAGAGTTTTGCACGCACCACGCGCGAGGAACGTATTGAGCTGTTGTCCGGCATTGCCAACGAGTACAAAAAACGTCGCGACGATATTGCCGAGGCGATTCGCCTGGAGATGGGGGCGCCGGTGTGGCTGGCCAAAAAAGCCCAGACACCGGCAGGCCTGGGTCACTTCATTTCTGCATCCAAACTTCTGCGCGATTTTGTTTTCGACGAAGACCGCGGCGCATCGCGAGTGAGCAAAGAGCCGATTGGAGTGTGTGCGTTGATCACGCCGTGGAACTGGCCGGTCAATCAAATCGCCTGCAAGGTGGCACCGGCACTGGCTGCCGGTTGCACGATGGTGCTCAAGCCCAGCGAGGTGGCGCCGCTCTCTGCCGCAATACTGACCGAAGTTCTGCATGATGCCGGCGTCCCGCCGGGTGTGTTCAATTTGATTCAGGGCGACGGACCGGTGGTCGGCGCCCGTCTGGCGGCACACCCGGATGTCGACATGGTGTCTTTCACCGGTTCCACTCGGGGTGGCATCGCCGTAGCGACGGCCGCGGCGCCGACGGTGAAACGGGTTTCTCAGGAACTGGGTGGCAAGTCCGCCAACATCATTCTCGACGATGCGGATCTCAAGCGTGCCGTGACGTTTGGCGTACAGCGCTGCGTCATGAATTCCGGCCAGTCGTGCAACGCGCCGACGCGCATGTTGGTAGCGCAGAGCCAATACGAAGACGCCGTTCAACTCGCGCAGCAAATCGCGTCAACGTACGCGTCGGGCGATCCGCAGGATCCGGCAACGTTTCTCGGCCCGGTGGTCAGCCAGGTGCAGTGGGACCGCATTCAGGCGCTGATCCAAAGCGGTATCACAGACGGCGCACGTCTGGTTTGCGGGGGTACCGGTCGTCCCGAGGGCTTGACCACCGGTTACTACGTCAAGCCGACGGTTTTCGCTGACGTCACCAACGACATGCGTATCGCTCGCGACGAAATTTTTGGCCCCGTGCTGGTCATGATTCCCTACGCGGACGAGGCAGAGGCGATTCGCATCGCGAACGACACGCCCTACGGCCTGTCAGGCTATGTGTTCGGGACCGATATTGAGCGCGTGCATCGTGTCGCCAAATCACTGCGCACGGGTATGGTGCACATCAACGGCGCCGAGCTCGATCCACGCGCCCCGTTTGGCGGCTACAAGCAGTCAGGTAACGGTCGAGAGTGGGGTCCGGAAGGCATCGATGAGTATCTGGAAATCAAATCCATGCTGGGTTTTGCGGCGTAAGCATGGGTGATGTGACCGATCAGCGCGCGCTGCGCAACACACTCGGCGCGTTTGCCACCGGCGTAACCGTCGTGACGACCACCGATGAGGCGCAAGCCCCGTGGGGGTTTACCGCGAACTCGTTTACGTCAGTATCGCTCGATCCGCCGCTGATTCTATTCTGTCTGGCCAAGAACGCCGGGTCGCTGGCGACGTTTCAAAACGCGTCACACTACGCGATCAATATTTTGGCCGACGATCAGCGCGACACGTCGACGCTGTTCGCCTCGGGGGACCGTAACAAGTTTGATCTGGTGTCGTGGGACAGTGCCAAGAGCGGCAGCCCGGTGCTCGAGGGCGTCGCCGCGTGGCTCGACTGCGCAGCGCATCAGACTGTTGACGGCGGCGATCACCTGATTTTCATCGGGCGCATTACGGATTTCTGGTCGCGCAACGTCGCGCCGCTTGGGTATTGCCGTGGGGCCTACGTGCCGCTGGCGCTCGATCATCGAATGTTCCAGGCGACACAAGCTGGCAATAACCTGAGCGTCAGTGTCATCGTCGAACACGACTGGTCGGTGCTGCTGCGCGAAGACCCGAAAACCGGCGAGCTGAGTTTACCCACTGCTCCGAACCTCGGCGATGAGAAAACGCCCGGCAGTTTGCTCCAGCAGCTAGCGCAGCGGGGCATCCATCAGCCGGCTCTGTTCGTGTTCTCTATTTCCGACGAGGGTGACGAACAGCGTGTGATCTATCGCACCGAAATTGTTGCACCGCCGACGTTCGACGGTGCAGACGATCTGGCGTTCCACAATGTCGACAAGATCGATTGGGAGCGTATCGGCGACGAAGCGATCCGCCGCACCTTAGTGCGCTACGCGCGCGAGCGCGCCGAAGATTCTTTTGGCGTGGTCGTCGGTGACGAGCGCAGCGGTTTTCGCCAGGCGTTGCGTTAGCGTCAGAAACAAAAAAAGCCGGGCCCTTCCCGGGCCCGGCTTTTCCCCCCTCTAAACCTGTTACGGCGACCAGGTCGCGTTCAGGTTCACCCCGGAAAAGGTTCGATAAGCACGAACTCCGATGTGCCAGGTGCCCGACTGTGGGTTGCTGAACGGACAGTTTTCATTGTTGCCGTTGGCGTACGGTCGGCAGTTGTAAGCACTGGTGGTTGGCGCCGCGCCGCGCCGCACGTACAGGTCGGCATCACCACTGCCACCGTTGATCGTGACGGTCAGATTCGACATCCCGGCGGGCACACTAATCGTATAGCGTCGCCACTGATTGGTTGAGGCGGACAAATTTGATCGACTGAACGAGCCACCAGTAGCGCCGCCACCTGTGTCAAAACTGGCCACCAGCTGCGCGCCGGAGTAGGCCGAGTAGCCACGAATCATCACGTGGTACGTGCCCGCCTGTGCGTTTGAGATATCGCAGGTTTCATTATTGCCGCCGATGTACGGACGGCAATCATAACTGCCGGTCGTTGGTGGCGAACCAAAGCGCACGTACAGATCGCCATCGCCGCTGCCGCCGCTCATGACAAACCGCAAGTCGCTGGCGCCGGCCGGGACCGCCAACGTGAAGCGCAGTTCGCTACCCGTGCCGCCCGACAAGCCGGTTTTGGCCACGCCGTTTTGCAGCACGCTGCCGCCGCCCGGCGGCGGTGTTGAACCGACGGCCGCGACGGCTGCCGCTGCATCCACGATGCCGCTGCCGCACTGGCTGCACGAGGCCGGGAACGAACGGGCCGTGCTCTTGAGCGTGGCTTCAATTTCGTTTGGCGTGAGCGATGAGTCGACGGCAAGCATCAACGCCGCTACGCCTGCGACGTGTGGCGCCGCCATGCTGGTGCCTTGGTAAAACGCGTAGTTGTCCGACCCGGGTGACGTGGTGCCGCTGTTCAACGTGGACAATACGCCATTCGATGCGCTGGAGCGCACGTCGCCACCGGGCGCGGCAACATCAACCACCGAACCGAAGTTCGAAAAGTACGAGCGGCCGCCGCTACGATTGGTGGAGGCTACCGTCACCACGCCGCTGCAGTTGGCCGGGTTGGCATTCGACGCGTTCACGGCTGAGTTGCCGGCCGCCACGATGACCACAGCGCCGTTGCTGCGCGCCGAGTTAATGGCCGCTTGACTGGTCGATGCACAGGCGCCACCGCCACCGAGGCTCAGGTTTAGCACCTTCGCCGGGTTCGGGTTGTTGGGCACGCCGCTGACCGATCCGCCAGCTGCCCAGCGCATGCTGTCAGCAATGTCGGACGTGAAGCCGCCGCAGCGGCCCAGCGCGCGAATCGGCACAACTTTGGCACCGTACGCCACGCCGGCGACGCCGCTGTTGTTGTTCGTGCGCGCCGCAACGGTGCCGGCGACGTGCGTGCCGTGCCAGCTGCTGTTGCTACCGGCGCGGCCCGGTTCGCAATCGTTGTTAAGCGTCCAGTCACCGGGGTCACGTGCGTCGCTGTCGCGCCCGTTGCCATCGCGCGATACGAACGTGTCGGAAATCATGTCGTAACCGGGTAGCAGGTTGGCGTTCAAGTCGGCGTGCGGTCGATAACCGGTGTCGATCACGGCCACAACAACGCCACTGCCGGTCGAGCTGTTCCATGCCGTGGGCAAACGCATACCGCCGGTGTTTTCAAAATAGTGCCACTGCTCGTTGTAGCGGGAGTCGTTGGGCGTGAGCATCGGCTGCAGCAGGCGATCGGGCTCGGCGTATTCGACGTTCGGATCGGCCGCGATCAGTGCCAGGCGCTTGGTCAATTCGTCGACCGTCTCCCAGTCCCCGAGGCGATAGACCTCGGCGCCGTTGAACACCTGACGGGCGTAACGCACTTCCATCCCCATGTTGCGCGTTACCGCTGCCGCACGAGCATCGTGATCACCGCTCAGCGCGCGCCCCAGCGCACTGTCGGAAATGGCAGCGTCTTTGAATTTAACGATGATTTGATTGGTGTGTGGCGTTGCGGACGCCCTGGTGCCGGTATTGGCATTTGCTCCGAGCGCAATGAGCGCGAGTGCCGCGAGGCCGGTGACGCGGCTCATGACGGACGTTAACGTCTTTCCCTGCATAGTGAAGTTCCCCTGATCTTTTTTCAGTAAAAAACAACCCGACCGGTGTGCGCGGCTATTGTTGTTTTTCTACTGCTGGTAGACCGGGCCTCACGGACCATACTCTCTCGATTATCGAGCCCGCAACCGCGGGAATACCCGAGGTCCATTTTGGCAACACTATGGCTAACGGGGCGCAAATTCCTTAAGCTGCGGCGCTTGGATATCGGGAGCAAGGTGGGCATGTCACAAATCATCGACGGCAAACAGCGCGCTCAGGCGCTACGCGAAAACGTGGCGAGCGGCACAGCTAAACTCAAAGCAGAACATGGGGTTACACCTGGTCTGGCCGTGGTGCTGGCTGGCGAAGACCCGGCGTCGCAGGTCTACGTGCGCAACAAGGGTGTGCAGGCGAAAGACGTTGGTTTCGAATCTTTCACGCATAAGTTGCCCGATACGGTAACGCAAGACGCGCTGCTGGCACTGGTGGATCAGCTTAACGCGGACCCTGCCGTGCACGGCATTCTCGTGCAGCTCCCATTGCCTCCGCACGTCGACGAGCAAGCGGTCATTGATCGCATCGATCCGGACAAAGACGTTGACGGTTTCCACGTCATTAACGCCGGGCGTCTGGCGGTGGGCCAGGAGGGCTTCGTACCGTGCACGCCGCTCGGTTGTTCCATGATGATCCGCGACTGTGGGCTGGATTTGTCCGGCCTCAACGCGGTAATTGTGGGCAGGTCCAACATCGTCGGCAAACCCATGGCGGCGCTTCTGCTGCGCGAAAACTGCACGGTAACCATCGCGCATTCGCGCACCAAAGATCTGCCCGCGCTGTGCCGTACGGCGGACGTTCTGGTAGCGGCCGTTGGACGCCCGCATATGATTGGCGGTGACTGGATCAAGCCCGGTGCCATTGTGATTGACGTGGGCATCAATCGCATTGCGCGTGACGACGGCGGCACTCGTCTGGTGGGCGATGTGGATTACGCGGCGGCGAGCGAATACGCCGCGTTTATCACACCGGTGCCTGGCGGCGTTGGGCCCATGACCATCGCCTGTTTGTTGAGCAATACGCTGCTATCCGCGACGCGTCACGCCGCGCGTTCTTGAGGCTTGGCTTATTCGTCTGCGAAGCCAACGGTTAATTTGCGTCCCAGCACTTTTTCCAGACCCAGCGGCCACCAGCCTTCTGCGTGGGTAATCGCATCGTCGAGTGACATGCCCTGTTCCTGCACCAGCCACGCCACCATGATGATTGACGCACGATAGCCCGAGCCGCAGTGCAATAGCACTTTGCCGCCGGCGTCCGAATCAGACAAAGCCTCGTCCAGCGCGCTCATCTGCGCCGGCGTGTAACCGTAGGCATCGCCGCCCACTGGAATCACGTCGTAGCCCAAACCCAGTTCGCGCAACAAGCCCGGTTGCGAAAACGCCAGTTTCTCCATTTCGGCTGGCGTGCGGAAGCTGATGACCTTGGTCACTCCGGCTTGTTTCAGCGCGGCTAAATCTGCGGCGGTGGGTTGCGGGCCGATAAAATACCGGCCGTCAATGGAGTGCGTCTTGTCGCTCAGATAAGACGATGTGGTCGGTGTTTCCTGCGCCACAGCGGGCGTCTGTGCGGTCGATGCACAACCCATTAGCAGCAGCGCGGCGACGCTAACGATGCACGGTTTCATTTAAGGTTCTCCGGTACTAAAGTCGACGAGAATTCAGCCCGGAATTTTACGCTATGGGGTTGGCGCGCGCTCGGTCTCTTTCGACGGGCTCGCCATGGGGCCTTCGCGCAAGGGCGTATTCGGGACATCTTCGGTTTCTGCGCACTTGCCCAGGCGTGCCACCATGGCGCCATAACGGCGCGCGAACGGTGCCGCGCTGATGCCGTGCAGCAACACACTCAAGGCCACCGTGACCACCGTTACCGACAGCAAGCGCGACTCGTGCAGCATGCCAGCCTCTTCAAGAATCACCAGCAAAAACAAAATGGACGCCAGACCGCGGGGACCGAACCAGCCGAGGAACAGCGCGGTGGGCAGTCGTACACCGGTACCGAGCAGGGACAACCACACCGGCAGCATGCGCAGTACGGTGAGACTCAGCAGCGCGTAGAGAACGGTTGCGCCGTCCACGTGGACCAAGCCTTCTGGTAAAAGAACCGCACCGAACACGAGAAAGGTAATGAGTGTGAGCAGCTGGCCTTCGCTTTCCATGAATTCAAACAGAAACTCGCAATCGTGGCGCACCACGTTGCCAAATGCGATGCCGCCGACAAATGCTGCGATAAACCCGTTGCCCCCGACCATCTCGGCCAGCGCGAAACACAGCGCGATGAGGGCGAGCACGGCGAGACCTTGCGCCGCGGTACCGATGTAGCCGCGCTCAATGGCGGTATCAATAATGCGCGCGCCGCCCGCCCCGACCAGGCCGCCCACCAGTGGCCCGAGAATCAACTGCGCCGCGACAAACGCGCCCCAGCCGCCGGCGCCGTGCGGTCCGTGATGAGCCCCCGCCATGGCGGCAAACAGCAGCACAGCGGGCAAGGCAATACCGTCATTCAATCCGCTTTCCACATTGACCGCCTGACGGATGCGCACGGGCACGTGGCGCGAGGTAACGACCGCCTGGCCCAGAGCGGCATCAGTGGGCGCCAAAATGGCGGCTAACATCGTGGCTTCAAATACGCCG
>JBGCFP010000157.1:0-6305 GCA_045107005.1 Gammaproteobacteria bacterium
TATCTGGTCGCGCTGGCTGTGGGGGATCTGGACGTGGTGGAAGCGCCCCCGATACCGCCCAACGGCAAGCGCAAGACACCTCTACCGTTGCGCGGCATCGCGGCGCACGGCAAAGGGGCGGATCTGGCCTACGCTTTGGAAAACACCGGCGCACTGCTGGCACCGCTGGAGAACTATTTCGACCAACCCTATCCCTACAGCAAGCTCGATATTATTGCGGTCCCGGATTTTCAATCCGGCGCCATGGAAAACGCGGGAGCCATTACGTTTCGGGAGCGTTTGCTGTTGTTGAAACCGGATGCGCCCGTCACCCAGCGCCAAGCCTACGCGTCCGTCATGGCGCATGAATTGGCGCACATGTGGTTTGGCGATCTGGTCACGATGCCGTGGTGGGACGATATCTGGCTCAACGAATCGTTCGCCACGTGGATGTCTTACAAAGCCGTGCGTGAGTTCGATCCAGGTGCGCGACCAGAGCTGCGGCGGCTTGGGCGTCTGCGCCGAGCCAAAATGGAAGATGGCTTGCGCAGCGCGCGCCAGATTCGAGAACCGGTCACCGATCATCACGGCATCGTCGCCGCGTTCGACGGCATTACCTACGCCAAAGGCGGCGCCGTGTTGAACATGATTGAACACTACCTTGGCGAAGACACGTTTCGCACGGCGGTACGTGATCACATGGAGCGCTTCGCGTGGGGCAGCGCCGATGTCAACGATTTCATTGCGTCGCTGGTGCGCGCATCGGAACCGGTGATCGAAACGTCGTTCAAGAGTTTCCTGTTTCAAAACGGCCTGCCACGCGTGGCGCAAAGTGCGCCGTGCAACGAGGGCAAGATGACGTTGAGTCAGGCGCGCTACCTGCCCATCGGCACGGCAAACACAGATGCTCAGACCTGGACGTTTCCGGTATGCATGAAGTACGGCAGTGGCGGGGAAGTGCACCAACAGTGTAACTGGATGTCGAAACGGGAGGTCGACGTGTCGTTTGCCAATGACACCTGCCCGGACTGGATAACCCTCGATGCGGATTTCGCGGGTTACTATCATTGGGCCGTTGATGACGACGTTTACACGGCGCTGCACAGTGCGACGGAGTCGCTGTCTGAAAGCGACTGGGAATCGGTGATCGACAGCGTCTACGCGGGCCTGACAGACGGCTCACTCTCCGTCGGTACCGCGTGGCGAACGCTGCAGCCGCTAGCGGCTTCGCCCTATCGCAGCGTGGCGGTGGCGCCAGTGCGTGCGCTGACCTACTGGCTCGACAAGTTTGGCGATGAGCCCAAAATGGCGGCCAGTCTGCGTCGGACAGGCGTTGCGTTATATGAAAATCTGGACCCGGCGCGCGCCTTTGATCCGGTCTTCATCGACGGTCAAAAGACCGATGAGGACCGCGTGTTTTTTCAGCAGGTCGCTCGCTTCATGGCAGTGGTGGCCAGGGATGCGAGCACGCGGCTGACGGCGCTCAAGCACGTGCAGTCCGCGTTGAGCGAGGAAGGTGTTGATACCACCAAGCTCGCATCGCTAACGCTGGAAACTGCCCTCGTAGTGGCCGTCCAGGACGGAGATGAGGCGTTACGCAAACGCCTGCAACAGGCTTTTGCGACCAGCCGCGACGCGCAGTTTCGCAAAGCCGCGCTCAATGCGCTCGGCAGTACGCGTGACGATGCGCTGGCCGCAAGCCTGCGAGATCAGGCGCTGGAGGGGCTGGTGCGCAGGAATGAAATTCAGCGGCTGTTGGCCGCTCAGTTTCGTGAGCCAAACGCGCGCAATGGCGCGTGGCGCTTTGTCCGCGATCATTACGATGAGCTCACCGCGATGATGCCGCCGCGACACGCGGCGCAGCTGCCAGCACGCCTCAGCCCGTTTTGCGACGCGGTCATGCTCGACCCCATGGAGGCTTTGTTCCGGCCGCACGTTAACGACGTGCCGGGTGGCGAACGATTATTGAACAAAGCGCTGGAGGCAATGTCGCAGTGTGCAGCGCGCGCCACTGGCGAGCGCTCGGCCGTCCGCGAGTTATTTGCGCCCGGCATTCGACGATAAGAACTTTTGAGGAGCTATTGATGCAGTCTTTTTCCCGACGTGTGATGACTATTGCTGCCATCTTGATCGCGCCAATGGCACTGGGGCAGACCGACTATGACAAAGTGGAAATCGAATCCACGGCCGTGTCCGGCGGCGTCTACATGCTGACCGGTGCGGGCGGCAATATCGGTGTGTTCACCTCTGAGCAGGGCGTGTTCATGATCGACGATCAGTTCGCACCGCTCACTGACAAGATCAAGGCCGCGGTGAGTCAATTGTCAGATCAGCCTTTGCGCTATCTGGTCAACACGCACTGGCACTTTGATCACACCGGTGGCAATGAAAACATTGGTAAGGGCGGTGTCGTCATCGTTGCGCACGACAACGTGCGCAAACGCATGAGTCGTGATGAATTCATCGAAGCCTACAAACTCGACGTGCCGGCGGCGCCAGCTGTGGCTCTGCCGGTTGTCACGTTCAACAGTCAAATGACGTTTCATTTTGGCGGCGAGACCATCCACGTGCATCACAGTCCCCATGCCCACACCGACGGTGACTCCTTCATTTATTTTGAGAACGCCAATGCCATCCACACTGGCGACCTGTTCTTTAATAAAATCTATCCGTTTATCGACACCGGCAGCGGTGGCGGCATCCAGGGCATGATGCAGGCGGTGAAGAACGTTCTCACGATTGCCAATGACGACACCAGGATCATCCCGGGCCACGGCCCCTTAGCCACCAAAGCGGATCTGCAAGAGTATCTGGTCATGCTCGAGGCCGCGCACGACCGGGTGAACGCAGCGCTAAACACACGCCTGACGGTGAGCCAGTTGGTGTTTCAAAAACCCATGAAGGACTTCGATGAGAAGTGGGGCAAAGGCTTTATGAGCCCGGAGCAGTTCATCCGAATCGTCTATTCGGATCTCGCCAACAAATAGTCAGTGACGAAATCGGTGCCGACGCGCGGTCGGCACCGATAGGTAAGGCAGGGGTGGTTAGTCGAGATCGAACTTGATGCCCTGAGCCAACGGCAGGTCGGTGCCCCAGTTAATGGTGTTGGTCTGGCGACGCATGTAAGCACGCCACGAATCGGAGCCTGCCTCGCGACCGCCACCGGTCTCTTTCTCGCCGCCGAACGCGCCGCCAATCTCGGCGCCCGACGTACCAATATTGACATTGGCAATGCCACAATCACTGCCAACGGCAGATAAAAAGCGCTCCGCGTGCTGCACGTTGTCGGTGAAAATGGCGGACGACAGTCCCTGGACCACGCCGTTTTGCTTGGCGATGGCTTCATCCAGCGTGTCGAACTCGATGAGATAAAGAATCGGTGCGAAGGTTTCTTCCTGGACGCACTCCCACTCGTTCTTTGCGCGCACGATGGTCGGTTCGACGAAATGCCCGTCACCGTCAATCGGGTTGCCGCCCACCAGCACATCGCCCCCGGCGTCACGTGCTGCGGCAACCGCGTCGCTATAGCGCTGCACGGACGATTCGTCAATCAGCGGGCCCATTAGCGTGTCGGCATCCAGCGGATTGCCGATGCGTACCTGGCCGTACGCTTTCACGAGACGTTTTTCCAGCGCCGCGCTGTGCGATTTGTGCACCAGTACGCGTCGTGTGGTCGTGCAGCGCTGACCGGCGGTGCCGACGGCGCCGAACACGATAGCCGGTACGGCCAGATCGAGATTGGCGTGTTCGTCGACGATGAGGGCGTTATTGCCGCCGAGTTCGAGCAGTGAACGGCCCATGCGTTTGGCCACTTGATGGCCAACCTGACAGCCGATGGCGCAGGAGCCGGTGAACGACACCAAATCGACACGCTTGTCGTCAACAAAACGTTGCGCCAGGTCGTTGGTCGGATCGTTGAACAGTGCAAAGATCCCCGGGAAACCGGCGGCTTCCAGCGCGTCATTGCAGATCCGGTGGACGGCCACGCCGCACAACGGTGTTTTGGGTGAGGGCTTCCAGACGCTGACGTTGCCGGCAATCGCGGCAATGAAGGCGTTCCAGGCGTAGACGGCCACCGGGAAGTTGAACGCGCTGATGATGCCAACCACACCCAGTGGATGCCACTGTTCGTACATCCGATGATGTGGTCGCTCGGAGTGCATGGTCTGGCCGTAGAGCATGCGCGACTGACCAACGGCGAAATCACCGATGTCGATCATCTCCTGGACTTCACCGTCGCCTTCGGTCTTGATTTTGCCCATCTCCAGGGAGACCAGCGAACCCAGGGCGTCCTTGTTCTCGCGCAGCGCTTCGGTGACCAGGCGAATGGCTTCGCCGCGTTGAGGTGCCGGAATCTGTCGCCATTGGGCCGCGACTTCACGCGCATCGTTAATCACACGCTCATAGTCCGCCGCCGTGGTGCCGCGTACCGCGGCGATTCGCTCGCCGGTCGCCGGGCTGAAAGAGTCGATGATGCCGCCGTCTTCACTGTCGGACCAGCCACCGCTGGACGACCACGTGCCGGAATTGATGTCGCTTAATTTGAGGGCGGCGAGAATCTGTGCCGGGGTCATGGTCATATCAGTCTCCACATGGGGGCTAGTAATCTGAGGGCCGGCATTTTGCCGAACCGGCCGCGTAATGTCACTGCACCAAAGAAGATCAGACGTTAAGTCAAGCGCAAGGCCTTGGGATCGCAACAAATGTTGTGTAGCATCAATTGAACTATGACACGCACCAGACACGCCGCCGAGTGGCACCCCGCGAGTTGGGAGGCTTATCACGCCGCCCAGCAACCCAATTACCCTGACGCGGACGCTCTGGCGTTGGCGGTTAATCAGCTGTCGGCGCTGCCGCCACTGGTCACGTCCGGCGAGATCGACGTGCTGCGCGCCGAGATTGCCGCGGCCCAGCGCGGAGAACGATTTGTGCTCCAGGGCGGGGACTGCGCGGAGAACTTTAAAGAGTGTCGCTCTGAGCTGATCGTCAAGAAGTTAAAGATCCTGTTGCAAATGAGCATCGTGATGATGCACGGCATGAAGCAGCCGGTCGTGCGGATCGGACGATTGGCCGGTCAGTACGCCAAGCCCAGATCGGCCGACACCGAAACCCGCGACGGCGTGACGCTGCCGAGCTATCGGGGCGATTTGGTCAACCGTGCGCCGTTCACGCCCGAGGATCGGGCGCCGGATCCGGATCTGCTGCTGCGTGGCTATGAACGCGCGGCGCTCACGCTTAACTTCGTGCGCTCTCTGGTCGACGGCGGATTCGCGGATCTGCATCACCCCGAACAGTGGGATCTGGATTTCGTCCGACATTCGCCGCAGGCGCAGCAGTTTCGGCAGATCGCGAGTTCGATCTCCGATTCGCTCAATTTTTTCGAATCGATCTCGGGAAACCGGGTGCACAAGACCAGTCGAATCAGTTTTTATACCGGTCATGAAGGCCTGCATTTGCCCTACGAGCAGGCGCAAACGCGTTTTCTGGATCGGCGCCAGGGGTGGTACAACCTGTCGGCGCATTTCCCGTGGATCGGGATGCGCACGGCCGATGTGGATGGCGCGCACGTCGAGTATTTCCGTGGCGTCCGCAATCCACTGGGGATCAAGCTCGGCCCGGCCATGAGCGCTGAGTGGTTGCAGGAACTGATCAACATATTGAATCCCAACAATGATCCAGGACGTTTGGTGCTGATTCATCGTTTCGGGGCGCGCGGCATAGCAGAACACTTGCCGCCGCTGATCAAAGCGGTGCGCGCCACTGGTGCGACCGTGCTGTGGGTGTGCGACCCAATGCACGGCAACACCGAGAGCAGCAGCAGCGGCGTGAAAACCCGGCGCTTTGACAAAGTGCTCAGTGAAGTCGAACAGGCGTTCGAAATTCACAAAGAGGAGGGCAGTCGACTGGGTGGCATCCACATCGAGTTGACAGGTGAGGATGTCACCGAATGCACCGGTGGCGCTCGCGGGCTTACCGACGCGGATCTGGCGCGTGCCTATCGCTCGCAAGTCGATCCGCGTCTGAACTATGAGCAAGCGATGGAACTGGCGATGCGTATCGCCATGCCTGAACAGTAAGCGATTCGAGAATAGTTTCGCTAGTTATTGAAAAATAAATAAAAAAGCTTGATTTTCTTCGCCAGGTGACGCGCTGGTTACCCGGGGCGTTAGACGTTGTTTCCAGTGCGGCGTACGCGGGATGACCGACGCGATTCGCGGTTTTCGGTCCGCGGTCGCGGGGTGCTATCATGCGTTCGGCGCTGGACGTCAACGACTAAAGAACAATGCTGATGATGCTCACTTCTACCTGGACGAGAATGCAGTATC